>JAIXRN010000018.1 GCA_027485165.1 Rubrivivax sp.
CCACGGCGGGGTGGTCCA
The DNA here is from genome assembly GCA_027485165.1 of Rubrivivax sp. Classification (GTDB taxonomy): domain Bacteria; phylum Pseudomonadota; class Gammaproteobacteria; order Burkholderiales; family Burkholderiaceae_C; genus Rubrivivax. The sequence goes on from JAIXRN010000018.1 coordinate 19, forward strand.
TCAGGATTTCGTCGACCTCGCGCGGGCTGACCTTTTCGCCGCCGCGGTTGATGATTTCCTTCAGCCGGCCGGTCAGGCTGACATAGCCCTCGGCGTCGATCGTGCCCTGGTCCCCGGTACGGAACCAGCCGTTGCGGAAGCCATCGGCATTGGCCTTGGGGTTGTTTTCGTAGCCGGCGGTGACGTTCGGGCCGCGGATCACGATCTCGCCGATCTCACCCGCACCCAGGATGCCGCCGTCTTCGTCCATGATGGCCACTTCCGGCCCGGCCGCCAGGCCCACGCTGCCGGGCTTGCGCACCGCCGGCGGCAGCGGGTTGCTGGCCATCTGGTGCGCGGCTTCGGTCATGCCATAGCTTTCGATCAAGGGCGCCTTGAACACGGCTTCCAGTTCGGCGATGACCTGCGGCGGCATCGACGAAGAAGAAGACCGGATGAAGCGCAGCGGGTGGCGCGCGATCACGTCGGCGCTCTTGGACGCACGCGACAGGATGGCCTGGTGCATGGTGGGCACGGCCGTGTACCAGCTGGGCTTGGCTTCGTCCATCCAGCCGAAGAACTTCAGCGCATTGAAGCCCGGGGTGCAGAACACCTGCGAACCCGCGGCCAGCGGCGCCAGCACGCCGGCGATGAGCCCGTGGATGTGGAACAGCGGCATGATGTTCAGCCCGCAATCGGCGGCCGTGAACTGCAGCGTGCGGCCGATGTGCGTGGCCGACGCCACCAGGTTGCCCTGCGACAGCGGCACGATCTTCGGCCGCGAGGTGGTGCCGCTGGTGTGCAGCACCATCGACACATCGTCCACCGCGGCGTAGCCAGGATGCGCCGCGGTCGTGCCAGCGTCCGTGCCGTCGCGCGGCACCAGGCTGAAGGTACCGGCGGGCGCATCGGGTGCCACCACCAGGTTCAGCAGGCGCACGCCCAGCTTCTGCGCCACCTCGATGGCGGGCGATGTGCTGTCAGCCTCGACGATCAGCGCCTTGGCGTTCAGGTCGGACAGGTAGAACTCGAATTCGTCGCCGCGGTAAGCCGGATTCAGCGGCGCGCTGGTCACGCCACTGGCGCAGGCCACGAAGCAGGCCGCCATTTCGGGGCCGTTGGCCAGCACGATGGCGACACGGTCGCCGCGGCCGATGCCCAACGCGTTCAGCGCCTGCACGGTGGCGTCGATCTGCGCGCGCAGGCCGCCATGCGTCAGCGCCGGGCGGCCGGGGGCCGAGAGGGCGGGGGCAGCGTCGGCGCCGCGGGCGAGGAGGTCCTTCAGGGTCTGGGCCATGCTTGTCCTTGAAATGGTGTGCTGAGCGGTCCCTCCGCCAGGCGCGGTTTATACCCCGCGGCCGCTGCCATCCGCGGCGGCACGCACGGCCCGCGACAGCGCCTGGGCGCCGGCGTACGGCAGCGGCAGGTACACGGCAGCGGCGGCTTCGGCCACGCGCGCGGCCTGCGGGCTGGGCTGGGGCGATGTGTCGATGACCAGCACGGCTGCCCCCAGCGCGCGCAGCCGGCGCGCCGCCGCCAGGGCGTCGGCCTCGGCCCGGGCGCGGCCGCCGGTGCCGTCCAGCGCCACGTTGGCGCGACCGTCGGTCAGCAGCACGGCCACGGCGGTGTCGCCCCGGCGGCGTGCCGCAGCAGCCTGCACGGCCAGGGCGTCGATGCCCGCCGCCAGCGGCGTGCCGCCGCCGCCCGGCAGGCCAGAGAGCGCCCGCTTCGCGCGCACCAGCGACCGCGTGGGCGGCAGCAGCAGTTCGGCCGCGCGGCCGCGAAAGGCCAGCACCGCGACCTTGTCGCGGCGCACGTAGCAGTCGGCCAGCAGCAGTTCGACCGCGCCCTTGGCTTCTGCCAGGCGCTGCACCGCCGCCGAGCCCGAAGCGTCGACGGCAAACAGCGTGGTGGTCTCGCGCCGCTGGCGCAGCTGGGTGACGTGGAAGTCGTCGGCGCGCACTTCCACGCGGCGTGGCGCGCCCGGGACCGGGGCTTCGCCGCGACGGCGCAGCTTCTGCCAGGGCACAGCGGCGCGCAGGGTTTCGATCACGTTCAGGCGCTGGCCGGCGCGCGGCTCGCCGCGCCGCACGCCCACTGGCCGGCCGCGTTTGCCAGCCTTCTGCAGCGCACCTGAAACGCCAGCTGCGCGCGCGGCCTGGCGCGCCGCCTGGCCGGCCTGGCTGGCCTTCAGGCTGGCCAGCAGGTCGGGCGGGAGCGCCGCCAGGGCGGCCTGCAGCACGAGTTCGTCCAACGCGCCGGGCGGTAAGTCGGGCAGCTCATCGTCGGCGTCGGGCGGTACGTCCGGCGCTTCATCAGCAGGCGGCGGCGCCGCGTCTTCCGGCTCGGGCGGGGGTTCGGCAGGGTCGGCCGGGTCTGCGGGCGGAGGTTCTTCGGGCGCGGCAGCGTCCTCGGGCTGATCCGGGGGCGGGGCGGCCGGCAGCCGCGTGGCACGCGGGGCCAGCACCAGGCGCGCGGCCACGGCCATGTCTTCGGCCAGCACCTCGTCTTGTTCGTGCAGCGCGGCATGCGCGCGCGCCACGCACAGGGCCTGCAGGCAGGCGCGGGGGGAATCCACGCCCAGCGCAGCGGCGGCCGTGCACAGCGCGTGCAGCAGTGCATCGGGTACTTGCAATGCGACGTGGCGCTGGCGGGCGGCGGCCAGCTCGGCGGGCGACATCAGGAAGGCGTCGTCGCTGTCCAGCGCCAGGCGTGGGGGCACCGGGCCCAGGTCCAGCAGCAGGGCCAGGCGGTCACGCAATGCGGCGGGCAGGGCTTCGTCAGGCCCCAGGCCCGGGCCCAGGCCAGGCGGCGGACTTTCGCTTTCGTCCAGCGCCACGACGCCAAAGCGCGCCGGATGCGACAGCGCCACGCCATCGCGTTCGGCCACCACCACGCCGCGGTCCATGGCTGCGGCCAGGCGCGCCACGGTGCCGCTGTCCAGCCGTTCGGCCATGGCCAGCAGCAGCAGGCCGCCATGGCTGTCGGCCAGCAGGCCACGCTGCGCCACGGGGCGGCCAGCCTGCAGGGTGGCGGTCAGGTCCAGGCCGCCGAGCAGCCGGTCATCGCGGATGTGCAGCGGCAGCCGATGCAGCGGCGTGCCAGCCCCAAGCTGCTGGCGCAGCAGGGCCAGCCACCGGTCGCGCACCGGGCCGGCCGCGGCGTGCAGGGCCAGGCCGATGCCTGGCGGGTCGATGGCCAGCAGCAGCAGGGCCAGCACAGCGTCGGCCCAGCGTTCGCCAGGCAAGTCGGCGGGGTCAGGTGTTGCGGTGGTCTCGGCGGGCATGGCAGCGGGCGAGGCAGAGCGGGCCTCGGCGAGCGCGAAGGAAGGCGCGGCAGAGGGCGCCGAAGCAGGCGCCTTCGGGGCAGACATCAAGCCGACGCGGGCAGCGCTGCAGGCGTGGCCGGGGTCAGGGCCGGGGGGGCACTGACGGCGCCGACCGCCGGCGCGAAGAGCTCGGCCATCGCACGTTCCACGCGCGCGCTGGACCCGGTGTCGTCCAGCGGGTTGCGGCGCAGCCGGTGACGCAGAGCCGAAGGCGCCACGCGCTGCAGGTGCGCCGGCGCCACCACGCTGGCGCCTTCCAGCGCCGCCAGCGCACGCGCGGCGCGCATCAGCGTGAGTTCACCGCGCAGGCCGTCTGTGCCCAGCGCCAGGCACAGGGCAGACGCTTTTTCCAGCACCGCGTCGGGTACCTGCACGTCGGGCAGGCGCTTGCGCCCGGCCGTCAGGCGCTTGCGCACGCGTTCGTCTTCGGCCGCCCAGGCCTGGGTGAAGGCCTGCGGGTCGCGTTCGAAGGCGTCGCGACGCTTCACCACGTCGATGCGTGTGGGCACGTCGGTGGGCGTCTTCACTTCCACGCTCAGGCCGAAACGGTCCAGCAGCTGCGGGCGCAGTTCGCCTTCTTCGGGGTTGCCGCTGCCCACCAACACGAAGCGCGCCGGGTGGCGCACGCTCAGCCCTTCGCGTTCGACGACGTTTTCGCCCGATGCGGCGACGTCAATGAGCAGGTCGACCAGGTGGTCTTCGAGCAGGTTGACTTCGTCGATGTACAGGAAGCCGCGGTTGGCGCGCGCCAGCAGCCCGGGCTCGAAGGCCTTGACGCCCTGCGACAGCGCGCGTTCCAGGTCCAGCGCACCCACCACGCGGTCTTCGGTGGCGCCCAGCGGCAGGTCAACCACGGGCACCGGCACGAGTTCGGACTTGGGCTTCTTGCCGGCGGGCTTCAACGCCGGGCACTGTTCGCAGGCCCCGGCGCCGCCTTCGGGCGCGCAGTGGTAGCGGCAGCCCACGACCGCGCGCATGGGCGGTAGCAGCGCTGCCAGGCCGCGAACGGCCGTGCTCTTGCCAGTGCCGCGGTCGCCGAAGACCAGCACGCCGCCGACGCTGGGGTCAACGGCCGCGATCAGGATCGCGAGCTTCATCTCGTCCTGCCCGACGATGGCAGAGAAGGGGAAGGTCAGGGACATCGGCTGGGCTCTTGAAATGGGGCAGCAGGGTGCACGGCTGGCGCTGGCCGCGTCAATGCGCCACCGCGGCGCGTTCGCGCGCCTCGGCGTTGTGGATGCGGCGGCGCGCGCGGCGAATGGCCATCAGCGATGCCACCGCCACCACGGGTACCGACAGGCCGACGATGAGTTCGGTGTTCAGCGGCGCGCCGGTCGACTTCGCGGCTTTGACGACGTAGCCCACCAGCCCCGCCACGTAGTAGCAGATCGCCGCCACCGACAGGCCTTCCACCGTCTGCTGCAGCCGCAGCTGCAGCTTGGCGCGGCGGTCCATGCTGGCGAGCAGGGCCTGGCTCTGCTTTTCGCGCGCAATGCCCACCCGGGTGGCCAGCAGGCCGCTGGCCTGGGCCACGCGTTCAGACAGGTCATGCAGGCGCTGCGACACCGTCTGGCAGGTGGTCACGGCCGGGGTGAAGCGGCGGGCCATGAATTCCTCGATCGTCTGCAGGCCGCGGATGCGCTGTTCGCGCAGTTCGCCGATGCGTGTGCGCACCAGTTCGCTGTAGGCGCGGCAGGCGCCGAAGCGGAACTGGCTGGCCGCCAGGCTTCTTTCGACTTCGGCGGCCAGCCGCGTGAGTTCCTGCAGCAGCTGTTCGTCGGCACCGTCTTCACGCGCGATGCCGTCGGTCAGCTCGGCCAGACTCTTTTCGACCGCTACGATGCGCGGACTCTGGCGGCGCGCAATCGGCAGCGCCAGCAGGGCCAGCATGCGGTAGGCGTCGATCTCGAACAGGCGCTGCAGCATGCGGCCGGCCTGGTTCAGCGTGAAGCCGTTGTCCAGCAGCAGGAAGCGCGCACGGCCGTCGGCGTGCAGCCGGAAGTCGGTGAAGGCATGGCCGGCGCCGCCGCCGATGGTGGACCCCAGCACCGGGTTGCCGCCGAAGTAGCGCGCCAAGGTGGCTGCGTCCGGCGGCGTGGCCTGGCCCGGCAGCAGCAGGGCATGGGCTGCAGCCACGGTCTGGCCCGGCAGGGCGTTCAGCCAGCCAGGCGGCAGCAGGTGGGCCGCGGTGGTGTCGAAGTTGTCGCCAGCGTCGCCAGCCGCGAAAAAGGTGAAGCCCGAAAACTCGCCGTGCCGTTCCCATTTCAGGCGCAGCGGGCCCAACGTGGTGCTGAACTGAGTGGTACCCGCAGCGGGCGGCGGGACCGAAAACATCGCGCACAGATTGGCCAGGTGCTGCGCTTCGGCGCCGCGGTCTTCGCTGTCCATCAACACGGCCACATAACTGGCGCGTGTGGGGGTATTCAGGGGCTCCGGGGGCCGCGCATGCACCTCGTCGGCCAGGGCCAGGCGTTCGGGGTGGTTGGACGGCAGCATCGGCATGGGCAGGTAGCACGCTGCCGGGGCAGCCTGCAGGGCGGGCAACAGCCTTGAAGTATGGCATCCACCACCCTGCACCACGTTTCCGGGGGGCCAGGGGCAGCCCCGGGTGCGACCCCACGAGAAGTCTGGGACAATACTTGCTTCGCGTTGATCGGGGTGCCCTCCCTGCCTGCCAGCCGCCATGACCACACGCCGCACCAACACCCAAGCCCTTCCCGCCACGCCGGCCGCCACCAGCTCCAGCGGCCCCAAGCTGCGCCAGACGCAAGCCGAATACACCGCCGCGCGCCCGAACGCCGAGCCCGGCGTGAAGCCGATGATGTCCAGTTCGAAGATGTACGTGTGCATCAAATGCCACGCCAACTTCAAGACTGGCGACGGCAAGCCTGATCCGCGCTTGCGCGGCCTGGGCCGCTGCAACAACTGCCTGGGTGTGGCCGCAGGCAACGGCACGGCGACCCCCACGCCCACGGCCTGACGCCCACAGGCCCCAGCCGGCACCCGGCCGGCCAGAGCTGGAAAACACAACGGCCCTGCGGGGCCGTTGCTATTTCTGCCGCGCTGTACAGCCGCCGTCAGCCTCCCGACAGCGCCAACAGCAGCCCCACGGCCGACCCAGGCGACAGCGTGTAGGGCTCGAAACGGTCGCTGCCGCCAAAGCGCAGGAACTGATCGCGCCCGCTGGCGTCGGCGGCGGCAAAACCCATCGCCCAGCGCCCGAACAGCCGCTCGTCCACCGTCTGCACCGACAGCAGCACCACATGGCGATGGCGCTTGTCCTGCGCGATGCGGCCAAAGGTCTCGCTCACCGGTTCGCGCCGGCCTTCCAGCACCTGCAGGAAGGCGCCGCTGTCGAAGATCAGCATGCCCGTGATCTGGCTGCGCGCATTGGCGGCCCGCGCGTGGTCGACGATGTCCTGCACGGCCGCAGGCGTCAGCGGCTGGCTGGGTTCGCTGGCGTAGATCAGGCGGGTCAGCATCGGCGGTCTCCGTTCGGCGGGTTTTGGGGCGCGGCGTGCGCGGCTGCGCAGGTCGGCCAGGGTCCGCCAGGGTCCGCCAGGGTCCGCCAGCATAGGCCGCGGCTCCAGCCGCAAGCCTTCGGGAAGCCGGCTCAAAACCCACGAGATCGTGTCTTCAGTTTGTATCGGTGCTTCCGATACTGCAGTTGTGCAGCTGCCAACAACGCAAAACTGAAACTTTTGTCATGGACAAAGAGTGGACAAACCACCCAGAACCTGTCCACGGGCCGGCTTCGGGCCTGCGGCACGTAGGGCTTAACAAGCTGGCTGCAGCGGGCCTGTGGCTGGCAGCGGGGGCCGCCCTGCTGGCAGACCAGCTGCTGGGGGCAGCGGCGGCCTGGGCTGCGCTGGGTGGCCTGGCGGGCTGGTCGGCCTGGCGTCAATGGCGGCACCAGCTTCAGGCTGCGGCCTGGGCCAGGCTGCCGCCCGGCACCGTCTACTCGCCCACCTTCGGTTCCGACCGCGCCAGCCCGGCCGCGGCCACGGCCACGCTGCTGCAGCGCCTGGACGAAGCCGCCCGCACCTGGACCACGCACCTGGGCACCGCCCAGGCGCAGATGCGCGAAGCCACCGACCAGCTGCTGCAGGGTTTCAGCCAGATCCTGGAGCAGCTGGACACCATCGTCAGCCCACAGGACAGCGCTGGCCATGCCAGCATCGACGCCCGCGCCGCCGTGCTGGCCCAGTGCGAAACCCAGCTGCAGGGCCTGATCGAACGCTTCCACGGCTTCGTGCAGTCGCGCGAAGAGATGATGGGTTCGGTGCGCACCCTGTCGGGCGCATCGGCCGGACTGCGCGACATGGCCGAAGACGTGGCCAAGCTGGCGCGCCAGACCAACTTGCTGTCCATCAACGCCGCCATCGAAGCGGCACGCGCCGGCCCGGGCGGGCGCGGCTTCGCGGTGGTAGCCACCGAAGTGCGGCGGCTGTCGGCCGAATCAGGCGACACCGGGCGGCGCATCGGCGAACGCGTGAACGACTTCGGCGCTTGCATGCAGCAGGCCCTGGACCAGGCCGCGCAGCACACGGAACACGACGCCCAGGTCATCCACGACAGCGAAGCCACCATCCAGCGCGTGGTGGGCGAAGTCGACGACGCCGTGGGCGCACTGAACCGCCGCGCGGCAGAACTGAGCGAGCGCGGCGCGCTGGTGAAGGCCCAGGTGGAACAGCTGATGGTGGCCTTCCAGTTCCAGGACCGGGTGCACCAGATCGTCGACCAGGTGGGCGGGTCGATCCAGGCCGCCGTGGCGCGGCTGGCCCAGACCCTGCCGCAGGGCCAGACCCCGCCGGCCGCCGAATGGCAGGCCCTGCTGGGCAGCGGCTACACCACCGAAGAACAGCGCGCCGTGGCCGCAGGCCGGCCGCGCCAGGCCGCAGCGCCCCAGGCCGGCACCGAGACCACCTTCTTCTGACCGCGGCCCGCCCGCAGGCCCTTCCCCCTTCGCGCCCACCATGCCCAAGACCATCCTGATCGTCGACGACTCAAGTTCGCTGCGCACCGTCGTGAAGCTCGCGCTGACGCGTGCCGGCTACGACGTGCTGGAAGCCGGTGACGGCCGCGAAGCCCTGGCGGTGCTGGAAAAAGCGGCCAAGGTGCACCTGGTCGTGAGCGACGTGAACATGCCGCAGATGGACGGCATCAGCTTCGTGAAGCAGCTGAAGCTGCACCCGCGCCACAAGTTCGTGCCCGTGATCATGCTCACCACCGAAGGCCAGGACGCCAAGAAGCAAGAAGGCCGCGCCGCGGGCGCCAAGGCCTGGATCGTCAAGCCCTTCAACCCACCGCAGCTGCTGGACGCCGTGTCCAAGCTCATCCTGCCCTGACCCGGCAGCCCCCAGATCCACGCCGGCGGAGCACGCGATGACCGAACCCACCCCTGCTGCCGAAGGCCCGCCCGTGCTGGCCCTGCCGCCCGAACTGACGATCTACACGGCTGGGGAACTGCACCCGCAGTGGCTGGCCTGGCTGGAGCGGGACACCGCCCTCGTCGACGGCCGCGCGGTCGACCAGGTGGACGGCGCCGGGCTGCAGCTGCTGCTGTCGCTGGCCCATGCCCTGGCCCAGCGCGGCCGCAGCCTGCAACTGCAATCGCCCAGCAGAGCCCTGGCCGAGGGCTGCTGTGGCCTGGGCCTGGCCGCCTGGCTGCAGGACCACACGGCCGCCGAGGTGGCGGCATGAGCGGTACAGGCCAGCACCCTGCCGACGACGCCGACCGCGACTTCATCGAAGCCGCCCTGCCCGCTTTCATCAGCGAAGCGCAGGAGCAGATCGAGAGCCTGGAACAGCTGCTGCTGCAGCTGGAAGATGCCCCTGGCGACACCGAACTGCTGAACGCGCTGTTCCGCTGCGCCCACACGGTCAAGGGTTCGGCCGGCATCTTCGGGCTGAACCGCGTGGTGGCCTTCACCCACCATGTCGAAACCCTGCTGGACCAGCTGCGCGAAGGCCATCTGGCGCTGACCCCGGCCTTGAGCACCCTGCTGCTGCAATGCAACGACCAGCTGCGCAACCTGGTGGCCCAGGCGCGCGACCGCAGCGAAAGCGAAGACCCGCAGCAGGAAGCCCTGCGCGCCGGCCTGGTGGCCCAGCTGCAGGCGGCTGCTGGCCACCTTGCAACCACGCCGGCACTGGCCCAGGCCGCCCCGGCGACTGGTGCCGAGCAGGACTGGCAGTTGTCTGCCGCCTTCGGCCGCGACACCTTCCGCAATGGCATGGACCCGCTGGCCCTGCTGAACTACCTGCGCGGCTTGGGCGAGATCCAGCGCCTGGTCTGCGACACCGCAGCCGTGCCCACGCTGGACCAGCTGGACCCGGAAAGCTGCCACCTGGCCTTCGAACTGGCCTTGCACACCGAGGCCACGCGCGAACAGATCGAAGGCGCCTTCAGCTTCGTGCGCGACGACTGCGAGCTGCAGGTGCGGGGTCCTGGCGCGGCCCTGCAGCGCAATGACATTCCAACGCCAACGCCACAAGGCCTGCCACCTGGCCCCGCAAGCCCTGCCCCGTCGCGAGAAGCTGGCCCGGCCCACGCCGCGACGGCGACAGCCGAAGAAGGCCGCTTCATCCGCGTGCAGGCCGACCGGCTGGACGAGGTCATCAACCTGCTCGGCGAACTCGTCATCGCCAGCGCTGGCGCCAGCCTGCTGGCCCGCCAGACGCGCCAGGGCGCGCTGCTGGAAGCCAACAGCCAGATCGGCCGGCTGGTGGAAGAGATCCGCAACGGCACCCTGCAGCTGCGCATGGTGCCCATCGGCGAGACCTTCTCGCGCTTCCGGCGCGTGGTGCGCGACACCGCTGCCGAACTGGGCAAGGACGTGCTGCTGGACATCGTGGGTGGCGACACCGAGCTCGACAAGAGCGTGGTCGAGCGCATCGCCGACCCGCTGATGCACCTGGTGCGCAACGCCCTGGACCACGGCCTGGAAACACCCGAACAGCGGCTGGGCAGCGGCAAGCCCGCGCAGGGCCGGCTCCAGCTGTCGGCCTGCCATGAATCGGGCAGCGTGCTGATCCGCATCGACGACGACGGCCGCGGCATCCAGCGCGACAAGGTGCTGCAGCGCGCCTGGGAACGCGGCCTGGTCGAACCCGGGGTGGTACCGGCCGACGCCGACATCGACCGGCTGATCTTCGAACCCGGATTCAGCACAGCGGAGTAGGTGACCAACCTGTCGGGCCGCGGCGTGGGCATGGACGTGGTCCGCCGCAACATCGAAGCCCTGCGCGGCAGCGTGCTGCTGGCCAGCACGCCCGGGGCCGGGTCGCGCATCGAGATCCGCCTGCCGCTGACCCTGGCCATCATCGACGGCTTCCTGGTGGGCGTGGGCGCTTCGCGCTTCATCTTCCCGCTCGACGCCGTGGTCGAGGTGATCGAAGACCGCCCGGCCACCGGCGGCGTGGACGCCCTGGGCCGCCGGCTGATGACGCTGCGCGGCCAGGTGCTGCCGGTGGTGTGCCTGCGCACGCTGTACGCGCTGGACACGCCCCCGCCGGGGCGCAGCAGCGTGGTGGTGATCCAGGCCGGCCACCGGCGCTTCGGCGTGCTGGTGGACCAGCTGCTGGGCCAGCACCAGACCGTCATCAAGCCGCTGGGCCGCATGTTCCGCAGCCTGCGCGGCATGAGCGGTTCATCGATCCTGGGCAATGGCGAAGTGGCATTGATCTTCGACGTGCATTCACTCGCCCAGGCGGCCATCGACCCCCCCACTGGCGGCACGGCCCGCCCGAACCGAACTTCCACTGAAGGACAGACACCATGAACACGCCACAAGTCTCCTGGATCGGCCGCCTCTTTGCCGGCAAGGCGCTGGACGAGACGGCGCAGTGCCTGCAGGCCGCGCTGGCACAGCAGGCGGCCGCGCAGGCCGAGCATGCCGCCGCGCAGGCCGCGCGGGCCGACAGCGAAGCCACGCTGGCGCAGCTGAAGCAGCGGCTGGACGAAGTGGAGGCCGAGCTGAAGGTGCGCACCGAGATCATGGACATCACCAGCATCGTCTCGGAAGCCGACAAGAAGGGCGACATCCTCTGCGTCAACCAGAAGTTCCTGGACGTCTCGAAGTACCCCAGGCATGAACTGATCGGGCATGGCCACAACACCACCCGGCACCCCGACATGCCCAAGGAAGTGTTCAAGCAGATGTGGTCCACCATCGGCCGTGGCGACATCTTCCGCGGCGTGGTGAAGAACCGCGCCAAGGACGGCACGCCCTACTACGTGGACGCTGTCATCGCCCCCATCCTGGGCGAAAACGGCAAGCCCATGAAGTACCTGGGCGTGCGCTACGACATCACCGAAGCCGAACTGGAACGGCAGAACGCGCGCGGCGTGCTGGGCGCCATCGACCAGAACTTCGCCTTCATCGAATTCGACCTGGGCGGCCACGTGCTGCATGCCAACGGCAACTTCCTGAAGGCCCTGGGCTACACGCTGGACGAGATCAAGGGGCGCCACCACCGCACCTTCGTCGACCCGGCCTACGCCAGCAGCCACGACTACACGCAGTTCTGGCACGACCTGGGCGCGGGCAAGGCTGTGAGCGATGTCTTCAAGCGCATCACCAAGGCTGGCACGGAGATCTGGATCCAGGGTGCCTACGCCCCGGTGAAGGACGAGATGGGCTGCGTCTTCAAGATCGTGAAGGTGGTGAGCGACGTCACCGAACAGGTGCGCGCGCGCCAGATGCTGGAACAGGCCGTGGCCCAGGCCCAGCGCGCCACGGGTGCGGCGATGGGCGGCGACCTGTCGCAGCGCATTCCGCTGGAAGGCAAGAGTGGCCCCATCCGCGACCTGTGCGAAGGCGTGAACGCGCTGCTGGAAACGACGTCCGTCATCTTCAGCGACGTCGGCCGCGTCTTCGGCGCCCTGGCCGCCGGCGACCTGAGCCAGCGCATCACGCGCGACGTTGAAGGTGTGTTCGGCCAGGTGCGCGACGACGCCAACGCCACCAGCGAAAAGCTGGCCGCCGTCATCGACGACGTGGGCCGCGTGTTCAGCGGCATGGCCACGGGCGACCTGACGCAGCGCATCACGCGCGAAGCCCAGGGTGTGTTCGAACAGGTGAAGCACGACGCCAATAGCACCGGCGACAAGCTGGTGGGCATCATCGAAGAAGTGCGCGCCGCCGCCGACGCGCTGACCGGCGCGGCCAACCAGGTCAGCGCCACGGCGCAGAGCCTGAGCCAGAGTGCCAGCGAACAGGCCAGTTCGGTGGAAGAGACGACAGCATCAATCGACATGATGAGCGCGTCCATCACGCAGAACAGCGACAACGCCCGCGTCACCGACGGCATGGCCACCAAGGCCAGCCAGGAAGCCGGCGACGGCGGCACGGCCGTGACGCAGACGGTGCAGGCGATGAAGCAGATCGCGCAGAAGATCAGCATCGTCGACGACATCGCCTACCAGACCAACCTGCTGGCCCTGAACGCCGCCATCGAAGCCGCGCGCGCCGGCGAACACGGCAAGGGCTTCGCCGTGGTGGCGGCCGAGGTGCGCAAGCTGGCCGAACGCAGCCAGGAAGCGGCGAAGGAGATCGGCGACCTGGCGGGCAACAGCGTGAGCACCGCCGAACGCGCGGGCAAGCTGCTGGACGAGATCGTGCCCAGCATCCAGAAGACCAGCGAACTGGTGCAGGAGATTGCCGCCGCATCGCAGGAACAAAGCCAGAGCGTGACGCAGATCAGCGGCGCCATGGGCCAGCTGAGCAAGGCCACGCAGCAGAACGCTTCGGCTTCCGAAGAGCTGGCTGCCACCAGCGAAGAACTGAGCGGCCAGGCCGAACAGCTGCAGCAGTCGGTGGCCTTCTTCCAGCTGCGCGGTGAAGACATCGCCGCCCCGCGCGGCAGCCGGCACGACAGCCCAGCCGAGCGCCGTTCCGCGGCTTCGCCCGGCGCGGCGCTGCGAGGTGGCGCCAAGCCCACCGGCCTGGCCCCGCGCCCGGCCGCCAAGGTGGCGGGTGGCAACTTCCGGCCGTACTGAACGCCGCGCGGAGCCTGAACATGAGCAGCGTCAGCACCAAGGCCGACCATCAGCCCGCCCACCCACCCGCCCACCCGCCCGGCCACCAGCCCGCCAACGCCGCCAGCGAGGCCCCAGGCCAGTACCTCACCTTCGCCCTGGGCGAAGAGGTGTTCGCGATGGACATCCGCACGGTGCGCGAAATCATCCAGGTCGGTGCCATCACCACCGTGCCCCTGATGCCGGGCTTCGTGCGCGGCGTCATCAACCTGCGCGGGGCCGTGGTGCCGGTGATCGACCTGCACGCGCGCTTCGGCCGCGCCGCGGCGCAGATCAGCAAGAAGACCTGCATCGTCATCTTCGACGCGCTGCGCGACGGCGAACGCGTGGAACTGGGCCTGATGGTGGACGCGGTGAGCGAGGTCATCGAGATCGCCGCGGCACAGATCGAGCCGCCGCCGCACTTCGGCGGCGCGGTGCGGCGCGACTTCATCCGCGGCATGGGCAAGGTCGGCACGCGCTTCGTCATCCTGCTGGAACCCGACCGCGCCTTCGACGTGGGCGAAATGGCCGAGCTCTGCGCCGCTTCGCAAACCGCGCTGGCCGCCTGAACCTGCACAAGGAACCCCACCATGCCCGGCCTGTCGCTCAGCACACCCACCTTCCAGCGCATATCGGCCCTGATGCACGACAGCATCGGCCTGGCCTTCACCGAGGCCAAGCGGCCGCTGATCAGTTCGCGCCTGGCGCCACGCATCCAGCGCCTGGGACTGCACAGCTTCGAGGACTACCTGTCCCTGATCGAAGGCCATGGCCCACAGGACGACGGTGGCGAATTCCAGATGGCGGTGGACCTGCTGACCACCAACGAAACCTACTTCTTCCGCGAACCCGCGCACTACGAACTGCTGGAACGCGAACTGGCCCGCACCCGGCCGCAGCAGATGGCGGTGTGGAGCGCGGCCTCGTCCTTCGGCGACGAGGCCTACAGCAGCGCCATGCTGCTGGCCGACATGGCGCAGCAAGGCCGCATCGGCCGGGCCTGGCAAGTGCTGGGCACCGACATCAGCGACCGCGTGCTGCGCAGCGCGGCGCTAGGCATCTACCCCGAAGACCGGCTGCGCCACGTCAGCCCCGAGCGGCTGCGCCGCTACTGCCTGCGCGGCGACGGTGAATCGGAAGGGCTGGTGCAGGTGCAGCCGCAGCTGCGGCAACAGGTGCGTTTCGGCCAGCTGAACCTGTGCGCCCCAATCGAAGCGCTGGGGCCCTTCGACGTGGTCTTCCTGCGCAACGTGCTGATCTATTTCGACCCGCCCACCAAGCGCGCCGTGGTGGACCGCGTGCTGACACAGCTGCGCCCAGGCGGTCTGTTCTTCATCGGCACCGCCGAAGGGCGCGTGCCCTGCGACACCCCGCTGCAGGTGCTGGCGCCCGGCGCCTTCCGGAAGGCCGCTGCATGAGCGCCCCGCTGCTGGCACCTGCTTGCCACACCCCGTCGCACCTGTCTGAACCGCTGCTGCACACCCTGCACCCCGGCGACATGGCCTGCGGGGGCCGTGGCGAACGCTTTGCCACGCTGCTGGGTTCCTGTGTGGCCGTGGTGCTGAGCGACCCGCGGCGCACGGTGGGCGCCATGTGCCATGTGGTGCACGCCGGCTTCCCGCCCAGGGGTGATGTGCAGACCCATGACACCGCCTGGGGCGAACCCGCACTGCAGGGCCTGTACGCGCTGCTGCGCCAGCGCGGCATCGTGCCGCAGCTGTGCGAGGCCTGGCTCTACGGCGGCGGCAACATGTTCCCGGGCCAGTTCCCGAACGACCGGCCAGGCCAGGCCACAGGGGCGCAGGGCGGCGGGCATGTGGGCACGCAGAACGCGCGCTGGGCACAGCAGGCGCTGGCACGTGACGGCCTTCGGCTGCTGCACCAGGACCTGGGCGGCAGCTGCTACCGCCGCCTGGCCTGGACAGTGGGGCCGCATGCGCCCGAAGTGCAGGCGGTACCGGTATGAGCGCACTTCCGCCCCGCTGCCATCACGCGACAGATCTGACCGCGATGACGCTGCCGCGCCCCCAGCGATGAGCATTCAGGTCTTCGTCATCGACGACTCGGCCATCGTGCGCCAGACCCTGGCCCACCTGCTGCAGGGTGACCCCGAGATCGAACTGGCCGGCAGCGCCCCGAACCCGCTGATCGCGGCACCCATGCTGCGCAAGAAGCGGCCCGACGTGCTGCTGCTGGACATCGAGATGCCCGGCATGGATGGCCTGACCTTTCTGCGCCAGCAAATGGCCGAAGCGCCGATACCGACCGTGATCTGCAGCACTCTCACCACCGAAGGCAGCCGCATGGCCCTGGAAGCCCTGGCTGCCGGCGCCGTGGGCGTGGTGGCCAAGCCGCGGCTGGGGCTGAAACAGTTTCTGGAAGATTCGCGGCGCGAACTGGTGGCCGCGCTGAAGAGCGCCGCGCGCTCGCGCCCGCGCCAGGCCAGCGGCGGCCGGCCCGGCACGGCACTGGCTGCAACCGCGCCACCCGCGGCGGCCGCGCGCGTGGCGGTGCCCGGGCTGCATGCACTGTCGATGAACAAGCCGGTGCTGATCGGCAGCAGCACTGGCGGTACGCAGGCGCTGGAAGTGGTGCTGACGGCCCTGCCCGCCGACAGCCCCGGCATCGCCATCGTGCAGCACATGCCCGAGAAGTTCACCGCCATGTACGCCCAGCGCATGGACGGCTTGTGCGCCATGCGCGTGCGCGAAGCGCAGGATGGCGACCGGCTGGAACGCGGGCTGGCGCTGATCGCACCCGGCGGGCGCCACCTGCAGCTGCGCAAGGCCGGCGGCCAGTATTACGCCGTGGTGGCCGACGGCCCGCCCGTGAACCGCCACAAGCCCAGCGTGGACGTGCTGTTCCGCTCGGTGGCGGACTGCACGCATGGCGATGTACTGGCCATCATGCTCACCGGCATGGGCGACGACGGTGCGCGCGGCATGAAGCTGCTGCACGACGGCGGCGCGCGCTGCCTGGCGCAGGACGAAGCCAGCTGCGTGGTCTTCGGCATGCCCAAGGAAGCCATCAAGCTGGGCGCCGTGGACCAGGTGCTGCCGCTGGACAGGATGGCCAGCGCCATCCAGCAGTTCGACGCGCGGGGCTAGCGCCAGCCGACCGGCGGCCAGTGCCGCCCTACTGCGGCCCCGGGCGCGCTTCCAGCAACTTCACCGCCAGCCACAGCGCCTGGTTGGCGGGCACGGCCAGGCCATGGGCCTGGGCCCGCTGCACGATGGTGCCGTTGAGAAAGTCGATCTCGCTGGGCCGCCCGCGCAGCAGGTCTTGCGCGGTCGACGAAATCTGGTCGGGCATGGTGTGGGCAATCTGCCGCACGGTTTCGTCCAGGCCGTCGGGCAGGGCCACGCCTTCGGCTGCCGCCACGGCGCGGCATTCGGCTTCCAGCTGGGCCATCAGCGCCGTCACGCCGGGCTGCTGCACCAGCCGGCCGTAGGGCATGGCGCCCAGGGCTGACAGCGCGTTGTAGACGCAGTTCACCACCAGCTTGCCCCACAGCAGGGCTTGCACGTCACCGCGCACCTCGGCCGGCACGCCAGCTGCCACCAGGGCCGTGGCCAGGGCCGCGCTGTGGGCGCCGGGCTCGATCAGCAGTTCACCCCGGCCGTGGTGGCGCAAGTGCCCGGGGCTGGCCATTTCCACCGCCACATAAACCACGGCAGACGCCACGGCCACGCCCGGCAGCACCGCGCGCAGACGCTGGGCGTTGTCCACGCCGTTCTGCAGGCACAGCACCAGGGCACCCGGCTTCAGGTGCGGGCGCAGGGCCTGGCCGGCGCTGGCGGTGTCGTTCGACTTCACGGCCAGCAGCACCACGTCGGCCGTGGCCACTGCGTCGGGCGCCGTGCTGGCGGCCAGCGGCACCTGTTCGTCGAAGGCCGCCGTCTGCAGCCGCAGGCCCTGGGCCTGCACGGCCTGCACATGCGCGGCGCGGCCCACCAGCGTCACAGGGTGCCCAGCGCGGGCCAGCATGCCGCCGTAGTAGCAGCCCACGGCGCCGGCGCCCATCACGGCCACCTGTAGCAAGGCGGGCGTCGTCATCGGCCCATCATCGCGCGCAGGCGCGGGCGGCTTGGGTGGCACGGGGGGCGTGAGTGGGGTCACTGACCCTTCTTGGGCCGGCCAGTCTTGACAGCTTCCAGGCTGGCCAGCGCAGCCGCCAGCTGGGCACCCGACAGCAGCATCAAGGCCCGCAAGCCGGCGCGCAAGAGTTCGCTCTTCTTCGCTGGCCGCTTGGCGTCGATGGCACGCGCCTTCAGGGTGGCAAATAGGGCGAAATCAGACTCAGGCATGGTGAAGCCGTCACGCACCAGCTTGTGACGCGGCGGTTTCACGGCCGACGGCGCGCCCGCAGCCTTGGAAGCGGTCGGCGACGCGGCGACAGCCTTCTTGACGGCCGAGCTGGAAGCCGCTTGGGTGGCCGCTTGGGTGGCCGCTTGGGTGGCCGTCTTGGCGGCCGACTTCGGTGCGGTCTTGGGCCCAGACTTCTTTACGGTCTTGGACACCGCCTCAGACCGGGTCTTGGTCGCGGTCTTCGTCGCCGTCTTGGTCGCGTTCTTCGCTGGGGCCTTGGTTGGCGCCTTGGTTGGCACCTTGGTTGGCGCCTTGCTAGAGGCCTTGGTCGGGGCTTGGGTGGGGATCTCGGCTGCCGCCTGGGCGGCAGTGTCGGCCGGGCTCGGGGGTGTCATCGTGCTGGGCATGTCGTCATCGCCTCTGTTTAACGGGGGAAACAGTTTAGACGATTCTTTTCGGCCCCGGCCCAAAGGGCCCAGCCCGTCTGTGCGATGGGCCGCGCGATGGCGCCACAGCGCCCGCCTTCAGTTGCGTGGCGGGCAGTCGGCCGGGCGCGGCCGGCCCTTCACTTCGGCGCAGCGATCCGCTTCTTCCTTGTCGGCGCCCAGCCCCAGCAGTTCCACCGTCAGCAGCGAATTGCGGTTGCGCTGTTCGGCGGCGGGCCGGGTGGCCCCGCCATCGGCCGCGCGCGTCTCGGCGGCCTGCGGCGGCGGCGCCAGGGCCAGGGCAGGCGCGGCCACCACCGCGCCGGTGCCCGAGACCGACCCCGACACCAGGTTGTCAGCCCCCTTCACAGGGGCCGACAGCACCACCGCCGGCGCGCGGATGAAGGCGTCCAGCGCCAGGATTTCGCCGAACGCCGGGAACAGCCCGATGGTGCCGCTGCGCCGGCCCTGTGCGTCGGCCAGGATGCCCAGGCCGCTGCCGGTGGTGGTGGCCGGTACCTCGAAGACCACGCCGTCTGCCGTGCGGCGCGGGGCCAGCGGCGGCGCCGCCACGGCGGTGTTCGCGCCCCGGCCGCTGTCGATGTCGCCGCGCGCCGTGAAGATCGACATGTCGCCGCTGCCAACGATGAACACGCGCTGCGTGTTGACCTGGAAGTCTTCGCGCGCCAGGCCGAACACGTCGCCGCCACCCAGGGCGATCACGCCCTTGGGCGCGTTACTGCCAGTGGCCACGTCCTTCAGGCCGATGCTGATGCCACCGCCCGGGTTCAGCAGCGTGATGCCACCGCCACGGCGGGTGACGATGCCGCTTTGCGTCATGTCCAGCGCGCCGCTGTAGCCCAGCAGCCCGGTGCCGCTGGCAGGCCAGGCCGGCTGCGCAACGAAGCTGCCGATGCCGCCCAGTTCAGCCGCCGCGAAAGCCTGGTCGAACAAGGCCAGGCGCAGCGGCAAAGCCAGCCGGCCGAACGATGCCGCCGCCGCACCGGCAGACGCCACTTCGCGCGCCACCGCCTGCTGGCGCCACTGCTCGAAGCTGCGCGTGCCAGGCATGCCCGCGGCCATGCCGGCGCTGCGCACGGCGTTCAGGCTGGCGACGCGTTCGCGCACGGCCGCCGTGGTGTCCAGGCTGTCGAAACTGAGCGTGCGCAGCTGGTCGAGATAAGCCGACAGCTCGGTGCCCCGCAAGACCTCGCGCCCGGGCAGCGTCAGTGACGAACCCGAACCCAGCGCCGCTTCCCCGGCGCGCAGCAGATCGGCCTTGCGGCTGTCGAAGCCGCGACGCAGCGCCGCCAGCACCGTGGCTTCAGTGGCAGCCGGCCCGCTGGCGTAGACAGCCTGGAATTCCTGCGCCAGCAGCTGCTGGCCGAAGGCGGCCTGCCGGGCCGCTGGCAGCTGCGCGAAGGCTGCCAGCGCCGCGTCTTCGTCCAGCGCCGGGCTGGCCAGCGCCTGCCGCACGGTCTGCAGCAACAGGGCGCGCCAGGTCTGCCAGCGCGGGCTGCCACCTTGTTCGGGCGGCGCCAGCCAGCGGGTGCGCAGCACGCCCAGGTCCAGCGTGCCGGCGCTTGCCGCCGCCACCCGCACCGCGGCGCCTTCGGCGGGCAGCGCGGCGTTGCGCAGGTTGCCGCTGGTGCTGATGCCAGCGGACGACCCGAGGTCCACACCGCGCCCCGCGCTGACGTCCAGCAGCCCTGGCCCCACGACCTCGATGCCACCGTTGAACAGTGCCAGCAGGTTGCGCCCGGCCTGGATGCGCGTCAGGTCATCGGCCCGGAAGTGCTGCGTGCGCAGGCTCAGCTCGACGATGTCGTCGCCGGCCGTCAGCACCGCAGGCGTGGCCAGGGACAGCGTCGGCCCACTGGCCGTGGCGCCGCGGATGGCCAGGGTGCCGTCGGCATGCAGCCGGGCGGGTTCGGTATCCGCAGCACGCAGGCCGCCGAGCGTCAGCGTGTCGTCCAGGCTGTTGGACACCAGGGAAGACGCGCCGCCGACGAAGTCGCCCGGGGGCGCGCCGGCTGGCCGGCGCAGGCTGGGCCAGTTGGCGGGGTCGGTGTCCGACACGGCCAGCCGGGCGGCGCCGTCCAGGCTGATCGCATCGCCGGCCCATACCCGCAGCCTGCCGGTGGCAGACGGGAACAACAGCATGTCGCTGCGGCCGATGACGCTGCCGCCCGCTGCGGTGACCGACAACGATGGCGGCAGCACCGACAAGGCACCCAGGCCCTGGTCGTCCACGCCCAGCGCCTGCAGCGCACTTTCCGACGGCAGCTGCGGCAGCAGCACCGCGCCCGCATTGGCGACGATGGACAGACCGGCGCCGCTGCCCCAGGTGTAGAAGTAGCCCGACGTCGAGAGCCGGTTATTGGTCGTCGACACCGGTGCCGCCGTGGGCTGGAACACGGTGCCCAGCTCCACGCCCAGGCGGCCCAGCACCCGCCAGCCGCCGTCCATCAGGCCCAGCGTGGTTTGCACCAGGTTCGCGTTGCTGGCGGCAGCCACCACGGCACCGCCGGCCACCAGGCGCCCCGTGCCCTGCCCCAGCACGAACAGGCCGCCCTGCACGTCGCGGCCGGCGCGGATGTCCAGCGTGCCGCCGGGCAAGGTGCGCGTGCTGGCGCTGCCCGCCACACGGCTGTCGGCGTAGCCTGCGCTGGGTGCGGCGGCCTGCAGGTTCACCAGGTCGCGCCCGGCCTCGGCCAGCACGCTGCCACCGCCGAAAGCGCCCACGCCTTGGGCGAAGCGTTCGAAGGGCGTCCACCATGCGCCCTGGCCGACGCCGCTGTACAGGCCATCGCTGCCCACCACGGCACTGCGCCACAGCCAGTTGCCCACGAACTGGGTGGGCTCGGCCGACACGATGTCGCGCGCGGCCAGCAGTTCGATGCGACCGCCCTGCGTGGTGAACTGCGGGCGGCTGGTGAAGCCGCTGAACAGGCTGGCCTGCAGGTTGGCCAGGCCATCGATCCTGCGGCCAGCGCTCAGCACCTGGGCCGGGCTGCCGTCGTCGCCCGGGGACAGCACGATGTCGCGCGCGGCCGCCATGCCGATCGACCCGGCGCCGGTGCGCACAGCTGTGTTGGGGCCCAGCACCAGGTCGCCACTGTCAGGCGCCAGGCGGGACGCGTCCTGCACCGCCAGCGGGTTCGCCGCACCCAGGTCGGCCCCGCCGGCCAGGCGCAGCGACCAGGAACGCGTGTTGTCGGTCAAGACGCCACCGGTCAGGGTCGTGAAGCCGTCGTTCAGCGTGGCATCGACGAACAAGCTTCCGGCGGCACGCAGCGTCAGCACCCCGGGCTGATTTCCCGGCCGGTCCAAGGGGTTGCCGCGCAGCACGGCGGCCAGGTTCCAGGCGTCGGTGACGCGCAGGTCGCCGTCGGACCGCACTTCCACGCCCGCGCGCAAACCGAAGCGCGTAGCGTCGGCTGTGGCCAGGCCCAGCGTGGCCAGCACCCCGCTGCGGTGGGCCATGAAGGCGTTGTTGTCGGCGCGGATCTGCAGCTGCGACACGCTGACGTCGTCGTCGGTGTCGCGGGTCAGCGTTTCGATGCGCTCGTACACCCGCACGGCTTCCACCGCCACGTCACCGGCGCGCAGCTGCGCCGGGTTCAGCCGGTCGACCTGCACCGACCGGTTGTCGGCGCCGCGCAGCGCCCGCAGCACGATGCGGCCGTCGGTACTGGCAGGCCCGCTGGCGTCGATGCTGGCGGCGGCGTCCAGGCGCACGCGGCCGCTGCTGCTGGCCAGCAGCACGTCGCCGCCGTTTGTACTGCTGTTTGTGCTGCTGTTTGTGCTGCTGCTTGTGCTGTTGCTTGCGGCGCCGCGCGCGTCGATGGCGGCACGCGGGCCCAGCAGCAGGTCGCCTCCGGCGGCCAGCGCCACCACGCCGCCGGCGGCCTGGCGGGCGCTCAGCAGCACGGGGCTGCCGGCCGCAGCGGTGCCGATGGCCAGCTGGCCGGCGTCGGCCGCGATGTCGATGCGCCCGGCCTGCACGCTGCTGTCCAGCACCACATCGCCGTTGCGCACGCGCAGCGCAAAGCGGTCGTCCAGCCCACCGGCCGTGGCCGCACGGGCCAGCGCGCCGGCGTCTTCCAGGCGCGCCAGGTCCGCGGCGATGCGGCCGCCGCGGTCTTCGCTGCCAACCGTTGCAGTCCCGGCGCGACCGCGCAGCACGGCGGTTTCAGCCAGGCGCAGCGTGCCGCCTTCGCCCACGGCGTTCAGGCGCAGGCTGCCGCCGTCGCCGGTGCCTGCGGCGCTGACGTCCAGCGTGCCGGCCAGGTCGATGCGGCCGCTGTCGGCCTGCAGCATGATGCTGCCGGGCGAGCCGGCCGTGACGAAGCCGGCGCCGTTGTCCAGCACGAAGCCCGTGGCCGCCAACACGCCCGTGGCCCGCAGCGTCAGCGCCGCAGGGTCGCCTGCTGTTCCCGCTGCTCCCGCTGTTCCTGCAGCGCCCGAAACTCCCGACGCGCCCCCTGCTTGCACCCGCAGCTGCCCGCCCGGCAGGTCGACGCGGCCGCCGATGTCAACACTGCGCCCGCTCAGCGTCAGCGCAGCGCCCTGGCCGACGCGCTCGCCCAGCGTGCGCGCCGCGCTGGGGGTGTCCAGCCGCAGTTCGCCGCTGGCCGCGATGCCCTGCGCGGCCCCGGTGCCGGCCGTCACACGGGCGGACACCAGCGCGACGTCGCCCTTGGCCGCCACGCCGCCTGTGCCTTGCAGCACGATGTCGCCACTGCTTTGCAGCGTCAGCCCGTCGAAGCCCAGGGCCAGCGCGCCAGGGCCGATCGTCAGCCCGCCCGTGGTGCCGGCTCGCAGGGGTGGCCGGGCTTCCAGCAGCAGACCACCGCTGCCGCGCGCAGGGTCGCCTGCGGCCAGCCCGCTGCTGTTGCGCAGCACCACGTCCTGCGCGACCAGGGTGGTGCGCTGCGAACTGCCGTCTGCCGCGGCCACGCCGCGCACCAGCGGCGCGTCCAGCACCAGGCGGCTGGCCACCCGCGCCGACCCGTCCTGCGTGCCCGCGAAGTCGATGCTGTCGTAGGCCTTCAGCGTCAGCGCGTCGGCGCTGCGCAGGCTGTTCAGCAATGCGCCGTTCAGCGGCGTGGCGGCGGCGCCGCCCACCGTCGCGGCGGCGTCGCCCACTACCAGGCGCGGCGCGCCCAGCGCCAGCGCGTCGGCTGCCAGCCGGGTGCTGGGCGGCAGCAGCAGCCCCGCCGTCGCGTCCAGCAGCACCTGGCGGCCAGCCAGCTGCGTGCCTTCGCCCAGCTGCAGCCGGCCCGCCGTCAGCGCTGCACCGTCGCGCTGCAGCGTCAGCGCGTTGGCGCTGACGGCCAGCAAGGCGCCGTCGCCATCGGTCTGCAGCGTGCGCGGGCCCTGGGTGCCCGTGGGCGTGCCCTGCAGCGAAGTGCCGGCGGCCAGGGCCACGCTGCCGCTGGCGGCCAGCAGCAGTTCTTCGCTGCGAAGGGTGCCGCCGCGCAGGTCCACGTCCACACGCTGCGTGCCGCGGGTGTCGATCTGCACGACGCCCTGCTCGTTCACGCTGCGCAGCCCGCCCAGCAGCACGCTGCCGGCGCCGCTGGCGCCCAGCACTGCAGCGCTGACACCCAGCGCGCCTGCCGGCGTGCGGCCGACGTCGTCCAGCAGGGCCAACCGCGTGGCGGCCATGTCCAGCTGGCCGGCTTGCCCGCCTTCGCGTGCCGCCAGGTCCAGGGCTGCGGTCCAGGCGCCGCTGCCGTCGCCGGCACGCACCTGCACCAGCCCGGCGTCGCGCGGCAGTGCCGGGCGCGGGTCACCCAGGGCCGCGGCGCGCTGCTGGCGCAGGTCGCTGATGTCGGTCAGGCGCACGTCGCTGCGCGCCAGGGCCGTGGCTAGGGGCTCGACGACGAAGCGTTCGCCTGGCGTACCCACCGTGGTCGACCCGGCACTGGCCAGGTAGCCGGTGACGACGACCGAACCGTCGTCGTTACCGACCGGCGCGCGCAAGGTGCTGCTGCCCTGGTCGCTGGCCCGGCTGACCAGGAAGGCGCCCTGCGGCAAGCTGCCGCCCAGCAGTGCGGCACGCGCGGGTAGCAGGGTGTAGCGGCCCGGCGCCAGGCCCGAGCCCGGCATCGTGACGACGAACTGCCGCGCTACATCCGCTGCTGCCAGCAGCCCGCCCGTGACGGATACGCCAGGTGCGGTGGCGCGGTCGGGCAGCACGGCATAGACGCCAGCGTCGTCAAAGCGGTCGCGGCTGCCGCCTACGCCGCGGAAGAATTCCCAGGCCAGCACGCTGCCGCCGCCTGCGGCCGAAACCCGGGCCTCGGGGTCGGTTTCGATGGCAGCGCCAGCCAGCACCAGGCGCTTGCTCTCGGCTTCGCCCGCATTGTTCAGCCCGAAGGGCCCGGGCAGCTGCCAATCCGTCAGGTTGACGGTCTGGCCGTAGAGCACCGCAGCGCCCTGCCCGCTGACCGACGTGACGCTGCCGGCACCCAGCTTGAGCGTGCCCGTGGCCGCCAGCGTGATGCTGCCGAAGGGCTGGCGCAGCACGCCGCCCTGGTCGATGTCGGTGGCGCTGGCGCTGATGGCACCGAAGGCTGTCAGCGGCGGCAGCGCGGGCGCGCCGCCCGCCGCGCCGCGCAGCACCAGCTGGCTGGCGCTGTCGCCCAGCAGGCTGATTTGCGAGCCGCTGGTGGCGTAGATCTGACCAGCGCTCAGCCGCAGCTCACCGCTGAAGGCCACGCTGCGGAAGCGCGTCTCGACGAAGCCGAAGGTGGGCGCTGCGGCCGACAAGCGCAGGTCTTGCGCGGCGTCCAGGGCCACGGTCGAAAAGCCCTGGAAACCCAGGTTGCCCACCAGGTCGATGGTGTCGGCGCGCACCGCCAGCCCGGTGCGGGCTGCCGGCGTGGTGTCGGGCGTCGATCCGATATGGGGCGCCGGACCCTGGCGCGACAGGCTGGTGTCGCCCAGCAGCGCATACGCCGTCTGCAGCGTCACCTGCGCGCCGGGCGCGGCGGCGATGCCGGGCGCGTCCAGCTGCACCGCCTGCGGCAGGGCCAGCGACAGCGAACGGTCGAAGCGCAGCACGTCGCCCGCCGCCAGGTTGGCGCTGGCCCAGCCGGCGCCCTGCAGCAAGCTGGTGCGCACCCAGCCTGTGCCGTTGCCCAGGCTTTCGCTCAGGTCCGTGCCCCAGCGTGCACCGCGGCGCGCCAGTTCAGCGTCTTCGGTACCGATGCGCAGTTCGCGCGGGTCGGCCGGATAGGGCGACTGGCCGTCCAGGCTCGGCTGCACGCCGCCCGCACCCAGGCTGACCTGCAGCCGGCCGCCATCGGCCAGGGGCCTGCCGGCGGCGTCGCTCGGCGGCTGCGCCGAGACCTGGCCGTCGAGCGCGATGCCCTCGGGGCTGCGCACCTGCAAGCTGCCGGCGGGCTTGGCCACCGACACCGGCGCCGCCACCCCGGGCAGGTTCAGGCTGGCGGCCGCACCGTCCAGCGTGATGGCAGAACCGGCTTCGGCCACCACGTAACCGCGCGATGCGGCCAGCGTCACCGTGCCGCCGCCCAGCACCGTGCCGACCCGGCGTTCGGCGGGTGGTGTGGCCGGTGTGGCCGGTGTGGTGCCACCCGCGCCGGGCGCGAATTCAAAGCGCGTGCTGCTGCTGGCGCTGTCAGGCCGCAGCAGCGCCGTGCCGGCTACGTCTACCCGTGCGTCGGGGCCCAGCCAGATGGCCTGCTGCGGCAGGAAGCCCAAGGGGTCGACGTTGGCGTTGCCGCCACGCGGGCCCACCAACGACATCGACACACTGCCGCCCGGCGCACCCAGCACGCTGGCCTGGCCCGCGCTGCCGCCGCGCCGCCCGACATCGATGCCCAGCGTGGCCTGCAGCGCCAGCGCGCCACCGGGCTCCAGCAGGATGCTGGCGCCGCGCTCCACGCTCAGCGTGCCGCCCGGGAACAGCTCGTCCAGCGGCCGGCTGGCCGCCAGGCCCACGCTGACCGGCCTGCGTTCCACCAACCGTGCGTCCAGCAGCACGGGGCTTGCCACCGTGCCATCCAGGGTGCCGCTGGCTGCGCTGCGGAAGTCTTCGTCGAATTGCCAGTTCAGCAGGCGGGGCGCCAGCAGCGTGCCGGCAGCCACGCGCAGGTCACCGCCAGTGATGTCGATGCGGCCGAAGCCGCTGCTGGCCAAGAGGTCCGCCTCCAGACGCACGCCGCCGCTTGCAGCGCTGCCGCCAAAGGTCACCGAAGGCAGCGTCATCGCCAGCCTGCCGCCAGCAGAGAAGTCGAAGCCGCGCAGCTGCAGGCCGTCGATGCGCGCCACCGGCGTCCCCGCCGTGCTGTTCAGCCGCGTGGCCAGTGTCACCGTACCGGCCTTGCCCAGCGTGATGCCGCCGCCGCTGGCCAGCCGGGCACCAGCCGACACGTCCACGCGTGCGCCGGGCTCGGCCGTCAAGCCCAGCACGCTGCGCACGCTGACGCTGCCGCCGTCGTTCTGCACCGGAGCGGCACCAGAGGCTGCACCCGCCGTGTCGTTGGTCCAGCGGCCCGCGGCGTCCAGCGCCGTCTGTGCCGACAGGGCCACGGTGCCCGACCGGGCATCGTCGCCAGCGACGCTGATGCGGCCACCGGCGGCGCTGAAGATGCCATCGAGCGCCACGTCGCCGGCCACGATGTCCAGGCTGCCGCGTGGGCCCAGGTCCAGGCTGGCGAACTCTGGCTGCAGCACGCGCATGGCGCGCAAGGACAGGTTGCCGAAGCCGCCACGGGCCACGGCCGCCAGCGACAGCGTGGCACCACCCGTCAGCCCTGATGTGTCGGCGCCCAGCGGGTCGGCCAGCAGCGTGGCGCTGGGCACCGGCGCGCGCGCGGCGCTCAGCGCGATGCTGTCCAGGTAGTAGGTGCTGCCGCTGCCGCTGCCCAGCTGCAACGTGGCCGGTAGGGGTGGCGCTGCGCGCAGGTCGCGCTGGTACGGGCCCAGCACCACGCTGCCCTGGGCCTGGCCGGCCAGCTGCACCTGGCGCCCGTTCAGCAGCAGCGTGCCACCATCGGCGCCCTGGGTGTAAGCCGGCACCACGGTGTCCTGCGTGGGCGCCAGCAGGGTGTCGGGCCGCTGGCCGGCAGGCAGGGCGCGGAAGCTCGTCACCTGGCCGTCGCGCTGCAGCAGGCTGTTGCGGATCACGGCTTCGCTCACGCGCACCGAGCCGCCGGACACGTCCAGCTGCGCGCCGGTGCCCACCACCAGGGCGCCATCGGTCTGCAGACTGACGTTGCCGCCGACGGTGCTGCGCTCGGTGGCAGTGCGCTCCACCGCGGCCGCGGCGCCGCTGACGTTACCGGCGGTGATCCTGGCCGCATCACGCTGGTCAAACAGCACCTGCGCGCGATAGAGCGGGCCGTCGCGCTGCACGGGCGCGTCGGCCAGTTCGATGCGGAACAGGCGTAGCGCACCCTGGTTGCGCGCACCGTCCACCGCCACGTCACGCAGCCCTGCAGCGCTGACCACGGCGTCGGGCGCCACGACAATGCGGCTGTCGTCGGGCCGGCCGCTGCCGGCCGATTCAGCATCGAAGATCGGGTTGCCCAGGGTCGAGCGCGCAGCCTTGAAGTCGATCTCGCCCGCCGGGGCCAGCACCTTCGCGCCGCTGCCCACGGCAATGGCGGCGCCTTCCGCGCGGATGACGGAACGGTTGAAGACCTCGGCGTCCAGCTGCGTGGCCCCGCCAGCTTGCGGCAGCACGGCCGTGGTGCTGCCCGCGGCCAGTTCCACCGTGCCCAGCGTGGCGCCCACGCGCACCCGCGCGCCGGGTTCGATGACCAGGCCGCGCGCCGGCGCCTGCCCGCTGCCGGCGGCGTCCAGCACGGCGGTGGTGGCCATGGCCTGCAGCTGCACCACGCCGTTGGCGCCCTTCACGGCTGTGGTGGCGTTCACCGTGCCGGCCTGGCGCACCGTCAGGCCCACGATGTTCACGCTGCCGCGATCGGCGCGGATCTCGTTCAGCTGCGCGGCCAGCGCCGCGGTGCTGTTTTCGGCCAGGCCCAGCGTCGTGTCGGGGCGGCCGTCAGGGGTGGTGAAGGCGTCCACCGCGACGATCAGCCCGCGCAGTTTCGGGTCTGACGAGCTCATCAGGTAAACCTTGTCGCCAGCGGCCAAGACGGTCTGCCCGTCGGGCGTGCTGATGCGGCCCTGGTTCACCACGCGCGGCGCCACCAGCAGCACGTCGCCACCGGCCGCGGTGCTGATCTCGGCACCTGCTTCCACCGTCACGCTGGCGTTGGGGTCGGTGGCGCGGTGGCTGGCGCCGGCGGCGGTGAACACCGGCGAGCCGTCAGTGATGTTGCGGATGCCCCGGGCATTCACCGCGTCCGGCACCGACAGCGCAGACGCCACCAGCCGGCCGGCCTGCACGCGCGCGCTGGCGCCGAAATACACGCCGCTGGGGTTGACCAGCTGCACCTCGCGGTCGGCCAGCAGCTGGCCCTGGATGACCGAAGGCGCAGTGCCCCAGACGCGGTTCAGCGCCGACACGTACTTCGATGGGTCCTTGTCCTGCAGGAATCGAACGGTGTAGCCCTGCGCGATGTCGAAGCTCTGCCAGTTCAGCAGCACGCGCTCGGCGCTGCCCTGGTCGAAGGTGGCGGTCTTGCCGTCGGCCGACAGGGTCCAGCCGCCGACCGTGCCCGTGCCCGCCGTGACGGTGGCTGCACCCCGGCCGGCGGGGTCGCGGAACAGGCTGGTCACCGGCTGCGGCAGGCTGGCCGCAGGCGGCGCTGGCAAGCGGCTGGCAAACACCACCGGCGGCCGGGGCGCCGTGGTCTGCGCCAGCACCGGCAGCGCGGCCGCGGCCAACAGGGCTGCGCCCAGCAGGCCGGCGCCGGGCGCGCGCGCCGTGCTCCGTGCGTGCTCGGCCACCGCCACCCGCATGCGGCGGTGGCGGCAGAACACCAAGCGGTAGCGCTGCCGGTTCATCAGAAACTCTGGCGCAGCAGCAGCTGCCAGCGCTGGGCGCGGTCGGCGTCGCTGCCGCTGACGGGGGTTTGCTGGCCGTTCACCAGGCGCGTGGTCTGCTGCAGCACGCGCGCCCAGCTCACACTGGCCTGCAAGCCCATGCCCGCGGCCACGCGCAGCCCCAGGCCGGTGCTGGCCAGGCGCGGGGTGGTGACTTCGGGGCTGACCGCATACAAGCGCCGGCCCGCCGCCGCATCCACGAAGGCCAGGCCGCTGAGCGACACATCGCCCCAGGGCGCCCAGCCCGGGCTGCCCAGTTCCAGGCGCAGGGCCAGGCCGGTGTCGGCCGCCTGTTCGCCTTCGAAATAGCCGCGCACCGAGTCCTGCCCGCCGAACACGATCTGTTCCGACGGCGCCAGCGGCGCATCGGCCAGCTGGCCCTGCACCCGGGCCAGCAGCGACCAGCGCCCCAGCGGTTCGCGGTGCGTAAGCGTGAGGTTCAGCGTCTGGAAGCGCGGCTCGGCGTCGGCCCGCTTGCAGGCGAATTGTTCGCGTGGCGTGCCGCCACAGTCGACGATGCGGCGGTTTCCGCCACTGGGGCTGACGGTCCATTCGGCCTGCAGGCTGGACTGGCGGCCTGGCACGGCGCCTTCCACCACCAGGTCGTAGCCCAGCTGCAGCGTGCTGTAGCGCAGCGGTGTGGCGCCCAGCGTGCTGCCGTCGGCCTGCACCGCACGGTCGCGCAGGTGCCGCAGCGTCACACCCCAGGAAAGACCGTGCGAAAGGCCCTGCGGCGCGGCCAGCTGGTCGCGCCAGCGCAGCCGCCAGGTTTCGCCGCGCGACACCGTGGCGCCACCCACGGCTGTGGGCGTGTTCGTATCGGCTGTGGTGAAGGCCAGGCTCAGGCGGTCGCCTTCGCCGCCCAGCGGGAGAGAGTAGTTCGTGCTCAGGATGTTGGCCTGCTGGGTGTCGCGGGGCGCGACGATCCAGTTCAGCGCCAGCGCATGGCGGCGCTGGAACAGGTCGTCGTGCGACAGGCTCGCTTCCACGCGTCCGCGCGTGGTGTCCAGCGACTGCTTGTCGTTCACTTCGATGCTGCCGCGCAGGGGCACGCTGTCCTGCACCTTCAGTTCAGCGGCCAGCGTGGCCGGCCGCGTACCGGCCGCCAGCACAGGCGTCACCTCGGCTTCCGGCAAGGCGCGGGCCAGCGTGCCCAGTTCCTGCTGCAGTTCGTTGAAATTCGGCACATTGCCGGCCGCCAGGCTGGGCACAGCGTCGCGTATGCGGCTGGGCAGCAGGTTCGCAGCGCCCAGCACGCGCAGGCGTTCCACCGGGGCGGCCACCACCTGCAGGCGCACTTCGCCGCTGCTGCCCACGTTCTGCGGTGGCAGCACCACGCTCACGCCCAGGAAGCCCGCAGCCTGATAGGCGGCCTCCAGCGCGCGGCGCGCGCCATCGGCTTCGGCCACCGAACGGGCCGGGCCCAGAAAGCGGTACACGGCGCGCTCGATGGCGGGCGCGCCGAGTAGGGTGTCACCCTCGACCACGAACTCGAGGATGTCAAACCGTGGCTCAGCCGCTGGTGTGGCGGGCACGGTCTGCGCCTGCAGACCGTGCACCGCACACAGCAGCGCAGCCGCCGCGGCCAGCCGGATCAGTTCGATTCGACCGTCTTGCACGACGTGTTCGTGCCCTTGGAGAACGAGGTCTCGCTGGTGCGGAACAGGCCAGGCGTGGTGCCGGCCGGCACCGCGCCCAGGCCGGTGATGACCGAGCTCCAGAAAGCGGCGGCCACGGGGGCGTTCGGACGCACCACACGGCTCAGGAACCAGTAGTCGTACTGGCCGCTCAGCGCGGTGCCGGTATTGGTCTGGCCGGCCGTGCCCGGGGTGGCGTTCTCGGCGATGTTCATGCCACCCACGCGCAGCCAACGCCAGCTTTCGGCCTGGTTGTTCTCGCCCGACAGGACGCCGATGGCGTAGCCGTTGCCATTCAGCAGCGCACGCAGGTTGCCGGTGGTGCTGAGGTTGCCCACGGTCACGGCGCCAGCGGTGACACCGCCGGGCACGACGTCGATGCTGCCCGACGAGTTGCAGACGTTGCCCAGGAAATACTGCTGCGCAGAAGCCTGGGTGCCCGAGGTGTCGACACGGCGGCCGTAGGTGGCGGCCGTGGGGTTGGGCAGGCTGGGCGCCAGGAAGTTAGCGCCACGCGTGTACCAGGCGTTGCCGGTGTTGCCCGACATGATCGTGGCCATCTGGGCCTTGCCGATCACGGGGACGCAAGCGGGGATGGCTGTGTCGCTGATCTGGCAGGTCGCGGGCAACGTACCAGCAGCCTTCTGGTCGTTGAACATCGCGCCGTAGAGCAAAGGCGACACGGCGACGCCAAACGTCTGCGCGAATGAGGCCGACGCGGTGATGGGCGGGTTGGCGATGCCGGCGCGCACCGTGGCCAAGAAGCCGTTCGGTTCGACGTCCGTCAGGCCACCCACGACCACTGAGCCCGTCGGCGCAGGCGCCAGCGTGCCGGTGGCGGGGTTCTGGTACGACTCGGGAGCAGCGCAAGCTGTGCCAGTGGGCCAGTTGGCCAGCAGACACACCGACGCGAACGATCCGCCGTTGACGTTCAAACGCAGTTCGGCGATGGCGGTGCCGGTGAAGTTCACCGGGACGGCATTGGCGTATTCAGCGGCCGTCGGGCTGTTGGCGTTGGCGAACGAGCCCGCAGCGGCACAAACGTAAGTCGAAACGTTGTTGCCGTTGGCGTATTCGCCCAGTTGGCCACTGCAGCGGTTGACGAGGGCCAGCTTCAAGTTGCCCTTCGACGCCGAGGCGCCCGAGCTGATGGCGATCTGGCCGGCGGGTGTGGCGGCGAAGGCCGTGCCAGCGCTGAGCGCGGCAACAGCGACGAAAACTTTGGTCAGGGTCATGGTCGATCTCCGGAGTTCGTGAAATGGAATGAAGGGGTAGACACGGCTCCGCTCACCGGGGCCGCCGAAGCGGCCCGGCAGAGCCGGTGGTCAGGGTCGGTGCGGGTCGGTCAGCGCTGCACGCGGCGGCGCAGGGCCAGGGCCATGGCGGCCAGGCCACCCAGCAGCATGGTGGTGGTGCTGGCTTCAGGCACCGGCACGGTGTAGGTCAGGTTGCCCGAGAGCTCGTCCCAGGCCCAGGTGGCCGGCCGGCCCGGGTCCTGGTTGATGCCGATGGCCGCGCCAAAGGTGTAGAAGGTCTGGCCCGGGGTGTTGGTCTGGGCGCCCTGCTGCACGAAGGAGAAGTACGACACTGCGTCAGGGGCCTGCAGGTAGTTGTTGTTGCCGAACTGCTGGCTGAAGTTGCCAATGCCGTTGTTCACCATCGACGTGCCCAGGAAGGCGGTGCCGCTGGTGGCGGTGTTCGAGCCAGCCCGGCCCGCGCTGTGGGTGTTGCCGGCGGCAGTGTTCGATGCCGCATAGAACTGGGAAACCTGGCCGGCCCCGCTGTTGACGGCAGCACCGTTGACGCCCGATTCGTTGCTGGTGTCGTAGTCGACCACGGTGCCGCTGGTGAACATCAGGTTCTGGCCGCGGATGACGTTCGTGCCGGTCTGCGGGCCGGAAATGCCTTCACCCGACACCACGCCCCACTGGTAGCTGCCCGTGCCGGCGGCCGACAGGAAGCTGGTGAGGTTGCCCGACCAGGCCGGCGTCTGCGTGCCCAGCGAAGTGGCCACGCCGTTCAGCGTGTAGGTGTTGTTGCGTAGGTTCCAGACAGCGACCGTGCCGGGCTCGCTGATAGCGCCGCCCACAGCCGTGTTGCCCAGGGCTGCCGGCATGAAGTTCTGCATGAACACGCCCAGATCGGCGGCGTACGAGATGGTGCCGGCGTTGTCGATGGCCACGAACGACACCGACGCGGTACCGCCGTTGGCCGTGTTGGCGAACGTCAGAGCGGCATTCGCGGTGCCTGCGCCCAGGGCCAACAGCGCGGCCAGTGCAAGGGTGGTGGTCTTCAGCTTCATCAATCTCTCTCCTTGGATCATCTCGGGACGAATGGGTAGGCCGGCGGTGCCGACCTTGAACAGAACTCTAGGAGTCGGGTGTGTCAGCACACGGCGGACGGCTAGGCAGGGCATGAGCCGTTCGGACCGCACCCCTCGAAGCGCGGGGGCACGCCGGACGCCCAGCCGGATCGGACGCATGAGTTTCGACACGGGTGATGACAGTGCATGCGATGACATGAGGACAGGTCATGAACACTTCGGACTACGGTCGTCGCGGTTGTGGCAGCCACGGCGTTTCGTCGCTGTGGTTCAGCGCCGTGGTTCAGCGCCGGCCGGCATCGGCCAGGTCAGCACCGGCCTGCAGCAATCTGTCCATCACGGCCTGCTGGCCGGCGGCACCCGCCAGGTCCAGCGCCGTCTCGCGCTGCCGGTTCAGCAGGTCCACTGGCACGCGCAGCCGCAACATCTCGTCGATGACCGGTGGGTGGCCCGCGATGGCGGCCAGATGCAGGGCCGTCTGCCCGCTGGCGCCCCATGCGGCGGGGTCGGCGCCCGCACGCAGCAGCAGCCGCACGGTGGAACGCCAGCCGGCCATGGCAGCGGCACCGAGCGCCGTCATGCCGCGCGAACCCGCACGGTCGATGGCTGCGCCGCGCTGCAGCAGCTTGCGCAGCTCATCGTCCTGACCGCGGGTGGCGGCGTCGACCAGGGCTTCGTCGATGCTGCGCCAGCGCGCCAGCGCAGCAGGCTGGCCCAGCGGACGCAACAGCGGTTCCCAGGCTTCACGATCTGGCGGCGCGCTGCGCGCTGCGGCCGCAACGGACTGGACGGCGGGCCGGACGAAGGACGACAAGGCCGGGTCTGATTCCTGCGCGTGCAAGCCAGCCGTTGCGGCCAGCCCCAAGCTGGCAAAAGCGGCGGCGGAGTGCAGGCGCAGGTGCAGGCGCAGTTGCAGGCACAGCCGCAGCCGCGGCCGCTCAGCGTGCGACGGGCAGGGCTTGCGCATCGAGTTTGTCCTGATAGCCCTGCACGAGGTTTTCCAGCGCGATGCGTCCGCGCTGCACCACGGGTTCTTCGGCCAGCAACACCGCAGCGAAGCCCTTGCGTTCGTAGCGCTGCAACAGATCCAGGCCCAGCGCATGCAGCTGAGCATTGCGGTCGATGCAAGTCGCCAGGCCCTCGCCCTGCGTGCGGTGGCGTGCCAGCAGCTGGGCGTGCGTATCTTGCAGCGTGCTGCGAAAGCGTTCGGTCTTCTGCAGGTCCGCCCGCAGGGACACGGTCGTCTGCCGTTCGCTGTCCAGCGCAGCCTGAAGCGATGCCGCGCTTTCCTCGGCCTGCAGGCGCAGGCGGGACTGGGCGTCAGCGTCCTGCCGCACCTGCTCGGCGGCCAGGGTCTGGCGCGCGAGCGCGCTGCCTTGCTTGCGCAGCTGCACTTGCGCAGCGTCAAGCTGACGCTGCAGCGCTTCGCGTTCAGATTGCGCTTTTTGCGCCGCCTGCTGTTGCGTGGCGACGTCTTGCTGCAACTGCTGCAGTTGCTGGCGCAGCCGCCTGACCTGTTCTTCCGCGCGGCTGGCCTGTGCGGCGGCCGGTGCTGCCAAGACCGGCAACAGCACCACCGCCAACACCGCTGCAGCGCGCCCCAGGCTAGAACCGCACATTCAGGTCCACCTGCAGGTTGTCCACGCCGAAGCGGTCCTGCAGCCCCTGCTGCACCGTGGGCGACGAGATCGTGCGCCCGCTCAGCCAGCGCAGGCCCAGCTGCGTGTCCCGCGCCAGACCGTACTGCCAACCGACCGTCCATCCGCGCACGTTCGTGCCGCCCAGGCCCAGGTCGCTGTCGACAAAGGCATCGGGTACCGCGTCGCTGCCCAGCCAGCGGTAGGCCAGTGTGGCCTGCCAGTCACCGGCATTGCGCACCGCCTGCATGCCGATGCTGGCGCGCGCCTGCACGCCAAAAACGCGCGCGTCGTTCAGGCCGATGCCCGTGCGCTGCAGCACGTCGGCGCGGCCGTAGCCGGTGTTGCGCACCACTTCGCCCGACAAGCCCACCACGTACGGCGCGAAGTGCGAGAACTCGGCCGCCGCCGTCAGCGCCACCGGCGTGAAACGTGAAGCCAGGCCCCAGCGTGCGCGGTCTGGCGTCAGACCGGCAGCGATCTCCAGCGGGTTGTTGGTCAGGAACAGCGTGTTACCACGCTGGCGCAGGCCGGCCTCGTATTCGTACTGGCCGTAGCTGCGGCCAGGACCGGTGACGGCGTCGTAGTCGTCGTCGACCTGGCCCGTGAAGTTCTCGAAGCGGTAGTGCGCCAGGCCCAGGCGTATGCGCGTCAGGGCACTGGCTTCCCACTGCACGCCCAGCTGCGCACCGATGATCGCGCGGCCGCGCCGCGGCGGGGCCGATTCGCGCACCGGAAAGTAGCCGACGGTGGCAAAGGGCAGCCACTCGGCCGTGGGCGACGCGGGCCGGCGGAACTGCAGGGCCAGGCCGTCGAAGTTGAGGTTCTCGCTCCAGATCATGTCGGTCGAGAACCAGGGGTTGGGCATGCGCCCGGCGATGGCGGTGGCCCAGTCGGTCGGGTCCAGGCGGATCCAGGCCCGGTCCAGCAACATCGTGTAGCGGTTGAAGTTGTTGCCCAGCGTCTGGTTCGTCGACACGCGGTCGGTGGCGCTGCCAGTGGCCAGCCGCAAGCCCGCCGTGACGGTGTCCGTCACCTTCGCGTTCACGCCCAGGCGGGCCCGCAGGCGCAGCCGGTCGCGGTCTTCCAGGGTGTTGGCCGTCGGCAGGCCAGCGGCCGTGCCGGCCGCCAGGTCCACCGCCCGCGTGACACCCGACAGGGATGCCGCCAGCAGGTCTGCCGGCAAGGCATTCGCCTTGTCGAAGCGGTCGCTCTGCTGGCGCACGCGCAGGTCGCCCTCGATGGCGATCCGGTCGGTCCATTCCGGCAGGGCATTCGGCACACCCCAGCGTTCGGTGCGCGCGCGGGCCACGATCTCTTCGCGCAGTTCGTCGCGGATCTGGTCGCGCACCACTTGCGGCACATAAGGCACACGCACCACCGGCGGGCCGCCCGCAGCAGCGGGTGCAGCAGCCGGTGCCACTGCCGCCGCCTGCTGGCCACGGCGGTTGGCATCGGCCAGCAACTGGTCGGCCTTGTCACGTGCCAGCACGCCGTTGGCCACCAGGGCTTCGATCAGCGCCAGCGTGGTCTGGCGCAGTGCCTCCAGCGATGCACGCTCGGCATCCTGGGCCTGCGCCAGCGGTGGCAACAGCGCCATCGCCGCACAGGCGACGGTCACCAGGCGGTGACGAAACCTCGTGGACATCTGTCTACCCGATCATGCGGTTGGTGACGAGCAGCCGCAGCGGTTGCGGCAGCCGTTCGGGTGGCGGCAGGGTGGCGCCGGGGAAACGGCCGAGCGCGGCGCGCAAGGCTTGGTCGGTTTGCGGGTCGCCTGTGCCTTCAGCCAGTTCCACGCGCTGCAGCTCGCCTTGCGGAGACAACCAGACCAGCACGCGCGCCTTGTAGTCGCTGCGGCGCAGCTCGCGGTCGCGGGCCAGGAAGTCGTTCAGCGCGCGCGTCAAGGTGCTGGCGAAGGCATTCGCGGCCGCCAGCGAAGCGCCCGTGTCGGCAGAGCCCGCCCCGCCAATGGCCGCACCACCGATCGGCTGGCCGCTGTAGTCCTGCGAAACAGCCCCAGCCACCAGGCCACTGCCCGGGCCGTTACCCGCAGCTTCGTCGCTCTTCAGGGCCTGCGGCTGCTGCGGGGCATCGGCCGGCTTCGGCGGCTGCGGCAGAGGCTTGTCGTCTTTCGGTGGCTCGGGTTTCTTGTCTTCAGGCTTGGGCGGTGGCGGCGGCGGTGGCGGCGTATCGGGCAACAGCTTGACGGTCTGCATCTTCTTGGGCGGCGGCCGATGGTCGCTGCAGGCACCCAGGCTCAATGCGAGCAGCAGCAGCAACAGCAGCATGGCCGCAGACAGCGCGGGCGCAGCCCTGGCCTTGCCGGAACCCCGGCTGATCTGCGGCGCCGCCATCAGAAGCCGATGCGCCCGGTGGCCACGCTCAGGCTCAGCCCCGACGCGTTGACCAGATCGATCATCGCCACCACACGCTCATACGCGGTGCGGCCGTCGCCCTGCAGCACGATGCTGGCACCCGGGTCGCGCGCCTTGATGGCTTGCAGGTCACTGCGCAGCGCCTCGGGGCTGCGGGGGGAACCGTCCAGGCGCAAGGTGCCGTCGCTTTCCACCTTCAACACGTGGACCTCGTGCTGCTCGGTCGGCGGCTTGGCCGACGGCTTGGGCAGCGCAATCGCGATGCCCTGCACCGATGCAGTCGTCATCAGGATGAAGACCACCAGCAGCACGTACGCCAGGTCGAGCATGGGCGTGACGTTGATCGTGTCGTAGGGCTTGGCTTCGGTTTGCAGCTGCATGGCTTCAGGCTCCGCTGCGCCGCGTGACCAGGCCGACTTCAGCGATGTCCAGCTGCTTCAGCACCGACAGCACCTGCTGCACTTTTTCGTACTGCACAGCGGCGTCGCCCTTCAGCACCACGGGCAGGTTGGGGTTGGCGGCCCGGTACTGGCCCAGCGATGTCTTGAGCTGCTCGATCGTGACCGGGTAGGCGTCCAGGTACATCGCGCCGTCGGCCGTGATGGTGATGGCGCGCGTCTGCGGTTTGGCCAGGTTGCTGACCGCCTGCGTTTCGGGCGACTTCACGCGCACGCCCTGGACGCTGGCCGTGGTGAGGATCATGAAGACCACCAGCAGCACATAGGCCAGGTCCAGCATCGGCGTGATGTTGATGTCGTCGTAGGGCTGGTTGTCAGCCTGAACCGAAGCTGCCATGGCCGGGTCAGCGGGCGAGTTCGCCTTCGGCCACGCGGGTGACGAATTCGTCGACGAAGGCCTGCATGTCGGCCGACAGCGTCTTGATGCGAGAGGCCAGGTAGTTGTAGCCAAACAGGGCCGGAATGGCCACGCCCAGGCCGGCCACCGTGGCCAGCAGTGCCGCGGCGATGCCCGGCGCGATCGCGTTCACGTTGACGTCGCCCGCTGCCGCAATGGCGGCGAAGGTGATCATCACGCCCACCACCGTGCCCAGCAGGCCCAGGAAGGGGCCGCCGGAAATGGCGATGGTCAGCAGCACCATCCAGTCGTTCAGCTTGTGGTTCTCGCGCACCATGTCGGCATCGACCGCCGCCTTCACGGCATTCAGCGACGCCCCGCTGAGCACGCGGCCCTGTGGGTGGCCGGCACCGATCTGGCGCTTGCCCAGCTCACGCACACCGGCGTCGTACAGCCGAGCCAAAGGCGAGTGGGGGTGGCGGGCCGTGCCTTCAGCCTGCATCACGTCGCGGGCGGCACGGAAGCTGGCCATGAAGCCGTCGTTGTCGCGCGCCACGCGGCGGACCATCAAGGTCTTGTCGACCATCACCCAGGTCGCGATGACGAACATCACGCCCAAGATGACCATGACGATGATGGCGTCGAGCGTCAGGCTCCTGAACAGAATGCCCAGGTAGCCGGCATCGCCGCCGCCCTCGGCAGCCGCGCCGTCCTTCGTCTGCGTGGTCGACGCCACGAGCTTGGCGTCGCCGGCCTGGGCAGCGCGCTCGAAGCGCAGCCAGTCGGCGCTGCGGGCAGTGGTGGCGATCTGCAAGGCGTCGATCAGGCCAGCGAAACCTGCGCCCATCTCCACTTCGCCGGCGATGGCCGGTGCCGCCGCGGGCAGGTCGGCCTGCCCCGCCACAACGCCGTCGACGATGAGTTGCAGCTTGCCGGCACCCACCACGGCTGTCAGGCGCGCCCAGGCCTGCGCCGGCAGTGTGCCGCCAGCGACCGTGGTCGGGCCGAGGCTGAGCACCACCTTGCCAGCGTCCAGGCGCAGAGCGAGCGGGCCTTGCTGGAAGAGCGTGCCAGCCGCGGTGTCGGGCTTGGCCCACAGGCTGACGACGTAGGCACCACCCGCAGCGGCGCCCACACGTTCCGTCGCAGCCCATCGAACCGCCGTGCCGGCCAGACGGGCGCCACCGGCGATCAGCCCGTTCGGCTCTGCGGTGAAAGGCGCTGGCGGCGCCAGCTGGCCGGCCGCGTCACGCGCCAGGCCGTCCTTGTCGCTGAAGCGCACATCGACCACAGCGCCGGCATCCACGTTGCTGCCTGCGGGCTCGGCCACAGCCTGGGGGTTACCGGCGTAGACATGCACCACGTTCTTGTCGCTGCCCGGCGCGACAGCAGGCAACTGCACCCACAGCACGGCCAGTTCATTGGCGCCGTCGAAGCGTTCGATGCTGAATCTCAGCGGCGTCTTGTCGTCGCCGGCGACCACGCGCAGATCGCTGCCATCGGGCTTGGCGCCCAGAAAATCGAAGTTGCCGCTGTGCAGGCGCAGGGGCACGGTCACACCGGTCAGCGATTCGCGTGTTTCAAGGCCTGCCGCGCTGGTGTTGAAGACGATGCGGGTGCGCTGCTGGAAGTCCTCGTTCCACCAGGCCTGGGCCAGGCTGGGCAGCAGGCCCACGAACAGGACCAAGGCCCAGGCGCGGCTTTTGGCGGGAATGCAGATGAACATTTTGCGTCGGCACATAACGGTTCGGATTCTTGGCACGGCCTGCGACAGCCGTCGTGTCGTGCATGAGCCTTTCGGCTCAGTGGCCGTCGCCATGGCGCTGCGGTGTGCCGGGCAGCAAGCCCAGCCGCGCCACCAGGGTCACCGCATGTGCGCGGTTATTCGCCCCCAGCTTGCCCAGGATCTTGTGGATGTGGTTCTTCACCGTCAGCGCGCTGATGTCCAGCAGCTGGGCGATTTCCTGGTTGCTCTTGCCTTCGCGCACCCAATGCAGGATGTGCAACTCGCGGTCTGTGACCAGCGGGGTACCGCGGCTGGGCTGTGGCAGGGCTGCACGCGCGGGCATCGGCGCCAGGGTCCGTTCCGTCGTCACCGACCGCAGGTAGATCGCGTGCAGCTGCGGCATCACCAGTTCCAGCTTCTGCGTGGAACCGGGGCGGTCGCTGAACAGCAGGAACAGCGTTTCCAGTTCGTGCACGCGGTCAGGCCGGCAGACGCCATGAACCAGCGCGTGCCGCACGCCGTAGCTGACCAGCTGCTCGGCCATCTCCAGCCCTGCCCAAGGAGAAGATGGTCCGTTCAGCGGCGCGCTGTAGGCGTGGCCGTTGCCGTCGGCCCAATGCTGAACGGCTCGTTCCAGCAGCGGGGAACCGTCCGCGCCCAGGGCGTCCAGCAGCGGCGGCGGCAGGACGACCGCGTTGAAGACCTTGAACAGCAACTGCTTGCGCTGACGGTTGTAGGCACCGCACACCGACACCACGTGCGGCAGAAGCATCTGCACATGCGATCGCATCCAGACAAAGAACTGCGGCCCCAGACCCACGGTCTGCCCGGCCTCGACCATGCGCACCAGCGCCTGCGCCTCGCGGGCGCTCAGCAGCAGCGAGTCGAGGATTTGCGGGCCAGTGTCTTCGCTCAGCGGCAGGTCTCTCACGGGCCTGGACGCTACAAGCCGCGTGTGACGCCCAGATGGTCGGCTTCGGTGCATAGCCGCAGGCTGATGGACCTTTCGGTTCATCCCGCCGCGCAGTCATGCAGCAATGGCACGTCAGCATCCATGACAGTTTCTTGCCCCGAGCACCCCCATGTCCCTGCCAGCCGAGATCGTTGTACGCGACGGCCCCGCCGAACCGCGCGCTGCGGCACCGCTGGCCCGGGTGCCGATGCGCTTCGGTGCCTTTCCGGTCACCGAAACCGGCGCCTTCCCACCCGCCACCGCTGCTGCCTGCTGGGTGTATGTGACGCTGAATGCAGAGATCGCGCTGTCCTTACCCGACAACCGCGCCCTGGCCGCGCTGGTGGAAAGCCCCAGGCTGCGGCTGAGCATCGACGGCCAATGGCTGTGGTGGGCCCTGCGCCGCAAGTACCCGGCGCAGCCGCTGCACAAGCTTTCGGGGTCGGACCTGATCTACGCCATCGCGCGCCATTGCGCCGATCGCGGCCAGCGCCTGCTGCTGCTGGGCGGGCGCCCCGACGTGAATGCGCAGGCTGTGGCCACGCTGGCCCGCCACGCGCCAGGCCTTCAGGTCGCGGGGGCGGAGATGCCGTTCTACGACGACCGCGACGACGTACTGCCCGTGGCCCACGCGGTCGCACTGGGCATCATCAAGGCCCACCAGCCCGACTATGTGGTGCTGGGCCTGGGGGCGAGCAAGGAACATCGGCTCGCAGCGGTTCTGGCGCCGCTGCTGGACCGGCGCGTGGCGGGGCTGCTGTGCTTCGGCGGCGCCATCGACATCGCCGGTGGCGCCTATCGGCGCGCACCCGCAGCCTGGCAGCGCGGCGGGCTCGAAGGCCTGTACCGGGTCTGGCAGGACCCGGGGCGCACGCTGCGGCTGCTGCGTGTGCTGCGCATCCTGCCGCGGCTGGCGCGCGGCGACTACTGAAGCAGCCGTCTGCCGATGGCCAAGCCTGCGTGGACCGACGTGCTGTGGCTGGTGCTGGGCCGCGTCGGGCTGCTGGGCGCTTCGGTCGCGTCGCTGCACCTGAGCACCCATCATCTGGGGCCGGTGGAAGTGGGCCGGATGCAGGTGGTGCTGGCGCTCATCGGCCTGGTGGCCCTGTTGCTGGCCGGCACAGGCCAGTTCTTCCAGCGCCATGCCGCCGCCTGGCTGATGCAGGGGTCGCTGAAGGACAACCTGCAGCGCTACGTGGCATGGCTGGGGGTGACGGCGCTGGCCGCCGCGCTGCTGGCTGCGCTGCTGCCGCAGCGCTGGCTGCCTGTGCCTGGGGGCTGGCTGGCCCTGCTGCTGGCCGGGCAGTTGTTCGTCGCCACGCTGCAGCAGACGTTGTTGCATCTCTTGAACCTGTCGTCGCTGCGGCTGGCCTACGTGCTGCTGGGGAACGCTGTGGCCTGGGGCGGGCTGGCCCTGGCCGCGGCCTGGACCGCCAGCGGCGACGGCCAGGCCGTGCACTGGCTGCTGGGGCTGATGGCCGCCCAGGCCCTGGCGCTGGCGCCTGCCTGGTGGCTGCTGGCCAGGCCACTGTGGCGCCAGGCCCAGATGGCGCGCAGCGCGCCGGCCTTCGACACGCCTGCCGTGCTGCGCTTTGCCCTGCCGGTGGCGGCGGCTTCAGCCCTCTACTGGCTGCAGCGCACCCTGCCACTGCCCTGGCTGGCGCACAGCGACGGGCTGGCCACGCTGGGCCACTTCTCGGTTGGCTTCACGCTGGGCATGCTGGGGATGCTGGCATTCGACACCCTGTTCCGCGAAGCCTACGGCCCGCGCTACGACCGTGCCATCGCCCGGGCCGACCACCCCGGCCGCGTCAGCGCCTGGGAACAGTACGCCGCCGCGTGCTTGCCAGCGGCCATCGCGGCCGCGCTATGCCTGGTGGCCGCAGGCCCGGCCCTGCTGGCGGCGCTGGCCAGCCCGGCCTTCAGCGGTGCGGCCGAATTCGTGGCCTGGGGTGCGGCCTGCCAGTTCATGCTGTCCTGGCAGAGCCTGGTACAGCTGAAGGCGGCCAGCATCCAGGACAACCGCATGCTGGTGCTGCCGCAGGCGGCGGGCGCCGTCGCCACGCTGGCTGTGATCGCGCTGCCCTGGCCGCTGCCAGCGGCTGAACGGGCCGCGCTGGCGCTGCTGGTCGGCCCGGCGCTGACCACGCTGCTGTCGGCCTGGCGACTGCACCAGCGGCATGCCGGGTGCTGGCCCTGGCGCAGGATGGCCTGGGCCGCCGCCGCAGCCGCGCCAGCGCTGGGCACTGCGCTGCTGCCGACGTCGCTGCTGGTGTTGGCGCTGCTGGCCTGTTTCGGCGCACTGCTGCAGTGGGTGCTGGCGCGACGCTGGCTGCTTTCGGCGGAGGC
This sequence comes from Rubrivivax sp., assembly GCA_027485165.1. Classification (GTDB taxonomy): domain Bacteria; phylum Pseudomonadota; class Gammaproteobacteria; order Burkholderiales; family Burkholderiaceae_C; genus Rubrivivax. The sequence continues at coordinate 42,872 of JAIXRN010000018.1, forward strand.
CGCATGACCGCCACCCACCGCCTCTGGCAGGCCCTGCGCCGCCGCTGGCGTGCCGGCCGTGTGCGCATCACGGCACCCGAAGGCCGGCTGCGGCCGCAGGCGCAGCCCGGCAGCGCGGTGGTGGTGTGCGGGCCAGGCTTCGACCAGCGCGTGCCCAACGCCGCGACGCTGTCGCGCCTGGGCTGGTGCCGGGGCTTCGAAGCCCAGGGAATCGCCTACCGCCTGGTCGACAGCCGCGCCCTGGCGGCAGAGCTCGATGCGCTCGACGACCCGATGGTGTGGATGTCCTGCGCCGACCACACCACGCTGGACAGCAGCGGCCTGGCTGCCCTGCGCCGCCATCGCCATGCCGTGCTGGTGGACCCGGCTTTTCCGGACAGCACCGGCTGGCTGGCAGAACGCGGCTTTCCGCCGCTGGCGATGGACGCGCCCGCCATGGCGCGCGTGCTGTCCACGCGGCCACGCTTTGTCTTCACGATCGCCGCTGCGTCGGGGCTGGCGTTCTACGAACACTGGGTGCAAACCGGGGTGTCGCTGGTATCGCTGCCGCTGGCCTTCGACCCCCCGCGCGACACGAAACCGGGCAGCCAGGCCACTGTGCCCGCACACGACATGGTCTTCGTCGGTGGCTATTGGCACTACAAGGGCCGGCAGTTCGCGCAGTACCTGCAGCCGCATGCCGGCCGGCTGTCGGTCTACGGCTGGTCGCACTGGCCTTACGGGCGCTATGGCGGGCAGCTGCCGGCCGAGCAGGAGGCGCCGCTGTACCGCGCAGCGCGCGTCTGCCCGGTGATCAACGAGCCGCATGTCTCGATCATGGGCATCGACATCAACGAACGCGTCTTCAAGGTGCTGGGTGCTGGCGGTCTGGCACTGACCGACGCCACACCGGCCTACCGCGACTGGTTCTCTGCCGACGAACTGCTGGTGCCGGCGTCTGTGGGCGAATTCCATGAATTGGCGCGGGCGCTGATGGCGGGCGAAATCGACGGCACGGCGCTGCGCCGCAGGGGCCAGGCCGCCGTGCTGGCGCGCCACACCTATGGCCATCGCGCGGCCCAGTTTGTCGACTGGATGGACGGTCCCACGCGCCAGGCCGTGCGCCGGGACCACAGCGGCGCGGTGTGCTGAGATGGCTGCGCCGACACACCCGATCGCAGACCCCTACGCCGAGCCCCCCACAGGGCCGGCCCAGGTGGTGGTGCGTCTTCGCGGTGGCTTGGGCAACCAGATGTTCCAGTGGGCCGCCGCCTATGCCCTGGCCCGACGCCGCGGCACCACGGTGGCCGTGGACCTGCGCGAACAGCCAGCGGACGGGCCGCCAGCGCCGTTGTTCCGCTGGCAGGTGCCGGCGCAGCCCCTGCTGCGCTGGCAGGCCTGGCGCTACAGCCGGCCCGCCCTGGTGCTGGCGCGGCGCCAGGGCTGGGCCGCGCAGGTGCTGGGCTGCCATGCCGAACGCAGCCTGCGCTACGACGCGGCCCTGCAGCGCCACCGGCTGCCGGTACTGCTGGACGGCTACTACCAGAGCGAGCGTTACTTTGGCGACGCCCGGGCGGCCCTGCAACAACACTTCCAGCCGCGCTGTGCGCTGACGCCCCGCCAACAGGCCCTGGCGCAGACCGTGGCCCAGGGCGTGGCCGTGCACGTGCGGCGTGGCGACTACGCCAGCCGTGCCAGCGTGGCGGCCACGCACGGCACCTGTGAGCCGGCGTACTACGCCGCTGCGGCCCGGCTGGTGGCCCAGCGCACAGGGGTCAGCCGCTTCGTCGTCTTCAGCGACGACCCCGCGTGGGCGCGACAGGCACTGCACCTGCCTGGCGACGTGTCGTTCGTGGAAGGCCACGCCAGCGCGCCAGAAATCGACCTGCACCTGATGTCGCTGGCACGCCACCACATCTGCGCCAACAGCACGTTCAGCTGGTGGGGGGCCTGGCTGGCCCGCCAGCCGCGGCAGCTGGTGGTGGCGCCCCAGCGCTGGTTTGCCACGCCGACACTGGATGCCAGCGACATCGTCCCCGCGCACTGGATACGCCTGTGAACGAGCAGCTGATCTTTTCGGTGCTGATGGCGGCGCACCGGCCCGACGCCCACCTGGCCGACGCGCTGCGCAGCGTGGTGCAGGCCCTGCAGGGCCATGCGGCCGAGCTGGTGGTGGTGGCCAACGGCGCAGAACGCGAACAGGTGGCGCGGCTGGCCCAGGCACAGACGGCAGGCGTGCGCACACGCGTTGTCGTGTCCGAACTGCCGTCGCTGGCCTATTGCCTGAACCGCGGGCTGGAGCTGGCAGAAGGCGAATTCGTGGCGCGCTTCGATGCCGACGACCTGTGCCAGCCCGACCGCTTCCGCGTGCAGCTGGCGCAGGCACGCGCCAGCGGCGCCGACTTCGTGTTCGGCGCCGCGCGCGACGTCGACACCGCTGGCCAGCCCACCGGCCATACCCGCCGGTCCACCACGCAGCTGTGGAGCCGCTGCGGGCCCGTGCACCCCACGGCTTTCGCGCGCCGCAGCGCGCTACTGGCCCTGGGCGGCTACGGGCAGCTCGACGCCAGCGAGGACTACCACCTGTGGCTGCGTGCCGCCGCTGCAGGCTGCAGCCTGCACGCCGACCCGCAGGTGGTGATCGACTACCGCGTCCATGCGCTGCAGGCCACGGGCCGGCAGCGGCTGGCCGACACCTTCGCAGCCAACGCCGGCTTCAAGCTCACGCAGGCGCTGCGGCAGAACTCGCCGGCCCTGCTGGCGGGTGCCTTGCTAGACCTGGGGCGCTTTTGCTGGCGACGATGCGCGAACGCGTTCTCGTGATCTCCAACATGTACCCGTCTGCGGCGGATCGTGCCCATGGCAGCTTCGTCGAGCGTTGCGTGCTCGGCTTGCAGCAGCAGGGCGTGCCGGTGGACATCGCGGTGATGCCGCGTGCCGCAGGCCCGCTGCACAAGCTGCTGGCCTACCTGGCCTTCGCGGCGCGGGCCAACTGGGCCGTGCTGCGCGGGTCGCACACGGTGGTGTGGGTGCACCAGCCGCTGCATTCCTTGCTGGCGGCATTGCCGGCGTTGTGGCTGCGGCCGCGTCCGTTGGTGCTGAACTTCCACGGCCACGACCTGCAGCCGGTGACGCGCCGTGGCTGGGTTCTGCAGCGCCTGCTGCGCCCCCACTTCCGCCAGGCCGCGAGGGTGGTGCTGCCGTCGCGGCGCTTCCAGCAGCTGTTCGACAGCCGCTTCGGCGCTGGCCGTTCGTGGGTGTTCCCGTCGGGTGGCATCCAGCCCTGCCACCTGGCGCCGGCACCGCCGCTGGCGGAGCGGCCACGGGGCGTGCTGTTCCTGTCGCGCTGGGTGGCGGGCAAGGGCTGGCAGGAAATGCTGGACATCGCGCGCCAGCTGGCTGCGGCAGGCCCGGGCTGGTCGATGACGCTGGCCGGTGTGGGGCCCGACGGCGAACGCATCCGGCACGCCGTCGCCAAAGCCGGCCTGCAGCACCAGGTGCAGCTGGTGCATTGCGACGACGCGGCCACCGCCGCACGGCTGATGCGTGAACATCGCTTTTTCGTCCTGCCCACGCACTTCGACGAATCGCTGGCGCTGGTGAACCTGGAAGCCATGGCCGGCGGCTGCGTGGTCATCAGCCGCGACTTCGCAGCAGCGCGCGAATACATCCTGCAGGGGCACACCGGCTACCGCGTGCCTGGCGAAGACTTCGCGCAGCACTGCAGCGCGTTGCTGCTGCAGCTGCAGGCCGACCCGGAAGCCGCGCAGCGGCTGGCCGATGCCGGCCGGGAAGCGGCAGGCCGCTGGGCCGAGCCGCGCGTGATGGCCACCCTGCCTGCGCTGCTGGGGCTGCGGGGGCTGCAGGGGGCAACACCGTGAGCCTGGCCCCGCTGCTGCTGCTGCTGGCTACCGACGTGGCCAATGGCTGCGTGGCCCTGGTCACCGGCGAGCCGGCCACGGCAGCGGCCCTGGTCGTGAAGGCCGCGGTGGCACTGTGGCTGGCGGTGCAGGTGCGCTGGTCGGGCACGCTGGCACTGGCGTTGCTGCTGCCGCTCGCGTGTGCGGCGGCCTACCTGGGGCTGCGGCCCGACGCGCTGCGCGCGTCGCAGCTGGAAACCAACCTGCTGCTGGCCAAGACTGCCGGCACCACGCTGTTGCTGGCGCTGGCCGCAGCCCATGTGCGCGCGTTGCCGCCGCAGGATGTGGCGCGTTACCTGCGGCTGGTGCTGCTGGTGATGGCAGCTTCGCTGGCCCTGGGCGTGGCCGGCATCGGCCACGACCGCTATGGCGACGACGAGGCCTTTCTCAGCGCCAACGGCTTCATGCCTGCCGGCAACGAGCTGAACCTGGCGCTGGTGGCCCTGTTCTGGTGGCTGTGCAGTCGACGGGCAACTGGGCTGGCCAGCGGCCTGGACAAGGCCTTGTTCTGGCTGTGCCTGGGCCTGCTGGTGGTGTCGGGCAGCAAGACCACCATCGGCGGCGCGGCCCTGTGCGCGCTGTGGTTCCAGCGCAGCCACCCGCTGCGCCTGCTGCTGGCTCTGCTGGTGGCCGTGGTGGCGTGGCGGGTGCTCATGGCCACCGGCGCACTGGACCGTTGGATCTTCTTCTTCGGCGTGCATCTGGAACAAGGTCTGCTGTCGGCCCTGACCGGCGGGCGCTTCGGCCGGGCCGCCGATGCCGTCGACGCGCTGCACCTGCTGCCGCCGCAAGGCAGCGCCTTCATGGCCAGCCAGGGCTACGTGGAATCTGACCCGCTGGACCTGCTGCTGAACTTCGGCTGGGCCGGCGTCGTGTTGATGCTCACGTTCGCCGGGGTGCTGTGGAAAGTGGCGGGCGGCCAGGCCCTGCCGTGGCTGATCGTGCTGGCGGCCAGTGTGCTGGCAGGCCATGTGGTGTATTCGGTTTTTGCCGCACCGGTGCTGGCGGCTGCGCTGTGTCCGGTCTGGCGCGGGCGGGCCGTGCCGTGGTCAGGCCCGCTGGCCGAACAAGCGGCTGGCCGCGTCGGGCCCCACGCTGGCGGCCAGGTCGCGGGCGAAGCGGTCGTGCAGCGCGAAGGCCAGCTCGGGGCTGCGGTCCACCGATGACAGGCGCACCAGCAACCCGTCGGGTACTTCGCCCCGCAGGCCATGCGCCAGGGTCGCGCGGCGCCAGTCCAGGCCGAAGCGCACCACGCGCGTGCCCAGCACCAGCCAATAGGTCACGGGCTCCTGCCGCGGCCCGCGCGTGACCAGGCGCGTCGCTGGCAATTGCCGGTCGCCCAAGTCAACGACACTGCCCTCCCCCAGCTGACGGACGCTGAAGCCCTGACCGGCGTAGCAGACCTCGGGCCGGTGCAGCACGGCTTCACCATGCTGCTGGCGGCTGTAGGCCAGCGACAGCATCACCAGGCGGCCCTGCGGGTTGACGTAGGCCCGCGCCAGCGTGTCGTCGTAGACCCGCTCCAGTGCCTGCTGCACGTCGGGCGCTGGCGGCACCAGGCGCACCTGGCTGGCCACGCGCCAGCCGGTCAACGTGTCGGGCACCAGGCTGGCCAGCGGCTGCGGTGGGCGCGCATCGGCCAGCAGGCGGCGCGGCACCAGCTGGCTGGCCAGCATCGACGCCCCGGCCATCGTGCAGGCCAGCCCGGCCGCCAGCAGCAGCTGCCGGCGTTCGCCTGGGCTCAGTCGCGCGCGCTGCGCAGCCATGGAACCAGCGTCAGCGCCTTGTCGGTGGCGTAGACCAGCAGCAAGGCCACGGCGAACAAGGTGGCGGCCGAGAAGTCGTGCCCGAAGCCCCGCCCGGCGGCCTCGCCGGCGTGCAGCGTGATCAGGCTCAGCAGCAGCACGCGCACCACGTTGGCGGCAAAGGCCAGCAGCGGAATGCACAGGGCCAGCACCACCTTGTGCGACAGGCTGCGGTCGGGCAGCAGGCTCATGTACAGCAGACCCAGGGCTTCCAGCGTGAACACCGAATTGAGCCCGGCGCAGGCGTCCGCCACCAGCAGCTGGTAGGGCCCGATGGTGATGACCACGCCCGCCCGGCCGACCGCGTGGCCGGTGTGCGCCAGCAGGTCCACCGCCACGGCCGACACCGCCAGCTTCAGGGGCTGCGTCGTGGCTTCCACCCAGCTGGCCGGCCAGGGCACCATGAACAGCAGAAAGCCCAGCGGGAACGCAGCCGCCCGCACCCCGGCGGGCCCCGCGAACAGCAACAGCAAGCCCGAAACCACCGGCAGCTGCGCCGCCATCTGCAGTGTGGGAATGCCTTGCGACTGCCCGAGCACCAGCAGCAGCAGCCCGGCGCCGAAAGCAGTGCCGCCGGCCCAGGCTGTTGCAGGCGCAGGGCTGGCCGCGTGCTGCGGCAGTGTGGCCAGCAGGCCGCGCCGCTGCCACAGCAGCCAGGCGGCCAGCACGCCGATCAGCGGGCCATGGCCATGGGCCTCTTCAGCCCAGAGCCCGCCTGCCAGGCCGGCATAGGACGGGCCGAACAAGGCCAGCCAGCCCGCGGCCAGCACGACCAGCAACGCGGGACGGTGCACGCCCAGCTGGGGCCCTGCGATGGCCCCCGCGGCTGCGGGCAGTGTCACGGCGTAGCGCGCCGGCGCCCCGGCAAGGCCGCCTGCACCTGCTGCCAGCGCTGCAGCAGCCGCGGGTCGTTGCGTGCCAGGGCCATGCGATGGCGCGCCACGATCCAGGCCGCATGCGCCAGCAGGGCCGCTGTCGCCCCGGCGAAGACCCACAGCATGGGCCGCGGGCTGCTGGGCCACATGGGGGGTACGGCGCGGTCCAGCACCTGCAGCGGCACGGGTTCGGCAGCCTCGTCCACGCGCGCAGCCTCGGCCTGGCGCGTCAGGCCTTCCAGCAGCAGCTCGGCCTGCCGGAATTCCCGCATGCGGGCCACGAAGTCGCCGCTTTCGCCCACGCGGGGTGCCGCCTGACGGGCGCGCTGCAAACGCAGGGCCTGCAGCTCGGTCAGCGCCTGCTGCACTTCGGAACTGCCTTCGGCCCGCACCCGCCGCACGGCGCTGAGGCGCACTTCCGCCGCCGCGATCTCGGCCTCGCTGCGCGCAAAGCCTTCGGCCGCGCCGCGCGTCTCGACACGCAGCGCAGCCCCGTCATAACCCGAAGCCTGCAGCTTGAGCCGGGCCGCGTCGAGCGCGGCGCGGGATGCCGTGATCTGCGTTTCATAAAACGCGCGGCGCTGGCGCGCTTCGTCCAGCGCGAAGCCACGCAGCACGGCGCGCAGTTCCTCGATCAGTTCGTTGGCCAGCGCGGCGGCGCGCTGTGGCTGTTCATCTTCCACGAAGATCTGCACCACGCCTTCGCGACGGCCCACCACCACGTCGATGCGCGGCATCAGGCGCGCGCGCACGGCTGCTGCGTCCGGCAACCGCCAGGCGCGCTGCAGGTCGAAGCGCTGGGCAATGCGGTCGGCCACCAGCTGGCTGCGCAGGATGGCCACCTGCTGGTCGATGGCCGTGGTGCCGCTGCCCACCAGCCCGGCGATGGCCGGGATGGCATTCGTCACCCCGGTTTGCGATGGGCGCAGCACGGGCTGCACGACAAAGCTGGCGCGACCGGTGAAGCGCACCGGCTGGATCACCGCCAGGGTGCCGCTGACCAGGATGGCCAGCACCAGCGTACCCACCAGCCACCAGCGGCGGTGCCACAGCGGCAGGCTGACTTCCAGCCAGCCCAGGCTGGGCGGCGGCGCGGGCCAGGCGCCTTCCGGGTGCTGGCCATCGCCCATCATCGCAGCGCCCGCAGTCCTGCAATGCCCAGGCCGAACTGGTACAGGATCTGGGTCCAGTCCTTGGAAGCCTGCAACCAGGTGGTCTTGTCGCTGAGTTCCGGCACGAAGACGGTGTCGCCGGGCAAGGCCGGTTCGGCTTCGAAACGTTCGGTGCCCGTCCACCGGCCCGCCTGACGGGCGCTCAGCACGCTGCCGTTGGCACGCACCACGAACACGCCGGGATAGTCGGCTGCGGCCGTGGGGCCGCCGGCACGCTGCAGATAGTCGCCCAGCCGGCGCGACGTGTCGTGCACGAAGCTGCCGACGTTGTAGACACTGCCGTAGACGCCCACGCTGCGGCTGCGGCCCGGCACCCGCAGCTGGTCCTGGTCTTCCAGCGGTACGGCGGGCAGCGCCGTGGCGTCGGCCGTGATGTCCAGCACCATGCGGCCCTCCGGCCTGCGGGCCCGCATCCTGTTCACCAGCTGCCGCGCGACAGCCTCGCCAGCGGCTGCGTCTTCGCGGCCAGCGCGGGCGGCTGCGGCCCGGGCCAGCTCGGCTTCGGCTTCCTGCAGGGCGCGTTCGAAGTTCAGTTCCTGCAGCTGGCGCACGCTCTCGCGACGCAGTTCACTGCCGTACAGGAAGGCCTGCGCGGTGGCACCGCCTGCAGCGGCCAGGGCGTCGGCCAGGGTGGCCTGCGGGGGCAGCAGGTAGTCGCCCGGGCGCTGCACTTCGCCGTCGACGCGCACACGCTTGTTGCGCCCCAACGCGGGCAAGGCGGTGTCGACCAGCGACACGGCGCGCAGCACGTCGCCGTCGGAAAGCGGCGTACCCGCGTCCTGCGGCAGGGCCAGCTGCACGGCACCGATGCCGATGCGGTTATCCAGACGTTCCAGCTGCAGCCTGTCGCGCGCCGCCACGGTGGACAGCCCGCCCGCCATGCGCAGCAGGTCGGCCACCGTGTCACCGGGCAGGAACTCGAACACGGCCGGCCGGTTCACGCTGCCCAGCAGCGCCACTTGCGGGCCTGCGGCTTCGATGTGCAACACATCGCCGGGCTGCAGCAGACGGTCGTCGCGCTTGCTGCCTGAAGCCAGCAGGCCGTATAGGTCGAACACGGATTCGGTCCTGTTGTCGCGCACCAGGCGGATGCGCCGCCAGCTGCCACCCGCAGACGGCCCCTGGGCCAGCGCCAGCGCCTGTGCGATCGTCGTGAGCCCCGGCACGACAACTTCACCGGGGCGTTCGACAAAGCCCGTCAGGTAGACGCGCATCGGGCTGACTTCGGTCACCGCCACGCTGGCCTCGAAGCCACGGAACACCCTGTCCAGCCGGGCGCGCACGCGGCTGTCCAGCTCGGCTGCCGTGGCGCCTGCCAGCGGCACAGGCCCCACCCGGGGCAGCACGGCACGGCCGGAACGGTCGATCCTGACCCGCCAGTCGGCATCCACACTGCCCCACAGCGTGACGGAGATCTCGTCGCCCACCTGCAGCACATAGCTGGGCGGCACGCGGGCCGGAGCGTCCTGCAGCGCAGGCCTGTCAGCGCCGGCGGACAACATACCGAAGCGTCGTACCGGAATGCCGCCATTGGCTTCGGTCGCCAGGCGTTCGAATTCCGACGGAGCGGGCAGGCTCGCAGGCAACGGGGCCGAGAACGGGGCCAACAGCCGGTCAGCGGATGTTGTGCGCCCTGCCACCGCTGCGCCCGTGCCGGCTGCACCCGCCGCACCCGGCCCCATCCCTGCGGGCTGCGACGCCGCCGGTGCTGCGGCTGGGAGCGGGGGAAAACTGATGCGGGTGACGGGGGGGACAGCGTCTGCTGCGTGGGCCGCACTGGCCAGCAATCCAGCGCAGGTGACGAGCGCAAAACAGCGCCCGGCTCGCGCGGCCCACCAGCCAGCCCAGGTGGCGGGGAACAGGTTCATTCGGACCAGAATAAGGCGCGTGCATGAACGCTGCGTGTCGCCACCGGGTGAGCCCCGTGTCAGGCATGGACCGAAAGGCTCATCTCCAGCGCTGACCGCGGCGCGGTCGCCCATAGACTGCGGTCACGCTGGCCACCCACGAGCCAGCGACGACGAGCACAGAGAAAGCACCCATGTCCAACGAGGCGCTGGTTACCGTTTACAACTTCCGCATCATTCGCCTGCCCATCGAAAACCCCGAGCTACCGGGCTACAAGGCCACGCTCCAGGCCATTCGCGCCCTGGGAGGCGAGGTGCAACCTGGAACGGCGCAGCAGGTGCCCGCCAGCGACGTGGACGAGCAGGGTCGCTACCGCAGGCTCAGCACGGGCTGGAGCAAGCTGGACTGAGGCCCGTGCCGGGCCTGCACGCGCATCGATCAGTAAGCCGGCGGGACATAGGCGGAAGGCGGCGGCGGCGGTGGGCGGGTTCCGCTGAGCAGCCAGCCGGTGTCGGGGTCGATCCGGAGCACTTCCTCCACCGCGCCCGTCTGCACCCGGATCACGCCTGCCGACAGGTCTGAAACGACCTGAATGATCACCGCAGGACGATCCGGGCAATCCAGGGTCACGCCGCTGTCGAAGCCCCCTGCCAACGGGCGCAGTTCGCAAGGCGCCTGCCCCGCCCTGCCCAGCTTCAACCAACCCTGTGGCGTGACGGTGTGGCTGTAGATGGGCCGCCCGTGCACGTCGAAGGTCGTGAATGTCTCGCCCCTGCGGAAAGTGCGCGATGGCGCACCCACGTGCCGGAAGCCGACGACGTTGTCGACGAGCAAGCCGTCCTCGTCGATGTAGAAGTGGGCAATCTGCGTGCCGGCAGCCTGGGGCCACCGCAGGTGCATGTGCACGTGCGGCGGGAAGTCGACATGCCCGAACGGCAGGTTCGTATCGAAGCCCATCAGCATGATCGCGCCCAGGCGTTCGTCGGCCACGTGCCGGCCCAGGCCCGAGCTGCGGACGAATTCCCGCATCGCGAACTGCAGCTGGTCGGCGGCCCGCCGCTGGCGCATGGGAAACACGCCGCCGGCGTATTGGCCAGCCCGCCGCAACTCGTCGGCGTGTTCGATCCGCATCACCATACCGGGCTCAACCAGGTGGGTGGACAGTTCCGCAGCGGAAACAGCGTCGTGCCAGACGGGCGGCAGGCTCACGGTCAGTTGCGTACCCTGGGCGCGAAAGGGCATGTCGCCCGTCTGCAGCAGCACGCGCTTGACCGACCCGGGGGCCTGGGTGAAGCGCAAGTCCAGGTAGCGGCGGCGCGGGACCCACAGGCCCACGAGCGTTTCCCTGGCATTGTCCCGGTCGAAATTGGCGTCGTTCATCAGCCTGCAAGCAGCGCAGCTGGTGGCGTCGAAAACGACAGGTGGCGCAGGCTTCGGGCCCTGTGCCTTGACGAACTTCAGCAGCACGCGCACGGGTGCCTCATCGTTCACCGGCAACGGGCGTTCACCGGCCAGCAACACTGGCAAATCAGAACTGGCCCAGCAAGAACCCGAAAGCGCGACGAGCGCCACCAGAGCCAGCACCACCCAGCTTTTCAGCCAGTGCCGGTGCGTTCTGCAAGGATGGGTTGTCTGCAGCTTCATGTCACTTCCCAAAGCTGATCGACACGCCCAGGGCTACCGTACGGCCCACCGGGAATTCGTTGTTCAGCAGGGCGTTGCCGTTCGCCCCCTGGCGCACCACGAAGGGGGCTCGGGTGAGGTTCTGCACCTGCATCACGGCCCGTGCGCCCTTCAGAAACTCCCAGCTGGCCTGCAGGTCTACCTGGGTGCGCGCTTGCGCGTACAGGTCGCGCTCGGCCGTATCCTGGTCCACGGCCTCCAACGCGCGACCGATGCGGTTGACCGACACGCGCACGTCGGTGGTGGCCGTGGCGTGGAACAGCGTGGCGTTGAAGATGTGATCAGGCTGACGCAGCAAACCGGTGGTGCGGCGCACCGCACCCGCGCCACGCGCCTGGCTGGCAGCACTGGTAGGCTGGTCAAAGCGGCCCTTCAGCAAGGTCAGATTGGTGGCCAGGCCGAAGCCCGACATCCAACCCTTTCCCAGGCTGGACCGTACGGCCTGGAGCTCGACGCCGCGCACCTTCCCGGCCTGCGCGTTCAAGGGCTGCACGATGGTGACGTCGGTGTAGGTGGTGCCTCGGAAGTCCGTGGCGGGGCCGACCTGGCGCCCGGTGAAGATCTCGTTGCTGATCGACTTGTCGAAGACCGCCGCCGACAGCAGCCCGCTGGTGCCCACGTACCACTCCAGGCTCAGGTCCAGGCCCTCGGCTTCGCGCGGCTTGAGATCGGGGTTGCCTCGGTTGATGGTGAGGCCGCCCGTGGGGGTGACGCCAAAGGTGGTGCGGGCGGCGTACTGGGCATAGTCGGGCCGCCCGATGGTCTTGCCGTAGCCGGCCTTCAAGCGCACATCGCCGTCGATGTCGTACGCGAAGAGCAGGGAAGGCAACACGAAGTCGTACTGACCGTTGCTGCGCACCGGCTCATAAGCCGTGCTGCCGGTTGCGGTGGGCGCTGAGAAAGCGTCGACCCGCACGTCGGTCCGGTCCTGGCGCAAGCCGGCCTGCAGCTGCCAGCGATCGGTCTGGTAGAGCACCTCGGCGTAAGCCGCGTGCACCTGTTCGCGCAACGCGTAGTCGTCAGCGAAGTTGTTGGCCGTCTGGTCGGTCGTGATGAAGTCGCTTGCCTGTGCTTGCTGGATGGCACGCGCCGCGTCGCGGTCCACCAGCAGGAAGGGCAGCCCCCCGAAGCTCTGGGTCAGCGGGCGCTGCGGCAGCACGGCGCGGGCCAACGATCCCACGCGGGCCTGGGCTGCAGCCGTGCCGGGGGTCTGTTCGACGTAGCGCACGTCCCAGCTCTGCAGCGTACGCGTCAGGTTGACGCCGGCGCGCAGGCCCAGGCCCAGATCGCGCGGCCCTGCGTTGTGGTCGACCTCGAGCCTGGCGAAAGTAAGGTCCTGGTCCAGGTCGCGCCAGATGTCGCGCCAGTACAGGCCCACATAGCTGGCGGGGTCGGCGTAGCGTGTCAGCTGGTCCAGGCGCACACGGGGGGCGCCGGCCTCCAGCACGTAGTCGTGGGCCAGATCGGTACGGGGTTGCGACGAAACCCGGCCGGGCGTCACCGCTGCGGCGTACTTGATCATGTTGCGGTATTCGCGGTACGCCGCACTCGACTTCGATAGCGTCGCGCGGACGCGGATACCCGTCCAGGGCTGAACCTTCGCGTCCAGGGTCAGCACGTCCGTCAGACGATCCACCGGCTGATAGACAAGCCCGGGCTGGAGGTCACCGCTGAGGAATCGCCCGCTCGTGGCAGTGGTGTTGACGGGCGCGCCGCTGGGGATGAGCAGCGACTCGTACCGGGACTCCGTGTCGGTGTCGTCAAAGCGACCAGCGAAGAGCGAGATCTGCGAATCGCTGTTCAGCCGGTAGTCCAGCCTCGCCGTCAGGCTGGCCCGCTCGCGAAGGTTCTCGAACACGTAGTCCTGCGCTCGGATGGGCGCGATGTGGCCATTGGGTGAGTCGGCCGCGAAAGGTGTGCGACCACCGGTGGCGTTCAGGTAGACAAAGCCGGCACCAAAGGTATCGCCCGGCAGGCGGGACGATGCCGTGGACGGCAAATGCTGCAGCTCGGCGCTCAGGATCAGGCCGAACTGGTTTTCAGGGCCGAACTTCAACGCCCCGGTGGCGTCCAGCTTGTAGGACTGCCGATCGCTGCTGACCAGCTTGCCGGCACTGCTGTTGCGGCCGGCCACGGCGTTGAATGCGAAGAGACTGTCACCGCGCACGTCCAGCGCGCTGCGGGAAACCAGATTGAGTTGCCCGCCGAGGGCGTGCGGGTCGTGCCCGGCGTTCAGGGTCTTGATGACCTCCAGCCGGCCCACGCTGCTGGCCGGCAACATCTCCAGCCGCGCACCGCGGAAACTCTGGTCGGCGGATGCGATCGGGTTGCCATCGAGGGTGACGAGGTTGTAGCGGCTGTCCAACCCTCGGATGGTGGCCCGCTGGTAGATGTCGCGGTTCTTGGTGGGGTCACCACCACCGACCACCGACACGCCCGTGACGCGGCGGACGGCCTCGACGATGTTGGCGTCCGGCAGCCGGCCGATTTCGTCCTGGCTGACCGCGTCCAGGATGCCGCGGCGCTGACTCTTCACCGCGATCGATGACTGGGTCTGCGCGCGTGACCCGGTGATGGTGATGGTCTGCTCGCTTTCGCCCGGCGCGGCCACCGCAGGGGCGACGGTGCTGGTCTGGGACATCACGGGCGAGGCCAGTGCTGCAATGGCGGCAGCCGCAAGGGCGCGAAGGCGGAAGTGCAGGGTGTGCATTTGAACGGGGCTCATGAGGCGCTGGATGGGAACTCGCAGGAAGGCGCCGGCTGGCGAACGGCTCCAGGAGACGACAGCAAAGGCTAGAGATCACGGGCGGTTCGCGGGTGCACTTCACAGTCAAACTAGACCGTGAAACGTGGCTCAGCCGGGTCAACAGGGCGACCTGTGAAGCTTTCGTGACCGGAACTGGGCTCGGTGCAGGTAGCGAAGGGCGCCGCAGTCGCCCCGCAGGATCAGCGGGGTGCAAGCGTGCTGCGGTCGTGTTGCTTGCGTGACAGCCGCACGTCGGTCTGTGACACCGTCGTCACACGGGCGGGCTGCAGAAGGCGAGGGCTTCGCCGCAGCGCAGGCCGCCACGTGGCCCGGCCCCACGGCGGCCTGGGCCGTGGGGCCGGAGTCAGGCCCGTCAGGCCATCGAAACCTGTGCCGCGACGACGTCGTAGCCCGCGTTCTGTCCACCGCGAATGCGGCAGCGAACGAGCACTTCGAACTCGTCCAGGCCAGGACCGGCGCCCGCGGCCGCCAGCGTCTGGCCCAGCCCTTGGGCATCGAGCAGGAAATCGATGCCACCGTCGGTACCCTGGGACCCAGTGCCGCAGATCAGCAGCACATGCCCCCGGCCACCCAGATTGCGCTTCAGGGCCACATGCGCAAATGCCAGGTCGCCGGACAGGTTGGCAGACTGCTGGGCCGGGTTCTGGTCGGCGCCTGGCTTCCGCGTGATCAGGCTGAACCCGGCACCCGGTCGCCAGTCGATCCAATGGGTGCAGCGGTTCGCAAACAGCCCTGCCCAAGGGTTGGCATGGGCTGCACCGACGATCACCGCATTGCTTTCTTTCAACTCGTTGATGTTCAGGTCGCGGGCGTAGCGCATGCCGATCAAGCCCGCGGACGAGCCCACAAGGCGGGTCAGTTCAACGGCCAGCCGAACCGACACAACGCCTGTGTAGCGGTGCCCTTGCAGCGCAGCCTCCGGTGGCGAACCAGCAGCCGAAGACCCAGGGGTCGCTGCAGCATTCCGTACGAGCGCGACATATTCCTCCAGGCTGAGCAGCCGTGCCTGCTGGTTTTGCCACATCACCAGCGCACTGTCCGCCGGGACGATCAGCAAGCGCCGGGGCCCGGACAGCAGCAGATCCCAAACCCGGCCCATGGGGCTGGCGTCCCGCCGGGCAGATGGCCACCAGGCAGCGCCGGCACCCAGGGCGGACAGCCCGACGGCCGCCCCGCCCAACAGCACAAGACGCCGCTTGTCGACAGATCTGGAACCGGCGAGCAACTGGGCAGCGCCGCGCGGGTCACCGACCGGGTTTGCGGCTGGGTCTTCGCGGCTCGCCAGGCCACGGCCAAATGGCGCAAAGACCGGCACGTAGCTGCCCCTGGGCAGGACGATCCTGATCGGGTCGTTCACGCCTTCGCCCTGGTAGTAGCGATCCAGCCGTTGCCGCAGCAGCCGCGCTGAGCTTCTGACGATGGAATCTTCGCCGGCGTTGAAGTGCTCGGGTCGCCCGAACACCTGGCGTGCGATGGTGCCCTCGTTGAGATCGGCCGAGCGGCCGTCCAACGCTTCTTCGCAAGCAAAGCGAAGAAACGCGGCCAGCCGGGCCGAACTGGAGAAGGTTTCACTCGCCAGGACGCGGCCCAGCGCCTGCCTCGCATCGCGGGCTTCGGCGGCTTGGTCATGCACGACAAGCCTTGCGTCCGTCATGAGTTGATCCATGCCGCTATTCGTAACCGTTTGGTCATGCTAGTTCGGCAATGTGACAACGACACCGCGCAAGCCTGCTGGCTTTTCCTCACGCGATGTCGACAGCCTGGCCATGCTTCCTGGCGAAGTCGTCCACGGCCTCATCCCGGCTGGCGGGCATCGCCCTTCGTCTGGCAGTGCGGACTGGCCTTGCGCCAGGCCCGCCAAAGAAAACGGCCCTGCATCTCACGATGCAGGGCCGTTGATTTGCTTTGATTCGATTTGAGTCGCTCTGAATCGCTCTGAATCGCTCTGAATCACTATTACCTGGGGTGGCTGATGGGACTCGAACCCACGACAACCAGAATCACAATCTGGGACTCTACCAACTGAGCTACAGCCACCACCGAACCGCAAAGTATAGCGCTGCGCGCCTCAGCGCCCGGGGGTCGGGGCTGCGCTGGCAGCGGCCACGGCAGCTTCGTCGATCTTCAGCTTGTAGCGGCGCTTCAAGGCTTCTTCGTAGGCGCGGGCTTCAGCGTCGCCCCAGATCTGCGCGTACTGGCTGCGCCAGTTGCCGTCGTCTTCGGCCGTACTTTCGCGCGGCAGCACCTTGCTGACGCGCAGCAGCACGTAACCCTGCGCGCCCAGGTCCACGCCTTTCAGCACGGGTAGCTTGGCCGGGTCGGCGCCCAGCACGGCGTCGACCAGCGCGCGCGGCACCCCCTGCGCGCGGTCACGCGACACCACGGCCGTGATGGCCGGGGGTTCGGCCAGCGGCGTGGCCGGCGTCTGCTGCAGTTCGGCCAGCCTGGCCTGCCCCTGCTTCAGAGCCAATGCAGCAGCCTGCTGGTCGATGACGCGCTGGCGCGCGGCGTCCTTCACCTCGGCCAGAGGCAGCACGCGCTTGGGCATGTGCGTGACGATGCGCGCGGCCGCCAGTTGATTGGCCGCGACCTCGACCGCATCGGTGTTGCGTTTGTTGTTGATGGCGTCATTGCTGAAGACCGCGTCCAGCAGCTTGGCCGATGCCAGCGGGCCAGTGGCGCCCGCAGCGGCACTGCGCTGAACCGTGGCTGTCAGCTTGGGCAGCTTGAGCTTGTCGATCACCGGCTGCAGGCTGTCGGGCTGTTCATAGACGGTGTTCGTGAACTGCTCGGCGGCTTCGGCGTAGCGCTTCTGGGCCAGCGACTTGCGCACTTCGGCGTCGATCTCAGCGCGCACCGCTTCCAGCGGCTTGACCTCGCCACCACGCGTGGCTTCCAGCTTGATGATGTGGAAGCCGAAGTCGGTTTCCACGAGGTTCGCCACCTCGCCGGGCTTCATCGCGAAGGCGGCATCTTCAAAGGGCTTGACCATCGCGCCCCGGCCGAAGAAGTCCAGGTCGCCACCATTGGCCGAAGACCCGGTGTCTTCTGAATTCTTGCGCGCCAGTTCGGCGAAGCCAGCCGGGTTCTTGCGCACCTGAGCCAGCAATTCCTCGGCACGCGCTTTGGCCTTGGCTTTGGCATCGGCAGACATGCCAGCGTCGGCCTTGATCAGGATGTGGCTGGCCCGGCGCTCTTCGGCCTGGGTGTAGCGGCTGCGGTTCTCTTCATAGTAGCGACGCAGGTCTTCTTCCGGCACGGCCACGCCCTTGCCCAGGGTTTCCAGGTCGAGCACCACATATTCGATGCTGGCTTGTTCGGGCGACGTGAAGCTGGCTTCGTTGGCCTTGTAGTAGGCCTCGACGTCGGCGTCGCCGGGGTTGATGCCGTTGCGCAGTGCCACCGGGTCGAAGCGCTGGAACTGCACCTCGCGCCGCTGTAGCAGCGGGTCGACCGCCGCCTGCACGATGGCCTGCGGCGCGACGCTGCTGCTGGTGATGCCAGCCAGCACCTGTTGCATGGCCAGGTCCTGTCGCAGCTGGGCGGCAAAGCGCTCGGAATTCAGACCCTGCGTGGCCAGCAGTTCGCGGTTCACGCTGCCGTCGGGGTTGCGCAGGCCGGCAAACTGCGGGTCGCTGACGAACAGGCGCTGCAGCCGCGCATCGGACGGTGCCAGATGTTGATCACGAGCGGCTGC
Organism: Rubrivivax sp.; assembly: GCA_027485165.1. Taxonomy (GTDB): domain Bacteria; phylum Pseudomonadota; class Gammaproteobacteria; order Burkholderiales; family Burkholderiaceae_C; genus Rubrivivax. The sequence goes on from JAIXRN010000018.1 coordinate 60,618, forward strand.
CAGCAGGAGGCGCTGGCGGATCAGCAGGTCCAGTGAATCGCGTCGCGCCTTGGGCGTGTCCAACAGCTTGGCGTCCAGTGTCGGCTGCTGCTGGCGCAGTCGTTCGACGTTGCGCTGGTGCGCCTGGTCCCATTCCGCGCGGGTGATCGACTGGCCGTCGACCGTGGCCACAGTGGCGTTCCCGCCTTCGGTGAAGCGGCTGTAGCCGTCGATGCCGAAAAAGATGAACGACGGGATGATCAGCAGGAGCAGGAAGCCCAGCGTCAGGCGGGAATGGGTGCGGAAGAATTCAAACATCGGGGCGGGCCTGAGCCGGTGAGCGGGTAACGGGGCGATGCCGCGGTGGCTGGCTGGCGGCTCTGCCTTCAGGCCGAGCGCTGCCCTGCAGCCGTGCCGTATGACCAGCAGCCGATTCTATCCGGGGGGGGTGGTGGGTGCTGACGGGTTCGAACCGCCGACCTACGCCTTGTAAGGGCGCCGCTCTACCAGCTGAGCTAAGCACCCGGATGGTTCATGGCTGGACCAGACTGGCGCGCACTGCTGCAGGGCCCCAGCCCCGGCCGCCGCGCCAGGGCCGCCTTACTTGACACCGTTCAGGGCGTCCTTCAAGCCCTTGCCGGGCCGGAACTTGGGCACTTTGGAAGCCTTGATCTTGATGGCTGTGCCGGTACGCGGGTTGCGGCCGGTGCGGGCCTTGCGCTTGGTCACCGCAAAGGTGCCGAAGCCGGTGATGGTGACGCTGTCACCCTTCTTGAGCGATGTCTTCACCGCACCGATCACGGCTTCCAGTGAACGCGTGGCCGCGGCCTTGGAGATGTCGGCCTGGTGGGCGATGACTTCGATCAGTTCACTCTTGTTCACGTGGTTTTCCCCTCTACGGATCTTGATCTTGGATCGTGGGTTGGGCGGGTGCTGCAGGAGGCGCGATTCTAGGCCCAAGCCCACACCATAAAGCGATCGGAAACTGGCCTGCCGGCCTGGAGAATGAGCGAGCTTTCACGCTTGACAGGCGCATGCCGACAGGCTGTCAGGACACGCGGTCCTGCGGCGCGCGCACCACCAGCCAGACCCCTGCTGCAGTCAGGCCCAAGCCTGCCAGCACAGCAGCGGTCAGCTGTTCGCCGAACAGCCACCACGCCAGCACTGCGGTGCAGGGCGGCACCAGGTACATCAGGCTGCTCACGCGTGTGGCCGCACCGCGCTGCACCAGCAGGTACAGCAGCGAACTGCCCCCCAGCGTCAGCACCAGCACCGACCAGGCCATCGCGCCCAGCAGTTCCGGGTGCAGGCTCACGCTGCCGCTTTCCAGCAGCGCCAGCGGCAGCGACACCACCAGCGCCGCCAGCAGCTGCACGGCATTGGCTGTGCGCACGTCGCAGGGCTGGACGAAGCGCTTCTGGTACAGCGTGCCAGTGGTGATGGCCAGCAGGGCCAGCAGCGCACAGGCCAGGTTGAAGGGCGTGACTTCGCCAAGGCCAAGCTTGCGCCCCACCACCAGCAGCAGCCCTGCCAGGCCCAGCGCCAGCCCCAGCCACTGGCGCGGTGCGACGCGCTGGCCCTGGCCCTGGCCGCTGAACGCCACCCACAGTGCGGTCAGGACTGGCTGCAGACCCACGATCAGCGACACCGTGCCGGCACCGATGCCGCCGCGCACGGCTGCCCACACCCCGCCCAGGTAGCCCGCGTGCATGCAGATGCCGGTCACGGCCAGGTGCAGCCACTGGCTCCGCGTGGCGGGCCAGGCCGCACCGGCCCAGCGTACCCAGGCCAGGAAGGCCAGGATCGACAGGGCATAGCGCCAGCACAGGAACGTGAAAGGCGGGGCATGCGGCATGCCGTAGCGCGCGACGACGAAGCCCGTGCTCCAGATCAGCACGAACACCACCGGCATGGCCTGCAGCAGCGCGGCCTGGCGCGCATGTCCGGCGCCTGCCGGCGGCACGGGGCTCACTTGGACTTGGCCCGGATTTCGGGGATCGCCTTGTGCAGGTAATAAGCCATCGACCAGACCGTCAGCACTGCCGCCACCCACATCAGCCCGGCGCCCCAGGGCCGCGTGTCGAAGACCCCGAACAGCACGCCATCGAACAGCAGGAAGGGGATGGCCACCATCTGCGACACCGTCTTCAGCTTGCCCAGCATGTGCACGGCGACGCTGCGCGAAGCGCCGATCTGCGCCATCCATTCGCGCAGCGCGCTGATGGCGATCTCGCGCCCGATGATGACCAGTGCCACCAGTGAATCGACGCGTCCCTGTTCCAGCAGCACCAGCAGGCAGGCGCAGATCAGGAACTTGTCGGCCACCGGGTCCAGAAAGGCGCCGAAGGCCGATGCCTGGTTGAGCTTGCGCGCCAGCCAGCCGTCCAGCCAGTCGGTGGCTGCGAACAGCACGAACATCGTGGTGGCGATCTGGTTGCGGTGCTCGGCCGACAGCGGCAGGTAGAAGACCCCCACGATGAGCGGGATCGCGCCGATGCGCGCCCAGGTCAGCAGCGTGGGAATGGTCAGGAACATCGGTCGATTGTGCAGGCAGGCCCGGCTGGGCCGGGCACGGCCTTCAGCGCGCCGTCACTGCAGGTCCAGGATGCGCGGCTTGAAGCGCATCTCGTCGTTGAAGAGGAAGGTCTCCACCACCTTCCAGGGCCGCGGCAGACGCGAGACATCGCCGTAGGGCGCGGCACGGCGGACTGCGGCGATCGCCAGCCGCGTGGCTTCGTCGCCGGTGCTGGGGTGGCGCAGCACTTCGATCCGACGCACGCTGCCGTCGGCGTTGAGCTCGATTTCCAGCACCGGGATCGCCATCAGCCGGTCGGGCGCGCGGGTGAGGTAGGTGCCGTCAGGGTGAGCCTGGACCAGACGCTGCGCGAACTGCACTTCCAATTCCAGCCGGTTGCGCGGTGCGGGTGGCGCGGGCAGGGCCACGGGCCGCGACGCAGGTGCGGGCACGGTGCCGGCAGCGCCAGGCGAACCCGCCGCTGCGGGTGGCGGCACGATGGCAGCGGGCGCGGGCGCCAGGGCGCGGCTGCTGCAGCCCACCAGCAGCCAGGCCATGCCCAGCGCCAAGGCAGCGGCCGTGGCGCGCGCGGGCCACGGTGCGCGCGCGCGGCTGTGCTTGTCAGTGCAGGGCACGGTAGATCTCCTCGGCCAGTTCTTTCGAGATGCCTTCGACGCTGGCCAGGTCATCCACGCCTGCGCTGGCCACGCCGCGTACGCCGCCGAAGCGCTGCAGCAGGCGCGCGCGCTTGCGCGGGCCCACGCCGGGGATGTCTTCCAGCCGGCTGCCGCCAGTGCGCACGCTGGCGCGCTTGGCGCGCATGCCGGTGATCGCGAAGCGGTGCGCTTCGTCGCGGATCTGCGCCACCAGCATCAGCGCTGCTGAATCGTGGCCCAGATAGACCTTCTCGCGGCCGTCGGCAAACACCAGCTCTTCCAGCCCCACCTTGCGGCCCTGGCCCTTTTCCACGCCCACGATCAGCGAGATGTCCAGCCCCAGTTCCTGGAAGACTTCGCGCGCCATCGCCACCTGGCCGCGGCCGCCGTCCACCAGCACCAGGTCGGGCAGGCGCGCCAGGCCGCGCTTGCGGCCCGGGGTTCTGGGTGTGGGCACCGGCACGGGCTCATCACCCGGTACGGGCGCAGCAGCTGCGGCCTCCGTCTCCGGTGCCGGCTCGGGCTCTTCCTGGCGGCCGTGGGCAACGGCTTCGGCCAGCTTGGCGTAGCGGCGCGTCAGCACCTGGCGCATGGCAGCGTAGTCGTCGCCGCCGGTGATGCCTTCGATGTTGAAGCGCCGGTACTGCGCGCTCTGCATCGCATGCGCTTCGAAGACCACGCATGAAGCCTGCGTGGCTTCGCCGGCAGTGTGGCTGATGTCGAAACATTCGATGCGCAGCTGCGCCGGGTCGTCGACTTCCAGTTCCAGCGCCTCGACCAGGGCGCGCGTGCGCTGCTGCTGCGAGCCTTCTTCTGCCAGCAGCCGGGCCAGCGCCAGATCAGCGCCCTTGGCGGCCATTTCCAGCCACACGCGCTTCTGTTCGCGCGGCTGGTGCGTGGCGCGCACCTTCACGCCCGCGGCTTCGCCCAGCGCGTCCAGCAGCTCGGGGCTCACGCGGTGGCTGGTGGCCAGCTGCGGCGGTACAGACTGGCCGATGTAGTGCTGGGCAATGAAGGCCTCCAGCACCGCCACTTCGGGCGTATGCGGGGCCCAGCCGCCATCGGCAGGGCCAGCCAGGTCTTCTTCGGCGCGGTCGTTGAAGTCCTGTTCGCTCAGCGCTGCGCCATCGTCCACATGGGCCGGGAAGTAAGCCCGGTCGCCCAGGTGCCGGCTGCCACGCACCATCGCCAGGTTCACACAGGCGCGTCCGCCAGCCACCTTCACGGCCAGGATGTCGACATCGCGGTCGGCCGCCGACAGGCTGTTGGCTTCCACCGACTGCTGATGCAGCACGCGCGACAGCGACCCGATGCGGTCCCGCACCTTGGCAGCTTCCTCGAATTCCAGCGCCTCGGCGAAACCCATCATCTGGGCCTGCAGGTCTTCGATCACGGCCTGCGCGTCGCCCAGCAGGAAGCGTTCGGCATCGCGCACGTCGCGCGCGTAATCGGCGGCGCTGATCAGGTCGACACAGGGGCCGGAACAGCGCTGGATCTGGTACAGCAGGCAAGGGCGCGAACGGTGGTTGAAGACCGTGTCTTCACAGGTGCGCAGACGAAAGACCTTCTGCACCAGCTGAATGGTCTGCTTCACCGCCCAGGCATTGGGGTAGGGGCCGAAGTAGCGGTGCCTGCGGTCAACCGCGCCGCGGAAGTAGGCCACGCGGGCGAAGCGCTGCGCGGCGGTGGCAGCGACCACGTCGGTGTCGGGCGTCCCCGTCACCTTCAGGTACGGATAGCTCTTGTCGTCACGAAACAGGATGTTGAACTTCGGGTTCAACGTCTTGATGAGGTTGTTTTCCAGCAGCAGGGCTTCGGCCTCGCTGCGCACCACGGTGGTTTCCAGCTTCGCGATGCGGCTCACCATGTGGCCGATGCGCGTGCCGCCGTGGTCCTTCTGCAGATAGCTGCTGACGCGCTTCTTCAGGTTGCGCGCTTTGCCCACGTAGAGCACGCCGCCCTGCGCGTCCAGCCAGCGGTAGACGCCGGGCAGGCTGGGCAGCGCGGCGACTTCGGCCAGCAGGCGTTCGCGCCGGGCTTCGTCCGACGTGGGCGACGCCAGCGGTGCGGCGCTGCCGGCAGGGGCAGGGTCGGTATCGGGGTCGGCAGGGCTCATCGGGGGCGCATTCTGCCGGCTTCGATAATCCGGTGATGCCAGACGATGCCTCGGCCCCCGCCCACCGACCTGGGCAGACGCCCCCCCTGTGGGACATCTGGTGCCGCGTGATCGACAACCACGGCGACCTGGGCGTGTGCTGGCGCCTGGCTTGCGGCCTGGCAGCGCGGGGCTGCCGGGTGCGGCTGTTCGTCGACGACGCCCGGGCCCTGGCGTGGATGGCCGCGCCGGGCCAGGCCCAGGCCCAGCTACAGGCCCGGATACAGGTGCTGGACTGGCAAGCCAGCGGGCCCTGGCCCGACGCCGGCGACGTGGTCATCGAAGCCTTCGGCTGCGATCCACCGGCGGCTGTCGTGGCGACCATGTCGCAGCGCCCACAGCCCCCCACCTGGCTGAACCTGGAATACCTGAGCGCGGAAAGCTACGTCGAACGTTCACACCGGCTGCCGTCGCCCCAGCCCGGCGGGCTGACGAAATGGTTCTTCTATCCCGGCTTCACGCCGCGCACGGGCGGGCTGCTGCGGGAAGACGGGCTGATAGCACGGCGCCAGGCCTTCGACGCCCCGGCCTGGCTGGCCCGGCGGGGCTGGGCGCCCGCGCCGGGTGAACGCGTGGTCAGCCTGTTCTGCTATGACAACCCAGCCCTGCCCGAGCTGATGCAACAGCTGGCCAGCCAGCCCACCCTGCTGCTGGCCACCCCGGGCCCGGCCCAGCGGGGGCTGCAGGCGTTGAGTCCGCTGGCCGAAGGGCTGCCGCGGGCGCTGCCCGCAGGACTGCGCGTACTGGCCCTGCCCTGGCTGACGCAGACCGACTTCGACCAGCTGCTGTGGGCCTGCGACCTGAACTTCGTGCGTGGCGAAGATTCACTGGTGCGCGCGCTCTGGGCAGGCCAGCCCTTTGTCTGGCAGCTGTACCCGCAGCACGACGGTGCGCACGCCGGCAAGCTGCAGGCCTTCCTGCGCTGCCTGCAGGCCGGCAGCGAAGTCGAGGCCCTGTTCATGGCCTGGAACGGCTTCGGCCCAGGCGGGCTGCCGCCTCTGCCCAGCCTGCAAGACCCAGGCGAAGGCCAGGCTGTGCGGGGCCTAGACCAAGGCTCCAGCTGGCTGGCCAGCTGCCACGCGCTGCGCGCGCGGCTGGCCACGCAGCAAGACCTGGTGACGCAGCTGCTGGCCTTCGTGGCCGAACGGGAGGCCGCCAGAACGCCCCCAGTACCCAGGGCGCCGCAGGCGTGCCAGACGCCACAGGGCCCCTGCTAGAATCGAGGGCTTTGCGCTGCGCACGGTGCCTGCTTCAGCAGCCACCCCGGGTACGCGCGCCACTGCCTCTCTTGCCCATTTTTTGCCCACTTTTGGCCCCAGCCAGCGTCCCCGTCTTGGGGCCAGGGGGCCCAGGAACACAGCCATGAAACTCGCACAGGAAATCCGCGCCGGCAACGTCATCATGCAGGGCAAGGACCCGATGGTCGTGCTCAAGACCGAGTACAGCCGCGGCGGCCGCGGCGCCGCCACGGTACGCATCAAGATGAAGAGCCTGCTGTCGGGCTTCGGCGCCGAAACGGTCTTCAAGGCCGACGACAAGATGGACCAGATCATCCTGGACAAGAAGGAATGCACCTTCTCGTACTTCGCCGACCCGATGTACGTCTTCATGGACGAGGAATACAACCAGTTCGACATCGAAGCCGAGAACATGGGCGACGCCATCAGCTACCTGCAGGACGGCATGACGGTGGAAGTGGTGTTCTACGACGGCAAGGCCATCAGCGTGGAACTGCCCACCACCGTGGTGCGTGAAATCGAAACCGAACCCGCCGTCAAGGGCGACACGTCAGGCAAGGTCATGAAGCCGGCGCGTCTGGTGGGCACGGGTTTTGAAATCGCCGTGCCGCTGTTTGTAGAGAACGGCGACAAGATCGAAATCGACACCCGCACGCACGAATACAAGAAGCGGGTCTGACGGGCAGCCCCGCGGACAAGAAGCGCGTTTGACGGGCCGCCCCGCGGCCAGCGCCAGCAGGCACCCCGCGGGGTGCCTTTTTCATTTCATCGGCATCATCCGGGGTCATGGATTTCGACTTCGACGCCGCCGTCGGCGCCCCCTTCCGCATGCAGCCCGGGCTGCGGCGCCTGCCCGCCGCGGCCCGGCAGCTGAACCCGGCGCAGCCGGGCTCACGCCACCAGCGCGAAAAGCTGGCGGTGCTGACGGCCTTCCCGCACGAAGCCCTGCTGCAGGCCCCGGGCTTCGACCCCCTGCCAGCCCTGCACGCCCTGGCCGCCCAGGCTGCGGCTGAACACCCCCAGCATTGGCAGTGGGACGGCCAGTGCGCCACAGCCCTGGGCGTGGCGGTGCAGGCCGGCCAGGTACAGCGCCTCACCAGCGGCAGCTTCGGCCTGGGCGACGAAATCAGCCGCTGCCTGGACGGCCTGCCCACCGCCTGGCGGCTGGCGGGCCTGCTGTGCCTGGCCTTCGAGGAAGACTTCGCCGTCGTCGATGCCGGCGGCCCGGGCCCGGCCACCCTGCCCTGGCTGGCCGTGGCCCTGCCCTCGCATTGGGCGCCACGCGACAAATGCGGCCTGCCCTTCACCGACGCCCACGCCCCCGTGGCCGACAACGCCTTGCTGATGCAGGCCGCTGACGCGCTGATGCGCCTGGTCACGGGCCCCGAGCGCTGGGAACGCTTTGTCTGGAACGTCACCGGCCACCCGCGCCTGCACGCGCACCCCGACCATGTTGACGTCGACCGCTGGGCCGGCGGCTTCGACCCCGCGCGTGCCTGGTGGCGCACCGAACGCCAGACCTTCATCCCGCTGCAGGCCGCAGGGGACAGCAGGCCGCTGCGCCAGGCCGTCTTCACCATCGGCGTGCAGGTGCAGCCGCTGGCACAGGCGCTGGCGCCCACCCAGGCGGCACGCCTGCACGCGGCCGTGGCCAGCATGAGCGACGCCGTACTGGCCTACCGCAGCCTGGCTGCCGTGCGCCAGCCGCTGCTGGACTGGCTGCAGGCGCAGTCGCACACCTGATGCCGCGCCGGCGCGCCCAGCAATCTGCAAGGCGCCGGCCACCCGCCCAGCGCAGCGCGCGCATCACATCGCCCCAGCGCCTGGCCGATGGCTGACTTCACAGCACCCCGCAAGCCTGGGCCCGACAGCCGGGCCTGGTTGCAGGCCAGCGCCTGGCACGACCGCTGGCACGGGCAGCGCCAGCACAGCGTGCTGCTGTTGCCCTTCGGCCGGGGCCAGCACTTCTGCGCGCTTTGGCAGGCCTGGCGCGGACACAGCCAGCGGCCGGCGCAACTGCTGGTCTACAGCACCTGCATCTTGCGCGAACCGCCGCCTGCCCCGCTGCCCGGCCAGCCCGACAGCGAAGAGGCAGCCGCCCTGCGGCAAGCCTGGCCACCGCCGACCGACAACCTGCACCTGCTGGAATTCGACGGCGGGCGCGTGCGGCTGTTGCTGGCCTTTGGCGTGACGGCCCAGCCGGGTAGGGGCACGGGCAGAGGCGCCGAGGCTGGGTCAGGGGCAAACGCCCCCTGCGACGCCGACGCAGACGAAGACGCAGACGAAGACGCACACAGCATCACCGATGCGCTGCGGCAGGCTTGCCAGCTGCAGGCCGACACGCTGTGGGTGGACGTCGTCCAGGCCGACCCCAAGCGGCTGGCGCGCCTGGCCGCCCCTGGCGCTCGCCTGTTGATGGCCAGCAGCGAAGCAGCCCAGAGCGCAGCCCAGCGAGCAGCCCACAGCGCAGCCTTGACCGCGGCGGGCTTTGTGGAAGACAGCACCGCCCTGCATGCGGCGGATTCGGTCGACGCCACCGCGACCTGGCGCATCGCTGACCCTGTCGAACAGACGATCCACCCATCTGGGCCTGCCGATACCGTGAACATGCCTGCGCCAGGCGGCACCGGCAGGCGCGTCGCGTTACCCCTTCAGGCCTGGCGCTACGCCCCGCGTGCGCCGCGGCGCAGCACACCCGCGCACCGGCCCCCGGGGCAGGCCGTGGTGCTGGGTGCCGGCATCGCCGGGGCCAGTGCCGCTGCCGCGCTGGCCCGGCGCGGCTGGGCATGCACGGTGCTGGACGCCCGGCCGCGGCCCGCGGGTGGTGCGTCCGGCAACCCCGCAGCCCTGGTGCACGGCACCGTGCACGCGGCCGACGGTAGCCACGCCCGCTTCAACCGCGCTGCTGCCTTGCTGGCGCAGCGCGTCTACGCCGGGCTGCTGACGCAAGGTGTGCCGGGCGCGTTGAACGGCCTGCTGCGGCGCCAGGCCGAATGGCCCGCCACCCTGCCCCAGCCGGCCTGGGCCCAGGCCTGGACAGCCCATGAACTGCAGGCCCGCGCCACCCGGCTGCAGGCCGGGCAAGCCTGGTTCTTTCCCGGGGCGGGCTGGGTCGATGCTGCAGCCACCGTCCAGGCCCTGCTGGGCACACCGGGCGTGCGCTTCGTTGGCGGCGCCTGCGTCAGTGCTCTGCAGCGGCAGGGCGACGACTGGTGTGTGCTGGACGCCAACGGCCAAACCCTCGCCTGCGGCCGCGTGCTGGTGCTGGCCCTGGCCGCCGCCAGCGACCTGGCCCTGCCCGGGCTGGCACAGCTGCTGGGCAGCCGCGGGGCCCTGCCCTGGCCACTGGCGCGCAGCCGCGGGCAGGTGAGCTGGTTCGCAGACCCCGCCGCGCCACAGGCTGCCAGCAGCCCCGGGCCCGCCCAGGGCAGCCTGCCCTGGCCCGTGGCCGGCGGAGGCTATGCGCTGTGCCGCCCGCTGGATGGGCAGCCCATGCTGCTGTGCGGCGCCACCACCCAGGCAGATGACGAAGACCCAGGGGTGCGCAGCGCCGACCACACCTTCAACCTGGACCGATTGCAAGCGCAGACCGGCATCGCCCCACCAGCGGGCGCCGTGCTGCACGGCCGCGTGGGCTGGCGCGAAAGTACGCGTGACAAGCTGCCCTTGGTGGGGCCGGTGCCTGACATCGAAGCGCTGGCGGCCATCACTCGGCCGGGCCCAGCGGGCAGCCTGCGGCTGGCCCAGCTGCCGCGGCTGCCGGGCTTGTTCATGCTGGGGGCGATGGCCGGCCGCGGCTTCACCTGGGGCCCGCTGGCCGGGGAAGTGCTGGCCAGCCTCGTGGACGGCAGCGCCGTGCCGCTGGAAGCCGACCTGGTGGACGCGCTGGACCCGGCGCGCTTCTGGCTTCGGCAGCAGCGCCGGGGCGGCGTGGCTTAGGCCGCGGTGGGCGGTTGGCCCGGGGTGCCGGGCTGGGGTTCGGCGTCGTCAGCGTCGTCGTCTGACGCCGCGTCTTCGGCTTCAGGCGGCAGGCCAGCGGCCTTGCGCGCCGCCTTTTCCTTTTCCTTTTCTTCCTTCTTCTTCTTCTTGGCGATCTCGCGCTGGCGTTTTTCGAATGAATAGTTGGGCTTGGCCACCGGTGTCCTTGGCTGCGTCAAAAGCTGTATGAGAACACAAGTGCCTGCGCCGATCAGTAGGTGATCGTCTGCACGCCCTGGGGCGTTCCCAACAAGCACACGCTGGCGCGGTGGCGGGCAAACAGGCCGACCGTGACGACCCCGGGCCACTGGTTGATTTCGGTTTCCAGCGCCAGCGGGTTGCCGATCTGCAGGCCGTGCACGTCCAGGATCGGGTGCCCGTTGTCGGTCAGCACGCCCACGCGCAGCACGGCGCGGCCACCGATGGCCGCAAAGCGCCGCTGCAGCTGCGGCACGGCCAGCTCAATCACCTCCACCGGCAACGCAAAAGCGCCCAGCACGGCCACGCGCTTGGACGCGTCGGCGATGCAGATAAAGCGCGCGGCCAGGTCGGCGACGATCTTTTCGCGCGTCAGCGCGGCACCGCCACCCTTGATCATGCAGCCCTGGTCGTCGATCTCGTCGGCGCCATCGATGTAGACGGGCAGGCTGTCCACTTCATGCGCTTCGCGCACGGCTAGGCCCACGGCCCGCAGCCGCTGCGTGCTGGCCACCGAGCTGCTGACGGCGCCCGCGATCTGCCCCTTCATGCCCGCCAGCGCGGTGATGAAGTGGTTCACAGTCGACCCCGTGCCCACGCCCACCCACTGCCCAGGCACGACATAAGCCAGGGCCGCCTGGCCCACCAGGGCCTTCAGTTCGTCTTGCGTCATGGCGCGATTATCGGCAGGCCGCCACGGCACGCGCCCTGGCCGATGGCTGAGACAATCACGGCCATGCCGATCGTGCCCTACGCCCTGACCCGCCCTTTCCTCTTTGGCCTGGATGCCGAAGCCGCGCACGACCTGACGCTGGGCAGCATCGCCCGGCTGCAGAACACGCCGGCGCAATGCCTGTGGGCGCAGCCGCGCACGTCCGACCCGGTGACGCTGGCCGGGCTGAACTTTCCCAACCGCGTGGGCCTGGCCGCGGGGCTGGACAAGAACGGCCGCTGCATCGACGGCCTGGGCGCGATGGGCTTTGGCTTCATCGAAGTGGGCACCGTCACGCCGCTGGGCCAGCCGGGCAACCCCAAGCCGCGCATCTTCAGGCTGCCGGCGCGGCAGGCGCTGATCAACCGCCTAGGCTTCAACAACGAAGGCCTGGCGGCCTTCATCGCCAACGTGCAGCGCGCGCACAGCTTCCGCCGCGCTGGCGGCGTGCTGGGCCTGAACATCGGCAAGAACGCGGCCACGCCCATCGAACGCGCGGCCGACGACTACCTGCTGGGGCTGGACGGCGTCTACCCGCATGCCGACTACATCACCGTCAACGTCAGCAGCCCGAACACGCAGAACCTGCGCGCGCTGCAGAGCGACGCTGCGCTCGATGCCCTGCTGTCGGCGCTGCAGGAACGCCGCGCCCAGCTGGCCGCAGCCCAGCGCCGCAACGTGCCGATGTTCGTGAAGATCGCCCCCGACCTGGACGAAGCCCAGGTGGGCGTGATCGCGGCCACGCTGAAGAAGTGCGGCATCGACGGCGTCATCGCCACCAACACCACGCTGGCACGCGACGCCGTGCAGGGCCTGCCGCATGCGCAGGAAACGGGAGGCCTCTCAGGCACGCCGGTGCTGGCGGCCAGCAACCGCGTGATTACGCAGCTGCGCGTGGCGCTGGGCAGCGCGTTTCCCATCATCGGCGTGGGCGGGGTGATGAGCGGGGCCGACGCGCAGGCCAAAATCGCCGCCGGCGCCGACCTGGTGCAGATCTACACCGGGCTGATCTACCGCGGCCCCGAACTGGTGGCCGAAGCCGCGCGCGCCCTGGCCGGCCAGGCTAGGCCGGCGGGATACCAAAGGCCGGCTTAGGCCGGCCGGACGCCAAAGGCCGGCTTAGGCCGGCCGGATGCCAAAACCCCAGGCCAGCAGGCTGAAGCTGGCAAAGGCCAGCACCGTGCTGGTCATGATGATGCGGGCCACGCGGCCGTTGTCGGCACCGTAGCGTTCGGCCAGCAGCGACACGTTGCTGGCGCTCGGCAGGGCTGCCGCCAGCGTCAGCACCGTGATCTGGAACAGCGTCAGCGGCGCGCCCAGGGCCAGCGCCGAAGTGGCCAGCGCCAGCACCAGCAGCGGGTGCAGAAAGAGCTTGATCAGCGCGGCGGGCACGTAGTCGCCCAGCGGCGTGCGACCTTGCGCATGCTGGCTGGCACGCCACAGCACCGCGCCGATGGTGAACAGTGCCACCGGGCTGGCAGCGTCGGCCAGCATGCGCACGACCACCGCCACGGGCCCGGCCAGCTGCCAGCCCGCGGCTGAAAACCCAGCGCCCAGGGCGATCGACCAAGGCAATGGATTCGACAGCGCCCCGCGCAGCGCCCGCAGCGCCGCCGTGCGTGCGCCGTGCTCGGCGGCCCCATGCGCCTGCGCCAGCGCGATGCACAGGCTGCTGGTGACGAACAGGTCGGCCAGGATGGTGCAGATCACCGGCCCGGCCGCCCCCGGCCCCAGCAGGGCCACCAGCAGCGGCACGCCCATGAAGCCGGTGTTGGGGAAGGCCGCCACCAGGGCACCGAAGGCGGCGTCCTTCAACTGCACACGTTCGTTCAGGCTGATGGCAACGGTGAAGAAAACGATCAACAGGCCCGCCGCCAGGTACACCAGCATCACAGCGGGGTTGAGCAGGTCGAACACTGGCGTGTTCATGCCGAAGCGGAACAGCAGGCACGGCAGGGCGAAGTACAGGACGAAGGCGTTCAGGCCAGGAATGGCGCTTTCGGGCAGTACGTGGCGCCGCGCCGCCAGGTAGCCGGCCAGGACCAGGGCGAAGAACGGAACCGTGACGGCGAGGGTGGCCTGCATGCGGCTTCGAGTATCTCAACCCTGCCAGCGGGCTATTCGTCGCACGCCACGGGTCGCGGGGCAGCACATTGCCTATGCTTCGGCTATTCCGCCTGCCCGGCAGGCCAACACAGGCTAGCCCATTCATGTCCGACGATCGTCCGCGCAAGTCCTTTCTCGGCCGCCTGTGGTGGCTGGTCGACGCCAGCCGCCGCACGCTGCTGAACCTGATTTTCCTGGCCTTGCTGGCCGGCCTGGCCTGGCTGCTGCTGAAGCCGGGCAAGCCCGAGTTGCAGGACAAGACCGCCCTGGTGCTGAATCTGGCTGGCCCGCTGACCGAGCAGAAGAGCGGCAACACCCGCAGCAGCGTGTTGAACCGGGTGCAGGGCAGTGATGACGCCAGCACCCAGCTGCGCGACGTGCTGGCGGTGCTAGAGGCTGCCGCCAAGGACCCGAAAGTGCCGCACCTGGTGCTGATGCTGGACGACTTCGGCGGCGCCGGCCTGCCCACGCTGCGCGAGGTGGCGGCCGCCATCGAACGCTTCAAGGCCAGCGGCAAGCCGGTCTACGCCTGGGGCGCGGGCTACGACCAGCGCAGCTTCTTCCTGGCCGCCCATGCCACGGAAGTGTGGGTGCACCCGCTGGGCGGCGTGCTGATCGAAGGCTTCGGCCGCCCGCGCAATTACTACAAGGACGCCTTCGACAAGTTCGGCGTGCAGGCCACGGTGCTGCGCGTAGGCAAGTTCAAAAGCTTTGGCGAGGTTTATTCCGCCAACGGCCCTTCGCCCGAAACGACGGAAGCGGAAAAGCTGCTCTACGACGCCATGTGGGCCAGCTGGCTGGGCAGCGTCGAAAAAGCCCGCAAGTTGCCGGCCGGCACAGTGATGAACCTCATCAACGGCCTGCCCGACAACCTGGCTGCCGCTGGCGGCAACCTGGCCCAGCTGGTGCTGAAGGAAAAGCTGGTCGACCAGCTCAAGACACGCGACGAGATGCGCGCCTTCCTGATCGAGAAAGGCGCCAAGGACGAAGACGCCGCCAGCGCAGCCCAACCCGAGACCACCTTCCGCCAGGTGAACTTCAACGACTACCTGGCCCGCATCAAGCCGCGCACCACTGGCGACGCGGTGGGCGTGATCGTGGCCGAAGGCGAGATCGGCGATGGCCAGGCCCCAGGCGGCAGCATCGGCGGCGAATCGACATCGGCGCTGATCCGCCAGGCGCGTGAAGACAAGACCATCAAGGCCATCGTGCTGCGCGTCGATTCGCCTGGCGGCAGCGTCTATGGCTCGGAACTGATCCGCCGCGAACTGGAACTCGCGCGCGCTGCCGGCAAGCCGGTGGTGGTGTCGATGGGCGACCTGGCGGCTTCAGGCGGCTACTGGATCAGCCTGGCGTCCGATGAGGTGATGGCCGACGAGACCACCATCACCGGCAGCATCGGCGTGCTGGCCGTCCTGCCCAGCGTGAAGGGTGCGATGGACAAGGTCGGCGTGAACACCGCGGGCTACGGCACCACCTGGCTGGCCGGCGCGGTGGACCCGCGCAAGACGCTGGACCCGCGCCTGGCGGGCGTCGTGCAGACCAGCATCAACCGCGTCTACGCCGACTTCACGCAGGCCGCGGCGAAGGCGCGCAAGACCACGCCCGAGAAGATCGACGCCGTGGCCCAGGGCCGGGTCTGGACCGGTGCGCAGGCGCTGGAACGTGGCTTGGTCGACAAGCTGGGCAGCCTGGGCGATGCCGTGGCGTCGGCCGCGGCGCGCGCCAAGCTGCCCGCCGACGCCCGCGTGCTGTACGTCGAAAAGCCGCCTGGCCGCCTGCAACAGCTGCTGACGCAGTTCGGCGTGACCGAAGGCAGCCTGGGTGCCCGCGTGCTGGCAGCTGTGGCCCCAGGGCTGATGGCGGCAGACCCGGTGCAGGTGCTGCTGCCGGGCGTGCCGCAAACGGTGGTGGACGGTGTCCGCCACGACCTGGGCTGGCTGACCCAGGTGGCTGAGAAGCGGCGTCCCTTCGACGCGGTGGTGCACTGCCTGTGCCAGGCCCCGTGATGACGCGCCGGGCTTAGGCCTGGCGCCCAGCGCTCCCGCAGGGTTCAGCGCAGCGGCAAAGCCGGCGGCTGAGCGATGTCGTCCAGCGTCCTGCCCTGCTGGCGCAGCAGGGCTTCCAGTGCCGGCAGCAGCGGGCCCAGGCGTTCGTCGATGGCGGCCCGTACGGTATCGACAAAGACCTGGGTGCTGCGCTCGATCTCGATGTTCAGCGCTGCGCCCACGGGCTTGCCGGCGAAAGTGGTCATGCGCAAAGTTTCGGGGATCAGCCAGACCTCGAACCAGCCGCTGCCGTCGCTGGGTTCAGTATGGCGCTGCGCCTCGGCCACCGTGAGGCTGGCGCCATTGACGGCGATGTAGCCCTTGGCAAACACATAGCGCATCCACGGCGCAGGCACCTGGATGCGCAGCACGTGGTTGTTCTCGGGCTGGCGCACCTGTACCACGGTGGCCTTGAAGTCGATGTGCCCCGACAGCGGGTGGCCGCCGATTTCGGCCCCGTCGCGGGCGGCGCGTTCGACATTGACCGGGCTGCCCGGCTGCAGGTCACCCAGGGTGGTCAGGGCCAGGCTCTGCTGCACCACGTCGAAGCAGGCGCGGTCAGCGGCGGGGCGCGAGGTGACGGTCAGGCACACGCCGTCCACCGCCACGCTGGCACCGATGGCCAGGCCGTCGTCGAAGCCGGGTGGGAAGGCGAGCTCGAAGCTGCGCAAACCCGCGCGGTCGTGCAGCTGGTGTACCTGGGCGATGCCTTGAACGATGCCGGTAAACATGGGGCGGAGCTTAACGTCTGGCGCGTGTTTGGCGCTTGGGGATCAGCCCGTCAGCGCCCTCAGGCCGACGGTGACGCGGCCATCCGGCCAGGCCAGGACCGGGCGCTTGATGACGCTGGGCTGGGCCAGCATCAGCGCGCGGGCGGTGCCGGCATCGGTCACTTCGGCCTGCTGTGCCGGGCCCAGCTTGCGCCAGGTCGTGCCCTGTCGGTTCAACAGAGCCTGCCAACCCGGCGCCTGCAGCCAGGCGTCCAGCTGCTCGGGCGGCAGCCCCTGTTTCTGGAAGTCGTGGAACCGGTAGGCGATGCCCTGTGCCAGTAGCCAGCTGCGCGCCTTCTTCACGCTGGCGCAGTGGGCGATGCCGTACACCACCAGGGGGGTCGCTGCTGCGTCAGGCATGGCCGTCAGGCCCGGCGTCGCACACCGGGTCGGGGTAGAAGCCGCCGTCGCGCACCAGGCCGTTGTCGCCGATCGAGACCCGGAACCACAGGCAGTCGTTGGTCTCGAATCGCCAGGACCAGATCTCGCCCCCCTGCCGGCCACCGCTGCGGCGGTTGCCAGGTGTGCCCAGGGTCTGCAGCAGGGTTTCGCGCGCCATGCCGGGCATTTGCCCCTGCAGCGCCCAGAGCTCACGTTCGGCCAGCACCTGCCGCGCGCCCGCCAGGCGGCCTGCCGGGTCCAGGTCCAGCATCCAGGTGGTGCGGCCGAAGGGGCCGGTGGCGTATTCCAGCCGCACACCGCCGTTACCCAGGGCATAGCGAGCGCTGGGCTCACCCCACTGGCGCAGCACATCGGCCTGCAGCGTTCCGGGCGCGGGCGGCGTCACAGCGCAGGCCGACAAGGCCAGCGCCATGACCAGCCCGACGCTGGTGGATAGCCTTGGATGGCGCTCTGCTCGATCGTCCATGCCGGCGATCGTGCACCGAAGCGACCGCTGCCGTACACCGGGCCCCAAAAGCCCCGCCGCTGGCCTCAGAATGGGGCATGGCCTTGCCCCCCGGCGACAGCGCCGCGCTGCTGCAGCTGATCTTCGACCATGCTGGCGAAGGCATCAGTGTTTTCGATGCACAGATGCGCCTGCAGGCCTTCAACCAGCGCTTCCTGGACTGCACCGGCCTGGACGCGCAGCAAGCCCAGCCCGGCGCACCGCTGATCGACCTGCTGCGGGCCATGGCAGCGGCTGGCGAATTCGGCGCCTACAGCGACAGCGCTGCCCTGGAAGCCGACTGCCAGCGCCGCCTGCACGCCCTGCGCAGGGGCCCGCCCGTGCTGACGCAGCGCCTGCGCCCCGACGGCCGCACGCTGGAAATGCGCCGCACGCCCACGCCCGACGGCGGCTTCGTGATGCTGTATGCCGACATCAGCCAGCGCCGTGCGGCAGAAGATTCCCTGCAGCACCAGCAGCGGATGCTGGACCTGGTGCAACAGAACACCGAGCAAGGCTTCTGGTTCGTCGACATGGCGCAGCGCACCATCGACGCCAACCCGGCGATGTGCCGCATGCTGGGCCTGCCGCGCAGCGCGCTACTGGGCCGCAGCATCTGGGAATTCGTCGACGAAGAAAACGCCAGCATTTTCCGGCGCAACGTCGAACTGCGGCGCCAGGGCGTTTCGAACGGCTACGAGATCACGCTCAGGCGCGACGACGGCAGTACCGTGCACTGCTTCAACAATGCATCGCCCCTGGTCGACGCCGCCGGGCAGCACCTGGGGGCGCTGGGCCTGTTCTCGGACGTCAGCGCGCTGAAGCAGGCCCAGGCCGACCTGCGCCTGACAAGCGAACTGCTGGCGCAGAAGACCCAGGTGCTGGCGCTGACGCTGGACAGCCTGTCGCAAGGCGTGCTGAGCGTCGACGCACAGGGCCGTATCAATGCCTGGAACCGCCGTTGCCTTGAACTGCTGCAGGTGCCTGCCAGCTTCATGCAAACCCGGCCCAGCTTTGTCGCCCTGCAGCAATGGCAGATCGACAACGGCCTGCGGCCACCCGGCCCGCTGCATTGGCCCCCCGATTCGCAGACCTACCATCGGTCGCGGCCCGATGGCGTGCTGCTGCAGGTGCAGACCTTGTTTGCTGCCGATGGCGGCATCGTGCGCACCTACACCGACATCACCGCCAGCGCGCAAGCCGAACGGGCCCTGCGCGAAAGCGAATCGCGCTTTCGTACCCTGGCCGACGGCGCCCCGGCCCTGATCTGGCAATGCGACACCGAGTTGCGGGCCACCTGGTTCAACCAGCGCTGGCTGCAGACCACCGGCCGCCGGCTGCAGGAAGAACTGGCCTGCCCATGGCGCGAACGCATGCACAGCGAAGACGTGGCGCGCTGCCTGGTTGCGCTGCAGCAGGCACACGCTGCGCAGACCAGCTATGGCGTGGAATACCGCCTGAAGCCCCGCACCGGCAGCCCGGCGGTGTGGATCGCCGACCATGGCGTGCCGCGCTTCGACGAGCAGGGCCGCTTCGAAGGCTTCCTCGTCTACGGCTGGGACATCACGGCGCGGCGGCTGGCCGAAGCCGACCTGGTGCAGGCCAAGGAAGAGGCCGAACGCGCCAACCGCGCCAAGTCGGAATTCCTGTCGCGCATGTCGCATGAACTGCGCACACCGCTGAATGCCGTGCTGGGCTTCGCGCAACTGCTGCACACCGACACGCACGACCCGCTGAGCCCGCAGCAGCAGGCCAGGGTGCAGGAACTGCTGCGCGGCGGCCACCACCTGCTGGCGCTGATCAACGACGTGCTGGACCTGTCGCGCATTGAAGCGGGCGCGCTGGACCTGCGGCTCAGCCCGGTCGCCCTGCCCGATCTGGTCGGCAGCTGCCTGCGCTTGGTGGGCCCGGCTGCCGAGGAACGCCACATCCGCCTGCAGGTACGCCAGGGCATCGACCCGGCCTGCCGTGTACTGGCCGACCCGACACGGCTGAAGCAGGTGCTGTTGAACCTGCTGTCCAACGCCATCAAGTACAACCAGCCCGGCGGCAGCGTGACGACGCGCTGGAACACCAGCGCCGACGGCCAGCAGGTGCGTCTGGTCGTGCAGGACACCGGCCCTGGCCTGAGCCTGAGCCAGCAGCAGCGCCTGTTCCAGCCCTTTGAACGGCTGGACGCCCGGAACAGCGCCGTCGAAGGGGCGGGCATCGGTCTGGCCTTGAGCAAGTGGCTGGTCAACCTGATGCAGGGCGACCTGGGCGTGGACAGCAACCCGGGCCAGGGCAGCAGCTTCTGGGTGCAGCTGGCCAGCGCCGATGCCGTCGCGTCGGAATGGGGGGCGCTGCGGGATGAAGCCCGGCCGCCGGACACGGCACCGGGCCAGAAAACCGTGCTGTACATCGAAGACAACCCCGTCAACCAGGTGCTGATGGAAGGCATGCTGACGCAGCGGCCTGGCGTGCGCCTGTTGACCGCAGGCCTGCCAGAGACCGGCCTGTCGATCGCCCTGCAGGCACAGCCTGATCTGGTGCTGCTGGACATCCAGCTGCCGGGCATGGACGGCTTTGAAGTGCTGCGCCGACTGCGTGCCGACCCCCGCACGCAAACCATCCCGGTCGTGGCCGTGAGCGCCAACGCCATGCCCGCCGACCTTCAGCAGGCGCGCGAGGCGGGCTTCAGCGACTATGTCACCAAGCCCATCGATCTGCCGGTGCTGCTGGCAGCCGTGTCCAGGGTGCTTGACGCAGCCGGGGGCGCCAGGCCTGGTTCGTGATCCCGTGTCCGCGGGGTTGGCAGCGTACAAAGCGGCTTGGACACTCAACCCGCCGTCCATCCTTTGTTGGCCTGCCAGTGGCCGGTGGACGATCCAGCATCAGGATGCCCATGTTCTCCAAAAAAACCTTCGTTCATCTGCTGGCCGCCACTGGCTTGACAGCTGCTGGTCTCTCGCAGGCCGCCATCACGGTCTACACGAGCCAAGCTTCGTTCCTGGCCGCCGTGCAAGCCCCGGGGCTGGACATCTTCAGCAACCTGAGCCTGACCAGTGCCACGCAAGGCCCGCTGGCGCGCAGCGCCGGCAGCTTCGGCTACACCGCCCAGACCCTGGACACGGCACTCAACACGTTTTCGAACGTCTTCTACGGCGCCACTGGAGAACCCGGCAACCCCGCGCTGAGCACTTCGTCGGCGTACGACGTGATCGTGCTGAATGGCTTCGGCAGCGGCGTGTCGGCGCTGGGTGCCAACTTCTTCGCCAGCAGCCTGGAAGGCGCCTTCACAACCGGCTCGCTGACCGTTACCGCCACCGACGCCGGCGGCACCGTGACGCGCACGATCAGCAATGCGCTGACCTCGTCTTTCCTCGGCTTCGTTTCGGACACCGGCAGCCTGATCAGCGCTTCTGTCGTCGCGGTGCAGCCCACCAGCGGGCTGCTTTGGCCCACGATGGACAACCTTCACCTGGCCTCGGCCGTGCCGGAACCCGAAAGCTATGCGCTGATGTTGGGCGGGCTGGGCCTCTTGGGCTGGCTGGCGCGTCGGCGCCAACGCTGACGGACCGGCTGCCGCGCCAGGCATCGGGTGCGCAGCGGCTGGGCTACCGATGCCCGGTAGCGCCTGGGCCTATCCGCCTGAACCTATCCGGACCTACCAACAAAAAAGGGGTCGAACCGGACGGTTCAACCCCTTCTACTTTTTGTTGGTGGGCCCTGACAGATTCGAACTGTCGACCAACGGATTAAGAGTCCGCTGCTCTACCAACTGAGCTAAGAGCCCGAAAACCTGCTGCTGATCTACCCCGGTGACAACCTGTGCTGAACAGGTTCCAGACCGCATGGCAACTGCCGCTCGCTGCCTACCTCCTGCTATCTGCTACTTGCTACCTGCCACGATACCCTGGGGTACTCAGGGACAGGCACCGTGCTGTTTTCCGCAGGCTTCAAACTGACTTTGACGGCTTGCCGCTGTGGTGGGTCGTGCGTGACTCGAACACGCGACCAACGGATTAAAAGTCCGCTGCTCTACCGACTGAGCTAACGACCCGACGTAGCCTGTCAGCCCGTCTGCAGAGCCCATGATGATAGCGTGTTTTGTAGCGCCAGCTTCACGACCGGCGTGTGAACGGCCCCAGCAGTTGCGAAATTGCCTCGCCTGCAGCGACCATGCCGAAGGTGGCGGTAACGGTCACGCTGCTGCCGTAGCCGTGGCAGTTCAGGCTGCCGTCGGGCATGCCCTGGGCAGGGGTGCCGGCAACGTCGCACGCGGTTTCAGGCAGGGGCACGGGCAGGGCCACGGGCTCGCGCGAAAACACGCAACGCAAGCCGGTGGGCCGCACCGCACCTGCGCCAGCGCGGGGCAACACGCCAGCTTGCCGCAGACGCTGGCGCAGGCCGGCCAGCAGCGGGTCGTGGCTGACCTGTGCCAGGTCGGCCACTTCCACAGCCTGGGGCTGACGCTTGCCGCCCGCTGCACCCACGCCCACCATGGGTACCCCGGTCTGCAAGCTCCAGGCGGCCAACGCGGCTTTGGCGCGGACCTGGTCGCAGGCGTCGATCAGCAAGTCCACCGGCTCTGGCAGCAGGCCGGGCCAGTTGTCGGCCTGCACGAATTCCTCCACCGCCAGCACCTGGCAGCCTGGATGGATGTCGGCAATGCGTTCGCGCAGCGCCTGCGCCTTGGCCTGCCCCAGGGTGCGGCCCAGGGCCTGCACCTGGCGATTGATGTTGCTTTCGGCCACGTGGTCCAGGTCGAACAGGCTCAGGCTGGCCACACCGCTGCGCGCCAGGGCTTCAACCGCCCAGGACCCAACACCGCCCAGCCCGACCACCGCCACGCGGGCCTGTCGCAGGCGCGCGTAGCCAGCCTCGCCGTACAAGCGCCGCAGGCCGCCAAAGCGGCGCTCCAGATCGGCCGCGGGGTCGGCCAGCGGGGCCGGGTTCACAGCAGGCGCGCCATGCGCCAGTCCTGCCAGCGCAGCCCCAGCCAGGCCCCGCCCAGGATACCGGCCATCGACAGGAAACTGCCCAGCGCCAGGGTGGACAGCCCCGACAGCCCCTGGCCGACCGTGCAGCCCAGCGCCGTGACCCCGCCCACGCCCATCAGCACCGCGCCGGCGATGTGGTTGGCGGTGTCTTCGGTGCCGCGAAAGCCTTCCCAGTAGAAGCTGCGCGTGGCCAGCGCGACCGCCGCCGAGCCCAGGATGACGCCCAGCACGGCGACGATGCCCAGCGTCAGCAGCCGGCTGCTGTCGCTGAAAAGGATCAGCCAGTCCAGGCTGTAGGCCAGCGGTGCAACGAAGCTCAAGGATTCCATACGCCGGGTGTTGGTGGACAGGAAGCTGGCCTCCAGCGTCACCGGATGTTCGGGCAGGTAGCCCAGCACACCCGACACCCACCACACCGCCACGACCAGGCTGCCCAGGCCCAGCCCGGCCAGCCAGGTGTCGGCGCGGCGGCCCTCTGGCCGGGCCAGCACGAAGGCGATCAGCCCCAGGCCGAACACCGCGCCCAGGCCCAGCGCCCAGTCGCGGGGCGTACCGCCAGCCCAGTGGGCCGCCAGGGATGGCAGGTCCTGACCAGCCGGCAACGCCAGCACGACACGGTCGACGGTGTTCACCCGCAGCACAGCGCTGATGCCGCGCAGGGTGGCGTAGGCCGCCAGCCCCAGCACGGCAAACACCACCAGCGACTTCAGGCTGCCCCCGCCAATGCGGACCAGCGTCTTGGCGCCGCAGCCCGACGCCAGCACCATGCCCACGCCAAAGAGCAGCCCGCCCAGGATGTGCGACAGCCACAGCAGCTGCGGCGCGGCGTACACGCTGTTGGCGGCCTGCACCCAGCCTAGGCCCACCATGCCGTTGAAGCCCAGGATGGCCACGGCGATGGCCAGCAGCCACATTCGCATGCGCGTCCAGTCGCCCATGCTGAAGATGTCGGCCACTGCGCCCATGGTGCAAAAGCGGGTGTGCTGTGCAATCGCCCCAAACAGCAGCGCCAGTGCGAAGCTGGCCCCCAGGACCCGGGACGTCAGCCCGGGCAGATCAGACTCTTGCATGCCAGGATTCTAGGCAGTGGGCTGCTCGCCCCGCCCGGCCCGGCCCGTTGCGACGCCGATCACTTGATCGACGCCAGCCGTTCCTTGCCGGCCAGCGCAGCTTCAGACTGCGGGTAGGCCTTCAACAGCTCTTCCAGCGTGCGCTTGGCGCTGCGCGGGTCCTTCAGCTCGGCCTGGCTGTTGGCCAAGGCCAGCAAGGCTTCGGGGGCGCGCGGGTGCTCGGGCGCGGCGCTGACGAACGCGCGGAAGGTGGCGATCGCGTCCTTGTAGTCGCGCTTGCCGTACTGCGCGTTGCCCAGCCAGAAACGGGCCGCGTCTGCATAGGGGCTGTCGGGGTGGCGGCGCTGGAAGGCGCCCAGCGCGGCCACGGCCTTGTCGAAGTCGCCCGTGCGCAGCGTGGCGATGGCCTCGTCGAAAGCCTTCTTCTCGGCCGGGTCGACGACGAATTCCCGCCCATCCAGCGACACCTTGGTGGGTTCGAACTTGCGCAGGCGCTCGTCCAGGCCCTGAGCCAGGTCTTTCTGCAGGCGCTGCAGGTCGGCCAGTTCCTTGGCGCGCTGTTCGTCGTTGCCGCGCATCTTGGCCAGTTCGGTGCGCAGCGCGTCCAGCTGGCCGTTCATGTCCAGCAGGGTGCGGCGCAGCTGGTCCAACTGGGCCGTCAGCTGGGTCTTGGTGGCTGTCAGTTCAGCCAGGCGGGCCTTGTTCTCTTCTTCGCCAGCGCTCACGCGTGCACGCAGGTCGACGATGGCCTTGCGCGCTTCCTCGTCGTCGAACAAGCCTGCCCGGGCCGGCAGGCTGGCGGCCAGCAGTGCACAAGTGGCCAGGGCCGCGCGCCAGGGCAGCGACGCCACCCGGGTATGACGGGCAGGGTTCATGGTCTCAGCGGTCCTTCAGTTCGGCACGGCGGTTGCGCGCGTGGGCGGAGTCGTCACTGCCCTGCACGGCCGGGCGTTCCTTGCCGAAGCTCACGGCTTCGATCTGGCGCGCGTTTGCGCCCAGCAGTTCCAGGCTGCGGGCCACGGCTTCGGCACGCTTCTGGCCAAGGGCCAAGTTGTATTCGCGGCCACCGCGTTCGTCGGTGTGGCCTTCGATGACGATCTTGCGTTCGCGTTCGCTGGACAGCAGCTTGGCGTGGCCTTCGATCATCGGCTTGAATTCATCGCGCACGGCGAAGCTGTCGAAGTCGAAGTACACCACGCGCTGGCTGGTCAGTGCTGCTAGCGCAGCCGACCCCGCAGCGGCACTGCCGCCGGCCAGGTCAACCGTGGTCACACCCGATTGCGGCGCGCCACCGGCAGCGGCCGACCCCGCGCCGCCAGCACTGCCGGTGGTGGACCGGGTCTCCACGGGCGCCGAGCCGCGCTCGGGTTCCTTCAGCGACACCGAGCTGCCGCAGGCCGACAGCAGCCCCGCGGTTGCCAGCAGTACCCAGGGCCGCGAGACAGCCAGGCGGGACAGGTGAAACACAGGAGACAGGCTTTTCATCATTCAACTCCGATCGACAGACAGGAAATGGCACAGGCCGGGCAGCGCAAGCTTGCCAGCACAGCCTGGGGGTGACAGACCGGCCAAAAGTTCAGCTGCAGATCGAGATGTGAGCTCGGTTGCAGATTCAGCTACGGAACGGCCCCCAGGCCGGCTCGCGCACGTCGGCGCCACTGCTCACCAGCCGAGTCTTGATCTTGCCATCCAGCGTCGTCGTCACCAGCACGTCAGCGCCGCGGATGCGGCTGGCGTAGACGATCTGGCGTCCGTTCGGCGCAAAGCTGGGGCTTTCATCGTCGCTGGTGTCGGTCAGCAGCGTCACGGTGCCGCTGTCCAGGTCCTGCGTCACCAGGCGGAAAGCGTTACCTTGGCGCGCAATGTAGGCCAGCAGCCGCCCGTCGGGGCTGACGGCCGGGCTGATGTTGTAGCTGCCGCTGAAGGTGATGCGCTCAGGCGCCCCCGCTGCAGCGCCAGCGGCCATGGGCAAGCGGTAGATCTGCGGGCCGCCGCCACGGTCGCTGACGAAGAACAGGCTCTTGCCGTCGGCCGCGAACACGGCTTCGGTATCGATGGCGCTGCTGCGCGTCAGCCGCACCGGCGCGCCGCCGGTCACAGGCAGGGCGAAGAGCTGGGCGATGCCTTCGCTGGACAGCGTCACGGCCAGTTGCCGGCCGTCAGGTGACCAGGCCGGCGCGCTGTTGGACCCGCGGAAGTTGGCCAGCATGCGGCGCGTGCCGGTGGCCACGTCCTGCACCCAGACCACGGCCTTCTGGGTTTCGAAGGACACATAGGCCAGTTGCCGCCCGTCGGGCGACCAGGCGGGCGAGATGATGGGTTCGTTGCTGGCCAGGGCCACCTGCACGCCTTCGCCGTCGGCGTCGGTCACATGCAGGGTGAAGCGCCGGCCCACCTTCAGCACATAGGCGATGCGGGTGGCGTTGACGCCAGGTTCGCCCGTCAGCTTGAGCTGGATTTCATCGGCAATGCGGTGCGCTGCCAGGCGCAGATCGGCGGGCGGCACCAGCTTGCTCTGCCCGATGAGTTCCTGGTTGCGCACCGCGTCCCACAGCTTGAAGCGCACGTCCCAGCGGCCGTCGGCCAGGCGCGAGACCGAACCCGCCACCAGGGCGTCGGCACCCTTGGCCTTCCAGTCGGCCAGGTTGACGACGCTGCGCTCGTCCAGCACCGCGTCGGCTGCGAAGGTGCGAAACACGCCGCTGCGCTCCAGGTCGTTGCGCAAGACCTGGGACAGCGGCAGGCCGGCGGCGGCTTCGTCGCGGAATACCGCCACGGCCACCGGCACCTGAGTGGCCCCGACGCCGGTGACGTCGATGCGGAACTGGGCTTGCGCAGGCGGGGCCACGGCCCAGCCCAGGGGTGCGGCCAGGCCCAGGGCACCCAGCTGCTGGGTGCGTTGCAGTGTGCGGTGCAGCGCCTGACGGCGGGTGAACAGGCGCGCCATCAGACGCGCAGCAAGCATGGCGGGAACATGGCGCGATTGTAGGCAGGCCACTTTTGCACCCAGCGCACACGCCGATAATCCGGCGCCAGTGCCCACCACGCCATCCACGCCCCCCCTCTTGCAGCGCTTCCGGCGGCTGCTGCCCTATGTCCGCAACAGCCGCGCCGGGCTGCTGGTGGCCCTGGCGGGTGCGGCCGTGACCGCCGCCACCGAGCCCGCCATCCCTTGGCTGCTGGGCCGGCTGCTGGACCAGGGCTTTGCCGGCGGTTCCCTGCCGCTGTGGGTGGTGCCGGTGGCCATCATCGGCCTGTTTGCCGTGCGCAGCGCTTCGGGCTTCCTGGCGCAGTACGGCCTGGCCTGGACGGCCAACCGCGCCGTGCTGCTGCTGCGCCAGCGCATGTTCAACACCCTGCTGCAAACCGCGCCGGCCGTGTTCAGCCAGCAAAGCAGCAGCGCCATCACCAACACCCTGGTCTATGAAGCGCAGTCGGGCGTGAACCAGCTCAGCGCCACCGTGCTGACCCTGGTGCGCGACAGCTTCATCCTGGTGGCGCTGCTGATCTACCTGCTGACACTGAACTGGCAGCTGACGCTGATCGTGGGCCTGCTGTTCCCGGCCGTGGCCTGGGTGATGCGGCTGCTGGGCCGGCGGCTGCACCGCGTGACGGTGGAAGGCCAGCACGCCACCGACCGGCTGGCTTATGTTGTCGAAGAAAACATGCTGGCCTGGCGCATCGTGCGCCTGCATGGCGCACAAGGCGCGCAGCGCGGCCGCTTCGACACCGCCGCCGAGCGCCTGCGCCACCTGCTGATGAAGGCCGTGGTGGCCGGCGGCACCATGACGCCGGTGACGCAGATGCTGGCGGCCTGCGCGCTGAGCGTGGTGATCGTGATCGCGCTGTGGCAAAGCCGCAGCGGCGGCACGTCGGTGGGCGAGTTCGTGGCCTTCGTCACCGCCATGTTGCAGCTGGTGGCACCAGCCAAGCACCTGTCGGACGTGATGGCGCCCCTGACGCGCGGGCTGGCCGCGGTGGAACGCGGCCTGGACCTGATCGAGCAAAACCCGCAAGAAGCGGGCGGCCGCTACCGCGGCAGCGCTGTCGATGGCAACCCTCCAGCGGCCGCGCGCGCACGCGGCGACATCCGCTTCGAAGACGTGGGCCTGCGCTACCGCGAAGACGGTACGCCAGCCCTGGCCGACGTACAGCTTCAGGTGCACGCCGGCGAAACCGTGGCCCTGGTGGGGCCGTCCGGGGCGGGCAAGACCACCCTGGTGAACCTGCTGCCGCGCTTCATCGAACCCAGCAGTGGGCGTGTGCTGCTGGACGGGGTGCCGCTGCACGAATGGGACATGCTGGCCCTGCGCCAGCAGTTCGCGCTGGTGAGCCAGGACGTGGTGCTGTTCAACGACAGCGTGGCGAACAACGTCAGCCTGGGCGCTCCCATGCCGCACGAAGCCGTGCGCGAAGCGCTGCGCGCCGCACACCTGCTGGACTTCGTCGACGCGCTGCCCCAGGGCCTGGACACCCCCATCGGCCACAACGGCAGCCAGCTCTCAGGCGGGCAGCGGCAGCGTCTGGCGATTGCCCGGGCGATTGCCAAGGACGCGCCGATCCTGATCCTGGACGAAGCTACCTCGGCCCTGGACAACGAGAGCGAACGCGCCGTGCAGGCCGCGCTGGAAGCGCTGATGCAGGGCCGCACCACCTTGGTCATCGCCCACCGGCTGAGCACCATCGAACACGCCGACCGTGTGCTGGCCTTCGAAGCCGGTCACCTGGTGGAACAAGGCACCCACGCCGAACTGCTGGCCGCCGGCGGCTTGTACGCGCGGCTGCACGCGATGCAGTTCAGGAACTGAAGGAGACACCCGCATGACCCCTGCACAGCCCGTTCCCCAGCCCGATCCCCAGCCAGTTCCCCCGCCCATCTCACGCTACCCCGTGCCTGAGCTGAAGGACCTGCCCGAAGACCTGCGCACGCGCATTCTCGAAGTGCAGGAAAAGGCCGGCTTTGTGCCCAACGTGTTCCTGGCGCTGGCGCACCGGCCGGCCGAATGGCGGGCCTTCATGGCCTACCACGACGCGCTGCTGCTGAAGGAAGGCGGAAGCCTCAAGGGTCAGCCGGGGTCAGGCCCGGGCCTGACCAAGGGCGAGCGCGAGATGATCATCGTGGCCACCAGCGCCGCAAACCAGTGCCTGTACTGCGTGGTGGCGCATGGCGCCATCTTGCGCGTGTACGAAAAGAAGCCGCTGTTGGCCGACCAGGTGGCAGTGAACTACCGCAAGGCCGACATCACGCCGCGCCAGCGCGCGATGCTGGACTTTGCGATGAAGGTCTGCACCGCTTCGCACACCGTGGACGAAGCCGACTTCGCCACCCTGGCCGCGCACGGCTTCAGCGCCGAAGACGCCTGGGACATCGGCGCCATCACGGCCTTCTTCGGCCTGAGCAACCGCATGGCGAACCTGACGGGCATGCGGCCCAACGACGAGTTTTTCGCGATGGGCCGCATGCCGCGACCGCCCAAGGCCTAACCACGGCCTAGGCGGCCCGGGCGGCGCGTTGCCATCAGGCAGAAGCCTGCAGCGCGCGGATGCGGTCTTCGATGGGCGGGTGGCTGCTCATCAGCGCCATGAAGCCGCTGGGCCGGCCGCTGATGCCCATGGCCTGCACGGCCTGGGGCAGCTGGCCCGGGTCCAGGCCGCCCAGGCGGGCCAGGGCATTGATCATCGGCTGCTTGCGGCCCATCAGTGCGGCCGCACCCGCGTCGGCACGGTATTCACGGTGACGCGAGAATGCCGCCACGACGATGGCCGCCAGGATGCCCAGCACGATGTCCAGCACGATGGTGCTGACGTAGTAGCCGATGCCCGGGCCGTCGTTGGTGTTGCGCAGCACCACCTTGTCAACGAAGTAGCCGACAACGCGCGACAGGAACACGACGAAGGTGTTCATCACGCCCTGGATCAGGGTCATGGTCACCATGTCGCCGTTGGCCACGTGCGCCACTTCGTGCGCGATCACGGCTTCCACCTCTTCCCGGCTCATGCTCTGCAGCAAGCCGGTGGACACCGCCACCAGGGCGGAATTCTTGAAGGCGCCGGTGGCAAAGGCGTTGGGCTCACCCTGGTAGATGGCGACGTCGGGCATGCCGATGTTGGACTTCTTCGCGAAGGCTTCCACCGTGCCCACGATCCAGCGGTGCGTGGGGTCGCTGCTGTTGTTGATGATCTGCGCGCCGGTGCTCCACTTGGCGACCATCTTGCTCATCAAGAGCGAGATGATGGCGCCGCCAAAGCCCATCAGCGCCGCGAAGCCCAGCAGCATCGGCAGGTTCAGGCCGTTGGCGGTGAGGAAACGGTTGACACCCAGCAGGCTCGCGGCGATGCCCAGCACCAGCATCACGGCCAGGTTGGTGACGACGAAGAGCAGGATGCGTTTCATGGGGGCTAGGGGCCCGAAAGCCCGGTTGATTGCGGTGATGGGCGGGATGTTAGGGCGCTGGGCGCCGTTTCAAGCCCGCCGCATCGCCTTCAAGCCTGCGGCGACTGGGGCTGTTGGCCCGCTGTGCCAACCAAGCCTGCGCCTGGCCGTGTCAGCGCTTCAGGCGCAGGTGGTTGGGCTGCCCTGGGGGCAGCAGTTCGAAAAGTTCCGGAAACTGGCCGAGCAGCTTGGTCGACGCGCCGCTGCGGCCCATCAGGCCGGCTTCGCGCAGGCGCTGCGACGCCACCCGCAGTTCCAGCGTTTCGCCACGTTGCAGTTCGGGCATGCAGGCCAGGATCTGGCGCGCCTTTTCATGCAGGGGCAGGCTGGCCGCTGCGGCACGGGCCGAGCTGGCGGCGGGCGCAGCAGCCACGGGCAGTGCAGCGCTGGGCGCGGGCTCGGCCGCCGGGGCGGTGGCAGCGCGGCTGCGCGCCGTCTTGCGGGCGGGCTTGGCGGCGGGCGCAGGCGCCGGCACGTCGCTGGGCAAAGGCACAGCCGTTTCGGGCTCTGCTGGGGCCACGTCGGCCGCCACCTTCGCCGCCGTTCTGGCCGCGGGCTTGGCCGCGGTCTTCTTCGCAGCAACGCCAGCGGTCTTGCGCGCCGTCTTCGCCGGGGCCTTGCGTGCCGCCGTCTTGCGCGCGGGCTTTTCAGGCGGCGCTGCGTGAGCTGCCGTGGCCGGGCTGGCCGCGCCCGAAGGCTTGCGGTGTTCCAGCACCGTGAAGTCGTCGTAGACGTCACGCGTCTCGTCGCCAGTCTTGCCATGCTGACCGATGCCGCGCACCACGCAGCCCTTTTCGCGCAGCCGCTGGACCAGCGGTGCGAAATCGGAATCTGACGATGCGATCACCACCACGTCGGGCCGTTCGGCCAGCACCAGGTCGATGGCGTCCACCGCCAGCGCGATGTCGGTGCTGTTTTTGCCCGCTGCCAGGTTGACCATGGGCTTGATGCCCAGGCGCTTGAAGATGGCCTGGTGCTTCAGCGCGCCTTCGGCCGTGCAGTAGGCGCGGCGCACATGCAGGGCGCCGTGCTGGTTCAGCAGCAGCCGGACGGCCTGTTCCATCACGTCGACCGACACGTTGTCGGCGTCGATCAGCAGCATCACGCGGTCGGTGGTCATCGGCGCTTTCCGGTCAGGGGCCTGCGGGCGGGTGTGGGGGTCATGACAGTTTCCAGTTCAGGGTGTCGCCGGCGCGCAAAGGCTTGATCAGCGCGTCGCCGAAAGGCAGGGTCTCGGGCAAGGTCCAGGCCTCGCGCCGCAGCGTCACGGTGCCGCTGTTGGCCGGCAGGCCATAGAAAGCGGGGCCGTGCAGGCTGGCAAAGGCTTCCAGCTTGTCCAGCGCGTCTGCCGCTTCGAAAGCTTCTGCGTACAGCTCCAGTGCCGCGGGGGCTGTGAAGCAACCCGCGCCGCAGACCGACTGCTCCTTCATCGCCGCCGCATGCGGGGCACTGTCGGTGCCCAGGAAGAAGCGCGGGCTGCCGCTGGTGGCGGCCTGCACCAGGGCCTGGCGGTGGCGTTCCTTCTTCAGCACCGGCAGGCAGTAGTAATGCGGCCGCAAGCCGCCGGTGAACAGCGCGTTGCGGTTGTAGAGCAGGTGATGCGCCGTCAGCGTGGCGGCGGTCGGGCCGGGGGCTTCGGCCACGTACTGCGCGGCTTCGGCCGTGGTGATGTGTTCGAACACCACCTTCAGTTCCGGGAAGTCGCGGCGCAGCGGCTGCATCACGCGGTCGATGAATACGGCCTCGCGGTCGAAGATGTCGATCTCGGCGTCGGTGACTTCGCCGTGCACCAGCAGCAGCAGGCCTTCGCGCTGCATTGCTTCCAGCGTGGCGTGGGTCTTGCGCAAGTCGGTGACGCCGGCGTCGCTGTTGGTGGTGGCGCCGGCGGGGTAGAGCTTCAGGGCCAGCACGCCGGCGTCGCGCGCACGGCGGATCTCGTCCGGTGGCGTGTTGTCGGTCAGGTACAGCGTCATCAGCGGCTCGAAGGACGCGCCATCGGGCAGGGCCTGCAGGATGCGCTGCCGGTAGGCCAGCGCCGCCGCGGTGGTGGTGACCGGCGGCCGCAGGTTGGGCATGACGATGGCACGCGCAAACTGGCGGGCCGTGAAAGGCAACACGGCCGCCAGGGCCGTGCCGTCACGCAGATGCAGGTGCCAGTCGTCAGGGCGACGGATCTGCAGTTGATCCATGCTGGCAGGGTGTGCAGCGTGTGCGGTAGCTGGGGCTGAGGCGGTGGCATTCACCGCGCCATTCTCGCACCGGCCCTGCCTGGCGGGCAGGGCCGTCAGCACTAGCGCACGAACTGCAGCACCGTGCTTTCGGTGGCCACCGGGTTGTCGGCCGACAGCACCAGCAAGCCCTTGTTGCCCGGCGACACCGACAGCGTGGAGCGACCGCTGATGGTGTAAGGCAGCTGGAAAGCAGCACCACTGCTCAGCACCACGCTGCCCTGCGAAGGCACCGCCACCGGCTCGTTCAGCTTGATGTACTGGAACGCGCTGCTGTTGGGCAGCCGGTCCAGCACCGCCCCGCCCACCGAGTTGCTGGACGTCACGCGCACGCCAATGCGGCTGCTGGGCGTGATGCTCATCAGCGACGGGAACACCGACAGAATGGCCTTGCCGGTGTCGAGCGTGAAGTCGGTGAAGAAGAAGCCACCGGTGAGCGCCGTGCCCGTGCCCGTGCTGATGAAGGTCGCGCTGCGGTTCTCGGTGCTGTTGGCCGTGCGCACCGTGAAGTCGGTGACGCCGTCGTCGTTGGTGTCGAGCTCGATGTTGAACACCACGTTGCGCAGCGTCGTCACCGGCTTCCACAGCGTGACAGCGAAGTCCAGCACGTCGCCGCTGGTCACACCGGTCGGCAGTGGTGCCGGCACCGCGTTGGGCCGGTAGCGCACACCGACGGCGCGCAGGTCCACGGGCAGCACGTTGCTGCCGGGCACCAGGGCCGGCTGGTCCTCAGGGTCTTCGCCACCCATCAGCTGGAACACGTCGACCACGGTTTGCGCCGCGCCGGTGTTTTGCAGCGCCAGGCTGCTGCCGACGCGCCCGCCCACTTGCACGTTCGAGGCCTGGCGCGGGTACATCAGGTACGGCACGCGAACGGTGTCGTTCGGGCCGGCGCTGATGCTCACGAAGCCGTCCTGTTCCAGTGCATCGAAGCGGTTGGTGCAGGCCAGCACGGGGCCTGGCGGGTTGGTGGGCGTGGTGCAGGTGTCCAGGTTGGTCAGCTTGTCCGGGAAGCCGCTGGCCGTGGGCAGCTGGGTGCCGGTGGCGGTGCCGATGAGATCGAAGGTTCCGGTACTGTTGCCCGGCACCGTGATGGTCGGCGTGCTGGCGCTGAAGACCATGCCGCGCGACAGGTCGTCAGCGAAGCGGGCGGCCACGTTGATGGTGTACGTCTTGGCCGAGGGGTCCAGGTTCTGCACGGTGATGGTGCGCGACACGCTGCTGGTGCCCGGGGCCGAGAAGGTTTGGGCACCGAACGAGGCAGCCGCCTGGTAGTAGGCGGTGCCGTTGGCTTCGACGTTCTGTGCGTCGTAGGCCAGGGTACCCGTGGCGACAGCGCGGTCGGCCTGCACGCGGCCAGCGCCCATGCGGGTCAGCGGGGCCAGGGTGTTGCCGGCTGCGGACTTGCTGGCGAACACGTTGGTCTCGGCCGTGTTCATCAGCGCCGCCTTCACCTGCCAGGGCGCGAAGCTGGGCTTGGCCGACAGCACCAGCGCAGCGGCACCGGCCGTCAGCGGGCTGGAGAAGCTGGTGCCGCTGTTGGCATTGCCGCGGCTGCCGGTGCCGACGTCGGCCATCCAGATGTTGGTGCCGGGGGCGGTGATATCCGGCTTCAGGCCACGGCCGGCTTGCGAGGGCCCGCGCGAAGAGAAGCCGGAGATCAGGTCGACCAGGTTCAGCCCGCTGGCGATGTTGGGCGCGTCACCCAGGGGCGTGATGGTGCCCTGCAGGGTGGGCTGGGCCGACAAGGCGTTGCGCACTTCCAGGCCTTCAGCCGTACCGATGGAATAGCTGGGCGTGGTCACCAAGGGCGACGCGGCGCCAGCGGCCATGCCGAACGGGCCCGCACCGGCCGCGTTGTTGACGATGATGGACCCCGCTGCGCCTGCGCGCTGCACGTTCAGGGCCTTTTCGCCGAACTGGCAGACGCCGCGGTCGGCCAGGCCGACGCGGCCGCCCTGGGCCGGGATGGCCGGCACGGCCGGGCCGGGGTCGGCCAGGTTGATCGGGTCAGAACAGGCCAGGTTGGTGTTGTTGCCCACCGTCGTGTTCGGGCCGCCGAAGGCCAGCGTGGCGGTCAGCGGGCTGGTGACCGGCGTGCCGAAAGAGCCGGCGATCATCGCGTAGGTCTTGTTCAGCGGTGCACCGACGGTCAGCGTCGGGCCGGTCAGGGTGGCCGGCTCGCTGGCCGCCACGCTGATGAGGGTGTCGGTGGCCGACGGCGTGCCGACGATGAACGGGATGTTGTTGCTGTTGCCCGCCGAGGCCACGACCGTGACGCCGGCGCGCACGGCGTTGCGCGAAGCTTCCGCCAGCGAATTGGTCAGCGGGTTGCCGTAGTTGGCGCCCAGCGACATGTTCAGCACGAAACGTGTACCGGCCGGCAGCACCGGGTTCTGCGCGCCCGGCTGGCCCTCGTTGGGCAGGCCCAAGGCGTACTTGACCACCGAGTCGATGCTGTTGACCAGGGCACTGCCTTCGCAGGCGCTGCTGATGCGGCTGCAACCGCGGTAGGCCAGGATCATCGCGCTGGGCGCGGACCCTGGCTGCAGGTTGGCGCCAGGCACTGCGCCGCCCGCCGCTGCGCTGGCGGATTCGGTGCCGTGGCCGGCGAAGTCGCTGGCAGCCTGCTTGTTGTCGATCGGGTCCGGGTCGGGCGTGACGGTACCGACTTCGACGTTGTTGACGATGCCCCAGCTTTCGCCCAGCCAGTCGTAGCCGCCTTTCACGCGCGGGCCGTTCGGGAACACGTTCGGCGTGTCGCCGATGGTCGTGGGGCCGGAAGCGGCGGTTGCCGTCTGGTAGTACGCCACCGTGCCGGGGCCGGCGAAGGTGGCGTGCGTGTAGTCCACACCGCTGTCGATGACGGCGATCGCAACACCCTGGCCGCCGTTGCCGGCCTGGTTGACGGGCAGCGTGCCGATCAGTTGCGGCACCGTCGGCGCCGTCTGCGACATGCGGTAGACGCCGGCCAGTTCCACCAGCTTGACGCCGGGGATGCGGCGCAGCGCGGGGATCTGGCTGGCGTCGATGTCCACGACCGCAGCGTTGACGCTGAATTCCAGCGTGTTCTGCACCCGGCCGCCCAGGCTGCGGATGGCGTTCAGGCGCGGGGCCTTGGCGTTCTGCAAGCTGCGGCTTTGCTGCACCATCTCAGCCCGCATCTGCGGCGTGACGCGTTGGCCCTGGATGGCGCGCGCGTCGACGACGGCGGGTTCGTTGAACTGCACCAGCACGCGCACATGGCCTCTGCTGGCGGTCTGCACGGTGTCGGCGGGGGCAGCCGCAGCCGGCTGGCCGCCAGGTACCAGGCGCTGCGACAGCGGCATCTGCGCATGGGCAACACCGGCGGCAACCCAGGCACAGGCCAGGGCCACCAGGCGGTGCGAGGGCCGCTGGCTCAAGGTGGACAGCGCGCGAACCGGGCGGCGGCGGGACATGGCATGTGTGGCAGACAGAGCGGGGACGGACATGGTCTTGAACCTCGACAACAACACAGATGGAAGAAGCGATGCATGCGCCGCGAAAGGCAACGCATGACGAACCAACAGTCCACAGACTTTGAGCCTGCAGTCATCACAAAAATCTAAATCGCCAGTGGCGTCGCAAGCCACAGCGATTTGCTGCCCTGCCCCCTGGGTAAGGGGTGAATAGCCCTGGCGTGTGCCGGGTTCAGCCCATCACGGCGTGTACGGCGGCCAGGTCCTGCAGGGCCGAGCCGACCGACTTGAACAGGCTCAAGTCCTTGCCTGGCGCGGCTTTTTTCAGGCGCCCCAGGACCAGGTCCTGCAGGTCGCCCAGAACGTCGGCGTCCCGCAGGCCGCCGTTGACGCGGGCTTGAACCAGGTCGCCGGCTTCGCTGAGTGCGCCGGGGCCGTCAACCACGATGCGCGCGCGCAACAGCGCAGCGTCATCAGCCTCACGCATGTCAGGGCGATAAGCCCCTACCAAGTCCAGGTGCGTACCGGGCT
Organism: Rubrivivax sp.; assembly: GCA_027485165.1. Lineage (GTDB taxonomy): Bacteria > Pseudomonadota > Gammaproteobacteria > Burkholderiales > Burkholderiaceae_C > Rubrivivax. The sequence goes on from JAIXRN010000018.1 coordinate 96,543, forward strand.
TGAGCCCATCGCCTTGCACCAGGGCCTGCTGCGCGGTGGTGGCACAGCAGATGATGTCGGCCACGTGTGCTGCCGCAGCCAGGTCGGGCACGGCCTGCGCGGGCAGGCCTTCGCCAGCCAGCTGCAAGGCCAGCGCCTGCGCGGCCTGGGGGTTGCGGCCCCACACCGCCAGCTGCTGCAGGCCCGGGCGCAATGCAAAGTGCGCGCGCGCCATCCAGGGCGCCAGCCGGCCCGTACCCACCAGCAGCAGCTGCCGGGCATCGGCAGCTGCGAGCTGCTGTGCCGCCAGGGCTGACGTGGCGGCCGTGCGGCGCAGCGTCAGCGCTTCGCCGTCCAGGCAGGCCAGGGGCTGCCCGCTGGCGCGGTCCAGCACCAGCACCGTGGCCTGCACGGTGTGCGCCGCACCAGGCATCACGGTCACGAGCTTGGTGACGATGTAGCGCTCGTCCCAGGCCGGCATCAGCAGCAGGCGGTCGCTGTCCGACAGGGCATGTGCATGGCGCAGCGGCACGCTGGCGCCGCGGCGATGCGCCCGCGCCAGGGCATCGACCAGACGTGGCCAGGGCAGGCAGGCATGGACCTCGTCGGCTGCATAGACTCGCATGGTGAAAGGCAGTGTAGTCATCGTCGGCGGGGGTGTGATGGGCGCGGCCACGGCCTGCTTCCTGGCGCGCGACCATGGCCTGCAGGTGACGGTGCTGGAACGCGACCTGTCGTACGCGCAGGCATCGAGCGCCTTGTCGGCCAGTTCGATCCGGCAGCAGTTCTCGCAGCCCGTCAACATCGCGCTGTCGCTATGGAGCTTGCAGTTCCTGCGCCGCGCGGCAGACGAGCTGGCCGTCGACAACGACCGTCCTGCCATCGGCCTGGTCGAACCCGGCTACCTGTACCTGGCAGCCACCGACAGCGGTGCCGCCACGCTGCAGGCCAGCCACGCGCTGCAGCGCCAGCACGGTGCCGACATGGCCCTGCTGACCCCCGGCCAGCTGGCCGGGCGCTTTCCTTGGCTGCACACCGCCGACCTGCAGCTGGGCAGCCTGGGGCTCACCGGCGAAGGCTGGTTCGACGGCCCGGCCCTGCTGCAGGCCTTCAAGCGCAAGGCGCAGGCCTGCGGTGCGCGCTTCATGGCCGCCGAGGCAATGGGGTTCGACCGCCAGGGCGCGCGCCTGCAGGCAGTGCGCTGCCGTGATGGCAGCCTGCACGCAGCCGATGCCTTCGTGCTGGCTGCAGGCGCGTGGTCGGCGCCATTGGCCGGGCAGCTGGGCCTGGCGCTGCCGGTGGCGCCGAAGAAGCGCGACGTGTTTGTCTTCGACACCCCTGCGGCGCTGCCGGGCTGCCCGCTGGTCATCGACCCTTCAGGCCTGTGGTTCCGCCCCGAAGGCCGCGGCTTCATCTGCGGGGCGCCGCCTAGAGATGGCGACCCCGACGCCCCGCCCCTGGACGCCATCGACCATGCGCAGTTCACAGAACAGCTGTGGCCCGCCTTGGCGCACCGCGTGCCGGGCTTCGAAGCCCTGCGCTTGCGATCGGCCTGGGCCGGCTACTACGAGATGAACAGCTTCGACCACAACGGGCTGGCCGGCGCCCTGCCCGGCTGGGACAACGCATTCACCGCCTGCGGGTTTTCAGGCCACGGCATGCAGCAGGCACCGGCGGTGGGCAGCGCGCTGGCGGCGCTGGTGGCTGGTGGTAAGAGCGATGCGCCAGAACTTGGCGCGCTGTCACCGCAGCGCCTGCTGGCTAACCAGCCCCTGTTGGAAGCCAACGTGATTTAGCCAAGCCACCGCCGCGGAACCGGCTCTGCCGGGCCGCCGGCGGGCGGCCCCCTCGGGGGGTAGCGAGCGTAGCGAGCTTGGGGGCTCGTTCAATGCGCGAGGATCTTCGAGAGGAATTCCTTGGCACGCGGCGAACGCGCGTTGGGGTCGCCGAAGAAGGCGTCCTTCTGGCAGTCCTCGACGATCTTGCCGGCGTCCATGAAGATCACGCGGTGGCTGACCTTCTTCGCGAAGCCCATCTCGTGCGTCACGCACATCATGGTCATGCCTTCGTGGGCCAGCTGCACCATCACGTCCAGCACCTCGCCCACCATTTCCGGGTCCAGTGCGCTAGTGGGTTCGTCGAACAGCATCACGATCGGGTCCATGCTCAGCGCGCGGGCAATGGCCACGCGCTGCTGCTGCCCGCCGGACAACTGCCCCGGATACTTGTCCTTGTGCACCATCAGGCCCACGCGGTCCAGCATCTTCAGCCCGCGCGCTTTGGCGTCGTCGGCGCTGCGGCCCAGCACCTTGGTCTGCGCCAGGGTCAGGTTCTCGGTCACGCTCAGGTGCGGGAACAGTTCGAAATGCTGGAACACCATGCCCACCCGGGCACGCAGCTTGGGCAGGTTGGTCTTGGGGTCGCTGATGCTGATGCCGTCGACGACGATGTCGCCTTTCTGGAAAGGCTCCAGTGCATTCACGGTCTTGATCAGGGTGCTCTTGCCGCTGCCCGAAGGCCCGCAGACCACGACCACTTCGCCCTTCTTGATCGTGGTGGTGCAGTCGGTCAGCACCTGGAAGCTGCCGTACCACTTGCTGACGTTCTTGATGTCGATCATGACGAGAAATCCTAGCGAACGATGGCAATGCGCTTTTGCAGCTGGCGCACCAACATGCTCAGGCTGAAGCAGATGACGAAGTACACGACAGCCGCGATCAGGTAGGTCTCGACCGGCCGGTTGAAGTTCTTGCCCGCGATCTCGAAGCCCTTCAGCAAGTCGTAGGCGCCGATGGCGTAGACCAGGCTGGTGTCCTGGAACAGGATGATGGTCTGCGTCAGCAGCACCGGCAGCATGTTGCGGAAAGCCTGCGGCAGCACGATCAGCTGCATCGTCTGCGGGTAGGTCATGCCCACCGCATAGCCGGCATAGACCTGGCCCTTGGGCACGCTCTGGATGCCGGCGCGCATGATCTCGCTGTAGTAGGCGGCCTCGAACAGCATGAAGGTGATCATGGCCGAGATCTCGGCCCCCAGCGGCTTGCCCGTCAGCAGCGGGATGAGCAGGAAGAACCACAGGATCACCATCACCAGCGGGATGCTGCGCATGGTGTTCACATAAGCCGCCGCCGGCTGCACCAGCCAGGGCTTGCCCGACAGCCGCATCAGCGCCAGCAGAGTGCCCAGCACGATGCCGCCGATCATCGCGATCAGGGTCAGCTGGACCGAGAAGATTAGGCCCTTGATGACGAAGCTGGAGACGATGCCCCAGTTCATGAACGAGAAGTCGAGATTCATCGCGGTTTCATGGCGCCCAGGCCGACGGGACCGACGAAGCCTTCATTTGGCCCCCAGCAGCCCGGGCACCCGCACCTGGTTCTCGATCACCAGGGCCAGGCGGTTGATGGTGAAGGCCGAGATGAAATACAGGCCCGTCACCGCTAGGTACATCTCGACGTTTCGCGATGTCTCTTCACCGGCCTGCATGGCGAACATCGTCAGCTCGGCGATGCTGACGGCAAAGGCCACCGACGAGTTCTTGACGATGTTCATGCTCTCGCTGGTGAGCGGCGGGATGACGATGCGAAAGGCCATCGGCAGCAGCACGTAGCGATAGGTCTGCGGCAGCGTCAGGCCCATGGCCAGGCCGGCATAGCGCTGGCCACCGGGCAGGCTCTGGATGCCAGCCTTGACCTGTTCAGAAATGCGCGCAGACGTGAAGAAGCCCAGCGCGAACACCACCAGCACGAAGCTGGGAACTTCGCGCAGTGGCGTGAAGATGGATGGCAGCACGTGGTACCACAAGAAGATCTGCACCAGCAGCGGGATGTTGCGGAACAGTTCCGTCCAGGCATTGCCTAGCCACACCAGGCCCTTTACGGGCGCGGTGCGGAAGATGCCCATCAGGGCGCCCACCACCAGCGCCACCACCAGGGCCAGCACAGCCACCGACAGTGTCCAGCCCCAGGCCGACAGCAGCCAGTCCAGATAGGTGACGTCGCCGCCCTTGCCGAAGCAACTGGCCACCAAGTCGCCCGAGGTGGTTTCCTTGCAGAAGACCTGCCAGTCCCAGGTGGCCATGGGTCAGGCCTTCAGCGTGCTGCGGCGGGGCCGGTGGCAGCGCATCATTTCTTCGCGTAGTCCTCGACCGGCTTGTCGTTCGGCGCCGCCCAGGCCGCCTTGGTGGCGTCGCTGGCCGGCAGGCCCACACGCGTGTTCGACGGCGGGATGGGCTGCGTGAACCACTTGTCGTAGACCTTGGCGATCTCGCCGGACTTCATCATCGCGCTCAGGCTGCCGTCCACCGCCGCCTTGAACTTGGGGTCGTCCTTGCGGATCATGATGGCGATCGGCTCGACCGACAGCACTTCGCCGACGATGGCGAAATCAGCCGGGTTCTTCGCCTTGGCGATGTTGCCGGCCAGGATCTGCCCGTCCATCACGAAGGCTTCTGCGCGGCCGCTTTCCAGCAGCAGGAAGCTGTCGGCGTGGTCCTTGCCGAAGACTTCCTTGAAGTCGATGCCGGCTGCCCGTTCGTTCTTGCGTAGCAGTTGTACGGACGTGGTGCCGGTGGTGGTGGCGACGTTCTTGCCGTTCAGCTGCGCGATGCTGGTGATGCCCGAGGACTTCTTCACCGCGATGCGCACTTCTTCGACGTAGGTTGTGACGGCAAAGGACACGTCCTTCTGGCGCGTGGCGTTGTTCGTGGTGCTGCCGCATTCGATGTCAACGGTGCCGTTCTGCACCAGCGGAATGCGGTTCTGCGACGTGACGGGCTGGTACTTGATGTCCAGCTTGGCCAGGCCCAGGCTCTTCTGCACGTCGGCCAGCACGCGCTGGCAGAGCTCGACATGGAAGCCGGCAAACTTGCCGTCGCCCAGGGTGTAGGACAGTGCGCCGGAAGATTCCCGCACGCCCATGGCCACGGCGCCGGTTTCCTTGATCTTGGCCAGCGTGTCGGCTTGCGCCGCACCGGCAGCCAGCAGCAGCGCGCCCAGGCTGCAGGTGGCAAACAGCGTCTTCTTCATGCGGGTCTCCTTCGGGGGACAGTTCAGTTCATGGCGGCAATCGCTGAAGCAGCGGACTGCTTCGACCGGCGGCATTCTAGGCAGCGCCCACTTCGCGGCACCCGCGTGGAAGCCCGCGTTCGCGCTGCGCGGCCATGCCGATGAACGCAAGGGCCATGCCGGAACGGCATCGCACGGGTTTACACCGATCCCAGGAAGTCCCAAAGGGCCTGCACCGCAGGCTTGAGCTTGCGCGCCGCTTCGGGGCGTTCGCGGTAGATGCGCACTTCCATGGTGAGCGTGAAGGCCCAGGCCGCGGCGGCCGGCACCAGGCGGCGGCCCTTCAGTTCCTTGCGCACCGAACTGTGCGGCAGGAAGGCCAGGCCATGCCCTTCCAGCGCCATGGCCTTCAGGCCTTCGGCCATGTCGGTTTCGTAGATCGGGTCCAGACCCAGGGGCTGCCCGGCCTGCTTCACGATCACGTCCACCAGCCGCCCCATGTAGGCGCCCGAGGCATAGCTGAGGAAGGGCACGGGCGCGGCCGCACTGCCGGGGAGGCCAAACAGCGGGCGGCCATCGGCGTCGGCCTTGGCGTAGGGGGCCAGCGTTTCGGTGCCCAGACTCAGCATCTCGTAGCGGTCGGCACTCAGCTGCAACGGCAACGACGGGTGGTGGTAGGCGATCAGCAGGTCGCAGCCGCCTTCGGTCAGGCGCAGCACGGCGTCATGCACGTTCAGCGCGGTCAGCCGCGTCTTCACGGCCTTGAAGCGCTGGCGCACTTCCATCAGCCAGTGCGGGAAGAAGGTGAAGGCCAGGGTGTGCGGCACCGCAAATTCCACCATGTCCTGCCCGGCCACCTGGTGGCTGCGCATCAGGTTGCGCGTGGCCTGCAGCGCGTCCAGGATTTCCAGCGCCTGGGCGTGGAAAGTCTCGCCGGCAGGCGTCAGCCGTGTGGGGTAGGCCGAGCGGTCCACCAGGTCGATGCCCGTCCAGGCTTCCAGCGCCTGGATGCGCCGGCTGAAGGCCGGCTGCGTGACATGTCGCAGCTGCGCCGAACGGCTGAAGCTGCGCGTTTCGGCCAGGCTCACGAAGTCTTCAAGCCACTTGGTTTCCATGCTCGGCCCTGCCCTGTTTCGGGAACTTCTGCGGGAACTCGTCCTACAGGTCTTCGCCCGCCTGCTGCATGCGCCACATCTGCGCGTAGCGGCCGTCGCGCGCCAGCAGTTCGGCGTGCGGGCCGCGTTCGACGATGCGCCCGCCCTCCAGCACCACGATCTCGTGTGCGTCCACCACGGTGCTCAGGCGGTGCGCGATGACGAGTGCCGTCTTGCCCTGCGACACGCTCTTCAGTTCGGCCTGGATGGCGCGTTCATTGGCGCTGTCCAACGCCGAGGTGGCTTCGTCGAAGATCAGGATGGGCGGGTTCTTCAGCAGCGTGCGCGCAATCGCCACGCGCTGCTTTTCGCCCCCGCTCAGCTTCAGCCCGCGTTCGCCCACCATGGTCTCGTAGCCCTTGGGCGTGCTGGCGATGAAATCGTGGATGTGGGCCGCCCGGGCGGCGGCTTCCACTTCGCCGTGGCTGGCGCCCGGGCGGCCGTACGCGATGTTGTATTCGACCGTGTCGTTGAAGAGCACGGTGTCCTGCGGCACGATGCCCACGGCCGCGCGCAGGCTGCCTTGCGTGACCTGCCGGATGTCCTGCCCGTCGATGCTGAGCGTGCCGCCACTGATGTCGTAGAAGCGGTAGAGCAGCCGCGCCAGCGTGCTCTTGCCCGCGCCCGAAGGCCCGACCACCGCCACCGTCTTGCCGGGCGGGATATCGAAGCTCAGGTCGTGCAGGATGGGCCGGCTGGCGTCATAGGCAAAGCTCACGTGTTCGAAGCGCACATGGCCCTGCGTCACCTGCAGCGGCTTTGCGCCGACCGCGTCGTCCACTTCGCGGTTACGTTCCAGCAGCACGAACATCTTGTCCAGGTCGGTCAGGCTCTGCTTGATCTCGCGGTAGATCACGCCCAGGAAGTTCAGCGGGATGTACAGCTGGATCATGAACGCATTCACCATCACCAGGTCGCCCAGCGTCAGCCGGCCCTCGGCTACGCCCAGCGTGGCGCGCCACAGCATCGCAACCAGCGCGGTGGCGATGATCAGCTGCTGCCCGGTGTTCAGCAGGCTCAGCGTACTCTGGCTCTTCAGGCTGGCCTTGCGCAGGCGTTCCAGGTTCTCGTCGTAGCGCTTCGCTTCGAAGTCTTCGTTGTTGAAGTATTTGACGGTCTCGTAGTTCAGCAGCGAATCGATAGCGCGCGAATGAGCCGTCGAATCGATTTCGTTCATCTGTTTGCGGAACTGCGTGCGCCATTCGGTTACCGTGATGGTGAAGGTGACGTACACCACCAGCGCGGCAATCGTGATCCACGCGAACCAGACGTCGAACTTCAGCGCCAGCAGGGTCAGCACCATCGTCACTTCGATGATGGTGGGCACGATGCTATAGAGCGAATACGAGATCAGCGAATGCACGGCGCGCGTGCCACGTTCGATGTCGCGCGTCATGCCACCGGTCTGGCGTTCCAGGTGGAAGCGCAGGCTCAACGCGTGCAGGTGGCGGAAGACCTGCAGGCTGATGCTGCGCGCCGTGCCTTCGGTGGCCTTGGCGAAGATCAGTTCGCGCAGTTCGGTGAAGAGGCTGGTGGACAGGCGCAGCGCGCCATAAGCCACGATCAGCGCCACCGGTACCACCAGCAAGGCCTGCGTGCTGCCGGGAGGGATGGTCATCGCGTCCACCAGGTACTTCAGCAGCACCGGCACGCCCACGTTGGCGGCCTTGGCCGCCACCAGGAAGGCCAGCGCAATGCCCACGCGCCAGCGGTACTGCCACAGGTAGGGCAGCAGCTTGGCCAGGGTGTTCCAGTCGCTGCGCGGGGCGGGGGGCGCTGCGCCCGGCTGGGCGGGGGCTACAGTGGCAGCAGTGGCGTGAGGGGGCATGCGGCATTGTCGCCGTGGCCCGGGCACGCCGTGAGACTGCAGCGAGGAAGCCACCGCCATGAACCTGCCCGCCACCCTGCCCACGAGCCCAGACACCGCCGGGGGCGACGTGCCTGCCCTGTCGCCCCAGACCCTGCCCGACAGCAGCGAACTGGTGCTGCGCGTGATGCCGATGCCCGCCGACGTGAATGCCAACGGCGATATCTTCGGCGGCTGGATCATGGCCCAGGTCGACCTGGCCGGCGCTGTGCTGCCCAGCCGCATCGCCAAGGGGCGCATCGCCACCGTGGCGGTGAACCAGTTCGTCTTCAAGCAGCCCGTCAGCCTGGGCGACCTGCTGAGCTTCTACGCCCGCATCACGCGCATCGGCAACACCAGCATCAGCGTGCACGTCGAGGTCTATGCCGAGCGCAACCCGGCCAACCTGCACGTGGTGAAGGTGACCGAAGCGGACTTGACCTACGTGGCCATCGACCACCAGGGCAAGCCCCGCGCGGTGCGATAGCGACCCCGGCGCCACGCCCGAAGCACGGCGCGGGGCGGGGCGTCTGCCTCAGAACGGGTAGTGTCGCGGCGTGGTCTGCACCGTCACCCAGCGCAGTTCGGTGAATTCCGCAATGCCGGCCTTGCCGCCAAAGCGGCCCAGGCCGCTGCCCTTCACGCCACCGAAGGGCATCTGGGCTTCGTCGTGCACGGTCGGGCCGTTGACGTGGCAGATGCCGGATTCGATGCGCCGTGCTACGTTCATGCCGCGCGCTACGTCACGGCTGAAGACCGCTGCAGACAGGCCGTATTCGTTGTCGTTGGCGCAGGCGACAGCCGCGTCGTCGCCATCCACGCGCACGATGCACTTCACCGGGCCAAAGGTTTCCTCGTGATAGATGCGCATCTGCGGCGTCACGTGGTCCAGGATCGTGGCCGGCATCAGCGTGCTGTCTGCCTTGCCGCCGCACACCAGCTTGGCGCCCTTGGCCAGGGCGTCGTCGATCAGCGCGTTGCAGTGTTCCACCGTGCCCATGCCGATGACGCTGCCCAGCACCACGGGTTCTGGCTTGCGCGGGTCGCCCAGCGGCAGGCTCTTGGCCTTCTTCGCGAACAGGGCGACGAAGTCGTTGGCCACCCGGCTGTCGACGATGATGCGTTCGGTCGACATGCAGATCTGCCCGCTGTTGGCAAAAGCACCGAAGGCCGCGGCATTGACAGCGGCTTCCAGGTCGGCGTCGTCCAGCACCAGCAGCGGCGCCTTGCCGCCCAGTTCCAGCACCGCGGGCTTCAGGTACTTGGCGCAGGTCATCGCAATGATGCGGCCCACGCGCGTGCTGCCGGTGAAGTTCACGCGCCGCACGGCCGGGTGCGCGACCATGGCTTCCACCACCTTGCCGGCGTCGGCCGGGGCATTCGTCACGTAGTTCACCACCCCAGCGGGGAAGCCTGCTTCCTGCAGCGCTTCGACGATGAGCTGGTGCGTGCGCGGGCAGTTTTCGCTGCCCTTCAGGATGACGGTGTTGCCGCAGGCCAGCGGCGCGGCGATCGCCCGCACGGCCAGGATGACGGGCGCGTTCCACGGCGCGATGCCCAGCACCACGCCCGCCGGCTGACGCATGCCCATGGCCAGCGAGCCGGGTACGTCGGACGGGATGATCTCGCCGCTGATCTGCGTCGTCAGCGCCGCGGCTTCGCGCAGCATGCCGGCGGCCAGGTGCACGTTGAAGCCGGCCCACATGCCGGTGGCGCCAGTCTCCGCCGCCACGGCCTGGATGAAGGCCGGGGTCTTCGCTTCCAGCGCGTCGGCCGCCTTCAGCAGCAGCATGCGGCGTTCGGTGGGGCCGGTCTGGCCCCAGGTCTTGAAGGCTTCGGCGGCGGCTTCCACCGCCATCACCGCGTCGGCTTCAGAAGCCGCCGGCGCACGCGTGGCCACGCTGCCGTCCAGCGGGTTGCGGCGTTCGAAAGTGGCGCCACCTTCGGCGGAAACGGCCAAGCCGTTGATGAGCATGGACAGGTCGGACATGGTGTTCTCCTTTGCGTTCTTCGGTGTGTTGCTGCCAGCACCCAGATAGGCCTGGCGGATGACGCTGGACCGGGCCAGCAGACGCGCCGGCCCGCTGGCCACCAGGGCGCCACGTTCCAGCACGTAGCCGCGGTCGGCCACCGCCAGGGCCTTGCGGACGTTCTGTTCCACCATCAGCACGGTGGTGCCAGCGTCGGCGATGCGGCGCGCAATCGCCAGCAATTCATCCACCATCTTCGGCGCCAGGCCCAGGCTGGGCTCGTCCAGCATCAGAAGGCGCGGCGCGCTCATCATGGCGCGGGCCACCGCCACCATCTGCTGTTCGCCGCCGCTCATGGTGCCGGCCAGCTGGCGGCGGCGTTCGCCCAGTTTCGGGAAGTCCTTGAAGGCCTGTTCGATGCGGCGTACACGTTCAGCGGGGCTGACCAGCCAGCCGCCCAGTTCCAGGTTCTCTTCGACCGTCATCTGCGGGAACAGCTGCCGGCCTTCTGCGACCAGGGCCAGGCCCTGCTGCACGATGGCCGACGTCTTGGCATCGCGCTCGATTTCCGTGCCGTTCAGCAAAAGCTTGCCGCCCCGCGGGATGAGCCCGGCAATGGCTTTCAGCAGCGTGGTCTTGCCCGCGCCGTTCGGCCCCAGGATGACGGTGACCCCCGGCCGCGCTTCCAGGCACAGGTCACGCAGCACCAGGAACTTGCCATAGCCCGCGCTCAGGCCTTCGACCTTCAAGTGCGCCAGCGGGCGGGCCAGGGCGGCTTCGATGTCGTTCTTCATGCGATGGGTCGGCTGATGGCGCACTTCGGCTTTTTGTCCGTTGCAGACATCCGTTCTGCTTGGCGCTGTGCCCCGGCAAAGGCGTGCTGGGCTTGGCTGCAGCGCTTATGTTCGGCGGCCTCCGCTGCGCTCCGGCTGCCCTGCGGTGCTCGGTCCTCGGCGCCTCTCGTGCGCGCCGCAGCCAAGCCCAGCCCGCCTTCGCGAACCATGTTGGCGCGCAACGGTTGCGCGCAGCCACCTTGCCGGGCTGCGGCAGTCGGGTGGCCCCCGCAGCGAAGTAAAGGAGGAGCCAGCGCAGCGCCTTGCCGATCGAGTGGCCTGCGACGCGCTGGCGGGGGACATGAGCGGAGGGGGCCACCCGACTGCCACAGCCCAGGGACGAACGATGCCATCCGAAGGGTCCGCGCAAACGCGCCCATCGGGCTGGCAGCAGCAATGTGCGCTACCCAAGGAATTGCCCTGAGACGCACAGCCATCCTCACACCATCTCCGCCATCTCGTCGCCCAGGTAGGCTTCGATCACCTCGGCGTTGCGCACCACCTGGGAAGGCAGACCGTCGGCGATCTTGCGGCCCTGGTGCAGCACGATCACGCGTTCGACATGGCGCAGTAGGGTCGTCACGGCGTGTTCGATCCAGATCACCGTCAGGTCCAGTTCGTCGCGCAGGCGGCGGATCAGCTGGGCCATGGCTTCGACTTCGCTTTCGGTCAGCCCGGCCGCCACTTCGTCCAGCAACAGCAGCTTGGGCCGCGTGGCCAGGGCCATGCCGATTTCCAGCAGGCGCTGCTGCGAAGGCGTGATGGCCGCGGCTGGCAGCGCGGCTTGTGCACGCAGGTTGATGAGGTTGAGGATGCTGGTCTCGTCCTTCAGCAGCCATGAAGCGCTGCGTTGGCGCCCGGCGAACTGCAGGCCGAAGTCGATGTTCGCGGCCACGCTCAGTTCGCCGAACACGCGCGGCGTCTGAAAGGTGCGGGCAATACCCTGCTGTGCAAAGCGGTGCGGCTTGGCGCCCGTCAGGCGCGTGCCGCCGGCATACAGGTCGCCGGATGTGGCTTCCACCACGCCCGACAAGGCATTGAAGAAAGTCGTCTTGCCGGCGCCGTTGGGGCCGATGATGCCCACCAGTTCACCCGCCGCGAAGGCCGCGCTCACGCTGTCCACGGCCGTCAGGCCACCAAAGCGCACCGTCACATCGCGCGCTTCCAGCAAGGGGTGGCCGTTCATGCGCGCAGTTCCCCCGCCGGCTTGGCACGCTTGAACCAGCCTGCCCGCCAGCGCGCACGGATGTCGTCGCCCCAGCCGGTGAAGGTGCTGCGCCGCAGCGAAGCCAGACCGCCCGGCAGGTACAGCACGCACAGGACGAGCAGCAGGCCCAGCGACATCAGGTACAGCTGCGGTGCCTGCAGGCGAAGCGTTTCGGCCAGCAGGCTGAAGACGACCGCGGCGATCAAGGGGCCCCATAGCGTGGCGGCGCCACCGATCAACGCGATCAACACCGTCTGGAAGCCGATGAAGGGGTTGAAGACGGTGGCCGGGTCGATGTAGGTCCAGCGCACGCTCATCGCTGCGCCCACAGCACCAGCGAAAGCTGCCGTCATCGCGAAGCCGGCGATCTTCACCAGACGCGTATTCACGCCCAGGGTCTGCGCACGCTGTTCGTCAGCGCCGATGCCGGCCATCGCCAGGCCGAAGCGGCTGCGCCGCACCACGATGCTGGTGGCAATGGCCAGTACGGCCAGGCCCAGCATCGTCAGGTACACGGTGTCGCGTTCGGGCACCACGGCCAGCACGCGGCCGACGGTGCCGGTGACCTGCTTTTCCCAGTAGGTGATGGCGTGGCGGATGAGCTCGGTCATGCCGAATGTCAGCACAGCGAAATAGGTGCCGCGCAAGTGCAGAACGGCCGCGCCCATCACGGCGGCGATGACGGCTGCGATCAGCGCGCCCAGGCCGATGGCCACCAGCCAGGGCAGCGTTTCCAGCAGCAGTGCACTGGTGTAAGCGCCCAGGCCGAAGAAAGCGGCCGTGGCCAGCGACAGGTAGCGCGTGCTGCCGCAAAACAGGCTCCAGCTGCTGGACAGCGCGCCATACATCAGGCAGGTAAGCGCCATCGAGACGGCGAATTCGCTGCCGTAGTGCGGCACGGCCAGGGCCCAGCCGGCGATGGCAAAGAGGATCAGGAAATCGCGCTTCATGGCCAGTGCTGGGTCTCTTGTGCTATCGCCGTGCAAACAAACCGTTGGGCCGCCACAGCAGCACGGCGATGAAGATGCCGTAGCTCAGCAGGCTCTTCAGCGAAGGGCTGGTGAAGTGCATGCCCACGGCTTCGATCACGCCCAGCGCCAGGCCACCGGCCAACGCACCGGCCATGCTGCCGAAGCCGCCCAGGGTGATGACGATCAGGGCCGTGACGGTGTAGGGCTCGCCCATCGACGGGCTGATGGTGTAGGTCATGCTCAGCAGGCAGCCGGCTACGCCCGACAGCCCCAGGCCCACGCCGAACATCAGCGGGTGCAGGCGTTCGGTGTCGATGCCCACCAGCTGCGCTCCGGTGGGCGACTGCATCAGCGCGCGCACGCCCTTGCCGTAGAGCGTGGTCTTCAGCACCACGATCAGGGCCGCGCTGAAGGCCAGGGCCAGCGCCAGCAGCAGCAGCTTGTTGGCGGCGAACTGGGCGCTGCCAATGGCCACCGGGTCGGCCAGGAAGTCGTAGCCGCGCAGGTCGCCACCCCAGACCAGCTGGGCAAAGTTCTGCACCAGGAACATCAGGCCGAAGCTGACCATTAGCCCGCGTGCTTCGAAGATGTCCAGGTTCGGGCTGGTGCGCGTGAGCTGCCTGAACACCAGGCGGTGCAGCACCAGACCCAGGCCCATCAGCAGCGCGAAGCTGACGGGAATCATCAGCAGCGGCGAGATGCCGAAGCTGGTGGTGGCCGACCACGTCAGGAAGGCGCCCACCATGAGGAATTCGCCATGCGCGATGTTCAGGATGCGCATCAGCCCGTACTGCAAGTTCAGGCCCAGCGCGACGAGCGCGTACACGCCACCGGTGATGAGACCGGAGGCGATGAGTTCGAGCCAGGAACCTGCGGACACGGTGCGCGTGGACCAGTGGGCGCGAGGCCGTCAGACCCAGGCCGGTTTTGCGGGCACCAATGGCGCGGTCGCGTTCGCCTTTGGCCAGACGACTTCAAATTCGCCCTTCTGCCACTGGCCTACCGTGCCCGGCGTGCCCACGTTTTCGCTGCCGGCGAACCTGATCTTGCCGATGATGGTGTTGTGCTCGGTACTGGCCACGTAGTCGCGGATGGCTCGTCTGTCGAGACCGGCCTTGGCCACGGCAGCGGTCAGGATTTCCAGCCCGGCCCAGGTGGCGCCGCTGGCCCAGCGGTCGGGTTCCTTGGCGGCACCGAACTTCTTCACGTGGGCGTCGAAGTAAGCCTTGGCCGCAGGGCTGGTCTTGCCGTTCCAGCTGCCCATGCCCAACACGCCTTCGGCGCCGGCGGCCATCACGTTGCGGTACAGCTGGAAGGCCGTGCCCACGCTGGCGTAAAAGAACTTCGGGCTGAAGCCGATTTCCTTGCTCTGCCGGCTGGCCAGGATGGTGTCGGGCGGGTAAGTCAGGCCGACGAAGGCGTCGGGGTTCTTGTCCTTGATGCTGCGCAGCACCGGCGACAAGTCCTTCACGCCCAGCGGGTAGCTCTTGTCTTCGACGATGCTGATGCCCGTGCCCTGGATGGCCACCTTCAGCGCGGCGTAGTTTTCCAGGCCGAACAGGTCGTCCACGTAGATGGTGGCAATGGTCTTCACGCCATTGGCCTTCAGCATGTCCACCAGCGCGTCCATCATCGGCTTGGGCTGCTGCAGCAGCAGGAAAAAGTATGGCAGCTTCATTTCGGCCAGCCGGCGGCTCAGCGCCGTGGGGGCCAGGAAGGGGTACTGGAAGCGGTTGGCCAGCGGGGCCACGGCGAAGTTGGCGTTGCTGCCCCAGGGCGGCAGCACCAGGTCGACCTTATCGCTGCCCATCAGCTTTTCATAGGTGCGCACGCAGGTTTCGATGTCGCTGCGGTCGTCGCTGCTGATCAGCTCGATGGGCCGCTTGCTGCCCTTCACGTTCAGGCCGCCGGCCGCGTTCTGCTGTTCGGCCCAGAGCAGGTAGTTCGGTTCCTGGCTGACCTGCGCACCGGTCGTCCACGGGCCTGTGCGGGCGATGGCGTAGCCCACCCGCACGGGCGCGGCCTGGGCGCGTGCGATGCCGGGAAAGGCCAGCGCGGCAGGTGCTGCGGCCAGCGCCTGGACGAGAGTGCGGCGGGGTAGCCCCGGGGTGCGGCGTTCGGTCATGGCTTGTCTCCGTGAACACGTGGCAGGGCTGCTCGGCTGGCAGCATCGAGGCCCGAATTCTGGGCAGCGCTGCCGCCGCGCGCTTGCCTGCGCATGCAGGGCAGCTTGTCCATCCGTGCACGCGGCTCAGGACTTTCCCGGGGCTGCCACCGGCCGGCGGGGCCGGCCGTTGTGGCGCGCAGGGCTTGCCGCTACCCTCGCGCCCATGGCCGTTTCGCCCCGCATCCTGGACACCCAAGCCGCCCCGCCCGCGGAACGCGCCGGCCTGTGGAACGACTGGATCAACCGCCTGTTCCACGGCCTGAAGAACGACCACTACGGCGACACGCAGTTCGACGGCCGCATCGCCACCCTGCATGCCGGCGACGTGGTGCTGACGCGGCTGGAAGCCAACCGCCACCGCGTCACGCGTTCGGCTTCGCAGGTGCGGGCGTCAGAAGAAGGCTTCCTGAAGATCGTCGCGCCCTACGTGGGCTGCGCCGGTGTCGAACAAAAGGGGCGCGAAGCCTGGGTCACGCCCGACCAGTGGAGCATCTACGACACCACCGACAGCTACGCCGTGGCCAACCCCGAACGCGTGGAACACCTGATCGTGATGCTGCCCAAGCGCCACCTGGCCGAACGCGGCCTGCAGCTGGACCCGCTGATGGCGCGCCGCCTGGGCGGCAGCGGCGGCGTGGCGCGCATGGCGCTGGACACCATGCGTTCAGCCTGGCGTGAACTGCCGGGCATGAGCGAACCCGCGGCCCGCGGCGTGGGCGAAGCCATCACGCAGTTCGTGCACCTGGCGATGCTGGACCTGGCCGGCATCGGCACCGCCGTGACGCAGCGCGAAGCCCTGCGCGAACGCATCAAGCAGCATGTGGCCGCCCACTTGGGCGACCCGGCGCTGAGCGTGGACAGCGTGGCCCACGCGCTGAACTGCAGCCGCCGCCAGCTGTACAACGCCTTCGCCGAAGAACCCGACGGCGTGGCCGGCTACATCCTGCGCCGCCGCATCGACGCCTGCCGCCTGGCCTTCGACGACCGTAGCCAGGACCGCCGGTCGATCACCGACATCGCGCTGGCCTTCGGCTTTTCCAGCATGGCCCACTTCAGCCGCGTCTTCCGCGCGCAACTGGGTGTGCCGCCCAGCGACTACCGCCGGGCGCTGCTGCCCGGCGCGGGCTGAGGGTCAGGCTGAGGGTCAGGCTGAGGGTCGGGCTGAAGGCGGCTACCAGGCGCCGACGTTCGGCATCGACACCCAGGGCTCGGCCGGCGCCAAGGCCGGGCCGGCCTGCAGCAGTTCCACCGAGATGCCATCGGGCGAACGCACGAAGGCCATCCGGCCGTCGCGCGGCGGGCGGTTGATGGTCACGCCGTGCTCGGCCAGGCGGGCGCAGGCGGCGTAGATGTCGTCCACTGCGTAGGCCAGGTGGCCGAAGTTGCGGCCGCCGGTGTAGTGCTCGGCCGTGCCGTCTGCGGCGGGCCAGTTGTAGGTCAGCTCGACCTGGGCGCTGGTGTCGCCGGGCGCGGCCAGGAAGATCAGCGTGAAGCGGCCAGCTTCGTTCTTGCGCTCGCTCAGCAGTTCCAGGCCCAGGGCGTCGCGGTAGAAGCGCAGCGAGGCTTCGACGTCGCTGATGCGCACCATCGTGTGCAGGTATTTCATGGGGTTTAGGCGGCCCGCGGCGGGGCTTGGCAGATTCAGGATGCCGCAGTATCGGCCAGCGCGCTGCGCCCTGCGGGCCGGCGGGCTTGGCTGGCTTGGCGTGTCGGCCTGGCGGCCGGCGCCAGCGCCAGCAGGCCGGCGATGTGGTCGGCGATGGCCGCTGCCGACTGCCGGTAAACCGGTTCACCCGGGTGGAAGCCGTCACGCGCCAGCACGCCGCGGTTCAGGCGCAGGGGCACCTGAACGCGCGACACATCGCCGCGCGTGGCCGCCCAGCGCTGCAGCGCGCGGTCGTGGCGGCGCGCGTCGGTGCCGGCCACCCAGCGCAGCGGCTGGGGCAGCCCGTGCATGTCCTGCACCGGCGGCAGCGGCGCGAACACCACATGCCGCACGCCCAGGGCATTGCGGCAATGGTCGGCCAGTGCGGCCCGCGCGGCCAGGGCCTGGTGCGAAGGCACCTGTTCGACCACGTCGTTCACGCCCGTCACCACCAGGGCGAAGTCGAAATGCGCCAGCGGCTGGCCTTGCAGCAGCTGCAGGGTGCTGGCGGTGCTGAGGCCCGACTGCGCCACCAGCTGCCAGTGCACGCGATGCCCCGTGGCCCGGGCCAGCAGGGGCACCAGCTGCCCGGCCAGGGCGTCACGCTGGTGCACCACGCCCACGCCCGCGGCAGACGAATCGCCGGCGATCAAGAGCCGCAGCCGCGGGCCGCGGCCATGTTCACCCGCGCGGTCGCCAGCCGCTTCCGGCAAGCGCGGCATGCGCGCCCGTGTCAACAGCGCCTGCGCCACCAGCACGGGCGTGAGCAGCAGCTTCAGGGTCAGCGACATGCGGGGCCGGGTGCGGCGCGGCGGGTTTCAGAACTTGCTGAAGTCGGGCTTGCGCTTCTGGAAGAAGGCCTGGAAGGCTTCCATGGCTTCCGGGCTGCGCAGGCGCTTGGCGAACAGTTCGCCTTCGGTGCGGATGACCTGCAGCATCAGTTCGCGCTGCGGCGCGCGCATCAGCAGCTTGGCTTCGCGCACGGCGCCCGGCGGCAGGCTGTTGAAGCGCTCGGCCACGCGGCGGGCGTGGTTCACCACTTCAGACGCCGGGATGACGGCGTTCGCGATGCCGCATTCCACCGCCTGCTCGGGCGTGAAGGGGTCGCCCAGCAGCAGCTTTTCTGCCGCGCGGCGGTGGCCCATCAACTGCGGCACCACCAGGCTGCTGGCGAATTCAGGCACCAGACCCAGGGCCACGAAGGGCATGGCCAGGCGGGCTTCGTCGCTGACGTAGACGAAGTCGCAGTGCAGCAGCAGCGTGGTGCCGATGCCGATGGCGCCGCCGGTGACCGCGGCCACCACGGGCTTGTCGCAGTCCAGCAGCGCGCGCATGAACTGGAACACCGGCGAGTCGTTGCTGTCGCTGCCCTGCCCTGGCGGGCGCGACATGAAGTCCTCGATGTCGTTGCCGCTGGTGAAGATGCCGGGCTGGCCCGTGATGAGCACGGCGCGCACGGCGTGGTCGGCCCTGGCGGCGGCCAGGGCGTCGGTCATGGCCTGGTACATGGCCACGGTCAGCGCGTTTTTCTTTTCGGGGCGGGCGATCTCGATGCTGGCCACACCGTTCAGGACGGCGGTTTTGATGCTCATGGTCTTGTCTCCTGTTCGATGCGGGTGGTCAGACGCGTTCGATGATGCCGGCTGCGCCCTGGCCCATGCCCACGCACATCGTCACCATGCCGTACTTCTGGTTCGTGCGGTGCAGCGCATGCACCACGGTCGCCGCACGGATGGCACCCGTGGCCCCCAGCGGATGGCCCAGGGCGATGGCGCCGCCCATGGGGTTGACGCGCGCCGGGTCCAGCCCGACGGTGCGGATCACGGCCAGCGCCTGGGCGGCGAAGGCTTCGTTCAGTTCCACCCAGCCGATGTCGGCCAGGCTCAGCCCGGCGTACTTCAGCGCGGCCGGGATGGCCTCGATCGGGCCAATGCCCATGATTTCCGGCGCCACGCCACGTGCGGCATAGCTGACGAAGCGGGCCAGGGGCTTCAGGTCATAGCGCTTGATGGCCGCTTCCGACGCCAGGAT
Source organism: Rubrivivax sp. (assembly GCA_027485165.1). GTDB lineage: Bacteria > Pseudomonadota > Gammaproteobacteria > Burkholderiales > Burkholderiaceae_C > Rubrivivax. The sequence continues at coordinate 115,352 of JAIXRN010000018.1, forward strand.
CAAGGCGCCGGCGCCATCGCTGGTCTGGCTGCTGTTGCCCGCCGTCACGCTGCCTTTGGCGGCGAAGACGGGGCGCAGCTTGGCCAGCCCTTCCAGACTGGTGTCGGGGCGTGCGCCTTCGTCCAGCTTGACGGTGCGGGTCTTGGTGCTGACCTCACCCGTGGCCAGATTGGGGAAACGGTCGACCACGTCGATGGAGGTCATCTCGGCGTCGAAGTAGCCCGCGGCCATCGCGGCAAGCGCCTTCTGGTGGCTGGCCAGCGCGAAGGCGTCCTGGTCTTCGCGGCTCACCTGCCACTGCGCGGCCACCTTCTCGGCCGTCAGGCCCATGCCGTAGGCGATGCCCACGTTCTCGTCACGCGCAAACACCTCGGGGTTGAAGCTGGGCTTGTTGCCGCCCATCGGCACCATGCTCATGCTTTCGGCACCACCGGCGATCATCACGTCGGCTTCGCCGACGCGGATGCGGTCGGCGGCCATCTGCAGCGCCGTCAGGCCGCTGGCACAGAAGCGGTTGACGGTGACCCCGCCCACGCTGTGCGGCAGGCCGGCCAGCACCATCGCGGCGCGGGCCATGTTCATGCCTTGCTCGCCTTCAGGAAAGCTGCAGCCGATGATGGCGTCTTCTATCGCCTTCGGGTCCAGGTTCGGCACCTGGGCCAGGGCGCTGCGCACGGCCGCCACCAGCAGGTCGTCGGGCCGCGTGTTGCGGAAGTAGCCCCGGCCGCTCTTGCCGATGGGGGTGCGCGTGGCGGCGACGATGTAGGCGTCTTGAACTTGTTTCATGTCGGTGTCCTTGTCATTCGCTTCTCGTTCGCTTCGCGATCAGTTGCGCACGGGCTTGCCGGTGCTGAGCATGCCCATGATTCGCTCCTGCGACTTGGGGTGCTCCAGCAGGCTGCAGAAGGCCTTGCGCTCCAGCGTCATGATGTATTCCTCGGTCACCAGGCTGCCGGCATCGACATCGCCGCCGCAGACCGCCGATGCGATCAGCGCGCTGATGTGGAAGTCGTGCGCGCTGATGAAGCCGCCGTCGCGCATGTTGGCCAACTGGCCTTTGATGGTGGCAATGGCGCTGCGGCCGGCCACCGGGAACATGGCCTTGGTCGGGGCGCGGTAGCCGCTGTCGGCCATGGCCTTGGCCTGGGCGATGGCGACGAACAGCAGTTCGTCCTTGTGCGGCACGATCACGTCGCTCCACAGCAGGTAGCCCAGCTTGCGGCTTTCGATCGCGCTGGTGCCCACCTTGGCCATCGCGGCATGGGTGAAGCCGTCGGTGACGAACTTCATGATGTCGGTGTTGGCCGGGTTTTGAGAGTTCCCGGCGCTGGCCATCTCGGCACCGCGGCGCGCGATGTAGGCCAGGCCGCCACCGGCCGGCACCAGGCCTACGCCCACTTCCACCAGGCCAACATAGGTCTCCATCGCGGCCACGCGCTTGGCGGCATACACCGCCATCTCGCAGCCCCCGCCCAGCGCGATGCCACGCATCGCCGCGACCACGGGCACGCTGGCATAGCGCATGCGCAGGAAGGCGTCCTGCAGCTTTTTCACCTCAGGCTCGATGCCCTTGGCGCCGGACTTCATGAAGACCGGCATCAGCGCTTCCAGGTTCGCGCCGGCCGAGAACACGTCGTCGGGCGACCAGATCACCAAGCCCTTGAACTGCGCTTCAGCAATCTCGATGGCCTTCAGCAGCGCTTCCACCACCAGCGGGCTGATGAGGTGCAGCTTGGCGGTAATGCTGAGGATGGCGACCTCGCCGTCCAGCGTCCACACCCGGGCTTCGTCGTTCTTGTAGAGCTCGGTACCCGACTGCAGCGGCGCAACGGCACCCGCGCCCACCACGCTTTCGCGGAAGTGCTGGCGCTGGTAGACCGGCAGGGTGCTGGGTGCCACGAAGCGGGCGTGCGCCGCGCTCCACGAACCTTCGGGCTGGTGCACGCCGCCATGCGCGGGCACGGCCCCTTCGAACACCCAGTTCGGCAGCGGCGCCGGGCTCAGCGCCTTGCCGGCGGCTATGTCTTCCTTCACCCAGTTCGCCACCGTCAGCCAGCCCGCGGCCTGCCACAGCTCGAACGGGCCCTGCTGCATGCCGAAGCCCCAGCGCATGGCGAAGTCCACGTCGCGCGCGCTGTCGGCGATATCGCCCAGGTGCACAGCGGCGTAGTGGAAGGCGTCGCGCAGGATGGCCCACAGGAACTGCGCCTGCGGGTTCTTGCTTTCGCGCAGCAGCTTCAGGCGTTCTGCAGGCGGCTTCTTCAGCATGCGCGCGACGATTTCGTCGGCCTTGCCGCCCGCCGGCACATAGTCCTGCTTGGCCGGGTCCAGGCGCAGGATGTCCTTGCCCACCTTTCTGTAGAAGCCCGCACCTGTCTTCTGGCCCAGCGCGCCGGCAGCGATCAGGCCTTGCAGCACGGGCGGGGTGGCGTAACTGGGGAAGAACGGGTCATCCTGCAGGTTGTCCTGCAGGGTCTTGATGACGTGCGCCATCGTGTCCAGGCCCACCACGTCGGCGGTGCGGAAGGTGCCGCTGCTGGCGCGGCCCAGTTTCTTGCCCGTCAGGTCGTCGACGACGTCGTACGTCAGACCGTAGGTCTCGGCTTCCTTCATCGTGGCCAGCATGCCGGCGATGCCCACGCGGTTGGCGATGAAGTTCGGCGTGTCCTTCGCCCGCACCACGCTCTTGCCCAGGGTGGTGGTGACGAAGGCTTCCAGCTCGTCCAGCACACGGCTTTCGGTGGCCGGGGTGTTAATCAATTCCACGAGCGCCATGTAGCGCGGCGGGTTGAAGAAGTGGATGCCGCAGAAGCGCGGCTGAATGCTGGCCGGCAGCACTTCGCTCAGCTTCGTGATCGACAGGCCGGACGTATTGCTGGCCACGATGGCGTGCGGGGCCAGGGCCGGGGCGATCTTCTCGTAGAGGGCCAGCTTCCAGTCCATGCGCTCGGCGATCGCTTCGATCACCAGGTCGCATTCGCCCAGCAGGGCCAGGTGCTCTTCGTAGTTGGCGGCCTGGATCAGCGCCGCGTCTTCCGGCACGCCCAGCGGGGCGGGCTTGAGCTTCTTCAGGCCGTCGATGGCCTTGGTGACGATACCGTTCTTGGGGCCTTCTTTGGCCGGCAAGTCGAACAGGACGACTGGCACCTTGACGTTCACCAGATGGGCCGCGATCTGCGCGCCCATCACGCCGGCGCCGAGCACGGCGACCTTGCGGACTTGGAATCGGTTCATGGCTTCTCCTTGGCGCGTCACTCGACGCGGATCCAGGTTTGGGTGCGGCCGAGCATGGGCATGCCGACGTAGCCGCGCACTTCCAGCTTCTTGCCGCCTTCGATGGGTTGCAGGCGCACCTTGTAGATCTTGCCTTCGGCAGCGTCCAGGATGGTGCCGCCGTCCCAGGTGTTGTCGTCGCCCTTCTTCACGCCACGCAGCACTTCCAGGCCGATCATCGGCTTGTCCTTGCGGTCGTCGCTGCACTTGTCGCACACACCGTCCTGCTTGGCGTCAGCCGCCAGCAGCTTTTCGAGCTTGCCGCTGAGCACGCCGCCGCTTTCCGTGATGCGCAGCTGCGAGCGTTCGGTCTTGGTCTTGTCGTCGATGGTCTTCCACACACCCACGGGCGTGGCCTGGGCCAGGGCGATGGCTGGGGCGGCGGCCAGCAGCAGGGCGGCGAGCAGTGGCTTCATGGTCTTGTCTCCGTTGTGGTCGGGTCAGGGCAGCGCGTCAGAACAGGGCTTCGTCCATTGCGAGCAGCGGCGCCACGCCGCTGCGCGCGGTGCGGATCAGCCCTGCCGTTTCCGGCAGCAGCTTGGCGAAGTAAAAGCGCGCAGTGTGCAGCTTGGCGGTGTAGAAGGGGTCGCCCGAAGTTGCCGGATTCGCCTGCTTTTCCAGCGCGATCTTGGCCATGCGGGCCCAGAAGTAGGCAAACACCAGATGGCCGGCCACGCGCAGGTAGTCCACGGCCGCGCCGCCCACTTCGTCGGGGTTCTGAAAGGCCTTCATGCCCAGTTCCGTGGTCAGCTTGGTGATCTTGTCGCCCAGGTCGGCCAGCGGGTTGATGAATTCCTGCATGTCCTCGTTCGTGCCTTCTTCTTCCACAAAGGCCTGCACGAGCTTGCCGAACTTCTTCAGCTTGGCGCCGTTGTCACCCAGCACCTTGCGGCCCAGCAGGTCCAGGCTCTGGATGGTGTTGGTGCCCTCGTAGATCATGTTGATGCGCGCGTCGCGCACCAGCTGTTCCATGCCCCATTCGCGGATGTAGCCGTGGCCGCCGAAGACCTGCAGGCAATGCGAAGTGGCCAACCAGCCGTTGTCGGTGAAGAAGGCCTTGATGATGGGCGTGAGCAGGGCCACCAGGTCGGCGGCTTCCTTGCGCTCTTCATCGTCGTCGGTACTCAGTTCCTTGTCGATCAAGAGCGCGGTGTAAATCGCCAGCGCCCGGCCACCTTCTGCATAGGCGCGGGCCGTCAGCAGCATCTTGCGCACGTCGGGGTGCACGATGATGGGGTCGGCCGCCTTCTCAGGCGCCTTCACGCCGGACAGGCTGCGCATCTGGATGCGGTCCTTGGCGTAGGCCACGGCCTTCTGGTAAGCCATCTCCGTCAGGCCCAGGCTCTGATTACCCACGCCCAGGCGCGCGGCGTTCATCATCACGAACATCGCCGCCAGGCCCTTGTGCGGCTGGCCCACCAGGCTGCCCGTGGCGCCGTCCAGCATCATCTGGCAGGTGGCATTGCCGTGGATGCCCATCTTGTGTTCCAGCGCGCTGCAGAAGATGGGGTTGCGCTCGCCCAGCGTGCCATCGGCATTCACCTTGAACTTGGGCACCACGAACAGGCTGATGCCCTTGCTGCCGGCCGGTGCGTCCGGCAAGCGGGCCAGCACCAGGTGGATGATGTTGCCGGCCAGGTCGTGTTCGCCTGCGCTGATGAAGATCTTCTGGCCGGTCAGCTTGTAGCTGCCATCGGCTGAACCGTCGATGATGGGTTCGGCCTTGGTGCGCAGCATGCCCAGATCGGTACCGCAGTGCGGTTCGGTCAGGCACATGGTGCCGGTCCATTCGCCGCTGGTCAGCCTGGGCAGGTACATCGCCTTTTGCGCTTCGGTGCCGTGGGCGTGCAGGCATTCGTAGGCGCCGTGGCTCAGGCCGGGGTACATGGTCCAGGCCTGGTTGGCGCTGTTCAGCATCTCGTAGAAGCACTGGTTCACCACCAGCGGCAGGCCCTGGCCGCCGTAGGCCGGGTCGCCTGAAAGTGCTGGCCAGCCGCCGCGCACGTATTGCGCGTAGGCGTCCTTGAAGCCCTGGGGCGTGTGCACTTCGTGCGTGGCCTTGTCCAGGATGCAGCCTTCCATGTCGCCGCTCAGGTTCAGCGGGGCCAGCACTTCGGACGCGAACTTGCCGCCTTCTTCCAGCACGGCATTCAGGGTGTCGACGTCGATGTCGGCATGCCGGGGCAGCAGCTTCAGCTCGTCGGTGACGTTCAGCAGCTCGTGCATCACGAACTGCATGTCGCGCAGGGGCGGGGTGTAGGTGGCCATGGCTTACTCCAAACGGCGGGTGGGAACGGAAACAAGGCTGGGCCCGCGGCGGGCGGCGCCAGGGGCAGATCGGTAATGGGCCAGAACGCGGTCGAAGCCGGTGCGGGCGCGGTCCAGCACGCCGGGGTGGCGGAGGAAGCGCGCGTCGTGGTGCAGGGCCAGGATGAGGCCGTGGATTTCAAACAGCATCTGGGCCGCGTCGGTGTCGGCGCGCAGCTGGCCTTCGGCCATGGCGATGCGGATGGCGCGTTCCAGTGCGGCATGCCAGGCGCGCACCATTTCGGCCAGGGCGTCGCGCACGGGGCCAGGGCGGTCGTCGAATTCGACGGCGCCGCTGATGTAGATGCAGCCGCTGTCCAGTTCCACCGACACGCGCCGCACCCAGTTTTCGAACAGTGCCTGCAGCCGCGGCAGCCCGCGCGGCTGGGCGATGGCGGGGAAAAACACTTCTTCCTCGAAACGCGTGTGGTATTCGCGGATGACCGAAATCTGCAGCTCTTCGCGCGAGCCGAAGTGGGCGAAGACACCGCTCTTCGACATCTGCATCAGTTCCGCCAGCGCGCCGATGGACAGCCCTTCCAGCCCCATGTGCGAAGCCAGGCCCAGCGCGGCTTCCAGGATGGCGGCGCGGGTCTGCTGGCCCTTGTGCAGGGGGCGCGCCAAGGGGCGGGGGGCTTCGGGGGGTGGCAGGGCGGACACGAGGCGGCTGGATGACAAAATCGAACGGTCGTTCTATTTTGCAGACTTCGCCGCAAACGGGCGATGACAAAGCCGTGTTTTTTTAGGGTGCGGCCCTTAGAAAGCCAGTGTTTCAAGCCCGTCACGCGAATCGGCTACTCTTCGTGCCATGGACGTCCTGCAGCTCGACATTTCGGGCCGCCCCCAGGCGTGGATCTCGCCACGCGAAGCGGCCGTGCTTTATGCCAGCGACAGCATCGCCTGGACGCTGGGCGACGCCTTCCAGGTGATGCGTGGCGGTACGCAGCGCAGCACGGGGCTGCAGAGCCGCATCGAAGTCCACCCCATCGTGGCGGTGCGCGGGGCCATCCCATCACGCGCCTGGCGACAGGCGCCGACGCTGGCCAACCCGAAGCTGTTTGCCCGCGACCGTGGCATCTGCGCCTACTGCGGCGGGCACTTCCACTTCGACGACCTGACGCGCGAACACATCGTGCCGGTGTCCCGCGGCGGGGAAGACAGCTGGATGAACTGCATCACGGCGTGCCGTGCCTGCAACGGGCAGAAGGGCAACCGGCTGCCCGAAGAGGCGCGCATGAGCCTGCTGTACCTGCCCTACGTGCCCAGCCTGCACGAGGACATGATCCTGCGTGGCCGGCGCATCCTGGCCGACCAGATGGACTTCCTGCTGGCCAGCGTGCCCCGCAGTTCACGACTGCACGGCTAGGCCCGCGGGCCTTTGCGGTTTTTTACAAGTGGCCCGGTCGGCGCCCGGCCACCCTGAGGCGTTGAGCGGGGGCTGGATTGAACTTTTCATGTCCTGGACCGCACTCAACACCATGAACACACACTATCTGCGCCCCGTCGCTGCCCTGGCCCTGGCCGGCCTGCTGACCGCCTGCAGCACCACCAGCCCGGATGTCGTCAGCCGCAACGACGCCCAGCGCATGTCCACCGTCGTCGACGCCACCGTGTTGTCGTCGCGCCCGGTGGTGGTCGAAGGCTCGCAAAGCGGCATCGGCGGCACGGCTGGCGCCGTGGTGGGGGGCGTGGCCGGCAGTTCTGTCGGCGGCCGCCGCGAAGCGGTGGCAGTGGGCGTGATCGGTGCGGTCGCTGGCGCCGTGATCGGCAATGCCATCGAACGCAACGCTACGCGCGAAGACGCGGTCGAGATCATGCTGCAGCTCAAGGGCGGCGAACGCCGTGCCGTGGTGCAGGCCAAGGGCAACGAACAATTCGTGCCCGGCGAACCGGTGATCCTGGTCACCACGGGCGGCAAGGTGCGCGTGGTCAAGGCGCCGCAAGGCAGCCAGCAGGTCGCGCCGCAGCCGCCGCGGTCCTGACCCGCGCGGGCCAGGGGCGGCGCCCTAGCCGCCCGCCCGTTTCACGCGCAGGCCGGCCTCGGTCAACAGCGCCAGCACACGGTCGGCATGGTCGCCCTGCACTTCCAGCTGGCCGTCTTTTACGGTGCCGCCGGCACCACAGGCCGTGCGCAGGCGCTTGCCCCAGGCGGCCAGTCCGGCCGCGTCGCCGGGCAGGCCGCGCACCACCGTCACCAGCTTGCCGCCCCGGCCCTGCTTTTCACGGCTGACGCGCACGATGCCGTCGCCTGCCGGCGGCGGCGCGGGCGCGCGGCAGCGGCAAGCCGCCACGGGCTGGCGGCAGGCCGGGCAGATGCGGCCGCTGTCGGTGGAATAGACCAGGCTCATGGCGGGCAGAACGTGTCGCGCAGCGGCTGGTGGGTCGGGCTGGCCACGGGCATCAGCCGGGGCTGAACCGGTCGGGCAGGCCTGCCCAACAGGCCGCATAGCCGGTGTCCAGCGCACCACCCCGCAGCGCGAAGTCCGTGGGCAGGAAGCGCCAGCGGCTTTCGAACATGAAGGCCAGGGTGTGGTCCAGCTTGTGCGGCGCCAGGTCGGCCTGGCTGGCCTTGTCGAAGGCCTGGGCGTCCGGGCCATGCGGCACCATGGCGTTGTGCAAGCTCATGCCGCCGGGGCGGAAGCCTTCGGGCTTGGCGTCGTACTGGCCCTTCACCAGGCCCATGAATTCACTCATGACGTTGCGGTGGTACCAGGGCGGGCGGAAGGTGTCTTCCATCACCAGCCAGCGCGGCGGGAAGATGACGAAGTCGCAATTCGCGGTGCCGGGTGTGTCGGTGGGGCTGGTCAGCACGGTGAAGATGCTGGGGTCGGGGTGGTCGAAGCTGATCGAGCCGATGACCATGAAGTGCGCGGTGTCGTACTTCAGCGGCGCCAGGTTACCGTGCCAGGCCACCACGTCGAAGGGCGTGCGCGGCTGTTGCGTCTGCCACAGGCGGCCGCCGGTACGGCGGATGATCTGGTAGGGCTGGTCCTGCCGGTCTTCGAAGGCCGCCACGGGCGCCAGGAAGTCGCGCGGGTTCGCCAGGCCGTTGCTGCCGATCGGCCCCAGTTCGGGCAGGCGGAAGGCCGCGCCGTGGTTTTCGCACGCGTACACGCGGGACGGGCCGGCCACCTTCACGCTGAAGGCGATGCCGCGCGGCAGCAGCAGCACTTCGCCGGGTGTCACGTCCAGCACACCGAATTCGGTCACTACCGTCAAGTCGCCCTGCTGCGGCACCAGCAGCATCTCGCCGTCGGTGTTGACCAGGGCGCGCCCGTCCATCGAACGGTTGAATACCGCCAGGTGGGCGGCCATGCCGGTCTGGGCGTCAGGGTCGCCGTTGACGACGATGGTGCGCAGGCCATCGACGAAGTCCAGCGGCTGGTCAGGGATGTCGACCGGGTGCCAGCGCAGCGGGTCGGGCGGCGCGTGTTCGCCGGCGGCGGCACCGCTCTTCCACAAGGGCTGTGCGTAGGGCTGGTAGGCGCCCGTCACCACCGACGGCTGGCGCCGATAGACCCAGCTGCGCTGGTTGGCATGCCGCGGGGCGGTGAAGGCGCTGCCGGAGATCAGTTCGGCATACAGGCCGTGCGGCGCCTGCTGCGGGCTGTTGCGCCCCTGCGGCAGGGCACCCGCACGGGCTTCGGTGACAAACTGGTTGCCGAAACCGGCAAGGTAGGCGCGTGCGGGCATGGCTGAAGGTCCTGGGGCGGCGTCAAAAGGCCAGGGCGTGATGCTGCCACGGGCCGAAACCAGGGCCGCACAGCGTCCCTGGCGCCCTTTGCGCCCTGCCAGCGCTGAGCTAGCGGCGAGCCTGGCTCAAGGCCCGCTGTCGCGCGCTGCCGCCAGCGCCTGGCGCAGCACGTCCAGGTCGCCCACTTGGTTGGCCAGCAGCAGCACCAGGCGCGCGTTCAGGGCCTGGCTCTGCTCGGGGCTCAGGCCGTTGTGGGCGTCGATCAGCGCTTCGTAGAACGCGTCGGCGTCAGCGATGTTCGGTTCGGTGTTCAAAGGCATGTTCAAGCGTTTTGGTCGTCTGGCTCAGGCCAGCCCAGGGCGCGGCGCAGCGCCGCCGCGATGTTGGCGGGCGCGGGCTGGCGCCAGCGGGCGCAGACATGCTGATCTGGCCGCAGCAGTACCACGGTGCCGGGCCTTGCGTCGTAACGCTGCGCCGCCAGGCCGGTGGCCGGCAGGTGCAGCTGCCGCACCGGCACCAGGCCTTCGGCACCGGCCGCCACGGCTGCGGCGGCGGCGGCGCTGTCATCATCGAAAACCAGGGCCGTGAAGCCGGCACCCGCCGTCTGGCGCAGCAGCCAACGGCCGTCGCCCAGCGGGGCGTCCACGGCCGGCGCCCCCGGGGCCATGGCGCCTGCGAAGTCATCGCGGTCGGGCGTGTTCAGCGGCGACGCGTGCAGCCGCGTCGGCACCGACAGCCGCCCGCTGTTGACCAACCTGCGCGCGAAGGCGTGATGGCGCGCCAGCGCCAGCGTGGCGTCGCGGAACAGCTGCGAAACGGCGCTTTTGGGCGTGATGAAGTCGGTGGCGCGGGTGGAAGCCAGGATGTTCTCGTCGGCCGCCGCTTCGCGTTCGCTGCCATAGCTGTCCAGCAGGGCCGGGTGCGCGATGCCACGCAGTACCAAGTCCAGTTTCCAGGCCAGGTTGTCGGCGTCCTGCACGCCGGAATTCGCGCCGCGCGCGCCGAAGGGCGACACGCCATGCGCCGCGTCGCCCGCGAACAGCACGCGCCCGTGCACAAAGCGCGGCATGCGCTGGCAGGCGAAGGTGTAGACGCTGGCCCATTCAATCTGGAATGGCAGCTCGCGGCCCAGAGCCGCGCGCATCATCGCGGCCACGCGCGGGCGGATGCGTTCGGGCTTCTTTTCCTCTTCGGGGTCGGCGCCCCAGCCCAGCTGGAAGTCGATGCGCCAGACGTTGTCGGGCTGGCGGTGCAACAGCACGCTGGTGGACTGGCCGCCTTCGGCACTGCCAGCGCGGGCTTCAGGCGGGCGGTGGAACGGCGGGTCGAACCAGAACCAGCGCTCGGCCGGCAGGCTGGCGGCCATCGTCACGTCCACGATCAGGAAGCGGTCGCGGAACACACGGCCCTGGCTTTCCTGGCCCAGCAGCGCGCGCAGCGGCGAACGCGAACCGTCGCAGGCCACCACATGGTCGGCTTGCAGCGTGTAGCGGCCATCCGGCGTGCTGATGTCCAGCTGCACGCCATCGGGCTGCTGCAGCAAGCCCACGACGCTGTGCTTCCAGCGGATCTCCAGGTTCGGAAAATCGGCTGCGCGGACTGCCAGGTAGGCCTCGGCGTAGAACTGCTGCAGGTTGATGAAGGCCGGGCGCTGGTGGCCGGCCTCGGGCAACAGCTGGAAGCTGTAGAGCAGTTCGCCGCGAAAGAAGACCTTGCCCAGGTTCCATTCCACGCCCTTGGCGCACATGGCGTCGCCCACACCCAGGCGGTCCCAGACCTGCAGCGTGCGCTGCGCAAAGCAGATGGCGCGCGAACCGGTGGACAGCCGGTCGTCGTTATCCAGCAGCAGCACGCGCTGGCCACGTTGCGCCAGGTCGATGGCCAGGCTCAGGCCCACGGGGCCGGCGCCCACCACCACCACCGGGTGGCGCGCGGGTGCTGCGGATGACAGGCTGGCCGCGCCGCAGCTGGGAAACACATGGGCCTGCACTTGCGCGGCCGTGGACGCGTAGCTCAGGCCTGCTGCGGCGGTGGGTGCGGGGTCGGACGACATGCGGGCAAGCGGGCCAGCGCGTGTATGGGCCAGGGCCAGGCGGCGGCCGGCGCTAGCCTTCCAGGGTCTGCCACATCACGCGGTCGCGTTCGGCCGTCCAGATGCGCGGGTCGGGGTACTGCGTGGCTTCGTCGAAGGCCCGCGTGACATCAAACGGCATGCAGTGGTCGAAGATCACCCAGTGCCCGTATTGCGGGCGCAGCCGGGCGCAGGTGTCGCGGTAGACGGTCTTCAGGTCGTGGCCGGCCGCCACCCCTGCGGCCACGCTGTCGCGCACCGCGGCGATGAAGCCGCCCGTGGCTGCCAGCCCGGCGGCCACCTGTTCTGCGCCCATCAGCGCCGGCCCGCGCCCGGGCACCAGCGCCGTGGCGCCCAGCGCGGCCAGCCGGTCCAGGGTCTGCGGCCAGTCCCTGAAGTAGGCGTCGCCCGCATACGGCGTGGCGTCGAATTCCACCAGGTCGCCCGACAGCAGCACGCGGTCCTGCGGCAACCAGACCACGGTGTCGCCCTTGGTGTGGCCGCGGCCCAGCTGCAGCAGCTGCACTTCCAGGCCGCCCAGCCGCAGTGTCATCTTGCCGCTGAAGGTGATGGTGGGCCAGGTCAGGCCGGGGGGCACGCTCTGCACGTCGCGGAACAGGCGCGGGAAGCGGCCGATCTCGCTGGCCTTGTCCTGTTCGCCGCGCTCGACGATCAGGTCGTAAGTGTCTTGGCTGGCGATGATCTGCTGCGGCTGGTAAGCGCTGGCGCCCAGCACGCGCACGGCGTGGTAATGCGTCAGCACGACATAGCGGATGGGCTTGTCGGTGACTTCGCGGATGCGGCGGATGACGTCGGCGGCCATGGCCGGCGTGGCCTGGGTGTCGGCCACCAGCACGGCGTCGTCGCCGATCACGACCCCGGTGTTCGGGTCGCCTTCGGCCGTGTAGGCCCAGGCGTGGTCAGACAGCTGGGTGAAGCTGACCTGCTTGTCCTGCAGGTCGGCCTGCGACGCAAAGCTCTTGGTTTGGGTCATGGCGATCGGGTGCGCGAGCGTTGGCGGGACCGGCGCAGTCTAGTGCCGGTATCAACCGACGCGGCCGACGCGGCCGACGCGGCCGGCGTAGGCGAACACAAGGCCAGGTAGCGCAAACCGACCCAGGCGTGTTCGCGCATCAACATCTCCACGCGCGCCGATTCGCCATGCAGCAACGCGTCCAGCACCAGCCGGTGCTGCAGCTGCGCCACCTGCAACTTCTGGAATTCAGCCGGCAGCGCTTCGCGGTTCAGGGCGATGGAGTCCGCCGATGCAAACGGCAGGTGGTTGTTGCGCGCGATGGCGTCGGCGATGACGTGGCTGTCGTGCGACCGCGTCAGGGCCTGGTGGAAGCGCTGGTTCAGCGCCACCCAGGCGGCCACGTCGCTGTCGACCAGATGGCCCTTGGCCAGCAGGGCGGCGCCTTCGTCAACGCATCCGGCCAGCGTGGCGCGTACGGCGTCGGGCAGCCCGCGTTCGGCCAGGTGGCGCGCCGCCAACCCTTCCAGCACGCCACGCACTTCGACGGCGATGCGCACGTCCAGCTCGGAAAAGCGCCGCACCACATGGCCGCGCTTGCCAGCGGGTTCCAGCAGGCCTTCCTGCGCCAGCGCCCGGAAAGCCAGGCGCACGGGCGTACGCGACACCCCCAGCGACAGCGACACCGGAATCTCCGCCACGCGTTCGCCGGCCGCCAGCCGCCCGCTGACGATGAGCTGGCGCAGCGCCGCCACGACGCTGGCGACCTGCCCGCGGTCAGGGCTGATTGGATCCAAAACGCGATCCTGGGCGGCCATAAAGTTGATATCGTTGATAGATTGGATCCAATATACGCCGTAATCCAGCGCTGCATCACGCCGCCTGGCGCTGCAACGCCCTCAGTCGTTCCCCATCCGAAAACCCGCAACCCCGAGTCTGCCCATGCGCCCCGCCGACTTCCCGATGAATGCCTGGTATGTCGCTGCTGCGTCTACCGACCTGAGCGACCGACCGCTGGGCCGCCAGATCTGCGGCCTGCCGATGGTTTTCTTTCGCGACGCCAGTGGCAACGTGGCCGCGCTGGAAGACTGGTGCCCGCACCGCGGCGCCCCGCTGTCACTGGGGCGCGTGGTGGAAGGGCGCCTGGTCTGCGGCTACCACGGCCTGCAGATGGGCTGTGACGGCAAGACTGTGGCCATGCCCGGCCAGCGCGTGCGCGGCTTTCCGCCCGTGGCGGCCTACCCGGTGGTCGAACGCCATGGCTTCGTCTGGGTCTGGCCGGGCGACGCGGCGCAGGCCGACGCAGCCCGCCTGCCCGCCCTGCCCTGGGCCAGCGACCCCGCCTGGGTCTACGCCGGCGACATGTTCCGCGTCGGCTGCGGCTACCGGCTGATGGTCGACAACCTGATGGACCTGACGCACGAGACCTATGTGCACGCCGACAGCATCGGCCAGCCCGAGATCGAGGACGTGGCGCCCGTCACCCGCGTCGAAGGCGACAGCGTCATCACCCAGCGGCTGATGCAGGGCATCAGCGCGCCGCCTTTCTGGCGCCAAGCCCTGCGCGGCAGCGGCGTGGCTGACGAGGTGCCGGTGGACCGCTGGCAGGTCTGCCACTTCACGCCACCCAGCCACGTGATGATCGAAGTGGGCGTGGCCCATGCCGGGCTGGGCGGCCCGCAGGCGCCGGCTGACCGTCGCGCCGCCGGGCTGGTGGTGGACTTCATCACGCCCGAGACCGACACCAGCATCTGGTACTTCTGGGGCATGGCGCGCAGTTTCGGCATCCACGACGCCGCGCTGACACACAGCATCCGCGAAGGCCAGCGCCGCATCTTCAGCGAAGACCTGCAGCTGCTGGAACAGCAGCAGCGCAACCACTTGCGCCACCCCGGCCGGGCCCTGCTGGGGCTGAACACCGACGCCGGTGGCGTGCAGGCGCGGCGCATCATCGACCGGCTGATCGAGGCTGAAAGCGTCCGACCCGCGCCATGAACACGCACACCTCCAGGCCCCTGGAAGGCCCAGCTGTGTTGACGGTCCGCGTGGCCCGCAAGCAGCTGGAGGCCGAAGGCATCTGCAGCTTCGAACTGGTGCACCCCGATGGCGATAGCCTGCCGCCCTTCAGCGCCGGTGCGCACATCGACCTGCAGCTGCCCGGGGGGCTGCAGCGCCCCTATTCGCTGTGCAACAGCCCGGCCGAAACGCACCGCTACCAGATCGCGGTGCTGCGCGAAGCGGCATCACGTGGCGGGTCTGTGGCCCTGCACGACCGGGTGCATGCAGGCGACTTGCTGCACATCAGCGCCCCACGCAACGCCTTTGCACTGGCCAGCGAAGCCCAACAGCACCTGCTGCTGGCCGGCGGGATCGGCGTCACGCCGCTGCTGGCGATGGCCGAAGACCTGCTGCGGCGCGGCCAGACCTTCCGCCTGCACTACGCGGCGCGCAGCGTGCAGCGCCTGGCCTTTCGCGAACGCATCGCCAGCGGCCCGCTGGCCCGCCACAGCCAGCTGCACCTGGACGACGGCCCGCCGCAGCAACGGCTGGACCTGCAGGCCCTGCTGGCCCACCCCCAGCCCGGGCAGCACCTGTACGTGTGCGGGCCCACGGGCTTCATCGCCGCCGCCCTGCAGACCGCACGCAGCGCGGGCTGGCCAGAAGCGGCGCTGCACTGCGAACACTTCGGCGCAGCGCCTGCCGAAGCAGGCGGCGACAGGCCCTTCGAAGTGCGCCTGGCCCGCAGTGCGCTGCGGGTGCAGGTACCCGCAGGCGTGTCGGCCGCGCAGGCCATCACCGCCGCCGGGGTGTTCGTGCCGGTGTCCTGTGAGCAGGGCATCTGCGGCACCTGCCTGACATCGGTACTGGAAGGGCAATGCGAGCACCGCGACCAGTACCTGGACGAAGCCGAGCAGGCGGCGCACGACCAGTTCCTGCCTTGCTGTTCACGCGCCCGGGGCGACTACCTGGTGGTCGACCTGTAGCGACTGCGGCACCACCCGCCCGCGGCCCCCAAACGATGGCTACAGCCGCACGTCCAGCGACAGGTTCACCTGCGGCCCGGTCTTGCGCTCGATGCGTGTGAAGTCGCCGCTGGCCAGCAGCGTCGTGATGGTGCCGTTGGGCGGCCCGAAGGCCTGCACGCCATGCGACACCGCTACCCGCCCCTGCAACCCGGGCCGGAAGGTCCATTGACCGTACACATCCAGCGCGTGCGTGCGTGAACGCCGCTGCGCCTGCGTCAAGGTCAGCTGGGTGTCGTAGGCGGGGTTGAGCGTCAGGCTGCCACCCACGGTCAGCGGCAGGCTGGCCACGCGCTGGTCGAAGCCCAGCGTGGTGGTCCAGGGCTGCTGGCCGTCGAGCCGGTTGTCAGGGCCCGACAGCGCGGCCACGCGGGACCGATAAAAGTTCAGCGAGCCGCGCAGGTTCAGCGTGCTGGCCTTGTCCACCAGTGATGGCAGCAGATCGGCGGCGCGGCCCTTCACCTCGAGCTCGATGCCACTGGTGGTGGCAGTGGAAAAGTTCTCGGGCCGCGCCACGTAGCGGTCCACCGTGGCCCAGGGCACCGGCCCCAGCCGGGTGACGGTACGCACCACGTCGGTGATGCGGCGGTGGAACAGGCCCACGCTCCACAGGCTGCCGCCGGCGCCGTAGCTTTCGAATGCGATGTCCAGACCGGTGGCGAGCTCGGGCTTCAGGCCCGGGTTGCCGACCCGGTCGGGTGACACTTCGGTGTTGCCGCGGTTGATGTCGGCATACTGGCTGGCCACCACCGGCCGCGCCAGCAGTTGGTTGATGTTGGGTGCCTTGTAGCTGCGCGTCAGGCTGGCGCGCACCATGTCGCGGCCCTTGGGGTCGAACTTGTACGTCAGGTGGGCCAGCGGCGACAGCACGCTGCTGCCGTTGTCCACCACGTTGCCGACCCCCTGGCTTTCCGTGTCGATGCGTTCATGGCGCAGGCCCATGTACAGCTGCCACTGCGGCGAGATTTCCCACTCGTCCTGCACATAGAAAGCCTGACGGCGTACGCGGGCGTCGAAGGGCTGGCCCTCGATCGAAGTCAGCACCGGCTGGCCGTTCTGCGTCGTTGTGCGGCGTTCGCTGCGCTCGCGGTGCTCCAGGTCCCAGCCGGCGGTGAGGCTGTGCGCTTCGCCCAGCAGCAGGCTGTACTTGCCCGCCTGCGTGATGCCGTCGTCGTCGCCACCGCCCACCGAGCGCTGCGTCTCCACGCCGTTGCGCAGGTTGGTCGCGTCGAAGGTGAAGCCCGAGTGGTTGACGCCGGCGCGCAGCTCGATCCGCTGGTCCTGGGTGAAGCGGTTGACCCAGGTCAGGTTCAGCCGCTGGTTGTCCCAGGTGCCGTTCTGCGCCTGGTCGTCGTCCAGCACCGGGCGACCCAGCAGCACCTGGTTGGTGAACTGGGTGGCGTTGTTCCAGTACCCCTTCTGAAAAAAGGTGGCCAGCGACAGGGTCTGCTCATCGGCGATCTTCCACGTCAGCCGCGGCGCGACGTTGTAGCCCCAGCCCCAGTTCTGCGGCCGGGCCGTCTGCACCGCCTGCGCGGTGACGCCGTCGGTGCCAGGGCCACGCCGCTCCAGCGTGTAGCGGCTTTCACGCCGCCATTCGAACAGCGACAACGGCAGCGAACCCGACAGAGCGCCCTGCGATTCGCCCAGCGTCAGGTTCAGGTTGGCCATCGGGCGTTCGCTGCCGTCGCTCAAGCCCAGGCGCAGGTCGCGCTGCGAACGGCGCGGCGGCTCCTTCAGGATGATGTTGATGGTGCCGGCAATCGCCTGCGCGCTCTGCTCGGCCGTGGGCGCGCGCAGCACTTCGATGCGCTCGATCTGTGCGGGGCTGAGCTGGTCGAGCTGGAAGCCCTGCGGCATCGGGTCGCCGTTGATCAGGATCTGCGTGTAGCCCGCACCCAGGCCGCGCATGCGCGGGCCGTCGCTGCCGATGCCCACGCCGGGCAGGCGCCGCATCACGTCCAGCGCGTTGGTGTCGCCGAACTTGTCCAGCTCTTCACGGCCGTAGATCTGCTTGGCCACGCGGGACGCGCGGCGCAGGTCGGTGCTGCCCTGACGCCCGGTGACTTCCACGCGTTGCGCGGCGCTGGGCTGCGCTGTGCTGCCGTCGCCCTGGCCAGGCGCGGCGACGTCTTGGGCCAGCGCCGCAGCCGGCGCCAGCAGCCACAGTGTTCGGGCCAAGGCCCTGGAATGGCGGCTGGCCGCGGCGGCGAATGGGGGCATGGGCTTCAAGTTGGGCTCCGGTGAGATTGCCTGCACGGCCCGGATGGGACCGTGTGGATGCACAGGGTGCGATGTTGACGCACCGGCGCTACCGGCCTGGCCCCGTGCGACAGATTGCGAATGGGTGGGCTGGGTCGCCAGCGGCGCGGGACGGACGAGATGCCGGCCGCGATGACCCGGCCTTCAAGGACAGCGGTAGCCAGTAGGGGAAAGATCGGCAGCCCTGTCCAGCCCAAAAGCCGCATGCGTCACGCGCGTGCGCGTGTCGACGTGGTCAGCGCCAAACGTACCGCCGCTGCGCATCTGCGCGGCCCGCTGGTCTTCACTCAAGTGAACACGTAAACCATTGTCTTGATTGGCTTTTTTGCCCGTGAGAAAAGCTTAAGGCTAGCTTGAGGACTTTTCCGGGCGATTTCGCAAGCATCTGTTCGATGGGTCGGTTAGCCCCGTGCCGCGCCCTCTTTTGAATCTACAGCCAACCCCTTGCAACAGATGCAGCTTCCCATGTCGCTCAAGAGCATCGGCCTGCCGGCCGCCCTGGTTGCCACCCACCCGAGCGTGTTCACCGCGCCGGCGGCGCTACCGCGCCACACCGTGAACGCGCCAGCCGCATGAGCCAACTACGGGGCGATGCCGAAGGTCCCATCGGCGCCAACACCGTGGTCCGGATTCAAGGCAGGCCGGTGGCCGCCGCGGTGCCGACCGATGGGCAGTCGCTGGTCTTCCGCTCAGCAGCCGGCGAATGGCGGCCGGAAAGCATCTCACCCGGCCCCGCAGGCCCATTGCCCGGCACGACGCTGCCAAAAGACTTGGGCTTCGATAGCCACAGCGAACCGGGCAACAGCAGCGGCTACGCCCGGGCCGACCACAGCCACGGCCTGGCGGCGCTGGCCGGCGATGTGAGTGGCGCGATCGGCAACGTGAAGATCGACCGCCTGCAGGGCGTGCCGGTGCAGGCAGGCCAGCCCGCAAAGGGCGACGTGCTGACCTTCGACGGGCAGCGCTGGGTGCCGGGCCGTAGCGCGGGTGGCGGCGGCTTGATCGAGGTCATGACGGCTGGGGTGGTGGAGATCGACGTCGGCAAGGCCACAGCCGTGGCGCTGAACGCGTCGCACCGCTGGACCACCACCATCGGCGCCCAGGTCCCCGGGCGGCAGATGGCGATCAACATCGTCGTCAGCGGCATCAGCGACGCGAATGGCCCGCGCAAGGGCTTTGTCGGCAAGCTGACGCCGGTCCTGAATCCGCGTGCACCGGCGCTGACCTACCTGCGCGAGATCAAGGCGCTGTCGGCCACGCAGGTGCGATTCATCATCGTGCTGTTCGCGCAGGACCTGGGCAAGGACCTGTTCCAGGTGCACTGCGAACTCAGTCGCTTCGTGCCCGTGAGCCAGGAGTGAGCATGCCCACCGTTGATGCCAACAAAAACATCCTGAGCGCAGGCGCGAGTTACGCCGCGGACGACTGGGCCAGCGTCGGTGCAGAGGCCAGCCTGGACTTCCAACTCGAGGCGCAGTTGCGCCGCGGCATCGACCTGGGCATCGGCGCTGAAGCCGGTGTTCGCATCGAAGGCGGACTGCAGAAGTACCTGTCCGCGGACGTGCAGGGGCAGGCCAGCGCTGCGGCGCGCGTCCGTGCGCAGGTCGAAGTGCCACTGGACCTCTTCGACGAAGCCGGGCTCGCCATACGGCTTCAAGCCATTGCCGAAGCCGCGGCTGGCGTCAGCCTGGGCATCGGACTGAAGGTGGGCGACTTCATCGCACTTGCCGAAACGGATCCGCGCATGCGCGGCGTACCGCTGGACTTGCTCAAGGTCTTTCTTCATGAACTGGAAATCCAGGGTGGCGTCATGGCCAAGGCCGCCGCCGCGGCCATGGCCTACGCCAACCTGGCCATCACGGGGCGTCTGATCAAGTCCGGCGCCGACCTGCCAGGCTTCACCATCGCCGCTGAAGCTGGCGTCGGCCTGAAGGCTGGGGCTGGCTTCAAGGTGTTCGCCCGCTTCAAGGTCGCGGACCCCCGCCGCCTCATCCGGCGCAGCATCGACATCGCCGTTGACGGCGGTATCGATGCCGTCGTCCGGCAGATCGCCGACCGCAGCGCCCGCCGCTTGCTGGATGAACTGCGCACGCCGGCCAAGATCGCCCTGCGCACCACGTTCGAGTTGGGCCTGACACTGGCTGAAAACCAAGGCACTTTCAGCACCAACGACGGCGGCAAGGTGGCACTGCGGTGCGTGCAGGTGGCGCTGGAGGAAACGCAGCGGTACGTGCTGGAACGCGCTGTCGACTTCGCTTCCGGCCAGCTGCGGGCCGCCCTGCGCGACATCGGTTTTTCCAATGCGAGATGGCAGGCTGCCCGCCCAGAGCGTCGCGCCCTGGCCGACCGCCTGCGCGCGCTGCCGGAAGAACCCTTCGAGGCCACGCAGGCCAATCGTGATTACTGGCATGCGGTGATCACCGAAACGATCGCGGTGGCAGCGGCTCTGTCCGGCAACAACGCCATCCCGGTGGCCGTGCGTACGCCGCTGGCCCTGCTCTGGAGCGCCACCCAATTGCTGTTCGTGAGCGTCGAACGCATTTCCGTGGCCACCGCACGCGCCACCCTGATCGGCATGTCGCCGGCGCAAGCCACTGCGCCGTTCTCCGGCAGCCTGTCACCGCCGCTGCCCGCCGTGCGCGAACACATCAACGCTGTACTGGGCCGCGCGGCCAGCGCCACACTGGACGCATCGCATGTGGTGCGGTACCTGCTCGAATCGCTGCGGAACAGTGCGCTGCTGGCGTCGCCTGAAGTCGCTGGCATCCTGGCGCTCGTCACCGGCCCCAACAGCGATGCCGGCGCCGATGCGCTCGACATCGTCTTCTCCAACCTGGGCGCTTTTTCGCCCGGCGCTGATGGTGTCGTCAGCGCACAGGCGTCGCTGACCGTATTCCGTAACGCGCTGCGCGCCTACCTGGACACCCGCATCACCGGCGAACTTCAGCCCGCATTGGCTGCAGCAGCGGGACATGACCGCGACGCGCAGGTCTTCCTCGACGAAGTCGTCATTTCCACGCTGCGTACCGTGACCGGCCCGGTATTCGACACCGTCCTGGCCTGGGGCCGTGGCGACCAGGACAACCAGCGCGCCCTGCGCGAACTCTGCTCGAGCCTGCTGATGCGGCTGCTCGGCCGCAGCCTGGTCGTTGCCGGTGATGTGCTCACCGTCAAGGCACAGGCGGCCGTGCAGGGCGAATTGCGGCAACTGGCCGCGCGCGTCAACGACACCGGCGGCGCAGCGCCCGTGCTGGCGGCCCTGACCCGCCTGGACCGCAGCTTCATCGCCGAAGTCTTGGAAGAAACGCTCCTCATCTGCGCCGACGCCTTCGAGCCGATGGCGCCAGAACGCCGTGCGCAGGTGCGCGACCTGCTCTACCAGATCATCGACACTGCACCTGCGCCGGACAATGCCAACGCCGTCGCCGAACTGCGCAACGCCGCGCTGATCCCGAACGCTGAAGCCGCCTTCGAACTCGTCCGCTTGCAGGGCGAAGAAATCGTCGGCAACGTCATTCGCTTCGTGCAGGCACTGCTGATCCGCATCGGCCTGCTGATCCTGCAGGAATTGCAGGAAGCCATCCTCGCCGTCCAGCAGGCGGTGGAGGAATGGATCCAGGCCTTGCAACAACTGGCACAGGACATTGCCCGCCAACTCGTCGCGTTGCTCACGGAAATCAACCGGCTCGGGCGCCAACTGGAAGCCGCTGGCGACCGCCTGCTGGGCGACGCATCGGCACTGCTGGGCTTCATTTCCAGCCAGACCGCGAGCCGCAGAAAGCTGCGCGACGCCGTAGCCGGCTTTGCCGTGGACCAGGCCATCGGCGTCCTGCGCGGCATCGGCGTCTATGCCGGCCTGCCCAAAGAGGCGCGGAAGTGGGCGCGCGACCATGTCCGCGCCCTGGTGCGCGGCATGCTGGACAACGCATTGTTCGACCCGGTGCTGGATGCGGTGTCGCACCTGTCGGGCGAAGCCGCAGACTTCCTGGACGACGTGCGTGCAATCGAGCCCGGCGACGACGTCGCCTCTGCCGTGGCCGACCTGTTCCTCGACCGCTTCGAAGACGGGCTGCGCGACGTGTTCGGCCACTCCAACCCAGGCCTGTCTGTGTCGTTCACGATTCCCTTCCTCGACATCGGACTGTCGTTTGGCGTGTCGCTGCCGCTGGGCGCACTGATCGACGCTGTGCGCGGCGCCATGCGCGATCTCGACCAGTTCAACGACGCCGTCGACAGGCTGGCCCAGTCGTTGATCGCGGCGGTCAGCAAGGAAAGTGAACTGCGCGCTGCAGAGCACGAGCACGCCGCGCTCGACGACCAACGCCAGCGCGCGGAACGTCATCTGGCCGAAGACCGCGCGCCCGCACCTGCGCTGACCATCGTGTCGCCACAGCCTGGCGCCGCGCTGGAAGGGCAAGTCACGCTCACGCTGCGCGTCGAGGGTGTGTCGCAAGCCTGGCTGGGACTGGAAGACGGCGAACAGCAGCGCCTGTACGTCTGGGCCAACCAGCATGAAGTGCCGGCGCGAAGCTTCAGCGTCACAGCACACGCCGGTCGCGGGCTGGCGGGGGCTGGTTTGGGCGACGCCCTGGGCGCCATCAACCTGTCCTCCGTGCGCGCCGACATGGCGGCAACAGCACATCCGCTGGTGGCACAACGTGCTCAAGGCCTGGACCGCGGGCTGCGCGAACGTTCGTCCAAGCTGGCCCGTGCGCAAGGCGCTGACGCGCGCATGGCGCTGCAGGCGGGCCTGCTCGGACGCGCCGGCATGATCGAGCGTGTGCAGGGCAGACTCGTGCCGACCGCCCCCGCCCGCAGCCAGGACGTCGGCTACCGGCCAGGGCGCTGGCTGAATCCGGACCTGGGTACGGTCCAGCTCGGGCCCGTGCCGCAACGCGACACGCTGACCATCAGCGTCACCCTTCCCGCGTCTGTGGTGCATGAAGGCATCAACACCCTCGTGTGCGCGGCTGTGCCCGGCGCGGCGGAGCGCCGCATCGAACAGGTCGTCAGCTTCCTGCTCACCGCGCCGCAGCCCCCACGCAAGAACGGCGCGACGGTCATGCCTGGTCGCATCGCCTGGGACAAGTCTGGCCTCACCGACAGCCTGCAAAAGTCGCTTGCCGGCCGCTTCGGCCCGGCACGCCTGGCCGCTGGCAAAAGTACGCCGCCCACAGACCTGCCAGAACTCGCGCGGCAGCTGTGGTACCCGCCCAAGGCTGCGCGCAAAGCGGTGGTCGCGCGGACCACGGCCGCCCTCAAGGCTGCGCTGCCCGCCGAGAAGAAGCGCATCGTCGCTGTCCAGGCTGCGCTGAAAAGTGGCGCCTTCCGCCCCGTCGTCATCGCGCCGGCCAAGCGCAAGGCGGTCACCGTCACCCCGCCCGTGAACGGAACGCCCACATGACCCCAGCATTCGCACTCTTGACCGATTTTCTGGCCGCGCAGACGGCCAGCGAGGCCGCGGCCGCCTGGCCGAAGGGGCCGACAGTGGGCTATCGCGGGTCCAGCGGTGTGCCCATCGCCAGCTACATCGGCTGGCTAAGGGAAATCGAAACCAGTCCGGCGCTGCGCAGCGAGTCGGTCACCATCACGGTGCAGCGCCTGCGGCGGCTGTACTACAGCAGCTTTACTGCCGTCTTCAAGGGCGCGACGGCCAGTAGCGCCGACGAGATCATGGACGACGTGATGGCGGCAGAGGCCCCGCCGCTCACCACCGACCACATTTCGGAGCGCGCGCTGAACGGCCTTTTCGGCACCCGTTCCGTTCGTACCGCGCGCGGCCTCGACGTGGACATCGGCCACGTGTGGATGGTCGCGGACTGGCTGGTGAACGGCGGGTCGCTGATGGCGCGCGCCTACCTGGACAGCGAGTTGTCTGCACTGTTTTCATGGGCGGGAGACCTGGGCTCCGCCGTGAAAGCCTTCCGCGACCATGAATCCGTCCGCGTGGCCGATGACGTACCGTCAACCGCGATCAAGAAGCAAGTACTGCTGGATGCGGTGAAGGAATTCGCCGCGAAAGACGACCTGCTGGGCGACCTGGATGCCGTGGTCCTGGGCAGGCGCTGGGAAACGATGGGCGGCAGCTTCGTGCTGTCGACCGAGCTGGAAAATTACTACAAGGACGACATCAAAACCCAAGCCCAGGCCAAACTGCTGACGTACCCTCATTCAGCCCGCCGCTTTCACTACTTCCTGAAGGTCGTTGAGCCCGACATTCCGATCCAGGGCGAAGCCAGCGCGCCGCTGGACATCAGCCTGAAGGAAGCCGATGCCACTGCCGCCATCACAGCCGCCCTGACAAGCGCCACCGCCGACACCTGGAAGAAAAGCATCGCGGAAATCAACCGGAAGCTCGACGACCGGGGCCGTGCCGAATTCAACACCCTGATCGCCAAGTTCGTCGAGTTCCTGAAAGTCGGCCTGCGCGATGGCGATGCGCTGTGGCCGCCTGCAGCGCTGTAGGCGGCAGGGGATCCGACCAGAGTGCGTCGACGGGCCGGGTGGGGTCGAAAGAATCGGTAGGCTGCGCACAGAACGCAACTCAGCTTCTGAGACCCAACGGGTCTTCGCAGTGCTAGTGGACGCCGCCCAATCCGGCGTCGCCACCGGGAGACCCCAGCAAAACTGGTAGGCCGTGTTGGACTTGAACCAACGACCAAAGGATTATGAGTCCTCTGCTCTAACCAACTGAGCTAACGGCCCTGAGTGCCGGAAGTGTAGGCGGGCGCCGCGGGGTGCAGGCGCAGGGCTACTTGGCCGACAGCGCGTTGCCCACCAGCCGGGCGGTGATGTCGACGATCTGGATCATCCGGTCGTAGGGCATGCGCGTGGGGCCGATCACGCCCAGGGTGCCGACGATGCGGCCGTCCACTTCGTAGGGCGCCGTGACCACCGACAGCTCTTCGAAAGGCACGACCTGGCTTTCGCCGCCGATGTAGATGCGCACACCTTCGGCACGGCTGCTCACGTCCAGCAGGCGCATCAGTTCGGTCTTCTGCTCGAAAACGTCGAACAGGCGGCGCAGGCTGCCCATGTCGTTGCCGAAGTCCTGCACGCCGATCAGGTTGCGTTCGCCGGACACCACCACCTTGTCCTGCCCGGCCAGGGCTTCGCCGGCCTGCACCGCCGCCTGCATCAGGCTGGCGATTTCGCCGCGCAACGCTTCCACTTCGTGCTTCAGGCGTTCACGCACTTCCTCGATCGTCAGCCCCGCATAGTGGGTGTTCAGGTAGTTGGTGGCTTCCACCAGTTCGGCCTGGGGGAAGTCGCGCGCGGTGAAGATCACCCGGTTCTGCACGTCGCCGTCGGGGGCGACGATGATCACCAGCACGCGCCGGTCGCCCAGGCGCAGGAATTCGATGTGGTGGAACACGCTGGCCTTGCGCGGTGCCGTCACGACACCCACGTAGCTGGACAGGCTGGACAGTAGCGAAGCCGCCTGCGCGATCACGCGCTGCGGTTGGTCGGGATGCAGCTGTTCACGCGCCGCGGCCATCTCGCCGGTGCGGGCTTCCAGGTCCGTCGGGCGCGCCGTCAGCATGGTGTCGACGAACAGGCGGTAACCGCGCGCCGTGGGGATGCGCCCGGCGCTGGTGTGCGGGCTGGCGATCAGGCCCAGCTCTTCCAGGTCGGCCATCACGTTGCGGATGGTGGCGGGCGACAGGTCCAGACCCGAAGCCCGAGACAGGGTGCGCGAACCGACGGGCGTGCCGTCGGCGATGTAGCGCTCCACCAGGGTCTTCAGCAGCGTCTTGGCGCGGTCGTCCAGCATCTTCGTCATTGTACGGACGCACCCCCGTTGCGCCTGGGGCGGCACCCGCCTGAACGGGTGCCCTATGGTGTAATCCTTTTCATGCCGGCCGCCTTTCGACACGCTGCCATCGTGGGCAAGTACCAAGCGCGGGGCATTCGCCCGGTGCTGGAGGAAATCGCCCATTTCCTGGTCGCGCGCGGCCTGGAAGTCTCGCTGGAACGCGAGACCGCACACGCCACCGGCGTGGTCGACTTCGACGCCCTCACCCCCGCTGAAATGGGCCAGCGTTGCGACCTGGCCGTGGTGGTGGGTGGCGACGGCACCATGCTGGGCATCGCGCGCGAACTGGCGCGCTACAACCTGCCGCTGGTGGGCATCAACCAGGGCCGGCTGGGGTTCATCACCGACCTGCCGATGGGTCAGTACCAGGAAGCCCTGGCGCCGATGTTGGCTGGCGACTTCGACGAAGAACGCCGCACCATGCTGGAGGGCGAGGTCTGGCGCGACGGCGAAACCATCTTCAATGGCCTGTCGGTGAACGACGTGGTCGTCAGCCGCGGTGCCAGTGCCAGCATGGTGGAACTGAGCGTGGACGTGGGCGACGACTTCGTGGCCAACATCCGCGCCGACGGCCTGATCGTGGCCACGCCCACCGGCAGCACGGCCTACGCGCTGTCGGCCGGCGGGCCCATCCTGCACCCGGGCATTGGCGGCTGGGTGCTGGTGCCCATCGCGTCGCACACGCTCAGCAACCGGCCCATCGTGTTGCCGGACACGCAGACCGTCCGCATCGGCATCGTCGCTGGGCGCGATGTGTCGGCCAACTTCGACATGCACAGCGTCACCAGCCTGATGGTGGGCGACCAGGTGCACATGCGGCGTTCAGCCTTCCAGGTGCGCTTCCTGCACCCGCGCGGCTGGACCTACTACGCCACGCTGCGGCGCAAACTGCGCTGGTACGACGGCACGGCATGAAGCCCAGGCTGCCATGCTGAAGCGATTGCACCTGCGCGACTTCGTCATCGTCGACGAACTCGACATCGAACTGGGCGCCGGCTTCACCGTACTGACGGGCGAGACTGGCGCGGGCAAGTCCATCCTGATCGACGCGCTGCAGCTGGCCCTGGGCCAGCGGGCCGATAGCGGCGTGGTGCGCGAAGGCGCAGCGCGCACCGAAGTGACGGCGGAATTCGACCTGCCCGCCAGCCTGCAGGCCTGGCTGGACGAAGCCGGCTTTGCGGCCGAAGACGGTAGCCTGCTGCTGCGTCGAACGGTGGACGCGCAGGGCAAGAGCCGGGCCTGGATCAACGGCAGCACGGCCACCGTCACCCAGCTGCGCGAAGTGGCTGACCATCTGGTCGACATCCACGGCCAGCACGCCTGGCAAAGCCTGACCCGGCCCGCCGCCGTGCGCGCCCTGCTGGACGCACAGGCCGGCGTGGACCCCCAACCGCTGGCCGCTGCCTGGCAGGCCTGGCGCCAGGCCCTGGCCGCGCTGGCCGACGCACGCGCGCGCCGCGACACGCTGGAACGCGAACGCGAACGCCTGGCCTGGCAGCTGGCCGAACTGGACAAGCTGAACCCTGGCGAAGGCGAATGGGAACAGATCAACACCGAACAGCAGCGGCTGGCCCATGCCCAGGCCCTGCTGGACGGCAGCCGCGCCGCACTGGACGCCATTGCCGAAGGCGACCAGCCCGCAGACGCCCTGCTGCACCGTGCCATCGATGCCCTGCAGGCCGTGGCCGACTACGACCCCGAACTGCGCGCCGTGGCCGACGTGCTGCACAGCGCAGCCGCGCAGCTGGACGATGCGGCGCACAGCCTGCATGCCTACCTGGGCCGCAGCGAACCCGACCCTGAACGCCTGGCCGAACTCGATACCCGGCTGGGGGCCTGGATCAGCCTGGCGCGGCGCTACCGCCGCAGCCCGGCCGAGCTGCCCGCCCTGGCGCATGGCTGGCGCCAGGAACTGGCCAACCTGGACGCCGCCGCCGACCTGCAGGCCCTGGAAGCCCGCGCCAGCGCTGCCGAAGCGGCATGGCGCCAGGCAGCGCAGGTCACCAGCCGCCAGCGCCAGCGCGCAGCCGGCCCGCTGGGGCAGGCCGTGACGCAGGCCATGCAGCAGCTGGGCATGGCCGGCGGGCGCTTTGAAGTCGCCCTGCTGCCGCAAGACGAACCCCAGGCCCACGGACTGGAAAGCGTGGAATTCCGCGTTGCGGGGCATACCGGCAGCACGCCGCGGCCGCTGGCCAAGGTGGCGTCGGGCGGTGAACTGTCGCGTCTGGCGCTGGCCATCGCCGTCACCACCGCCCAGGGCGGCCTGGTGGCCGCTGCAGGCCCATCGCCGAAGGTCGGTCGGCAGGCTGCAGCAGCCAGCGCGCAGGCGCTGGCAGACCATGTCGGCACGCTGATCTTTGACGAGATCGACGCCGGTGTCGGCGGCACCGTGGCCGACAGCGTGGGCCGGCTGATGAAGCAGCTGGGCCGCAGCTGCCAGGTGCTGGCCGTCACCCACCTGGCCCAGGTGGCAGCCTGTGCCGACGGCCACCTGCTGGTGGCCAAGGCCAGGAAAGGCCGCCAGACGGTCAGCGACGTGCAGGCCGTCAGCGGTGAAGCGCGGGTGGCCGAAATCGCCCGCATGCTGGGTGGCGAAAGGCTGGCCGGCACCAGCCGCGCGCATGCCCTGGCCCTGCTGGGCACCCCGGGCACCGCAAGCAAAGGCCCAGCCGCATGAACACCCTGCCCGCGCCGCTGGCCAGCGGCGAAAACGAGGTCATACTCATCACCGGCATTTCGGGCTCGGGCAAGTCGGTGGCCCTGCACGCGCTGGAAGACGCCGGCTACTTCTGCGTCGACAACCTGCCGCCCGAACTGCTACGCGACTTCCTGCAGCTGGAACACCAGCGCTTCACGCACCGCGTGGCGGTGGCGGTGGACGTGCGCACCGCGGCTTCGCTGCCCCACCTGCTGCCGCTGATCGACGGGCTGCGCAGCGAAGGTGTGCGCATCCGCAGCCTGTTCCTGGACGCCAGCGACGACGCCTTGGTACGGCGCTTCTCGGAAACCCGCCGCCCGCACCCGCTGTCCAGCGGCCCCGCCGGCGGCGACGCAGCGCGTGCGCTGGTCGACGCTATCCGGCTGGAACGCGACCTGCTGGCCGACCTGCGCGAAGTCTCGACCGTGATCGACACCAGCCAGCTACGACCAGCCCTGCTGCGCAGCTGGGTGCGCTCACTGGTGGGCGCGCGGGCCACGGCACTGACCCTGGTGTTCGAGTCCTTCGCCTTCAAACACGGCGTGCCGCTGGACGCCGACTACGTGTTCGACGTGCGCGTGTTGCCCAACCCGCACTACGTGCGCGAACTGCGCCCGCTGACCGGCCGCGACGCCCCCGTGGCCGACTACCTGGCCCAGCAGCCCGAAGTGCTGGAAATGCTGGAACAGATCAACGGCTTCCTGGAACGCTGGCTGCCGGCCTTCGAGGAAGACCAGCGCAGCTACCTGACGGTGGCCGTGGGCTGCACGGGCGGCCAGCACCGGTCGGTCTACGGCGTGGAATGGCTGGCGCGGCGTTTCGCCGATCGCTTCGCCACCCTGGTACGCCACCGTGAACTCGATGCGCGCAACTGATGCAGCAGCGCCTGCCTGGAATGCCCACACCATGACCGAACGCACCACCCTGCCCGACCCGCTGCCCCTGTTCCCGCTGCAGACCGTGCTGTTCCCGGGCGCCCTGCTGGCGCTGAAGATTTTCGAGGCCCGCTACCTGGACATGGTGGCCGACTGCCTGCGCAAGCGCAGCCCCTTTGGCGTGATCTGCCTGCAGCAGGGCACCGAAGTCGAACCCGAAGGCCGCCGCCCTAGCCCGGCCGGCGTGAAGATGGAAGCCGTGGGCGTGGCCGCGCGCATCGACGAAGTCGACGCCGAACAGACCGGCATCCTGCAACTGCGCTGCACAGGCCAGCAGCGCTTCAAGCTGCGCGAGGCACCTGTTCAGGGTGGCAACGGGCTGTGGTGGGGGCGCGTCGAAACCCTGGCCGACGACCCCGTGCGCAGCCCTGGCCCGGCCATGCTGCAGACCGTCACGGCGCTGGCAGAAGCCATCCGCAAGCTGCAGGAACACGAACGCGTGCCCTTCGCCGAACCCTACCGCCTGGACGATGCCGGCTGGGTGGCGAACCGCTGGTGCGAACTGCTGCCGGTGCCGCTGTCGGCAAAGCAGAAGCTGATGGAACTGGACGACCCGGTGATCCGGCTGTCGCTGGTGGACGGCTTCCTGCGCGACAAGAAGGTGGTCGTGGGCTAGCGCCCGTGGCCCGCGCCAACGCAGCGGGTCACATCCGCAGACCATGAACGGTGGACCAGACGGGTCGGCAGCCTCCGGCCACCAGCACTGCGAGGCCAGATGACCCAGCCGCTCATCGTTCTGCCCCTGGAGTTGATCTTTTCGGTCGCCAACACCACGGCACTCGTGGCGTGGTCCGGCCTGATCTTGCTGAAGCGAACACCTGCGCTCTGCCACGCGATTCAGTGGGCCGCCGTCGGCAGCCTGTGCGTGGCCTACGCGGTGCTGATCCAGCTGTACTTCTTTGCCGTGCCCGGTGGGGGCTTCGGGACTCTGGCTGCCGTGCAAAGGCTGTTCGCAGTGCCCGAGGTGGCCCTGGCCGGCTGGATCCACTACCTGGCATTCGACCTGTTCGTGGGCCTGTGGATCGCCCGGCGTGCCGACGCCATGGGCTTCTCGCGCTGGCTGCAGGCACCGGTGCTGGCCTTGACCTTCCTGTTCGGACCGATCGGGCTGCTGGTCTTCGGGCTGGGGATTGCGGCGCGCCGGGTGTGGCGCAGACCGCTGCCGGGTGGGGCATCGGCATGACATCAGGCCAGGACAGCTTCGAGCCGGCACGGGCCGCACTGGACACCGCGGTCGTGTGCCTGGCCCTGGCGCTGCCGTCGGCCATCGCGTTCGGGCTGGACACCCGCACGCTGAACGATGTGAACATCTGGGGCAAGCCGCTGAAGTTTCAGCTGTCGTTTGCGCTGCACTGGGCCACCGTGGCCTGGCTGCTGCACGCCCTGGGTGGCGTGGCCAGCTGGGCCGGCGGCGCCACGCCGCTGCGCTGGTGGCTGCGCCTGGGTGCCGTCACGGCCGTGGTGGAGGTCTTCTACATCACCCTGCAGGCGGCACGCGGGCGGGCGTCGCACTTCAACTTCTCGACGCCGCTGGAAACGGTCCTCTACTTTGCGCTGATGGGCGGGGCGGCGGTGCTGATGATGATGGCCACCATCGCGATCGGATGTATCGTGTGGCGCCACAGCGGGCCAGAGCTCCGGCGCACAGGGCTCTGGCTCGGTGCGGTGCTGGGGCTGGTCGTCGGCAGCGTGCTCACATTGGCCGTCACCGCGCCCATGGCATCGGGTGCCGTCGACGGCCCTGGCCACTGGGTCGGCGGTGTGCGCACCGACGCCAGCGGGCTGCCGGTGTTCGGCTGGTCCACCACGGGCGGCGACCTGCGCGTGCCGCACTTCTTCGCCACCCATCTGCTGCAGGCCTTGCCGCTGGTGGGCTGGGTCGCAGACCGCAGCCGCAGCACACAACCCAGGGCCTGGGTGTGGGCGGCGCTGGGTGGCGGTTTGCTGTGCATCGCGTTCACAGGCTGGCAGGCGTTGGCAGGTCGGCCCTTCTGGGGCGCTTGACGTCTGCGGTGGGGCCTGCGCGCCATCGCCCGGGCGCCATCACCCGGGCGCCAGGCCTACACTGGCCTGAACACCCCGCAGGAGACACCCCATGCTTGGACTTCAACTCCATTCGCTGGTCAAGCGCAGCGGTACGCTGGAACTGTCACTGGCTCGCGTCGACACGCCACCACCGGCCACAGGCGAAGTGCTGGTGCAGGTCGAGGCGGCGCCGCTGAACCCTTCAGACCTGGGCCTGCTGTTCGGGCCGGCCGACCTGCGCACGGCCGTGGCCAGCGGCACGGCGGCCGACCCGGTGCTGAGCGCGACGATCCCGCCCGCGGCCATGCAGGCCGTGGCCGCACGCGTGGACCAGCGCCTGCCCGTGGGCAACGAAGGCGCGGGCCTGGTCATTGCCGCGGGTGAATCGCCCGCTGCGCAAGCCCTGCTGGGCCAGCGCGTGGCGATGCTGGGCGGCGCGATGTATGCGCAGTACCGCTGCATCGCGGTGGACCAGTGCCTGCTGCTGCCCGACGACGCGACCGCAGCCGATGGCGCGTCGTGCTTCGTCAACCCGCTCACGGCGTTGGGGATGGTGGAGACGATGAAGCGCGAGGGCTACACCGCGCTGGCGCATACGGCGGCGGCTTCGAACCTGGGGCAGATGCTCAACCGCATCTGCCTGAACGACGGCATCCCGCTGGTCAACATCGTGCGCAAGCCCGAACAGGTGGCGCTGCTGCGCGAGCAGGGCGCGCAGCATGTCGTCAGCACGCATTCGCCCGCTTTCCAGGCAGAGCTGACCGACGCGCTGGCGGCCACCGGCGCCACCCTGGCTTTCGACGCCACGGGCGGCGGGCGCCTGGCGGGGCAAATCCTGGCGTGCATGGAAGCGGCCGTGTCGCGCGGCGCGAAGGAATACAGCCGCTACGGGTCGAACGTGATGAAGCAGGTCTACATCTACGGCGGCCTGGACACCGGCCCGACCGAGTTCGTGCGCAACTTCGGCATGACCTGGGGCATGGGCGGCTGGCTGATGTTCCCCTTCCTGCACAAGATCGGCCCCGCTGCCACACAGGCGCTGAAAGCGCGCGTGGCGGCCGAATTGAAGACCACCTTCCGCAGCCACTACGCCGGTGAACTGACGCTGGCCGAGGTGCTGCTGCCCGAAAAGATCGCGCTCTACGGCCCGCGCAACACGGGCGGCAAATTCCTGGTGCGGCCCGACAAGGGGCTCTAGACGCAAGCCTTCAGGCCACCGGCAGGCGGTCATCGGTAGTTGGTAGGCGGCATGCCCTGGGCTGCCGCCCGTCAGGTGTCCTGCGCGATCAGCTTGCGCACTGGCGCGGGCAGGCCCAGGGCCAGGGCTTCGTCGAACCGGAACCACTGCCCGCCGGCCAGGGCCTCGGCCACGCCAGGCGGTTGCCGCCAGCGCAGCACCTGCAGCTGCCAGTCGAAATGCGTCAACACATGGCGAAAGGGTGGCAGCCATTCACCCTGTCCAGGCCAGCCGGCCACAACGGCTTGAAGGTCTTCGGCGCTGGTGAATTCCGGCAGGCTCCACAAGCCGGCCCACACGCCCTGCGCAGGACGCTGCACCAACCACAGCTGTTCGCCTTGCTCCAGCCACAGCAGGGCGTGGCTGCGCGTGCCGCGCTTGAGCTTCTTGGTCTTCACTGGGTAGTACAGCGGCCGGCCTTGGGCCAGCGCCACGCAGTCTTCTGCCAACGGGCAGGCCATGCAGACCGGGCGCCGCGCCAGGCAGACCGTGGCGCCCAGGTCCATCAGGCCCTGGGTGTAGGCCGGCATGCCAGCGCTGTCGGGCAACAGGGCTTCGGCCAATTGCCACAGCTGCCGGACCTGCGCCAGCTGCGCCAGGTCGCCATCGAAGCCCAGGGCACGGCTGAGCACGCGCTTGACGTTGCCGTCCAGGATGGCGGCGCGTTCCCCGAAGCAGAAGGCCGCGATCGCGCTGGCCGTGCTGCGGCCGATGCCGGGCAGCGTGGCCAGCACTGCGCTGCTGGCCGGAAACCGCCCGCCATGCTGCGCCATCACCGCCTGGGCGCAGCGGTGCAGGTTGCGCGCCCTGCTGTAGTAGCCCAGGCCGCTCCACAGTGCCAGCACATCGTCCAGCGGTGCTGCGGCCAGCGCAGCGACGTCGGGGAAGCGGGCCAGGAAGCGCGGGTAGTAGTCCAGCACGGTGGCCACCTGGGTCTGCTGCAACATGACTTCCGACAGCCAGACGCGGTAGGGTTCGCGCGTGGATTGCCAGGGCAGGCCCTGGCGGCCGTGCTGGGCCTGCCAGGCCAGCACGCGCGCGGCCAGCGGGGGCAGGCTGGGGGCGGTCAAGCGGCGTCGCGCCGGGCGGCAGGGGCCAGCGCGTGGGCGGCCTGCAGCGCGCGTTCGGCCAGCGCTTCCAGGCGCAGCTGCAAGCTGTTCAGCTGTTCGTCGGTACGCTGCACTTCGGTGATGCGCGCTTCCAGGTCGCCCGACGCCGACTGCACGCGGTCCAGCGCCTCGCGCCGGCGGGCAAAGCCGCGGCGGCGTTCGCGCAGTTGGGCTTCCACCTGGGCGCTGGCGCCTTTGCTCCAGAGTTCGATGTCGCTCGACGCGTTTTCAAACACCACGCGCAGCTTGGACAAGAGCAGGCGCCTGAATTGATCGGCAAAGCCCGGCGTGCCCATGCGCCAGGCCTGGCCTAAGCTGAAGTAGCGGCCGTAGCTGCTTTCGATCAGCGCCAGGTCCTGGCGGTAGTTGGCCAGCCCCGGCGGCGGGCCCAGCACGAAGGCGAAGCCGAATTCGCTGTTCATGCGCCGGAAGCTGCCGTCGAACATCTGGCGCATTTCTTCGCCCTGCAGTTCCACATGCTCCAGCACGGCGCGCAGCCGCGTGAACAGCGCTTCAAAGGCCGACTTCGCGCCCAGGCCCAGGAACTTGGCCCCAGCCGCCGACTGCATGGCCTTCACCTCCAGCGCCAGGGCGTCGCTGGACAGCCGCGCCATCAGGTCGCGCAGCTGCTTTTGCTGCACGGTGCGCAGGGCCGTCAGGTGGCCGCTGCAGCGTTCGAAGTCGGCCATTTCGATGTCGATGCGCGCGGCCAGCATGCGCAGCTTGCCGCCACTCTTGCCACGCAGGCCGCGCAGTTCCAGCAGCTGTTCGGCGTGCTGGCGGCGGCGGTCGGCCAGCCGGCGTGCGGCGCCCTGGCGCAACTGCTGCACCACACCCTGCGCGGCCTGCAGCAGCAGGTCGGTCTGGCGCGGCAGCAGCTGGCCGGCCAGGGCCTGTTCCAGCGGCGCCAGCCGGCTGGCCGCCAGGGCCGGCACGTTACCTTCCACGCGCGCGGCCAGTGCGTCGCGGGCCGAGACCGCGAACACGCGCTGCAGCGGCACGCCCAGGGTGCGCGCGGTCTGGTCGCGCTGGCGTTCCACCTGGGCCGAGACTTCGGCCGCCGTGGCCAGCGGGTCGGCCAGGGTGTCGATCTTGTTCAGCACCACGAAGCGTTCCAGCGCGGCCTGGCTCAGGTGTTCCTTCCAGATCGACAGGTCTGAACGCGTGACCCCTGCGTCGGCCGCCAGCACGAACACGATGGCGTGCGCGGTGGGCAGCAGGCCCAGCGTCAGCTCGGGTTCTGCACCGATGGCGTTCAGGCCGGGCGTGTCCACCACCACCAGCCCGCGCTGCAGCAGCGGGTGCGGGTAGTTGATGAGGGCGTGGCGCCAGGCCGGTACCTCGACCTTGCCGTCTTCGCGCTGCGGCGGGTTGTCTTCGGGCTGGGTGTCGGACCACAGGCCCAGCGCGCGGGCGTGTTCCACCCCCACCCACTGCGTGCGGGTGACGGCAGCCAGCGACCGCGACAGCGCTGCCGGGTCCTTCGGGTCCAGCTGCAGGTGGTGCCAGGCGGCGTCGCGCACCCGCAGTTCACCCAGCGAAAAGCCCTGGGCGCGGGTCTCGATGGGTAGCAGCGACAGCCGCGGCGGCACGCCCGCGTCGAAGCGCAGTTCCACCGGGCACATCGTGGTGCGGCCCGGCGTGGCCGGCAGCACGCGGCGGCCGGTATCTGCAAAAAAGAGCGCGTTGATGAGTTCTGACTTGCCGCGCGAGAACTCGGCCACGAAGGCCAGGACCAGCTTGTCCGAGGCCAGCCTTTCGCGCAGCGCCGACAGCACGGTGGCATCGGGCGGGTCCAGCAATTCGTGTTCGCTCATCGCCCGGCTGAACAGGGCCAGGGCGGCGTCCAGCCCGGACCGCCAGGCGCTCAGCGCTTCCAGGCGCTGAGCCATCGGCACGCCAGCAGGGGCCGGGGTGGGGCCGGAAGACAGCTTCGCCAGGGGTGGGGAGTCAGGGCTCACGGGCATGGCTCGGGGCTGGGGCTTCCGGGGTTGGCACGGTAGTGGCGCTCGGTGCCGGGGTGGCGAGCCGGCGCGCGATCGCCGCCCTGGCACCTGGGGCTGCGTTGCATGCTAGCCCAGGCCGGCGGACGCCGGGCGCTATCGTTTCTGGCAATGCGCGCAGTAGTACGTGCTGCGCTGCAACTGCACGATGCGGCGGATGTCCGCACCGCAGCGGCCGCAGGGCTGCCTGGCGCGGCCGTAGACGGCGGCTTCGGTCTGGAAAGCGCCGCTCATGCCGTGCACGTCGGAAAAGTCACGCAAGGTGCTGCCCCCCAGGTCCAGCGCGCGGGCCAGCGTGGCGCGCACCGCGGCCAGCAGGCGTTCGGCGCGCGGGCGGCTGATGCGGTCGCTGCGCAATGCGGGGTGGATGCCAGCCTGGAACAGGGCTTCGCAGGCGTAGATGTTGCCCGCCCCGACCACGGCGCCGCCAGCCAGCAGCACGCTCTTGATGGGTGCGCGGTGGCGCTGCAGCGCAGCGTGGAAGCTGAGCGGGGTGAGCGCAGGGTCGAAAGGCTCGGGGCCCAGCCGCGCCAGCAGCCCCGCCGCGGGCGCCGCGTCCAGCGCCGCCGACCAGACCACGGCACCGAAACGCCGCGGGTCATTCAGCCGCAGGGTGCCCTGGGTGGTGACCAGGTCGAAATGGTCGTGCGGCCCTGGCGCTGGTGGCTGCGCCAGAAGGGCCAGCGACCCGGACATGCCCAGGTGCATCAGCAAGCCACCGCTGCAGGCCGCGGAACTTCCCGCCGCCAGCGGCACCCACAGGTACTTGCCGCGCCTCAGCACCGGGCCCACCTGCTGGCCAGCCAGCGCGCTGGGGTCGCAACCCAGAGGCCAGCGCAGGGGTTTGCCCAGGCGGACGGCAGTGACCTGCGCTCCGCGCAAGGGCAGGTCGATGCCACGCCGTGTGACCTCGACCTCGGGAAGTTCGGGCATGAACCCATTATGTGAGAATGAAATTCAACTGTTCGGGAGCTTCCATGTCCGCTTGTTTGTGCCAGCTGCGCACCATCGCCCGAGCGACCGCCCTGGCCCTGGCGGGCAGCGGCTGGGGACTGGCCCCGATGGCTTTTGCACAGACCCCGGCCGACACCAACGCGCCCAGCGTGCAGGCCGGCCATGCAGAACCTTCAGCCGCTCTGCCCTCTGCGCTGGACGCGCCGCTGTTCTATCAGCTGCTGATCGGCGAAATGGAACTGCGCGGCGGCGAAGCCGCCACGGCCTATGAAGTCATCCTCGACGCCGCGCGCCGCACGCGTGAACCCAGCCTGTTCCGCCGCGCCGTTGACATCGCCATCCAGGGCCGCGCCCTGGAACAGGCCCTGCGCGCCGTGCGCGCCTGGCGCAGTGCGCTGCCGGAATCGCTGGACGCGCTGCGGCTGGAAGTGCAGATCCTGGGCGCTGGCGGCCGCGCCGCCGAGATGGCCGACCCGCTGCGCAACCTGCTGCGCCTGACACCCGCGGCAGACCGCCCGGGCCTGGTGTCGGCCCTGCCCCGCTTTCTGGAACGCAGCGGCGAACCCCGCGCCGTGGCGTCGGTGCTGTCGGAAGTGCTCAAGCCCTACGCCGAACAGCCCGACACCCGCATTGCGGCCCGCGTGGCCATCGGCCGTGCCTGGCTGACCGCCGACGACCCCGACATCGCGCTGGCCCTGGCCCGCGACGCCCATCAGCTGGACCCAGACGCACCCGGCCCGGCGCTGCTGGCGCTGGAACTGATGGCCAGCCGGCCCGCGGCAGAGGCCGTCGTCACGGCCCACCTGGCACGGCCGCAGGCCCCCAACGCCCTGCGCCTGGCCTATGTGCGCGTGCTGACGACCACGCAGCGCTATGTCGAAGCCGCCCGTGAACTGGAAGTGGCCACGCGGGCCCAGCCCGAAGAACCTGGCCCCTTCCTGACCTTGGGTGTGCTGCAGGTGGAACTGCGGCAGCCGCAGGAAGCCGAGCGCAGCCTGCTGCGCTTTGTAGAACTCGTCCAGGCCCAGCAGCCGCAGGCAGCCAGCCCCACTGTTTCGCCAGTTAACCCGGCCGCGGCGGCAGGCGCTGGTGGAGCCGAAGTCCCGGGCGACAACGGCGACGACAACGACGCCGACAACGCTCTGCGCCCCGACCGCGGCCTGGTGCAGGCCTGGCTGAGCCTGGCCCAGCTGGCAGAACAACGCGGCGATTTCAAGGCTGCCGAGGGCTGGCTGGCCAAGGTGGACGACCCGCGCCGGGCGCTGGACGTGCAGGGCCGCCGTGCGCTGATCCTGGCGCGGCAGGGCCAGCTGGCCCAGGCGCGCGAGACGATCCGCCGCGTGCCCGAGCGCAGCCCCGAAGACGCCCGCGGCAAGCTGCTGGCCGAAGCCGGCGTGCTGCGCGAAGTCAAGCGCTGGAAAGACGCCTACGACGTGCTGGCCAGCGCCAGCCAGCGCTTCCCCGACGACCCCGACCTGCTGTACGAACAGGCCATGATGGCCGAGAAGACCCAGCGCATGCCCGACATGGAAAGGCTGTTGCGGCGCGTGATGACCATCAAGCCCGACAGCCCGCATGCCTACAACGCCCTGGGTTATTCGCTGGCTGACCGCGGCCAGCGCCTGACCGAAGCGCGCGACTTGATCGCCAAGGCCCTGGAACTTTCGCCTGGCGACCCCTTCATCACCGACAGCCTGGGCTGGGTGGAATTCAAGCTCGGCCGACCCCAGGAAGCGCTGCGGCTGCTGCGCCAGGCCTACAAGGCCAGGCCTGACACCGAGATCGGTGCACACCTGGGCGAGGTGCTGTGGTCGCTGGGCGAAAAGGACGAAGCGCGCAAGGTCTGGCGCGAGGCGCGCGCCCGCGACGGCGCCAACGAAGTGTTGCGCGAAACCCTGGCCCGGCTGCGCGCCGAACCGTGACGGCGGCCGCCGCCACTGGCGGCCTGAAGAGCCCTTTCGCGACGGCTTGGCTGCCGGTGCTGGCCTGGGTCGGCACCGCTTGGTTGGCAGGCTGCGCAACGCCGCCACCCGGCACCACAGGCGGCCCTTTCAGCCTGGTCAGCGGCCGGCTCAGCCTGCAGGTGGCAGCCGACACCGACCGCCGCGCGCAAAACCTGGCGGCCAGTTTCGAATTGCAGGGCGACGCCGATGCGGGTGAACTGCGCCTGATGTCGCCGCTGGGCACCCAGCTGGCTGCGGCGCGCTGGGCCCCCGGCAGCGCCAGCCTGCAGACCCCCTCAGGCACCCAGGTCTTCGACAACCTGGACGCGCTGTCGCGCCAGGCGCTGGGCGAAGCGCTGCCGCTGGCCGCCCTGCCCAGCTGGCTGGCCGGCAAGCCCTGGCCAATGCAGCCGCATCAGCCGCGGGCGCAGGGCTTCGAACAGGCCGGCTGGCAGGTGCTGCTGGCGCGGCAAACAGAAGGCGTGATCGAAGCGCGCCGTGTCGCGCCGCCGGCCGTGCTGCTGCGCGTGCGGCTGGACGCGCAGCGCTAGCAGCGGCCAGCGGCCAGCGACAATGCCCCATGGCCCTGCAAGCCCTCTACGACGTGCCCGCGCCGGCAAAGATCAATCTGTTCCTGCACGTAGTCGGGCGGCGGGCCGACGGCTACCACCTGCTGCAGTCGCCCTTCGTGCTGCTGGACTGGGCCGACACCCTGCACTTCGAACGCCGCCAGGACGGGCAGTTGCGCCGGCACGACCTGGGCCCGGCCCTGCCGGCCGAGGACCTGTGCCTGCGCGCGGCGCAGGCTCTGCAGCACGCCAGCGGCACGCGGCTGGGCGCCGACATCCACATCGACAAGCAGTTGCCCTGGGGCGCCGGGCTGGGCGGCGGCAGTTCCGACGCCGCCAGCACCCTGCTGGCCTTGAACCGCCTGTGGGGCCTGCAGTGGCCACGGGGGCGGTTGGCCGAACTGGCGCTGTCGCTGGGGGCTGACGTGCCCTTCTTCGTGGGCGGCGACAACGCCTTCGTCGAAGGCATCGGCGAACGCCTGCGCCCGATCGACCTGCCGCCGGCGCCTTATGTGCTGGTCAAGCCCGCGGCATCGTTGCCAACGCCCGACATCTTCGGCCACCCGGGCCTGGTTCGCGATACCGAACCGGTTATACTCGTGGGCTCTCTTGATGAGGCATATGCGCTGAATGGTGAACATCGGCAGCATGGGCAACGCCAGGGCAGATGTTGGGTACCGGGGCACGGCAGTTTTGGCAGGAACGACCTGCAGCCTCCCGCCGAAGACAGATGCCTCGACGTGGCACAAGCGACGAAGTGGTTGCAGGCCCGCTGGGGCAACAGCCGCATGACGGGTTCAGGTAGCGCAGTCTTTGCAAGAGTCGACGAAGCCGGTCCACCATCGGCGACAAGCCTGGCAGATTTGCCGCCGGGCTGGGTGGGCAGGTTCTGTCGCAGCCTGGCGCGGCATCCTTTGAAAGGGTGGGCCAGCTGAGAACGGGTTAAGGGTGGCGGTGAAGAACCGCTTCCTGTGTAGGGGAGTCGCCAAGTTGGTTAAGGCATCGGATTTTGATTCCGACATGCGAGGGTTCGAGTCCTTCCTCCCCTGCCAAAACATCTGCTGAACACCGC
The DNA here is from genome assembly GCA_027485165.1 of Rubrivivax sp. Taxonomy (GTDB): domain Bacteria; phylum Pseudomonadota; class Gammaproteobacteria; order Burkholderiales; family Burkholderiaceae_C; genus Rubrivivax. The sequence continues at coordinate 155,316 of JAIXRN010000018.1, forward strand.
GGCTGGCGCCAAACGGCTGAACCCGCGCGCCGTGCAGCCACCACCGGAGAGTCCACCGTGCTGTTCAATACCGTGCTGTTCACCGGCAACGCCAACCCGGTGCTGGCGCAGGAAATGGCCAGCCACCTGGGTACCGAATTGGGCCAGGCTGAAGTCGGCCGCTTTTCCGACGGCGAAACCACGGTCGAGATCCAGCAGAACGTCCGTGCGCGTGACGTGTTCGTGGTGCAGCCCACCTGCGCGCCCACGAACGAACACGTGATGGAGCTGTGCATCATGGTCGACGCGTTGAAGCGCGCCAGTGCCCGCCGCATCACCGCCGTTATTCCCTATTTCGGCTACGCGCGCATGGACCGCCGGCCGCGCAGCATGCGCGTGCCCATCAGCGCCAAGGTCGTGGCCAACATGCTGGAAACCGTGGGCGTGGAACGGCTGCTGACCATGGACCTGCATGCCGACCAGATTCAGGGCTTCTTCAACATCCCGGTCGACAACATCTACGCCAGCCCTGTGCTGCTGGCCGACCTGAAGGGCAAGGCTTACCCCGACCTGGTGGTGATCTCGCCTGATGTCGGCGGCGTAGTCCGCGCCCGAGCGATGGCCAAGCAGCTGGGCTGCGACCTGGCCATCATCGACAAGCGCCGCCCTGCAGCTGGCATCGCCGAGGTGATGCACGTGATCGGCGAAATCGAAGGCCGCAACTGCGTGATCATGGACGACATGATCGACACCGCCGGCACCCTGGTGAAGGCAGCCGAGGTGCTGAAGACCCGCGGCGCGCGCAGCGTCTATGCCTATTGCACCCACCCGGTGTTTTCCGGCCCGGCCGTCAGCCGCATCGCCGCTTCGCAGATCGACGAAGTCGTCATCAGCAACACCATCCCGCTGTCGGCCGAAGCCAAGGCCTGCCCGAAGATCCGCCAGCTCAGCGTGGCCTTCCTGTTTGCCGAGACCATCCGGCGCATCAGCGACGGCGAATCGGTCACGTCGCTGTTCGCAGAACAAAACAACAATTTCTAGTCACGATGGCAGGCCCGCTGGGCCCTTCCAGCGTACTTTTTGAGGCAATCGCCTCGACCCCAAGCCCTGGTCGCGGGGCTTTTTTCAACTGGAGCTGAAATGAAATTCACTGCTTACGAGCGTTCACTGCAGGGGACCGGAGCGAGCCGCCGCCTGCGCAACGCTGCCAAGGTGCCGGGCATCGTCTACGGTGCTGGCGAACCCAAGATGATCGAGCTCGATCACAACGCGCTGTTCTTCGCGCTGAAGAAGGAAGCCTTCCACTCGTCCATCCTGGAAATGGACCTGGCCGGCAAGACCGAGAAGGTCCTGCTGCGCGACTTCCAGATGCACGCCTACAAGCCCATCGTGATGCACGTGGACTTCCAGCGCGTGGACGAAGCCACCCGGCTGCGCAAGAAGGTGCCGCTGCACTTTGAGGGCGAAGAAAACTCGCCGGCCGTGAAGACCGACAAGTGCCTGGTCAGCCATGTGCAGACCGAAGTCGAGATCGAATGCCTGGCCTCGCAGCTGCCTGAATTCCTGACCATCGACCTGTCGGGCCTGGCCCGCAACACCAGCCTGCACGCCAGCGACCTGAAGCTGCCCGCGGGCATCAAGGTCGTCAAGCGCGGCACGCTGAACCCGGTGATCGTGGCCGTGACCACGCCCAAGATCGAAGAAGAAGTCGCCGCCCCTGTGGTGGTGGCTGCCGACAAGGGCAAGGGCAAGGCCAAGAAGGACGAGAAGCAGAACAAGAAGTGATCCCCCGCCAGGGTGTGCCGCGGCGCACCCGGTGGATCACCCGTCAGGGCCCCTCGCGCAGGGGCCTTTTTCATGCCCGGGCCACTTCCATAATGAAGCCATGATTCGACTCTTCGTCGGCCTGGGCAACCCAGGCCCGGACTATGACGCCACGCGCCACAACGCCGGTTTCTGGTGGGTGGACGCGCTGGCCACCAAGCTGGGCACCCGGCTGGCCAGCGACCGTGCCTACCAGGGCCATCTGGCGCGCGTGGCGGGGCCGCAGGGCCCTGTGTGGCTGCTGCAGCCGATGACCTTCATGAACCGCAGCGGGGTCTCGGTGGCCACGCTGGCGCGCTTCTTCAAGATCGACCCAGCACAGGTGCTGGTGGTGCACGACGAACTCGATGTCGCGCCGGGCCAGGCCAAGCTGAAGTTCGGCGGCAGTGCCGCAGGCCACAACGGGCTGAAGGACATCCATCAAATGCTGGGCACGCCCGACTACTGGCGGCTGCGCCTGGGCATCGGCCACCCTGGCGTGAAGGCCGAGGTGGTGAACTACGTGCTGAAGAAGCCTTCGCCGGATGACCGCGAGGCCATCGACCGCGCCATTGAACGCAGCCTGGGCGCCAGCGACCTGCTGATGCAGGGCGAAATGGACCGCGCCCTGGCACTGATCCACGCCGGCCTGCAGCGGCCCAAGCCGCCCCGCCCTGCCCCGCCGCAGCCGGCAGCGGCGCCACCACGCCCCCTGGAGGACACCCCATGAAGCCGCTCACCCTGCCTGCCTTCAGCCTGCCTGCGCTTCGCCACACGCGGGCCTGCGCTGCGCTGGCCACCCTGGTGTTGGGCCTGGCCGCTACTGCCCCAACCATGGCAGCGCAGCAGGTCTGGCGCTGCGGCCCCGACGGGCGGGTGTTTTCCGACCGCCCCTGCAGCGGCGGCAGCGTGCAGACCTTCGAGGACCGCCGCACGACCGAAGAGCTGCAGGCCGCCCGGGCCCAGGCGCGGCGTGAACAGAAGCTGGCCCTGGCACTGGCGCGCGAACGCGAGGAAAGGTCCGAGATCGCCCCGGGGGCCGGCTTGATGAGCATCGGCCCGACGCAGGCCGCACTGGAAGCCGAGCAGCGCGAACGCGACCTCAGCTGGCAGAAGGCCCGGCGCCAGTTTCGGGAGCCGGCGCCACGGCGCCTGCCATCAGCCGCTGGTACTTCAGGCGCAAGGCCTCCGGCGTTTCGACGTGATGCGGATTGACCGGAATGCAGCTGACCGGGCACACCTGCACGCACTGCGGTTCAGCGAAGTGGCCCACGCATTCGGTGCAGCGCTGGGGGTCGATCTCGTAGATCTCCGCACCCATCGAAATGGCCTGATTCGGGCATTCGGGTTCGCAGACATCGCAGTTGATGCATTCGTCGGTGATCCACAGGGCCATGGTCAGGGCTCGGAGAAGTGGTTTGCAGCCTGGGGCATCAGAGCTTGATGAGGAGTTGAGCGGCTGTTGGGTGGACTTCGGGACTTTCAGCCCTCGCTCTGGGTCACGCGCTCTTTCAGCCGGCGCAGCACCGACGGTGCCACGAACTTGGAAACATCGCCGCCCAGACTGGCAATCTCGCGCACGAAGGTGCTGCTGACGAACTGGTATTGGTCCGAAGGCGTCATGAACACCGTCTCGACCTCGGGCATCAGCTGCCGGTTCATGCCAGCCATCTGGAATTCGTATTCGAAGTCGCTGACGGCGCGCAGGCCCCGCACCACGACCTTGCCGTTGTTGGCCACCACGAAGTCGCGTAACAGGCCGCGAAAGGGAACCACTTCGACGTTGCCGTAGGGCGCTGCGATCTCGCGCGCCACGTCCAGGCGTTCGGCGATGGTGAACATGGTGCGCTTGTGATGGCCCGCAGCCACGGCCAGGATCAGGCGGTCGAACAGGCGCGATGCCCGGCGCATCAGGTCTTCGTGGCCCAGGGTCATGGGGTCGAAGGTTCCGGGGTAGACGGCGGTCAACGGGGTGGCGGTGGTCACGGCGTCGTGCTCCTGCAGCGGTGCAGCCGGCATGACGCCGGATGGCGGCGGCAGTGTAGCCGCGCCCATCAGGCTTCCCGCCGGATGAACAGCTGCGCCTGCACCGCGCCAGCCTTCATCTGCCGGTAGGGCTGCAAGGTGGCAGGCACTTCGGCAGCGCCCGCGGGGCCGGCAGCCGCTTCAAGGTAAACATAGCCACCTGCACCGGCCAGACGCGCCGCCTGCACCAGGGCGGGCGCTGCCAGGTCGCTGCCGAAGGGCGGGTCCAGCAGCACCAGGTCGAAGCTGGCGTCGGCAGCGCGTGCCATCCAGCCCAGCGCATCGGCGCGCTGCACTTGCAGCATGGCCGCACCCAGCCGTGTGCGGCTGGCCTGCAGGCTGGCCACCAAGGCGGCGTCAGCCTCCAGCAGCTGCACCTGTGCAGCGCCGCGGGAAGCCGCCTCGAAGCCCAGTGCGCCGCTGCCGGCAAAGGCGTCCAGCACGCGCCAGCCGCTCAGGTCCTGCCCCAGCCAGTTGAACAGCGTCTCGCGCACGCGGTCGGGCGTGGGGCGCAGGCCCGGGCGGTGGGCTACCGGCAGCTTGCTGCGCCGCCACTGGCCGCCGATCAGGCGCACCTCGCCCGGGCCGCCCTTGGCGGCGCGGCCCGCAGCCTGGGCGGCTGCAGGTTTTGTGGCGCTGGCCTTCACAGCCGCACTTCAATGCCGTGGCGCGCCATCAGCGCCTTGGCCTGGCCCACGGTGTATTCGCCGTAGTGGAAGATGCTGGCGGCCAGCACCGCGTCGGCACCGCCTTCGCGAATGCCCGCGACCAGGTGGTCCAGGCTGCCCACCCCGCCCGACGCGATCACCGGCACCGGCACGGCGTCGCTGACGGCACGCGTGAGCGCCAGGTCGAAGCCTGACTTGGTGCCGTCGCGGTCCATGCTGGTCAGCAGGATCTCGCCTGCGCCGCAGCCCGCCATCTGCTGCGCCCAGGCCACGGCGTCCAGGCCAGTGTTTTTGCGCCCGCCGTGGGTGTAGACGTCCCAGCCCGGGCCGCGGGCGTCGTCTTCAGCCCGGCGCTTGGCGTCGATGGCCACGACGATGCACTGCGCGCCGTACTTGTCTGACGCATCGCGTATCAGCTGCGGGCTGGCCACGGCGGCGGAATTGAAGCTCACCTTGTCGGCGCCTGCGTTCAGCAGGCGGCGCACGTCGTCGACGCTGCGCACGCCGCCGCCCACCGTCAGCGGAATGAAGACCTGCGAAGCCACGGCTTCGATGATGTGCAGGATCAGGTCGCGGCCGTCGCTGGTGGCGGTGATGTCGAGGAAGGTCAGTTCGTCGGCGCCTTGGTCGTTGTAGCGGGCAGCGATTTCGACCGGATCGCCTGCATCACGCAGCGACTCGAAGTTGACGCCCTTGACCACACGGCCACCGGTCACGTCCAGACAAGGGATGATTCTTTTCGCCAGCATGACCCGATTGTCGCTTCGGCGGCCGCATCCCCCACTTGCGGGTCATCTGCTGGTCGATAGGCAGGCTGACAGCCATCATCAACTTCTGTCATGGGGTCGGCGGGGCTTCGAAACGCCCGGCGGCCCGGTGGCTGAAGCTTATTCAACATCCAACGGAGTCATGTCATGAAATTCTTGCTTTCCACCGCTGCACTGGCCGCCACCATGGTGCTGGCCACGCCCGCACAGGCCGCCACGTTCGTGTTCGTCACCAACTTGACGAACGTCGGCGAAGCCGTGCCCACGTCCACCGCCACCGGCAACGCCACGGTCACCTTCAACGACGTTGCGGGCACTGTGGCCGTCCAGTTGAATTGGGCCGGCCTGGCCAACAGCTCGCCCTTCGGCCACATCCACTGCTGCACGGTCACGCCAGGCATTGGTAACGCCTCGGTGCTGCTGGACTTCGGCACGCTGACCGCCACCGCCACCGGCAGCTTCAGCAACCTCTACACCCCGGCTGCCGCCACCTTCACCAACCTGCTGGCGGGGGTGCAGGCTGGCCGTGCCTACGTCAACATCCACACACCGGGCACTTACCAAGGGGGCGAAATCCGCGGCTTCCTGGCGCCGATTCCGGAACCGGAAACCTATGCGCTGCTGCTGGCCGGGCTGGCCGTGGTGGGCGGCGTGACGCGACGCCAGCGCAGGCAGGCTACGAAGAGCGCGGCCTGATACCGGCCTGACCGCAGCCCAGTCGCTTCGCGATCACCGCCTGGGCCGCACAGCAGCCCGGGCGGTGCAGGTTTCAGGCCGTCAGAGCGTCGGCGCGGGCCTGGGCAGCGCCAAAATCCAGCGCCCCGGTGTAGATGCTGCGCCCGCAGATCACGCCTTCGATGCCTTCGCGTTCAACGGCGCACAGGGCTTCGATGTCGGCCATGCCCGACAGACCGCCGCTGGCAAACACCGGAATCGTCAGTGCTTGCGCCAGCTTCACCGTGGCGTCGATGTTGATGCCGGTCAGCATGCCGTCGCGCCCGATGTCGGTGTAGATCACGCCTTCCACACCGTAGTCTTCGAACTTCTTCGCCAGGTCCACCACTTCGTGGCCGGTGAGCTTGCTCCAGCCGTCGGTGGCGACCTTGCCGTCCTTGGCGTCCAGACCCACGATGATGTGGCCGCCGAAGGCGCTGCAGGCGTCCTTCAGAAAGCCCGGGCTCTTCACGGCGGCGGTGCCGATGATGACGTAGCTGAGCCCGTCGTCCAGGTAGCGTTCGATGGTGTCCAGGTCGCGGATGCCGCCGCCCAGCTGCACCGGGATCTGGTCGCCCACCGCCCGCAGGATGGCCTTCACCGCGCCTTCGTTCACCGGCTTGCCGGCAAAGGCGCCATTCAGGTCCACCAGATGCAGGCGGCGCGCGCCGGCCGCCAGCCAGCGGCGGGCCATGGCGGCGGGGTCTTCGCCGAAGGTGGTGGACACCGACATGTCACCCTGTTCCAGGCGCACGCAATGGCCGTCTTTGAGGTCGATGGCAGGGATCAGCAGCATGGCACGGTGGGCAAGAGGGGCGGTGTGGACCAGAGTTCTGGCGCCAGAGGCTTCTTGAAGAAGCTTCCTGGGCCGGCGCCGGGGGGTGATTCAGGGGTTCCAGCGCAGGAAGTTGCGGTAGAGGGCGAGGCCTTGTTCGGCGCTCTTCTCGGGGTGGAACTGGGTCGCAAAAATATTATCCCGCGCCACGGCACAGGTAAAGCGAGCGCCGTAATCCGTTTCGCCGACGCTGTGGGCAGCAACGTCCGGGCGCGCGTAATAGCTGTGCACGAAGTAGAACCAGCCGCCGTCCGGCACGCCGGCCCAGACCGGGTGCGGCGCCTGGTAGACGCGGTTCCAGCCCATCTGCGGCACCTTGTAGCGGCTGCCGTCGGGCTGCAGCTGCCCTTCCAGGCGGAAGCGCTGCACGCGCCCAGGCAGCAGGCCCAGGCCGGGGGTGTCCTGCTCTTCGCTGTGGTCCAGCAGCATCTGCATGCCCACGCACACGCCCATCAGCGGCTTGTGTGCAGCGGCGTGCAGCACGGCTTCCTGCAGGCCCGATTCATGCAGCTCGCGCATGCAGTCGCGCATCGCGCCCTGGCCAGGCAGCACCACGCGGTCGGCCGCGAACACGTCTTCGGGGTTGGCGGTGACGATCACGCGCACATCGGCGTCGCGCGCCACATGGGCCACGGCCTGCGACACCGAGCGCAAGTTGCCCATGCCGTAGTCGACCACGGCGACTGTGCTGGTCATGGTCTAGAGCGAACCCTTGGTCGACGGGATGACGCCAGCTGATCGCGGGTCAGGCGTCAGCGCCATGCGCAGCGCGCGCGCGAAGGCCTTGAACACCGTCTCGCACTGGTGGTGAGCGTTCTCGCCCTTGAGGTTGTCGACGTGCAGGGTGACCAGCGCGTGGTTCACGAAGCCCTGGAAAAACTCGTAGGTGAGCTGGGTGTCGAAGCCACCGATCGCACCGGCCTTGAACGGCACGTGCATGTGCAGCCCGGGCCGGCCTGAGAAATCGACCACCACACGCGACAGTGCTTCGTCCAGTGGCACGTAGCTGTGGCCATAGCGCGTGATGCCGCGCTTGTCGCCCACGGCCTGGGCGAAGGCCATGCCCAGCGTGATGCCCACGTCTTCCACGGTGTGGTGGCCGTCGATGTGCAGGTCGCCCTGGGCCTGGATGCGCAGGTCGATCAGCCCGTGGCGGGCGATCTGGTCGAGCATGTGGTCGAAGAAGCCGATGCCGGTGGACAGTTCGGCCTGGCCGGTGCCGTCCAGGTTGATGTCGACGCGGATCTGCGTTTCCTTGGTGTTGCGTTCCACCGATGCGGTGCGATGGTTCATCTCAGAGACTCGCTTTCAGGGCCACCATCATCAGGTCGTTTTCTTCCGGGGTGCCCACGGTCAGCCGCAGGCAGTTGGCCAGCAGCGGGTGCAGGCCGGCGATGTGCTTGACGAGCACGCCACGCGCCTTCAGGCCTTCGAAGGCCTGTTTCGAATCAGGCACGCGCACCAGGATCATGTTCGCTTCGCTGGGGAAGGGCTGCACGCCTGGCAGGGTGTGCAGTGCAGCCTGCAGGCGCGCGCGTTCGGCCTTCAGCAGCACGGCCTGGCGGGCGTATTCGTCGGCATGGTCCAGCGCGAACAGCGCCGCCTCGGCGTTCAGCACGCTGACGTTGTAGGGCGGGCGTACCTTGTCGATTTCATCGATCAGCGCCGCATGCCCGCAGAGGTAGCCCAGGCGCACGCCCGCCAGGCCGAACTTGGACAACGTGCGCATCACCAGCACATGCGGCTGCTGTGCCATGCGCTGCAGCCAGCTGCGGCTGGCAAAGGGCTGGTAGGCCTCGTCCATCACCACCAGGCCGTGCTGCTGGCCGACGGCAGCGATGAGGCGTTCGATGGTCTCGTCGCTGAACAGGTTGGCCGTGGGGTTGTTGGGGTAGGCGATGTAGGTCAGCGCGGGGCGATGCTGTTCGATGGCGGCCAGCATCGCGGCTTCGTCCAGTTCGAAGCCAGGCGTGAGCGGCACGCCGACGAACCGCATGCCGCGCAGCCGCGCGCTCATCTCGTACATCACGAAGCCCGGCAGCGGGGCCAGCATCACCGCGCCGGGCACGTTGCAGGCCACCGACAGCAGGTCGATCAACTCGTCGGACCCATTGCCCAGGATGAGCTTGCAGCCCGCCGGTAGCCCGACATGGCGCGACAAGGCCGCCACCAGGTCCACCGTGCTCTGCACCGGGTAGCGGTTGATGGCCACGCGTGCCAGGCGCTGGCCCAGTTCGGCCTGCAATTCCGGCGTCAGGCGGAACGGGTTTTCCATCGCGTCCAGCTTCACCAGGCCGGCGCTGGGCTGGATGGCATAGGCGTGGGTCGACACCACGTCCTGGCGCAGGGTGCGGGCGATGCGGTCGGGCAGGCCGGGGTTGTTCATGCGGGGTTGTGCGGGGGCTGGTCGAGCAACTCGGGGCCGGCGATGAAGGGGTTGACGATGCGGACGCTGTCGATCTGCTGACCGTGCTGCAGGTCTTCGGTCAGCAGCCATTCGCAGCCTTGCTGAATGGCGGCAGCCACCATCAGCGCGTCCCAGTAGTTCAGGCCGAAGCGGCTTTCCACCGCCCAGGCCGATTCGATGGTGAGCTGGTCGATGGTCCAGGGCTTCCAGTTCTGGTAACGGCGCACGTCGGAACGCGCATCGCCGGCTGAGATGGCGGTGGAAAACTTCTTGCGCACGTTGGCGTAGAACTCGTTGATCACCTGCGTGCTGATGCGGCCGCAGCGCCGTTCCCAGCACACGGCCAGCCAGGCCCTTGCGCGGTCGCGCTTGGACGGGTCGCGGTCGTCCACGCCGTAGAGCAGGACGTTGGTGTCGACGAACACCGCGCTCATCGCGGGCGACCCCGTTCGTACATCTCGTCGTCGGTCAGGTACGGGCCGCTGGAAACACCGTAGCTGCGGAACTGCAGCGCTTCGCGCATGGCGCGTTCGTAGGCGTCGTCGTGACGCATCTTCTCGGCCAGCAATTCGCCCAGCAGGCGCGAAACGCTGGTGTTGCGGCGTGCGGCTTCCATGCGCGCCCAGTCGGCAACGCTTTCTTCCATGGTGACGGTGACGTTCTTCATCGCTCAGCGCTGTTCAGCAGGGTTGTGACACGAAGTTCGTGGACCACAAATCTAGCGTTACACGAAGTTTGTGTCAAACGAGCGGCAGGACCATCTTCAGCTCGCCGTCGTCCGCTTCGCCGGTGTAAGCGAAGCCCAGCTTGGCGTAGAAGCCCGCCGGGCCGCCTGGCAAGTCGCGGTGCGACAGGCCCACGCTCTGCACGCCCAGCCGCCGCGCTTCGTCGACGACCCACTGGATAGCCAGCCGGCCATAGCCGCGGCCCTGGTGGCGCGCGTCCACCAGCAGGCGCCAGACGTAGAGCTGGTCGGCGGGCTGGTCTTTGTCCTGCCGCATGTCGTAGAGCAGCATCATGCCCACGGCCTCTTCGCCGTCGAACATCGCCACGGCGCGGCCGGCCGGCGAATAAGCCACCTGGGCCAGGGACACGGGCACGGCAGCCACGAACTGGCGCTGGCCGGCGGCCACTTCCAGCTTCATCACGGCCGCCAGGTTGACACCGTCCACCGGACGCACGCTGAAGGCCACGGCCTTGGGCAGCTCAGGCGCAGCCGGCAGCACCCGCATCTCCGCCGCGCGCGCATGGGCCTGCAGGCCTTCGCCATAGGCCAGGGTGGCAGCCACCGGGCCCAGCCCGTTGGCGCCAGCCTGCGAGACCTCGATCAGGCTGCTGCGCTTGACGAAGTCGTACACGCCCAGCGGCGAAGAAAAGCGCGCCGTACCGCTGGTGGGCAGCACGTGGTTGGGGCCAGCGCAGTAGTCGCCCAGGCTTTCGCTGGTGTAGCGGCCCAGGAAGATGGCGCCGGCGTGGCGCAGCAGCGGTTCCCAGCGCGCGGGCTCGGCGGCCATCACTTCCAGGTGTTCAGGCGCCAGGCGGTTGCTGATCTCGCAGGCCTCTTCCATCGTGCGCGTGCGGATGAGCGCGCCCCGCCCTTCCAGCGAAGCGCGGATGATGGCCGCGCGCGGCATTTCGGGCAGCAGCCGGTCGATGGCGGCCTGCACGGCGCTGATGTAGCCGGCGTCAGGGCACAGCAGGATGCTTTGCGCCAGCGCGTCGTGTTCGGCCTGGCTGAACAGGTCCATGGCCACCCAGTCGGCCGGCACCGTGCCGTCGGCCAGCACCAGGATCTCGCTCGGCCCGGCGATCATGTCGATGCCCACCTGGCCGAACACGCGCCGCTTGGCGCTGGCCACGTAGGCATTGCCGGGGCCGGTGATCTTGTCCACGCGCGGCACGGTGGCCGTGCCGTAGGCCAGCGCCGCGACGGCCTGCGCGCCGCCGATGGTGAAGACGCGGTGCGCGCCGGCCACATGGGCGGCGGCCAGCACCAACGCATTGCGCACGCCACCGGGCGTGGGCACGACCATGACGATCTCGCCCACCCCGGCCACCTGCGCGGGGATGGCGTTCATCAGCACGCTGCTGGGGTAGGCGGCCTGGCCGCCTGGCACGTAGACGCCCACGCGGTCCAGCGGCGTGACCTTCTGGCCCAGCAGGCTGCCATCACGGTCGCGGTAATGCCAGCTGCGGCTGCTGGCGTCCAGCTGGCGCAGGTGGTAGCTGCGGACGCGTTCGGCGGCGTCCTGCAGGGCGCTGCGCTGAGCGGCAGGCAGGCCGTCGAAGGCGGCGCGCAATTCGGCTGCGCCGATCTCGAGTTCGGCCACGCGCGTGGCCTGCAGCTGGTCGAAGCGCGCGGTGTAGTCCAGCACGGCGGCGTCACCACGCGCGCGCACGGCGGCGATGATTTCGGCCACACGGCCTTCGATCGCGGCATCGGCTTCGTCGGACCAATGCCGCAGCCGGGCGAAGTCGGCCTCGAAGCCAGGCGCGGTGCTGTCCAGGTGGTGGATGCGAACCGGGGCGTTCATGGCCGAAGCTCTGCGGTAGCGCGGGAAGCCGCATCAAAGGCTTCGATCAAGGGCCGGATACGGTCCTGCTTCAGCTTCAGTGCAGCCGGGTTCACCACCAGGCGGGCCGATATGTCCATGATGTGTTCCACCTCCACCAGCTGGTTGGCCTTCAGGGTGCTGCCGGTGGACACCAGGTCGACGATGGCGTCGGCCAAGCCTGTGAGCGGCGCCAGTTCCATCGAGCCGTAGAGCTTGATCAGGTCCACATGCATGCCTTTGGCGGCGAAGTGTTCGCGCGCGATGTGTGTGTACTTGGTCGCCACGCGGATGCGGGCGCCCTGGCGCGCGGCGGCGGCGTAGTCGAAGCCGGCGCGCGTAGCCACGCTCATGCGGCAGCGGGCGATGCCCAGGTCCACCGGGCGGTACAGGCCCACCGCGCCGCCGGGGCCGAGTTCATGGGTGTGTTCCAGCAGCACGTCGTGCCCGGCCACGCCCAGGTCGGCACCACCGTATTGCACATAGGTGGGTACGTCGCTGGCGCGCACCAGCACCACGCGCACGTCCGGCCGGCTGGTGGGCAGGATGAGCTTTCGGCTCTTTTCAGGGTCTTCCAGCACCTCGATACCGGCGGCTCGCAGCAGCGGCAGCGTGTCGTCGAAGATGCGGCCCTTGGATAAGGCGAGTGTGATCACCGGGGGGTCTTTGCAAGGTGGTGGCGCGCAAGCCACCACGGCCCCGCACCAGGCTAGGTCAGGCGTGGTGGCCGGCCGAAGTGGCTGCTTTTGCAGCGAATTCGGCGTGTTCGGCGGGTGTCAGCGTCTTCATGGACAGGGCGTGAATTTGCTCGCGCATTCTATCGCCCAGGGCTGTGTAGACCCGCTGGTGCCGGCGCACGCGCGCCAGGCCTTCGAATTCGGCCGAGACGATGGTGGCAAAGAAATGCCGGCCATCGCCTTCCACTTCCAGGTGGCTGCAGGCCAGGCCCGCGGCGATGAAGTCGCGGACGTCCCGGGGGCTTGGCTCGCTCACGACAGATCAGCCTGGCGTTCGATGATGCGCGACACCAGCCCGTAGGCGATGGCTTCCTCGGCGCTCATCCAGTAGTCGCGTTCCATGTCGGCCATCACCTTGTCCAGCTTCTGGCCGGTCTGGCGCGCCACGACGGCGGCGATGCGGGCGCGCGTCTTGATGATTTCCTTGGCCTGGATGGCGATGTCCGTGGCCTGGCCACCGGCGCCGCCGGCGGGCTGGTGGATCATGAAGCGGGTGTTGGGCAGGCACACGCGGCGCGCCGCCGGCGGGGCCATGAAGATGTGTGCGCCGGCGCTGGCCACCCAGCCGGTGCCGATGGTGGTGACGGGCGCACGCACGAAGCTGATGGCGTCGTGGATGGCGTCGCCCGATTCCACATGCCCGCCCGGGCTGCTGATGAGTATGTGAATGGGCGCATCGCTTTCCTGCGACAGCGCCACCAGGCGCTGCACGGTGGCGCGGGCCATCTTGTCGTCGATCTCGCCGAACACGAACACGAAGCGCGACTTGAACAGCAGCTGGGCTTCCTGCGCTTCGGCAGCGTCGGCCTTGTTCTTGGCGGCCTTGTCGTCAGCGGCATTGAAATGGGTGTGCATGCAGGGCTCCAAGGGGGAAGTTGGGATTATGGCGATCAGCTGCGCAGCTTGTAGCCCGTGGCCAGAAGCCGCAGCGTGATGCCGGCCACCACCAGGAAGCTGGTGCCCACGATGGCCAGGCTGAGCCAGGGCGACACGTCGCTGACACCGAAGAAGCCGCGGCGAAAGCCGTCGATCATGTAGAAAAACGGGTTGAAGTGGCTGATGGTCTGCCAGGCGCCGGGCAGCGAGTGCACCGAATAGAACACGCCCGAAAGAAAGGTCATGGGCATGATGATGAAGTTCTGGAACGCCGCCATCTGGTCGAACTTGTCGGCCCACAGCCCGGCAATCAGCCCCAGCGACCCCAGCATGCCCGCGCCCAGCACGGCAAAGACGATGGCCCACCAAGGTTCGGCCATGCGCAGCGGCGCAAACCAAACCGTCACCAAAAACACCCCCAGCCCCACCGCCAGCCCACGCACCACCGAGGCGCCGACGTAGGCCGCGAACCAGGCGCGGTGCGACAAGGGCGTGACCAGCAGGAACACCAGGTTGCCCGTGATCTTGCTTTGCACCAGCGAACTGCTGCTGTTGGCAAAAGCGTTCTGCAGCACGCTCATCATCACCAGGCCGGGGATGAGGAAGCTGGTGTAGCCCACGCCAGGGAAGACCTCGACCTTGTCTTCGAGCACATGGCCGAAGATCAGCAGGTACAGCACGGCCGTCATCACCGGTGCCGCCACGGTCTGGAACGCGACTTTCCAGAAACGCAGGATTTCCTTGTAGAACAGCGTGCCGACGCCGTTCATGACACCCCCTGCGACACCGCGGCCGCGCCGCCCATGATGGCCAGGAACACGTCTTCCAGGTCGGCCCGGCCGATCTCCAGGTCTTCGATCTTCACCCCGCCGGCGCGCAGGGCCGCCAGGCGTTGTTCGACCTCGGCCGCGTCACGTGCGCTCACCTGCACGCTGCGCCCGGTCACGCGCGCTACGGCGGCAATGTCGGCCGGCAAGGCACTGTCGGTCTTGAAGCGCAGCATGCTGCCGGCGGTGGCGGCCAGCAGGTTGTCGGTGCGGTCCAGCGCCACCACCCGGCCCTGCTTGAGCATGGCGATGCGGCTGCACAGGCTTTCCGCCTCCTCCAGGTAGTGCGTGGTCAGCAGCACGGTGTGGCCTTCACGGTTCAGGCGCGCGATGAAGTGCCACAGGGTCTGGCGCAGTTCCACGTCCACGCCGGCGGTGGGCTCGTCCAGCACGATCACCGGTGGGCGGTGTACCAGGGCTTGCGCCACCAGCACGCGGCGCTTCATGCCGCCAGACAGCTGCCGCATGTTGGCCTGGGCCTTGTCGGCCAGGCCCAGCTGTTCCAGCAGTTCAGTGATCCAGGCTTCATTGTTCTTCACGCCGAAGTAGCCGCTCTGGATGCGCAGGGCTTCGCGCACGCTGAAGAAGGGGTCGAACACCAGTTCCTGCGGCACGATGCCCAGGGCGCGGCGCGCGGCGGCGTAGTCGGCGCGCACGTCGTGGCCCATCACCGTCACCTGCCCGCTGCTGGCACGGGCCAGGCCGGCCAGGATGGAGATCAGCGTGGTCTTGCCTGCACCGTTGGGGCCCAGCAGACCGAAGAATTCGCCTTGGGCGATGTCGAAGCTGACGCTGTCCAGGGCGCGGAAGCTGCCGCGTGCACCGGTGTAGGTCTTGCTGACTTGGTCAAAGCGAACGGCAGGGCCGGCGCCTGAGGAGATAGAGGGCATAGACAGCGGGATTGTAGGCAGCCGGCCCCTGGGCAGCCGATGCCAGAATGCTTCGACAATGCCCGCTGCCCCGCCAAAGAAGCCCCGCCGCACGGCCGAACGCATCCTGGACGTGAGCCTGGACCTGTTTAACCGCTTTGGCGAACCCAACGTCAGCACCACGCTGATCAGCGCCGAACTGGGCATCAGCCCGGGCAACCTTTACTACCACTACCCGGCCAAGGACGAGCTGATCAACACCCTGTTCAACCGCTTCGAAGCGGCGTTGAACGAGCTGCTGGTGGCCGCCGACGGCGTGGAGAACGTGGAAGACGCCTGGCTGTTCTTCCACATGCTGTTCGAACTGATCTGGCAGTACCGCTTCCTGTACCGCGACCTGAACGACCTGCTCAGCAAGAACCGCCGGCTGGAAACACACTTCCAGTTCGTGCTGAAGAACAAGACGCGCGCCGTGCAGGGCCTGCTGGACGGCCTGTCGCGCAGCGGCGTGGTGCAGATCACGGGCGTGGAAGCCGCGCCCGTTTCCACCGCCATGGTGGTGGTGCTGACCTACTGGCTGAGCTTCGAATACGTGCGCGAACCGCGCAAGGCGCTGGATGCTGAAGCGGCGGCCGGGTCGGTGGCGCGCGGGGCCTACCACGTGCTGAGCCTGCTGCTGCCCTACCTGGAAGCCGCATCGCGCGAACACCTGCACCAGCTGGCCGGTTCCTACCAGCAGCGCTGAAACCCTGAAGCGCCGGGCCCCAGAGCCCACGCCCGGGCGATCGCATGCAGATGGGGCTATGCGCTTGTGAATTTGTCGCAAGCCCAAGGTGACAAAGGCCGCGGCGCCGAAACGGCGCGCGCCAGACACTGGGTTCCATGTTGAAGCGAGAGGCCACCGGGCCAGCAGCAACGACACACCGGAACCCGGCCCGCCTGCATCCAAAGGCCAGGTTCCCACCACCACCGGGATGCGCCAAGAGGAAACACCATGAAGACCACCACCGCCCTGAACGCCTTCGCTTCTGCCGCCGCCCTGGCCCTGACGATGGGTCTGAGCACCGCCGCCCAGGCTGGCGACTTCGACTACGGCCACCCCGAACTGAACCCGCAAACCCAACGCCAGGCCGACACCGCCGCGCCCGCAGCGCAGCAGGTGCAGATCACCGCCCAGGCCGCACGCCGCAGCCCGCAGGCCGACCGCAGCGTGCGTGGCAGCGTCAGCACCGAAGAGTCGCGCGCCATGCTGGGCGAAGACAGCGGCTCGTTCTGGATGGCGCAGCAGTCGGCCCAGCCCAACGCCACGCAGCTGGCCCGCGTCGACACCGTCAAGCGCTGAGCCCTTCGCTACACCGGCGCTGCCCACCAGAGCGGCACCGGGTACCGCACGCCACACGCCACACGCCACACCCCCAGGAGCATTGAGCATGAACACCCGCATCACCTTGTCTGCCGCCGCCGCTTCGTTCGCCATCGCCCTGTCGCTGGGCCTGCCCACCGCGGCCAGTGCCGACGACTTTGCCGACGCCTACCCCGCCTTTACCGAAGCGCGCGCTGCACAGCAAGCCAGCCCGGCTCAGATCCAGGCTCAAGCTCGCGCTCAGGGTGTGGCGGCCACCGCCGACACGCTGCAGCGCAGCCCCAAGGCCCGCATCAGCACCGACGAGTCGCGCGCCATGCTGGGCGAAGACAGCGGCTCGTTCTGGCTGACCCAGCAAGCGGCGCAGCCGCGCAGCGCCTCGACGCTGGCTCAGGTCGACGCCGGCAAGCGCTGAAAACCGGCCGAGGCGCGCATCAGCGCCCGCGTGTAGTCGGCCTGCACGCGCTGCGCGGCCAAGTCGCTGGCGGCCAGTGTTTCCACGGCTTGGCCGCGGCGCATCACCAGCAGGCGCTGGCACAGGTGGGTCACCACGGCCAGGTCGTGGCTCACCATCAGGTAGGTCAGGCCGCGTTGGCTGCGCAGCTTGTCCAGCAGGTTCAGCACCTCGGCCTGCACGGACGCGTCCAGCGCCGACGTGGGCTCGTCCAGCAGCAGCACCTGGGGTTGCAGGATCAGCACCCGCGCAATCGCCACGCGCTGGCGCTGCCCGCCCGACAGCTGGTGCGGGTAGCGGAAGCGAAAGCCCTGCCCCAGGCCCACGTCGTCCAGCACCTGGCGGATGCGCGCTTCGGCGTCGCCGATGCCGTGGATGGCCAGGGGCTCGGCCAGGATGCGGTCCACCATCTGGCGCGGGTGCAGGCTGCCGTACGGGTCTTGAAACACCATCTGCACCTGGCGCCGAAAAGCCTTGCTGCCGGGCGCGGCGGGCGCACCTTCCCCCAGCAGGCGCAGGCTGCCGGCCTGCAGCGGCGCCAGCCCGCACAGCGCGCGCAGCACGGTGGACTTGCCCGAGCCCGATTCGCCGACGATGCCAAAGCTTTCGCCCGGCTGCACGGCAAAGGACACGCCGTCGACGGCAACAAAGCCGCCGTACACCACGCGCAGCCCTTCGGCCTGGATGCCCGCGGTCACAGCAGCCATGCCGCCTGGCGGTCCAGCGTGGGCAAGGGGTGGCGCGGCGCGCCCAGCTGCGGCAGGCAGTTCAGCAGGCCCTGGGTGTAGGGGTGCTGCGCCTTCGTCAGGTCGGCAGACGCCAGTTCTTCCACCACCTTGCCGGCATACATCACCAGCACCCGGTCGCAGAACGACGACACCAGGCGCAGGTCGTGCGAGATGAAGACCAGGCCCATGCCGCGGCCTTCGTTGCCGCTGCGCACCAGGCGGTCCAGGATGGCCAGCACTTCCAGTTGCACCGTCACGTCAAGCGCCGACGTGGGTTCGTCGGCGATCAGCAGTTCGGGCCCGGCCACCAGCATCATCGCGATCATCACGCGCTGGCCCATGCCGCCGGATACTTCATGCGGATAAAGCCGCGCCACGCGTGCCGGGTCGTCGATCTGTACCGCCGCCAGCGCCTGCAGGGCCTGGTCCTGCGCCTGCCGCGCCGACACCGGGCGGTGCGCGCGCAAGGTCTCGGCAATCTGCGCGCCAATGCGCATCACCGGGTTCAGGCTGAACTTCGGGTCCTGCAACACCATGGCCATGCGGCCGCCGCGCAGGGCCCGGCGTTCAGCGGGCGTGGCGCGTAGCAGGTCGGTGCCCTGAAAGGCCAGGCGCTGGGCCGTAACCTGGGCGCCCGGCGCTGTCAGCCCCAGGATGGCGCGACCAGTCTGGCTCTTGCCAGACCCGCTTTCGCCCACGATACCCAGGCGTTCACGCCCGAGCGTGAACGACACGCCGCGCACCACTTCCTGCAGCCTGCCTTCCCGATCAGGGTAGGCCACGCGCAGGTCCTGCACTTCCAGCAGGGCAGGCTTGTCCGTCGTTGTCATGCAGACCTCATGCGGGCATCAACGCGCAGCCTTCGGGTCGAGGGCGTCGCGCAGGCCGTCACCCAACAGGTTGAAGGCCAGGCTGACGATGAAGATGGCCGCACCCGGCGCGGCGGCCACCCACCACTGGTCCAGCACGTAGGCGCGGCCCGCCGCGATCATCGCGCCCCATTCGGGCATCGGCGGCTGCGCGCCCAGGCCCAGGAAGCCCAGGCCGGCGGCGGTGAGGATGATGCCGGCCATGTCCAGCGTCACGCGCACGATCACCGACCCCAGGCACAGCGGCATGATGTGCCGCAGCACGATGCGCCCCGGGCTGGCGCCCATCACCTGCACGGCGGCGATGTAGTCGGCATTGCGGATCGTCAGCGTTTCGGCCCGGGCGATGCGGGCGTAGGGCGGCCAGGACGTGATGGCGATCGCGATCACCGCGTTCTCGATGCCCGGGCCCAGCGCCGCCACGAAGGCCAGCGCCAGGATCAGGCGCGGGAAAGCCAGGAAGATGTCGGTGACGCGCATCAGCACCGCGTCCACCCAGCCCCCGGCGTAGCCCGCCACCGTGCCCACCAGCAGCCCGATGGGCGCGGCCAACACCGCCACCAGCACGACGACGAAGAGCGTGATGCGCGCGCCGTGGATCAGCCGGCTCAGGATGTCGCGGCCCTGGTCGTCGGTGCCCAACCAGTGCACGCTGGAAGGCGCCAGCAGCCGCGTCGTGTTCAGGTCGCCTTCAGTGGGCGAATAGGGTGCCAGCCAGGGCGCGAACAGCGCCACGACCAGCAGCGCCAGCACGATGGCCAGACCCACCATCGCCAGCCGGTTGCGCGCGAAGCTGCGCCAGCCGGCATAGGCCCGCCCCAGCGCAGCCTGCTGGCGCGAGGCCGGGCTTTCGCTCATCAGCCAGGCATGCCATTGCGCCGGCTTCATGTGGGCCGGGTCCGTGGGTCCAGCAATCGGTACAGCAGATCGCTCAGCAGGTTCAGGCCAATGAACACCGCGCCCACCACCAGGGTGCCGCCCAGCACCGCGTTCATGTCGGCGTTCTGCAGCGAATTCGTGATGTACAGGCCCAGGCCGGGCCAGGCGAACACGGTCTCCGTCAGCACGCTGCCTTCCAGCAGCCCGGCATAGGACAGCGCCACCACCGTCACCAGCGGCACCATGGCGTTGCGCAGCGCGTGGCGCCAGATGATGCGGGTCTCGGACAGACCCTTGGCGCGCGCGGCCACGATGTATTCCTGGCTCAGTTCATTCAGCATGAAGCTGCGCGTCATGCGGCTGATGTAGGCCAGGCTGAAGTAGCCCAGCAGGCTGCCCGGCAGCACCAGGTGGCTGAAGGCGTTGCCGAAGGCTTCCCATTCACCGGCCAGGGCGGCGTCCACCAACAGCAGCCCGGTGACGCGCTCGACCGAGTATTCGAAGGCCACGTCGATGCGCCCCGGTCCGGCCACCCAGCCCAGCTTGGCGTAGAACAGCACCAGCGCCATCAGCCCCAGCCAGAAGATCGGCACCGAATAGCCCACCAGGCCCATCACCCGCACTGCATGGTCGGCCAGGCCGCCGCGCCGCACGGCCGCCCACACGCCCAGCGGAATGCCCAGGCCGGCGCCGATGACGATGCCCACCGTGGCCAGTTCCAGCGTGGCCGGAAAGGTCTTCTGGATGTCGTCCAGCACCGGGTTGGACGTCAGCACCGAAGTGCCGAAGTCGCCCTGCAGCGCGCGGCCCACGTACAAGCCGAACTGCACATAGAGAGGCTCGTTCAGGCCCATTTCCTGGCGCACGCGTTCGATCACGTGTTCTGGTGCGCGGTCTCCCACCACGGCCAGCACCGGGTCGACCGGGATCACGCGGCCGATGAAGAAGGTGACGGCCAGCAGCCCGCCGAAGGTCAGCGCCACCGTGACGACGAAGCGCCCGAGTGCGACCGCCAGTGCGCCCGCCCGAGCGCCCAGGCGCGCCATGGGCGCCGCAGCGCTGCGGCCAGGTGCCGTCTGCCCTGCCGGCCCCACCGCGCTAGGCCTTGCCGACGTTGTAGAGGCTGGTCGAATCGGCCGTGGGCCCCAGCCGCAGGCCCTGCACGTTGCTGCGGAAAGCCGCCACTTCGGTCTGCTGGTACAGGATGACGAAGGGGCTGGTGCGGCGGAATTCGGCCTGCAGGTCCTGGTAGAGCTTGGCGCGCTTGGCGGGGTCGCGTTCCAGCGCGGCGGCGTCGGCGCGCTGGGTCAGTTCCGGGATGTTCCAGGCATTTCGCCAGGCCAGGGGCCGGCTCTTGGCGTCGTCGCCGTTGTCGGGGTTGCGCACGAAGGTGTCGGCATTGGTGTGGGGGTCCCAGTAGTCGGCACCCCATTCGCCGATGAAGATGTCGTGGCTGCGCGCGCGGTAGCGCGTCAGCACCTGCTTGCCGTCGCCCGGCAGGATTTCCAGGTCGATGCCCGCGGCCTTGAAGCTGCGCTGCAACGCTTCGGTGATGCCCTGCACCGGCTGGATGGTGCGCATGTCGATCGTCACCTTGAAGCCCTTGCCATGCCCAGCCTTGGCCAGCAGGGCACGTGCCTTGGCCACGTCCAGCTTGAAGGGCTTGTCGGTCGACGCGCCCAGCAAACCCTGGGGCAAGAAGTTCTGGTGGATGACGCCGATGCCCTTGATGAGTGTGGCGCCGATGGCGTCGTAGTCCACCAGCCACTTCAGCGCTTCGCGCACCTCGGGCTTGGCCAGGATCGGGTTCTTCTGGTTCAGGCCCAGGTAGTACACCGTGCCCTTGGCCACGGAAGTGGTGCGGATGGCCGGGTTCCTGGCCACCGCTTCCAGGTCCTGCGGGCTGAGCTTGCGCGCGATGTCCACGTCGCCCTTTTCCAGCAGCAGGCGCTGCGTGCTGGACTCCTTCACGTGGCGGTAGATGACGCGCTTCAGCTTGGCCGGCGTGCCGGGGTAGTTGTCGTTGCGCTCCAGCGTGACGATCTCGTTGGCCCGCCATTCGCGCACGCGCAGCGGCCCGGAACCAGCGTAGTTCGTCTTCAGCCAGGCGGCGCCCAGGTCGCCGTTCTGTTCCTTGCCCAGCAGCAGCTTCTTGTCCAGCACACTGGCCACGCTCGCGGTCAGGCAGTTGTAGACCAGGCTGGGCGCGTAAGCGCGGTCGGTTTCCAGCGTCAGCGCCAGTGGGCCGGCCTGCTTGACCTTGTCTTTCACGTTGGCCTTGTTCAGGCCGAACTGCGTCAGGATGAAGGCCGGGGTCTTGTCCAGCAGCACCGCGCGCTGCAGCGAGAACACCACGTCTTCGGCCGTCAGCGCGTTGCCGCTGGCAAAGCGGCGGCCGGCGCGGATGTCGAAGCTGTAGGTCTTGCCGTCGGCCGACACCTTCCAGGCCGTGGCCAGTTCGCCCTGCAGGCGCGAAGGGTTGGCAGGGTCGACGACCAGCAGGCGTTCGTAGCAGTTGCCGGTGATTTCGCCGGTGCTGATCTCGAAGGCCTCGGCCGGGTCCAGGCTGATGATGTCGTCGAAGGCCGCGGCCAGTACCAGGGTGTCCTTGGGTGTGGCGGCGTGCAGCGGCAAATGCCCCAGCAGCAGGCCGGCGCCCAGGGCCTGGTTGATCGCGCGGCGGGTGAACACAGGCGTACGCAACATCAGACCTCGCCGCCGAACTTCTTGATGAGGTTGGCGATGTACTTCTCGACCAGCTTCTCGAATTCGCCACCCACCACCGGCACCACCACCATCTTCATCAGGCCGGGCAGGGGCACGTCGACCTTGCCGTTGATCTTCAGTTCGATGCCGGTGCTCTTCTTTTGGTCAGTGACCTTCCAGCTGCCGCCCACCAGGGCGTTGCCTTCACCCTTCACGGGCGTCCACACCACCGTGCCCTTGGCGCGGTTCGACACGTACTTGCTGGCGTAGATGGTCTGGATGCTGACCTGGCCGCTGCCGACCTTTTCCATTTCCCAGCGGTAGACGCCGCCCCCCAGGTCTACCAGCTGGTCGACTTTGGGAAAGAAGCTCACCGACGTGGGCACGTCTGACAGGACGTCGAAGACGTCCTTGAACGGCGCCTTGACGGCGAATTCGTACCCCAGGTCGATGTCGACGGTGATGGCCATGGTGCAGGTCTCCTCTGGCTTGGCGTGGCGTTGTGTGGTGGCCGCCATTGTGCCCAGCCCGCAAGAGCCGACAGCGCCCGTCCTACAGCACAGGTTCAGGCTTCGCCTAGGCGGCTTCGCCCCAGGGCAGCATCAGCGTCAGCAGCAGCAGCTTGTCGAATTCGGGCTGGAAGCGGTCGATCACAGCCTGCGGGTCGGGGCACAGGGCTTCATCGGTAATCAGGCCGAACTGCACCCCGCCGCCATAGGACAGGATCGACACCCCCACGCCGATGTCGCCCGAAGCCGGCACCCAGAACATGGTCTGCCGCAGCGTGGCGCCGCAGAACTTCAGGTGCTGGGCCGGGCCAGGCACATTGGTCATCACCGCCGTGGCCTTCTTGGCGAACATGCCCAGCACCAGGTCCTGCACGGGCTTGATCAGCAGCCCGCTCATGGCCAGTACGGCAAAGGCCAGCAGGGGCTGGTAGCTGCCCTTCAGTTCGTCCATGCGGCGATGCACGGCGTAGACGCGTTCGACCGGGTTGGCGATGCCGATGGGCAGCACCAGTGGCGCCAGGCCGAAGCGGTTGCCCAGCTTCCAGGCCTGGTCCAACGGGCGCAGGTTCACCGGCACCATGGCGCGGATTTCCTTGGCCGCCGGGTCCTGCCCGCGCTCACGCAGGTATTCGCCGAAAGCCCCCGCGGCGCAGGACAGCAGCACGTCGTTGACGGAACAACCCAGGCCGCGGCCGATGGCCTTCACCTCGTCCAGCGGCAGGGGTTCGCTCCAGGCCACGCGCTTCCTGCCAGCGGGCCGGCCCTTCAGCAGGGTGGGCGAATCGTCGGCCATCAGGGCCAGCGCGCCCACGTCGGCCAGCACCTGCATGCCGCTGCGCGCCATGTCCAGGCTGCTGCCCACGCCGCCCAGCAGGTTCTGCTGCGGGTTGGCCAGCATCTCCAGCGACTTGGCCACGCCGCCGCCATACATGGCCACGGCCTTCACGGCGATGTCGGTCAGCGGCTTCAGCACCGCGTCGGCCAGCCAGTCGCCTTCGTTCGTGCGGTCGTCGTTCCCACGGTCGCCAACCGATGGCGTGCTGCGGCGACGGCGGCGCGGCGGGTCGCTGCCGCCATCGGTGATCGACAGCATCACCGAGATCAGCGCGATGCCGTCGCCGATGCAGTGGTGCACGCGCGCCACCAGCGCGCTGCCGCCTTCGTAGCGTTCGATGAAGTGAAATTGCCACAACGGGCGCTGCGGGTCCAGCGGCCGCGTGGCCAGTTCGCCGCACAGGCGCTGCAGCGCCTGGCGTTCGCTTTCGCCGCGCTGGGGCTGCAGCGGTTCGGCCAGCACGTGGTGGTCGATGTCGAAGGCGGTGTCGGCCACCCACATCGCGCCCATCGCGTCGGGCACGGCCTTCTGGCGAAAGCGGTCGTACTGCAGCAGCTTGGCAGCGACGCGTTCCTTCAGCGCGGCCAGCGTGATGGCGGGCGTCAGCAGCCACACGCCCACGATCATCATCAGGTTGACGTCGTTGTCCATGCGCAGCCAGGCCGTGTCCACGCGCGACATGCGCTCGCCGGCCGGCACGGGCGGTGTGGGCGGCAGCAGCGACGTCATGGGGGTTTCCTTGGGGTACAGGGCAGCACGGGGCAGGCCGGGGGCTGCGCACGATGCTGGGTAACATCCGGTGCGTCAAGTTCAGACTTACACCCAAAGCCCTGCGAGGAAGACCCCATGTCCAGCCTGAAAGCCGCCTTCGAGAAAGCCGTCGCCGACAGCAAGAACCTGCCGGAAAAGCCGGACAACATGACCTTGCTGAAAATCTATTCGCTCTACAAGCAGGCCACCGAAGGCGACGTAGAAGGCAAGCGCCCCGGCTTCACCGACATGGTGGGCCGCGCCAAGTACGACGCCTGGGCGGCCGTGAAAGGGCAAAGCGCCGACGAGGCCATGCAGGCCTACGTCGACCTGATCGAATCGCTGAAGTAAGGCGGCTGCGCTGCGCGTACCGCTACGGCGCAAAGCAGCGCGCTAGCGCGCTGCCAGCGCCTTCTCGACGGCGCCCACCAGCCTGGCGTCCAGCGGGTCGGTGGTGCTGCCATAGTGCGCCACGGCCTTGCCGCTGCGGTCGACCAGGTACTTGTTGAAGTTCCAGCCTGGCGCGTTGCCGGTGGCCTGCGTCAGCTGGGCGAAGAAGGGGTTGGCGTCCTTGCCGCGCACCGCGCTGCTGGCGAACATCGGGAACTTCACGCCGTAGGTGTTGAAACACAGGTCGGCGATCTTCTTGCTGTCGGCGGCTTCCTGCTTGAAGTCGTTACTGGGGAAGCCCAGGATCACCAGGCCTTTATCGGCATAGCGCGCATTCAGCTTTTCCAGCGCTTCGTACTGGGGCGTGAAGCCGCAGTAGCTGGCGGTGTTGACGACCAGCAGCACCTTGCCGCTGTACTGGCACAGCGCCTGCGGCTTCTCGTCCTGCAGGCGCGGAAAGCTGTGTTGCAGCAGGGCCGGGCAAGCGGCGGTGGCGGCAGCGGCGGCCTGCGTTTGCGCCTGGGCATGGGCGGGGGCAGCGCCAACAGCAAAGGCCAGGGCCGCGGTGGCCAGCAGGGTGGGAACAGCAAGGCGCATCAGGAAGTCTCCGGGGCAGGTGGCGGTGGTCACGAACTGGCGATGCTGCCAGACACCGGCGCCAGAAGCCCGGCCAGGGTCATCGCCGGGGCGGCGTCCAGGTCGTCGCGCACCCAGGCTGCCGCTTCGAACTGCGCCAGCGCGAAGTAGGCACTGCGCGTGACGCCGCAGGCCAGACCGGCCGCGCGTGCGGCCTGCAGCCCGACGGGCGAGTCTTCCAGTGCAAAGGCCTCGGACGCGGCCACCCCCAGACCTTCCAGCGCCAGCCGGTAGACCAGCGGGTCGGGCTTCTTGGCCGGCGCGTCTTCGGCGCAGATGGCCACGCGGAAGAGGCTGCGCCACTGCGGCCCCCAGATGCTGACCAACAGGGCGTTGACATTGCCGCGGCTGCTGGTGGTGGCCACGGCCAGCGCCACGCCAGCGGCCTGGCATTCAGCCACCAGGCGCTCCACGCCCGGGCGCGCGTGCAGCACACCCTGGGCCACCACGGCTTCGTACAGGCCGTTCTTGCGCTCGTGCACGGCGCGCGCCAGGGCGTCGCGCTGCGGGCCGGCCGGCGGGGCGTCGGGGCGCATGGCCATGTCGTGCAGCAGGCGTTCGCGCCCGCCGGCCACCAGCAGCAGGTCGCCGTAGGTGGCTTCGTCCCAGTGCCAGGGCAGGCCCAGGGCGGCAAAGGCCTGGTTGTAGGCCACGCGGTGGCCGTCGCGTTCGGTCTCGGCGATGGTGCCGTCGACGTCCCAGATCAACGCGCGCAGGGGCGGGGCTTCGGGCTGGCCCGCGGCGGCCATTTCAGATGGCCCCCAGCGCCCGCTGGCGCCTTTCCATCATGCGCCAGATGAAGGGCGTGAAGATGAGCTGCATCGCCAGTTCCATCTTGCCGCCGGGCACCACCACGGTGTTGGCGCGGCTCATGAAGCTGTCGTGGATCATGCTCAGCAGGTAGGGAAAGTCGATGCCTTTGGGGTTGGCAAAGCGGATGACGCACAGGCTTTCGTCGGGCTGCGGGATGTCGCGCGCGATGAAGGGGTTGCTGGTGTCGACGATGGGCACGCGCTGGAAGTTCACGTGCGTGTGCGCGAACTGCGGCACGATGTAATGCACGTAGTCGGGCATGCGGCGCAGGATGGTGTCGGTGACGGCTTCGGCGCTGTAGCCCCGCACATGCTTGTCGCGCCAGAGCTTCTGGATCCATTCCAGGTTGATGACGGGCACCACGCCGATCAGCAGGTCGGGGTAGCGGGCGATGTTCACCTCGTCGGTGACGACGGCGCCGTGCAGGCCTTCGTAAAACAGCAGGTCGGTGTCGGCTGCAATGTCTTCCCAGGCCGTGAAGGTGCCGGGCTGCTGGCCGTAGGGCCGCGCCTCGGCCGCGTCGTGCAGGTACTTGCGGCGCCGGCCAGTGCCGCTTTCGCCATAGCTGCGGAAAAGCGCTTCCAGTTCGGGGAAGAGGTTGTTCTCCGGCCCGAAATGGCTGAAGTGCTTGTTGCCGGCCTTTTCGGCTTCGGCCTGGCGGGCGCGCATTTCCAGCCGGTCGTAGCGGTGGAAGCTGTCGCCTTCCACGACGGCAGCACGCACGTTTTCACGCCGGAAGATGTTCTCGAACGTGCGCGTGACCGAACTCGTGCCCGCACCCGAAGACCCAGTGATGGCGATGATGGGGTGTTTCTGGCTCATCGGGGCGGCGGTGGCGCGGCGGGGTGCCGTCAGTTCCTGAACAGGCTGCGTTCGGTAAACAGCGGGTTGGCTGCGTCGCGGCCAGCGGTGTCGGCGTGGTAGCGCTCGATGCGTTCCACCTCGTGCCGGCTGCCAAACACCAGGCCTATGCGCTGGTGCAGCGCGCTGGGCTTCACCTTCAGCAGGGGCTGGCGGCCGGTGCTGGCCCGGCCGCCGGCCTGTTCGATGAGGAAGCCCACGGGATTGGCTTCGAACAGCAGGCGCTGACGGCCCGTCTGGTTCGGGTCGCGCGTGTCGCGCGGGGACATGAAGACACCGCCGCGCATCAGGATGCGGTGCGCCTCGGCCACCATGCTGGCGATCCAGCGCATGTTGAAGTCCTTGGCGCGCGGGCCGGTCTTGCCGGCCAGGCATTCGTCCACGTAGCGTTTCACGGGCGGTTCCCAGAAGCGCGCGTGGCTGCTGTTGATGGCGAATTCCTGCGTGTCAGCGGGCACCTGGATGTCCGGGTGCGTGAGCTTGAATTCGCCCAGGTTCGGGTCCAGCGTGAAGCCCACCACGCCGTTGCCCACGCTCAGGATCAGCATCGTCGTCGGGCCATACAGCGCATAGCCCGCAGCCACCTGCTGAGCGCCAGGCTGCAGGAAGTCGGCTTCAGCGACGTCGCGGCCCAGTTCGCGTTCCTGCCCGTCGGCTTCAGGCGGCAGGCGCAGGATGCTGAAGATGCTGCCGACCGAGACGTTGACGTCGATGCTGCCGCCCCCGTCCAAGGGGTCGAACACCAGCAGGTACTTGCCGCGGGTGTACGGCGCCGGGATCTGGCTGGGCTGGTCCAGCGCTTCGCTGGCCATGCCGGCCAGGTTGCCGCTCCATTCGGTGGTGCGGACGAAGATCTCGTGGCTCAGCTCGTCCAGCGGCTGGGCGGCGCTGTCCTGGGCGCTGTCCTGCGCACTACCGAGTGCGCCGAAGGCCACCGACCGCGCAATAGCCTTGCAGGCCAGCGACACGTCCAGGATCAGCGCATTCAGCTCGCCACTGGCGGCCGGGAAGCGGCGTCGTTCCTCGATCAGGTACTGCGTCAGCGTACGGCGGTGGGACAGGGGCATGGCGGGCTCGCAGAGGATTCGGGGACTGCAGGGCGGACCGTCAAGGCAAGGCCCTGTGACTGTAGGCGGCCGCGCTCATCAGGCAAAGTCATTTCTTGCAAGCCGTACCATCAGGGCAGCCTTATGCAGACAATGGGCCCATGAATATCACGTTTCGTCAGCTGCGGGTTTTCACGGAAGTCGCGCAGCAGGGCAGCATGGCACGCGCTGCCGAAACCCTGCACCTGACGCCACCGGCGATTTCCATGCAGATCAAGGAAATCGAAGCCCAGGTCGGCCTGCCGCTGTTTGACCGCAACGGCCGCGCCGTGACGCTGTCCACTGCTGGCGAATACTTCCTGGTGCATGCCAAGCGGCTGCTGGCGGCGCTGAAAGACGCCGACCACGCCATGGCCAGGCTCAAGCGCGTGGAACACGGCCTGTTGACGATCGGCATGGTCAGCACGGCCAAATACTTCGTGCCGCGCCTGCTGGCGCGCTTCCATCAAGACCACCAGGGCGTGGACGTGCGGCTGAAGGTGGCCGCCAACCGCGAACAGCTGGTGGCGCTGATGCAGGCCGGCGACGTGGACCTGTCCATCATGGGCCGCCCGCCGCGTGAAGTCGCCACGCGCGCCGAAGCCTTCGCTGCGCACCCCCTGGTCTTCATCGCCCCGCCCGACCACCCGCTGGCACAGCGCTGCGACATCCCGGTGGCGGCGCTGGAAAACCACCCCTTCATCGCGCGCGAACATGGTTCAGGCACGCGCTCGGCGATGGAAGGCTTCTTTGAAGAACACCGCTTCCAGCCGCGCATTGCGATGGAAATGCCCAGCAACGAAACCATCAAGCAGGCCGTCATCGCCGGGCTGGGCTTGAGCTTCCTGTCGCTGCACACCGTGGGACTGGAGCTGAAGCACGACCTGATCAGGGTGCTGGACATCAGCGGCACGCCGCTGATGCGCATGTGGAACGTGGTGCACCTGGGCGGCAAGGTGCTGTCGCCGGCGGCCGAGGCCTTCCGCTGCTACGTCATCGACCATGGCGAAGCCCACTTGGTCGCGCACGACACGCCCATCCTGGCCGCGCAGGCGCAGCCCCGCGCCTGAAACAGCGGCGCTTCAGGCTTTGCGCACGGCCTTCTTCGCCGGCGCCTTCTTGGCGGCCGGCGCCGCGCTCTTGCTCAGCAGCGCGTCCAGGTTCTTTTCGATCTCGCTCTCGATCGTCTTGCTGAAGGCGCCCAGCAGGAAGCCCAACTTGGCGTTCAGGTCGAAATGGTCGGCGGCCACCACCAGCCGGCCGCTGACGCCCGTGCGCGTGAATTCCACCGTGTCACTGGTCTCGCCTTCGATCACGGTGCAGGCCATGTCGAACTTTTCCTCGACGTCTTCGGCCCACTTCCAGGCGATCTTGCGCGCCTTGGCCAGGCCCAGGCTGTGGTCACGGTGGATGTGGATGTCGGCCATGTGCGGGGCTTTCCTCAAGGGGGGTTGATCAGCCTGCTGCGGCGTTCGGCACGGGGCAGTCGGGCCAGGATTCTGACCTCGCGATGAAAGCGCGCAAAGTCGCGGTCCATGCAGGCATAAAGAAATTCGAAGGCTGGCACCAGGTCGTCATAGGCGGCCTGCACCGCGAAGGCCGCATTGTTGGCGCGCTGCACCCAGCCGTCGTAGCCGGCGAAACCCGCCCAGGGCCCGGCTTTCAGGGCGGCGTATTCGACACGGAAGTCGGCCATCACCTGAGCCTTGGCGCGGCGCTTGTCGGCTTCGGGCTGCGCGCTGGCGTAGACGGCGGCCAGACGTTCGCGCGTGCGCCGCGTCAGGGCGCGGAAGTCCTGCCGGCGGGCGTCGGCCAGCGCGGCTTCGGCGCGTGCGCGCTCGCGCCCGGGCTGCTGCAGCCACAGCGCGGTGCCGATGCGTTCCACCGCCACCGCATACGATTCATTGAAGAGCGTGTCGTCGTCGGCATAGGCCACCTGGTGTGCGAGTTCGTGGAATAAGAGCCGCGCCAGGTCAGCTTCCGGCAGGGCCAGGAAAGTGTTCAGCAGCGGGTCGCCGCCCAGCCAGTTGGTCTTGCCCAGCGTGCTGTAGGCGGGAACACCGTAGACGCTGGTTTCCCAGCCCTCGCCAGCCAGGTCAGCGGCCAGCGCGTCGGCTGGGGCGCGGCTGAAATAGCCGCGGTAGCCCACGCAGCCCACGACCGGGAAGCACCAAGTCTTCAGTTCCAGCGACAGCTCAGGCGCGGCCACCAGGTTGAACACGGCCGAAGGGCGCTGCAGGTCGGCATAACGGCGGTAGCTGGCGTTGTCGGGCAGCTTCAGTTCGGCCACGGCGAAGTCGCGCATCTGCTGGCTCAGCGCCAGGCGTTCGCGCAGCGCCGGCGGCGTGGCCGGGTCGGCCAGCAGCTGGGCCACCGGCTGCGCCGCGCGCACCATCTGCAGGTGGCCACCGGCGGCCTGCGCGTAGTAGCCCAGTTCGCTGCCCAGGCTGCTGCAGCCGCTGCCCAGGCACAGGGCAGCCACAGCCAGCGCCGCAGCGCCCAGCAAGCCCCCTGCAACGGCCATCAGCAGGCCCTTTCGGCGCACGGGTTCAAGGGGCTGGGGCGGGCCCTGCAGGCCGTGCGCTGGCGGCCGCGGCCTGCGCCAAGGTCTCCGCCAGCGCCACTTCCACCAGGCAGTCGTAGAACGACGGGGCGCGGCCCATGTCGGTCAGCCGCTGGTGTGTCAGCTCGTTCACGTTGGTCCCGTTCAGGCCGAACTTGCGCCACCAGATACCCAGGCCGTTGACCACGCCCGGTCGCGCGCGCGGGCTGATGTCGGCCTTGCAGACGTAGCTACCACGATCGTTGAACACGCGCACGGTGCTGCCACTGGCGATGCCGCGCGCCTGCGCGTCCTGCGGGTGGATTTCCAGCCGCGGTTCCTTTTCCGCCGCGCGCAGGCTGGGTACGTTGACGAAACTGCTGTTCAGGAAGTGCCGTGCCGGCGGCGAGATCATCGCCAGCGGATAGCGCTGCGCCAGTTCGGGCGCGGCCGCAGCGCACTCGTAATTCGGCACATGGTCGGGCGCCTGACCGTGTTCATCCACGGCCATGACCTTGCCGCTGGGCGTGGCAAAGCCGCCTGCGGCAAAGGGCGCGTCGGGCAGCTTCAGTCGCGCCCAGCCCTGCGCGGCCAGGGCCTGCGGGTCGACCTGATCGGGCCGGAAAGCGGCGCGAGCCATGGCTTCGTCGCTGTCGCGGAAACAGGGCTCATCGAAGCCCATGCGCGCAGCCAGGCGGCGGAAGATTTCGGCATTCGACAGCGCCTGGCCCACGGGCGCGATGGCCGGTTCATTCAGCAGCGCATAGGTGTGGCCGTAGGACGTGTGGGCGTCCCAGTGTTCCAGCTGCGTGGTGGCGGGCAGCACGTAGTCGGCGTGGTCGGCGGTGTCGGTCATGAAGTGTTCCAGCACCACCGTGAACAAGTCTTCACGCCGGAAGCCCTGCGCCACGCGGCCGCTGTGCGGGGCCACGGCCACAGGGTTGCTGTTGTAGACCACCAGGGCCTCGATCTTCGGGCCGAAGGCCGGGCTAGCGTCGCGGTTCAGGTCGTCGCCGATGGTGGACATGTTGATGGTGCGCGGCCGGCCCTGGCCGTGCACCACGGCCAGCAGGTCGGGCCGCTGCAGCCAGGCGTCCCGGCGCGCCGGCGCAAACCAGCCGCTGGCCGACAGCAGCAGGCCGCCAGCGCGGTGGCGCCAGGCGCCCGTCAGGCAGGGCAGCAGGGCCACCAGGCGCACGGCGCTGCCGGCGCCGTGCACGCGCTGCATGCCGTAGTTCAGGCGGATGGCCGCGGGCCCCGTGCTGCCGTAGTCGTGCGCCAGCTGCCGCACTTCATCCACCGTGATGCCGCACACGGCCGCAGAACGCTCGGGCGGCCATTGCAAGGCGCGTTCACGCAGCGCGGGCCAGCCGTCCACGTGGCGGGCGATGTAGTCATGGTCCAGCCAATCGTGGATGATCAGCTCGTGCATCAGCCCCAGGGCCAACGCGGCGTCGGTGCCGGGCATCAGGCCGATGTGCTGGTGACACTTCTCGGCCGTCTCGGTCTTGCGCGGGTCGATGCAGATCAGCTTGGCCCCCGCGCGCTTGGCCTGCTGGGCAAAGGTCCAGAAATGCAGGTTGCTGGTGATGCTGTTGCTGCCCCAGATCAGGATCAGCCGGCTTTCGGCGAAGAACTCGGTGTGCATGCCGATCTTGCCGCCGTAGGTGGCCGCCAGCGCAGCCCCGCCCGCGCTGGCGCAGATGGTGCGGTCCAGCAGGCTGGCGCCCAGGCGGTGGAAAAAGCGCGCGGCCATGCCGTCGCCCTGCACCAGGCCCATGGTGCCGGCGTAGCTGTAGGGCAGGATGGCCTGGGCGCCTTCCGGGCCCCGTGCGGCGATAGCCTTCAGGCGCGCAGCGATGTCGTCCAGCGCTTCGTCCCAGCTGCAGGGGGTGAATTGGCCTGAACCCTTGGGGCCCGTGCGGCGCAGCGGCGTCAGCACGCGGGCCGGGTCGTAGCTACGTTCGGTGTAGCGGCTGACCTTGGTGCACAGCGCGCCGTGGGTGGGCGGGTGCTCGGGGTCGCCCTGCACCTTGATGGCGATGCCGTCCTGCACGGTCACCTGTAGCGCGCAGGTGTCGGGGCAGTCGTGCGGGCAGGCCCCCCGCACGGTACGCACGATGGGCACGGTTCGCGCGGTCTTCAGCGCCACGGCGCCAGCGTCTGGGGTCGTCATCGCGCAGACTGTGCCACAGCCGCCACGCCGCTAAGATGACCCGACATCCGCAAGAAGGACCGCGCCCATGAACCTGATCGAACCCATCCTGGCCGACGCCCAAACCGTGGCCGCCATCCGCCGCGACATCCACGCCCACCCCGAGCTGTGCTTCCAGGAAGAACGCACCGCCGACGTGATCGCGCAGGCGCTGACGGACTGGGGCATCCCCGTGCACCGCGGGCTGGGCAAGACGGGCGTGGTGGGCATCGTGAAGAACGGCACCTCCCCCCGCGCGGTGGGCCTGCGCGCCGACATCGACGCCCTGCCGATGACCGAGCACAACACCTTCGAACATGCAAGCAAGCACCCCGGCAAGATGCACGCCTGCGGCCACGACGGCCACACCGCCATGCTGCTGGCCGCGGCCAAGCACCTGGCGCGGCCCGAGAACCGGCACTTCGACGGCACGGTGTACCTGGTGTTCCAGCCGGCCGAAGAAGGCGGTGGCGGCGCGCGCGAAATGATGAAGGACGGCCTGTTCGACAAGTTCCCAATGGAAGCCATCTTCGGCGCGCACAACTGGCCGGGCATGGCGGTGGGGCAGTTCGCCATCAAGGACGGCCCCTGCTTTGCCAGCAGCAATGAATTCAAGATCGTGGTGCGCGGCAAGGGCGCGCATGCGGCCATGCCGCACAACGGCATCGACCCGGTGCCGGTGGCCTGCCAGATGGTGCAGGCCTTCCAGACCATCATCACGCGCAACAAGCGGCCGATCGACACGGGCGTGATCTCGGTGACGATGATCCACGCCGGCGAAGCCACCAACGTGGTGCCCGATAGCTGCGTGATCGAAGGCACGGTGCGCACCTTCACGATGGACGTGCTGCAGATGATCGAAGACCGCATGAAGCTGGTGGCCGAACACACCGCCGCGGCCTTCGGCGCCACGGCCGAATTCAGCTTCAAGCGCAACTACCCGCCCACCATCAACCACAGCGCCGAGACCGCCTTCGCGCGCCGCGTGATGGCCGACATCGTGGGCGCCGGCAACGTGCACGAATTCGAACCCACGATGGGCGCCGAAGACTTCAGCTTCTTCCTGCAGCAAGTGCCGGGCGCGTATTTCCTGATCGGTAACGGCGACGGCAGCCACCGCGCCGGTGGCCACGGCCTGGGTCCCTGCATGCTGCACAACCCCAGCTACGACTTCAACGACGAGCTCATCCCGCTGGGCGCCACTTGCTGGGTGCGCATGGCCGAGGCCTGGCTGAACAACAGCCACCGCACCTGATGGCCGCCCCTGTGCTGGCCGCCGCCGCCGTGGCCGACTGCTTTGCCCAAAGCTACGGGCAAGCACGGCAGAAGTTCCTGGCGGGCGCGGCCAGCGCCGGGCTGGACGTGCAGTCGCTGACCCACCCGCGGCGCGGGCAGGACGGCGAAGCCCTGGCGCTGGACGTCGCGCGCTTCGGCCCGGCCGATGCGCCCGCCGTGCTGATGATCAGCAGCGCCTGCCATGGCGTGGAAGGTTTCTGCGGTTCGGGCGTGCAGAACGCCCTGCTGGCCGACGCCGGCTTCCACGCCGCCGCGCAGGCCGCCGGCGTGGCCGTGCTGTACCTGCATGCGCTGAACCCCCACGGCTTTTCCTGGTGGCGCCGCACCACGCACGACAACATCGACCTGAACCGCAACTGGCAGGACTTCAACCGCCCGCTGCCGGCCAACCCCGGCTATGCGGAACTGGCCGATGCCATCGTGCCCGCCACCTGGCCGCCCACGCCCGACAACGAAGCCGTGCTGGCCGCCTACGCCGCGCGGCACGGTGCGCTGGCGCTGCAGACCGCCATCACCGCCGGCCAGTACACGCACGCTGACGGCCTGTTCTACGGCGGGCAAGCCCCCAGCTGGAGCCGCCAGGCCCTGGCCACGGCGCTGGCCGAACACGCCACGCGCTGCCAGCGCCTGGCCTGGATCGACCTGCACACCGGCCTGGGCCCCAACGGCGTGGGCGAACGCATCTTCGCCGCGCGCTTTGACCCCGCCACCCTGGCGCGCGCCCGCCAGTGGTGGGGCGACGGTGTCACCTGCCTGGAAGAAGGCAACAGCAGTTCAGCCCCGCTGACGGGGATGATCTGGGGCGCGGTGGCCGAGATCTGCCCGCAGGCCCAATACACCGGTATCGCGCTGGAATACGGCACCCTGCCCTTGCCGCACATGCTGGGGGCGCTGCGCGCCGACCAGTGGCGCGAGAACCACCCCGAAGCGCCCGCGGCGCAAGCCGCCGCCATCCGCCGCGCCAACCGCGACGCGTTCTACGTCGACACGCCGGTGTGGCAGGCGCAGATCCTGGCCCAGGGCCTGGACACTGCGTACCAGGCAGTGCAAGGCCTGGCTTCAAGCTAGGCCGTACGCAGCCTGGCCCAGGTCGGCTGATCAGGGCGTGCCCAGGAAAAGGTAAGCGTTGGTGGCCCCGCGGTCGCCGTGGCCCAGGCCCAGATAGACCGGGCCCAGCGGCGTTTCGCCGCCCACGTACATCACCACCGACCCCAGCAGCCCGGGCCGGCGCTGCACGGCATAGGGCTGTGACACGCGGCCCAGTTCCAGGCCCACGCCCAGCCGCAGGTCGCCCCGCAGGCCCAGCGGCGCGCGGCCGATGATGCGTTCGGCCCGCAGGTGGCCATAGGCCACGCCATCGCCCAGGAACTGGCCTTTGGCGTAGCCCGACAGGTTCAGGAAGCCGCCCAGCTGCGCGGCTTCGTTCAGCGGCAGGCGGCCACGCGGTGAATCGGTCCAGCTCAGCCGACCGCCCAAAACCCAGTCGCCCAGTGGCAGGGCGGCGCGCGCCGTCAGGGCCAGGCGGTTGAACGCACGGTCCTCGGGCAGATACAAGTTGGCCGTCAGGTCCCAGCCACGGCGCGGGAAGTACAGGCTGTCTGACCGGTCCAGGTCGAGCCCGATGACGAAGCCGCCATAGCGCTGCTCGGGCAGGCCCGAGAACACGTCCAGCCCGGTTTCCAGCGAACGCGTGGCCTGGCTTTCGCGCCAGCCCAGGCGCAGCTGGCCCAGCAGCGGGAAGTTCAGCCCGACACCGACCTCGGCGCGCGTGGTGGCGCGGCGGTATTCGGCCACGCGCTGTTCGACGAAGAAGTAGTCCACCCGCTCGCGCGTGTAAAAGGCATTGGCATAGCCGAAGAAGCGCTGGGTGGCTTCCAGCGGCTGGTAGAACTCGGCCGCCAGGCCGGTGGTGCTGCCCAGGTCGCCAGTTAGCAGCAGTTCGCCACCCAGCGCGTTCAGCCAGGTCTTTTGGTAGCCCACGCGCAGCTGGTAGGTCGACCCCAGGGCCAGCGTGCTTTCCAGCCGCAGCCCGAAGCGCAGGTAGTCCGGGCCCCAGCTTTTTTCCACCGGCATCACGCGCAGCACGTTGCGCTCGCCGACACGCATCAGGCTGTAGTCGACGCGTTCGTAGCTGCCGTCGCCGAACACGCGCAGCAGGTCGCGGTTCAGGGCCTCGGTGTTCAGCGGCACGCCCGCCAGCTGTTCCAGATACCGGGTGACGGCCGCGGCGTTCACGCGCTGCACACCGTCGATCTGGATCTCGTCGACGCGCGGCGTGTCGCCACGTGCCACGGCCACCTTGCGCTGCCACTGGGCATAGTCTGGTGCGGATACCGACAGCGTCGCCAGCGCGTCGGCCTTCAGTTCGGCGGCCAGCCGGCCGTAGCCGGCGGCTTCAGGGTGGCGTTCGAAGTCGGCAGCCGTGACCGTGCTCAGGCTGGGCTGGATGTAGATGTCGCGCGGCGTCAAGGTGGCCAGCGAAGCGCTGACGTTCTGCTCGGTCAGCAGCGCCACCATCTGCGCCGACACGGTGAAGAAGCCGCTCACGTCTTCGGGCTTGAGCAGGGGCGAACCCACGTTCACCGCGATCACCACCTGTGCACCGCAGCGTTCGCGCACCTCGCGGATGGGCAGGTTGTCCACCAGCCCGCCGTCCACCAGCTTGCGGCCGTCGCGTTCCTGCGGCGCCATCAGCCCGGGCACGGCCATGCTGGCGCGCATGGCCTGGGTCAGGCTGCCTTCGCGCAGCACCACGCGCGCGCCGTTGCCGATGTCGGTGGCGATGATGGACACCGGCAGTGGCAGGTCGGCCAGGTCGCGTTCGACCACGTCGGCATGCACCAGCTGGTTGAAGAAGAGTTTGATCTTCTGCCCCGACACCACGCCCGGCGGCGCCACCAGCCCACGTTCGGTGACGCCGGTTTCGCTGCCGGGCAGGAAGCGCTGCGCCAGGCGCTTGCTGCGGAAATTCAGCTCGGTGTAGTCCGGGCTGTCGACGAACATGTCGGTCCAGTTGGCCTTGCCCAGGGCCGTGCGCATCTGCGCCGGGCTCAGGCCCGCGGCCCACGCGCCGGCCACCAGGGCGCCCATGCTGGTGCCGGCCACGCAGTCCACCGGCACGCGCAGCCGCTCCAACACTTCCAGCACGCCGATGTGGGCCGCGCCGCGGGCACCGCCACCGCCCAGCACCAGGCCCACGCGCGGTCGGTCCTGCGCATGGGCGGGCCAGGCGGCCGCGAGAAGGCCCAGGACCAGAAAGCAGGTGCTCAGCAGTGGCAGCAGGAAGGTGAGGCGCATCGCCACATTCTGGCCTGCCGGCTGGGGCGGCATGCAGCAGGCAGGAACCGGTAGCGGGCCTGGCAAGGTACGGGCGGCAAGAGGCGAGAGGCAAGCGGCAAGAGGCAAGCGGCAACCATCGGGCGACGGGCGCTGCCTGGCCCTACAGCCGCCGTGTCCCTGGCGATGCGGGCCCTGGCTTACTGCATGAAGCCGATGGGCGAACGCCGGCCGCCGGGGTCGGGCAGGTCGGCCAAATCGATGTGGCTGCGGCCAGCCAGACGGGCGTTGCCGAAGGCCGTCATCCAGGCACGGCGCATTTCGCGCGGGGCCATCGCGGCCAGGCGTTCCAGCACGGCTTCGCCAGGTTCGGGGTCGAAGCGTCGGCCCCAGTCGTGTTCGGCCCGCAGGCCGACGTACAGCCGCAGGGCAATGGCGCGGGCGGCTTCAGCGTCAGGGGCCAGCACCTCGAACACGTTCATGCGGTTCAGGATGGGGTCGGGGATGCTGCGTTCGTCGTTGGCCGTGGCCACCCAGATGACCTGGCTGGCGTCGATGGCGACTTCGGCAAATTCGTCGGTGAAGGTCTGCGCCGTG
Source organism: Rubrivivax sp. (assembly GCA_027485165.1). GTDB lineage: Bacteria > Pseudomonadota > Gammaproteobacteria > Burkholderiales > Burkholderiaceae_C > Rubrivivax. The sequence continues at coordinate 193,158 of JAIXRN010000018.1, forward strand.
TCGTGTTCCAGCAGGCTGTAGAGCGCGCCCAGCGGGTCGTAGGCATGTTCGCCGCGCGCCTTGTCGATCTCGTCCACCACCATCACCGGGTTGGCGTAGGCGCCGTCAACAAGGGTTTCGAAGACCTTGCCCGGGCGCGCGCCCTTCCACTGGCTTGAAGCACCCGACAGCACCCAGCCGGCGGTGAGGCTGCTCATGCTGATGAAGCCCAGCCCGGTGCCCAGCAGGCGTGAGATTTCTCGCGCGAAGTGCGTCTTGCCGATGCCTGGCGGCCCCAGCAGCAGCATGGGCGTGATTTCCAGCGCGTCGCGGCTGTCGTGGCACAGGGCCAGCTGGCGCCGCACGTCGTCCAGCACTTCGCCGAAATTGGGCATCTCGTCGTACAGGTGCGCCATCGCCGGCAGGCCGCTGGGCTTGACCTGGAAGCGTTCCGGGCCCTTTTCCAGCATGCGTTCGTAGGTGGCGCGCAGGGTCTCGTGTTCGCGCGAAGGCAGCTTGTCCAGCCGCTTTTCGACGTCGCCCACGCGGTAGACCGGTCGCATGCTGGCAATGGGCATGGACGTTGCCGCGCTGGGCTTGAAGGGAACGAGGTCCTGCGTGCGTTCGCTCATCCGAGGCTCCTGCTGGGCCCTTGCCAATGTGACAAGGGCATGAACATTCAAGCACAGCGTGCCACAAGCGCCAGCCCGAACAAAGCGGTAGGGACACCGCAATTGCGGGGATGCGCAGCCCTGTGGCCACAGGCTTATGACCCGCCCCTGCAGCCTAGCAAAGGGCGGGCCGTCGCAGCAGCCGCAAGCCGTTCATCGGGCCTGGCTGCAGGTCATCGGCGCAGCCTGTGCAGCCGTCGCAGCAGGCTGGCGGCGCAGGGGGTGGCTGCCTACATTCACACCATCGCATCTGCACCCCCACCGCACCGCACCCGCCCCGCCACTGCACGCTGAAGCCCACCCAGGACACCACCATGAACACCACTGCCAACACCGTCGCCCACACCGCCGCCACCATGACGACTGCCCACAGCCAAGCCAGCATCGCCGCCCCCGCCGGCACCCGCCTGGCCAGTGCCGCTTTCGCTGGTTTGCTGACCCTGGCGATGCTGCTGGGCGTCAACAGCCTGGCCCAGGTCGACGGCCCGGCCGCGCAGATGGCCAAGGCCCCGGCGGCGGCCGCATCGGGCGGCGCGCGCAGCTGAAGCCTACCGATCCTCCTGCGTCTCTTGCCCAAGAGACTTCACGCGCCCCGCCATGCGGGGCGCTTTTTCTTCCCCGCCCGCCATGCGGGGCGATTTTTCTTCTGCGCCAGCCCGGCTCGCTGAAGCCGAAGGCTAGGAGTCTGCGCGGCAGAAATCGACACCCGCGTTGAGCCCGTTTTGGGGTCCAGGCAAGGCGCAGCGCGCAGCCTGGGCTGGCCGCCCAGGCAAGCGCTGCAACGCCGCCTGGGCCC
>JAIXRN010000017.1 GCA_027485165.1 Rubrivivax sp.
ACTCCTGCAGGTGCTGGCGCGAGATGCGGTTCATCTTGTTGATCGTCTCGATCATGTGAACCGGGATGCGGATCGTGCGCGCCTGGTCGGCGATAGACCGCGTGATGGCCTGACGGATCCACCACGTGGCGTAGGTGCTGAACTTGTAGCCGCGGCGATATTCGAACTTGTCCACCGCCTTCATCAGGCCGATGTTGCCTTCCTGGATCAGGTCCAGGAACTGCAGGCCGCGGTTGGTGTACTTCTTCGCGATGGAAATCACCAGGCGCAGGTTGGCCTCGATCATTTCCTTCTTCGCGTCACGAGAGGCCTTTTCGCCCTCGTTCATCTTCTTGTTGATTTCCTTCAGGTCTTCCAGCGGCACCACGGCGCGCGCCTGCAGGTCAGCCAGCTTGGTCTGCAGTTCCTGCACGGCGGGCAGGTTGCGCTGCAGGATGGGGCTGTAGGCCTTGCCGGACGCAGCTTCCTTTTCGGCCCACTTCGTGTTCATCACGTTGGGCGGGAAAGTCTTGATGAAGTGGTCCTGCGGCATGCCGCACTTGTCGACCACGATCTTGCGGATCTCGCGTTCATAGCGGCGCACGTCGTCGACCTGGCTGCGCAGGATGTGGCAGAGCTTCTCGATCGTCTTGACCGTGAAGCGGATCGTCATCAGGTCTTCGCTGATGGCGTGCTGGGCCTTGTTGTAGGCCTGCGACTTGTAGCCTTCTTTTTCGTAGGCCTTGCGCATCTTGTCGAAGTGCACGCGCAGGTTGGTGAACTTTTCCAGCGCCTGCTTCTTCAGTTCTTCCAGCTTCTTCGTCAGGGCCTTGCTGCCGCCCTGGCCGTCGTCGTCGTCTTCCTCGTCGAATTCGTCGAAGTCTTCTTCGGCCACGTAGTCGTCGGCCTCGTCTTCGGCCACGAAGCCGTCAACCGCTTCGCTGATCTGCATGCCGCCTTCGGCGATGCGGTCGGCCATGGCCAGGATCTCTGCGATCGTGGTGGGCGATGCGCTGATCGCCAGCATCATCGCCTGCAGACCGCCTTCGATGCGCTTGGCGATTTCGATCTCGCCGTCGCGAGTGAGCAGTTCCACCGGGCCCATCTCGCGCATGTACATGCGCACGGGGTCGGTGGTGCGGCCGAATTCGCTATCCACCGTGGACAGGGCGGCTTCGGCGGCTTCTTCGGCTTCTTCTTCCGTGGCGGTGGTGGCACCGCCGCCGGCTACCAGCAGGGTGGCGGCGTCGGGCGCCTGTTCATAGACCGCGATGCCCATGTCGTTGAGCATGCTGATGATCGCTTCGAGGATTTCCTCGTTGATCAGCTTCTCGGGCAGGTGGTCGTTGATTTCCTGGTGCGTCAGGAAGCCGCGCGTCTTGCCCATCTTGATGAGCGTCTTCAGCTCCTGTCGGCGCTTGGCGGCTTCTTCTTCCGTCAGCGTGGTTTCTTCCAGGCCGAATTCGCGCATCAGCGCGCGTTCCTTCGCGCGGCTCACCTTCATGCGCAGCGGCTTGGCCTTTTCGACCTTGTCGCCTTCGGTGCCGGCTTCAACGGCGACTTCGGCTTCGGGTTCGCCTTCCAGGTCGGCTTCGATGTCGCCCAGGTCCTCGTCTTCGACCAGGGCCGCCTTCTTGCCCGCTTCGGCCTTGTCACCCTTCTTGCCGGCGGTCTTGCCTGCAGGCTTCGCGGGCGCCTTGGCATCGGACTTGCCGCTGGCCTTGGCGGTCTGCGTGTCGGCCTTGGTTGCCGTCTTGCTGCCGGGCTTGGCCACCGGCGCCCTCTTGTCGGCAGTGGCGGGCGCAGCGGGCTTGGCCGCCTTGGCAGGCAGTTCCGCCTTGACCGTCTTCTGCAGGGTTTCCGCCTTGGCTTCGGGTTTGGGCTTGGCGGCAGTCTTCCCGGCGGCGCCCGCAGTGGCGGGCCGGGAATCCTTGCCGGGCTTGGCGGCGGGGGCAGGGGCGGCGGCGGGCTTCTTGGCGGTCATGCGGGTCCTTCTGTCAAAACGCTGAACTTGTGCACATGCAGGGCGGGTGCCACAAGCTTCAAGAGGGTCATGTCACACGCAGCGCGCATCAGCGGTGGGCAAGGTGCGTGGACAGGCTAGGGTTGTTTGGAGGCACAAGGCCGGGTCGGCGGCATCGCCAAAGCTGAAGGGCCGCTGCCGTGCCCGCCCAGCGACCCGTTGAAAGCAGCAGGCCGTCGCAGGCCGGATCGTCAGAAGGCGGGCACCCTTCACAGCGGCGCTTTGTTGGCTGCCAGACCGCAGGGGCCAAGGCGGGCTGGGGTCCGGGTGTTCGACGTTGCACTGCCGCCCGTCTTCAGGTCCTTCGCCATGCTCAGGCCCGGCTTTTCGGGGTGTTGCGGATATCGCAGCTTCGGCAGCTTCTGCAGCTTTTGCGGCTACCGCTGTCCGGGACTGCACACGGGCCCGAGAGGGTCTGGGCGGGTGGGATGGAGACAGGTGGCTGAAGGCTTTCTGCGGCAAGCCTTGGATTATACCGCGCATTGCGCGCGCGCGGTGGTCAGGTCGGCTGGCTCGCGGCCATCTCGGCGGCCCGGTGGCGGCGAATTTCTTCGTTCAGCGCAGCGATCTGCAGCAAGGTCTCGCGGGCTGGGGTGCCAGCAGCAATCAGGGCCTGCACGTCGGCCTCCAGCCGCGCGCGCCACAGCCGGTGCAGCACACGCTGCAGGTCGGCCAGTGACTGTTCTTCGTCGGCCAGGGCGCCCTGCATCCAGGCCTGCGCCTCGGGGGCCCAGGCCAGCCCGGTCATGGCAGCGGCCAGCGTCGCCCAGGTCTGTGGGCCATGCTCGGTGCACTGCTGTTCCAGCCAGGCCACGACTTGGCCGTGCGTGCCACCCAGCTCGTGCAGCAGCTGCTGGTCGTCAGCGCCGATCTGTTCCCACCAGTCGCTGTGCCGCAGCAACAGCCGCAGCGCCAGGTCGGCTGAAGCTGCGGGTGCCCGACGGCCGGGGGCCAGCGCGCGCCGCGGCGCCGGTGGCCGACCACCCTGGTCGCGCCCTGGGCTGCGGACGGCAGAACCGGCCTGGCCCCACAGCGCCGCCAGATCTTCGGTCGACAGGCCGCCGCTGCGGGCCAGCTCAGGCAGCAGCTGGCGTTTCAAGGCCCCATCGGGCAGCAAGGCCCAAAGTGGGCGCGCCTGGGCCAGCAGGCGGGCGCGGCCTTCGGCCGTTTCGAGGTCGCCACCTTCAGCGGCGTGCTCGATCAGCTGGCGCGACAGCGGCACGGCCTGGGCGACCTGCTGATCGAAGGCCGCCGGGCCCCGTTCTCGCACGTAGCTGTCGGGGTCGTGTTCGGGTGGCAGGAATAGGAAACGCACGCTGCGCAAGTCGCTGGCGTGGGGCAGGGCTGCTTCCAGTGCGCGGCCTGCAGCGCGCCTGCCGGCGCTATCGCCGTCGAAGCTGAAGACCACGGCATCGGTGAAGCGAAACAGCTTCTGCACGTGCTCGGCGGTGCAGGCCGTGCCCAGCGTGGCCACAGCATTGGCGAAGCCGCTCTGTGCCAGCGCCACCACGTCCATGTAGCCCTCGACAACCAGGGCATAGCCCTTGTCGCGCAAGGCCTGGCGCGCCTCGAACAAGCCGTAGAGCTCGCGCCCCTTGCTGAACACCGGGGTCTCGGGCGAGTTGATGTACTTGGGCTTGCTGTCGTCCAGCACCCGACCGCCGAAGCCGATGACTTCGCCCGACACGGCACGGATGGGAAACATCACGCGGTCGCGGAACCAGTCGTAGCGGCCCCGGTCCGCGCCGGCGTCGGCCGCGTCCCCGCTGCCATCGGCTTCGCGCTGGCGCACCAGGCCGGCTTCTTCCAGGGCCGGGTCGTCGTAGCGCGGGAACACGCCGGCCAGCGTCTTCCAGCCCGGTGGCGCATAGCCCAGGCCGAAGCGTGCTGCGATGGCGCCTGTCAGGCCGCGCTGCTTCAAATAGTGCACGGCACGCGCGCTGGCCTTGAGCTGGCCGCGGTAGAAGTCGGCTGCCTGCGCCAGCACCTCGCCCAGCGTCTTGCGGCGTTCGCGCAGGGTGTTGCGGCGCTCGCGTTCGTCGTCGCTGACCTGTTCTTCCGGTACCTGCAGGCCGGCGCCCTGGGCCAGGTCGCGCACGGCTTCGACGAAGCTCAGACCCAGGTGTTCGGACAGGAAGCGGATGGCGTCGCCGCTGGCCCCGCAGCCGAAGCAGTGATAGAACTGTTTGGACGGGCTGACCGAAAAGCTGGGCGACTTTTCAGCGTGGAACGGGCACAGGCCCATCAGGTTGGCGCCGCCGCGCTTGAGTTCGACATGCCGACCCACGACGTCGACGATGTCGACGCGGGACAACAAGTCCTGCAGAAAGCCGGGTGGGATCACCCGCCCGAGTTTATCGGGCCGGTTTCGCGGCCCTGGCCGCTGCGGCGCTTCCGGGTTCGGCGGTGGCCAGTGCGAACATGCCGCGGTAGTCGCGCACCCAGGTGGCCACCTGCCCGGCGGGCATGGGCGCCGCGATGCCGGTGCCCTGGCCGATTTCGCAGCCCAGTTCCAGCAGGGTGCGGGCCTGAGCCGGTGACTCCACCCCTTCGGCCACCACCACACAGCCGAAGGTGCCGGCCAGGCCGATCACGCCTTCGACGATGGCGCGGTCCTGCGCGTCGTCCAGCATGTGGTGAACGAAGCTGCGGTCGATCTTCAGCACGTCCACAGGCAGCCGCTTGAGGTAGGTCAGCGTGGAATACCCGGTGCCGAAGTCGTCCAGCGCAAAGCGCACGCCGATGCCTTGGCAGCGCGCCACCAGGGCCGAGGTGGCCTCGATGTCGGCGTGGGCGGCGGTTTCCAGCATCTCCAGTTCCAGGTGGGCGGCCAGGGGCTCGTGGTGGCGCGCCAGCAGTTCCGACAGTCGCTGTGCGAAGTCGGGTTCCTGCAGGTGGCGGGCGGAGATGTTGACGCTGACGTTGATGTCCAGCCCGCTGCGCCGCCACTGCGACAGGTGTTCCAGCGCCTGCGACAGCACCCAGTCGCCCACGCGTGAGGACAGGCCGGTGTTTTCGATCAGGGGCAGGAATTGCAGCGGCGCGATCAGCCCCTGCTGCGGGTGGTCCCAACGCAGCAGGGCTTCGAAGCCATGCACGCGGCCGCTGCGCATGTCGACCTTGGGCTGGTAGTGCAGCACGAATTCGCTCTGGTCCAGCGCTTCCTGCACGCGTCCGATGGCCATCACACGCGCTTCGGTGCGGCGGCGGTGTTCGGGGTCGAAGAACAGGTAGCCGTTGCGCCCGGCCTGCTTGGCGCCATACATGGCGTGGTCGGCATGCCGCAGCAAGGTGTCGGCGTCGCTGCGGTCGATGGGGTAGACGGTGGCGCCCATGCTGGCCGTGACCTGCACAGGGTCCACGGCCGGGTCCACCACGTAGGGCAGGGACACCACGCGCAGCACGCGTTCCACCGCCAGCCGCGCCTCTTCCAGCGTACCGGCGCGCAGCAGCAGCACGAATTCGTCGCCCCCCAGGCGGGCGGCGGAATCGACCCAGTGTTCGCGGCTGCGCAGCGCGCTGCGCAGGCGACCGGCCAGTTCGGCCAGCAGCCGGTCGCCGGCGGCGTGGCCGTACTTGTCGTTCACGGGCTTGAAGCGGTCCAGGTCCAGGTAGCACACCGTCAGCAGGTAGCCGTCACGGTCGGCAGCCTTCATCGCGTCGTCCAGCAACTGCGACAGCCGGGCCCGGTTGGGCAGGCGCGTCAGTTCGTCGGTGTGCGCCTGGCGTTCCAGCTGTTCGCGCTGCACGCGCTGTTCGGTGATGTCGCTGATCACCAGCACGTGGTAACGCAGGTCGCGCGTACGGCCTGGCACGGTGGAAATGGTGGCCTGCAGCGTGCACAGCGCGCCGCTGCGGCGGCGTTCGATCAGTTCGCCGCGCCAGCTGCCGGTTTCGCTCAAGCTGGCCCACATCGCCGCGCGCTGCTGTCGCGCGATGGGGTCGGCGGGCGTGGGGCGCAGCAGCGAAGGCACGGTGCCCAGGAGTTCTTCCCGGCCGACACCCAGGATGCTGGTGTAGGCCGGGTTGACGTCCAGCGCGCGCAGGTCGGCGTCGGTGATCAGCAGGCCTTCGTGCAGGTGCTGGAACAGGCTGGCCGACATGCGCTTGCGTTCCAGCGCTTCGCGCCTTTCCTGCACGTCGGCCAATGTGGCCAGGAAGCGGGTGGGGCGGCCGTCGGCGCTGCGTTCAATCACCAGCAGGGTGGCTTCGGTCCAGCGCCAGCCCTGGCCGTCGGGCAGCCGCTGTTCGAACTGCTGCCGGCCAGCCAGCCCCTTCTGCAGGCTTTGCATCGCGGCTTCCAGCACCGGGCGGTCTTCGGGATGGGTTTGCTGCAGCCATTCCGCCGGTCGCCAGTTCGGCCCGCTGTGGTTCGACAGGGTGCGCCAGGCCACGGACGCGAAACCATCGCCGTCGCCTTCGCGCCAGTCGGCCACGCCCAGGCGCGACGCGTCCAGGGCCCATTCCCAGCGCTTGGCGCGTGATCGCCACAGCACCAGGGCGGCGTGGCAGCCCAGCACCAGGGCCAGCCCGCAGGCCAGCCAGCTGGCCAGCCACAGCGTGGCAGCTGGCGGCGGTGCGTGCTGAACGGCGGTGCCCGCCAGCAGCAGGAAAGCCCCGATCAAGGCCCCGCTGGCCAGGGCCAGGTGGCCGCGCAGGCACAGCGTCGACACCAGGACCCAGGGGCCGAAGTAGAGCAGCGGCAGCCATACCGGCCAGCGTGCCAACAGCGCCATGGCTGCCCACATCAACAGCACCGCCGTCACCGCCAGCAGCGGTTCCACCCAGGGCGCAGAGGGCTGCAGCGGATGCAACGCCCTGCGGTCGAGCGCCAGCACGAAAACAGCAGAGGCAGTGGCGCCCAAGCCCAGCGCCACCCACGCGCCCAGCCAGGCCATGGTGGGGTAGACGGCCGACAGGTCGGCGCTGGCGGCCAGTGGGCCCAGCAGCCCTGCGCGGCCCAGCAGCAGCGCCAAACCCAAGGCCAGCGGCGCCAGCAGGCCAAAGATGGTGGCTGTCAGCCAGACCAGGTCTCGCGGGCGGTCCAGGCGCGCGTCGAAGCCTTGCCGCTGCAGCCATTCGGCCGTGGCCCAGGGCGCCAGCATCACTGCGCCTGCCAGCCACAGGGCGGCCCCGAGGGGCGCTCCGCTCGTGCCCAGGTTCGCGGCCAGGCCTATGGCCAGCCCAATCGCCAGACCTGGGGCCGCGGCCAGCAGCATCGTCCTGTGCCAGCGCAGCGCAGCACCCAGCGCGGCCCCCAGCGGCAGCGCAAGCCCTGCCCAGGGCGACAGCTCCAGCGCCAGCGCGCCGGCATACGAGAACATGGCGCAGGCCAGGCACAGCGCCGCGGCGCGGGCGATCACCTGCGCTGGCGCAGCCCAGCGTTGCACGTCCGGGGCGCGCAACAAGGGGTCGCGGTCAGAAAACGGTGACATCTGTGGGGTGAGGGCCAGGCGGCGCGGAAGTGGGGCGGAGTCTGGGCAAAAACCGGGCCGAATGCCATGGTCCCCTGGGTGCCAGAGAACGTCCGGAAGCGGTGCGCGGTGCGCCTGGCGCGCATGCTAAGCCGGTCGCGCCGGCAGCGCGATACCGGTTGAATGCAGGCCGCCTGGGCACAGCGCACAGCGCGCAGCTGGCGGACTGGGACGGCTGGCCCGGTGGCTGCCTTCCGCGACCCTGCGCGATGCGCTGATCGCGGTGCGCTAGCTCTGGTGACCCCTGGCGCACGATGGACGCCGGGGGCGCCTCAGAGGCCAGCCTGTGTGTGCGTCTTCGGGCAACGTGCCCCCATAGCCGGGGGCGGTGCGGTCTCAGACCGCGAAATCCTCGATCTTGCGGCCCGATTCCAGGGCGGCCTTCAGCCAGTTCGGCTTCAAGCCGCGGCCGGACCAGGTGTCGCCCGTGGCCGGGTTTCGGTATTTGGCTGCCACCTTGCCCAGCGGCTTGCGGGCGCTGGTGGTAGGGGCGCGGCTGCTCAGGTCGGCCAGCGTCAGGCCATATTCGGTCATCAGCGCCTTGACTTTGGCAATCGCATTGCCGCGCTCTTCGCGCTGGGCATCGGCAATTTGCTTTTCGAGGGCTGCTTTCTGGGCGAGCAGGTCATTCAGGTTGGCCATGGTGGGGTTCCGATTGGGTTGCGACCTGTCCAATATAAATCATTCTTTCAAATGACTGGTTGTCCGGGCCCGCCAAAGCCCTGATGGCTTACCCTGATTTCACGCCGCCGGTGGCACATACCCGACGGGTTTGTCGCCACCGTCGCCGAAGAAGAATTGCTCCATTTGGCGCGCCAGGTATTGCCGGGCGCGGGCATCGGCCAAGTTCAAGCGGTTTTCATTCACCAGCATGGTCTGATGCTTCTTCCACAGCTCGAAGGCTTCCTTGCTGACGTTGTCGTGAATGCGCTTGCCGAGTTCGCCCGGGTAGGGGGCAAATCCCAGGCCTTCGGCTTCCTTCTTCAGGTGGATGCAGTTCACCATTCGGGCCATGTGTTTCTCCGCGTTCAGACGAGTTTCTTGACCAGCACTTGCGAGCGCCGGTCCCAGTTGTATTTCTTCTTGCGCGCCTCGGGCAGCCAGTCCGGGTCGACCTGCTTGAAGCCGCGCTTGATGAACCAGTGCATAGTGCGCGTGGTCAGCACGAACAGGGTCTCGAAGCCGCTGGCCTTTGCGCGCTGTTCGATGCGCTTGAGGATGCGCTCGCCATCGCCTTGGCCCTGCGACAGCGGCGATACCGTCAGTGCCGCCATTTCGGCCGTGCGCGCTTCCGGGTAGGGCATGAGGGCGGCGCAGCCGAAAATGATGCCGTCGTGTTCGATCACGGTATAGCTGGCGACGTCGCGTTCGATCTCGGTGCGTTCGCGCCGCACCATCGTGCCGTCGCGTTCGAATGGTTCGATCAGCTGCAATATGCCGCCCACGTCGTCGGGCGTGGCTTCGCGCAGGCTTTCCAGCCTTTCGTCCACCACCATCGTGCCCACGCCGTCGTGCGTGAAAACTTCCAGCAGCAGGGCGCCGTCGGTGGCGAAGGGCAGGATGTGTGAACGCTCGACACCCCCTTCGCAGGCGCGGGCGCAGTGCTGCAGATAAAACGCGATGTCGGTCGGAAGCGTAGGGGCCGGCAAAGCGGCCAGCAGTTTTCGCGCCTCGGCGAGCGACAGTTCAGTGTCGATCGCGCTGTCCGGGTCGTCCTGGTGTTCACGGATACCGGGTATTTCCGTCATGAACACCAGTTTGTCGGTCTGCAGCGCAATCGCCGTGGCAGTGGCCACGTCTTCCATCGTCAGATTGAAGGCTTCGCCCGTGGGCGAAAACCCGAAAGGGCTGAGCAGCACCAGCGCGCCAATGTCGATGGCGCGCCGGATGGCATGGTGGTCGACGCGCCGCACGAGGCCGCTTTGCATGTGGTCGATGCCGTCGACGATGCCCACCGGCCGCGCGGTCAGGAAATTGCCCGACACCACGCGCACCGTGGCGTTGGCCATCGGCGTGTTCGGCAGGCCCTGCGAGAACGCGGCTTCGATCTCGAAGCGCAGCTGGCCAGCAGCTTCCTGCGCGGCGTCCAAGGCCACGGCGTCGGTGATGCGGATGCCGCGGTGATAGCGCGACACATGGCCCTTGGCGGCCAGCTGTTCGGTCACCTGGGGTCGGAAGCCGTGCACCAGCACGATCTTGATGCCCATGGCGTGCAGGATGGCCAGGTCCTGCACGAAGGTGTTCAGCTTGCCTGCCGCGATCATCTCGCCCGCCATCGCCACCACGAAGGTCTTGCCCTTGTAGGCGTGGATGTAGGGCGCCACGGCGCGAAACCATGGCACGAAGGTATGGGGGAAGACCAGGCTCAAGCGGTTTCCAGGTGTCAGGGTGGGGATCGACGGCGCCGCGAATTGTGCAGCAGCATGCCGACGCCTCTAACCCCCACCCGGAAACCCAAGGAGACCCAGATGGACGCCTACAAGACCCACGGTGCCTTCAGCTGGAACGAACTGACCACCAGCGACCCCGCAGGCGCTGCGCAGTTCTACAGCCAGCTGTTCGGCTGGCAGGTGAAGGACCCGCTGCCCGCGATGGGCGACTACCGGGTGGCCAGCATCGGCAGCGACATGGTGGCCGGCATCATGCCGCCGCCGCCCGGCACGCCCCCGATGCCACCGCACTGGGGCTGCTACATCACGGTCGACAACGCCGACCAGGCCGTCGACAAGGCCGTGGCGCTGGGCGGCAAGCTGCTGATGCCGCCCATGGACGTGCCCACCGTCGGCCGCATGGCCGTGCTGCAGGACCCGCAGGGCGCGGTCTTCAATGTCATGCAATACGAGGCGCCGGCGGCCTGATTCACCGCGCGCCCGAAGGCGCAGATGGCGGCCGCTGCGGGCACGGAGATAATCCGCGGCCCGTGCGACCCCCTGCCCAGGCTTCGTGTGCTGCTGCCGCCAAGCCCATACCCCCCATCACCTACCCCGAAGCGCTGCCGGTATCGGCCCGGCGCGAAGAGATCGCGCGCGCGATTGCCGAGAACCCGGTGGTCATCGTCTGCGGCGAGACGGGTTCGGGCAAGACCACGCAGCTGCCCAAGATCGCGCTGGAACTGGGCCGCGGCTGGGGCGCTGGCGGCACCGGGCTGATCGGCCACACCCAGCCGCGGCGCATTGCGGCTTCCAGCGTGGCGCAGCGCATCGCCAAGGAACTGAACACGACGCTGGGCGATGTGGTGGGCTACAAGGTGCGCTTCCAGGACCGCCTGGGCCCGGGTGCCAGCGTGAAGCTGATGACAGACGGCATCCTGCTGGCGGAAACGCAGACCGACCCGCTGCTGAAGGCTTACGACACGCTGATCATCGACGAGGCCCATGAACGCAGCCTGAACATCGACTTCCTGCTGGGCTATCTGAAGGAAGTGCTGGCGCGGCGGCCCGACCTGAAGGTGATCGTCACGTCGGCCACCATCGACGCCGACCGCTTCGCCCGGCACTTCGCCAGCGCGCGCGGGCCGGCGCCGGTGATCATGGTGTCGGGACGCACCTTCCCGGTCGAACAGCGCTGGCGGCCTTTTGAAGAGCGCAAGGACTTCGACCTGGAAGACGCCATTGCCGAAGCGGTGGACGAGCTCTGGCGCGGCAGCGGCGGCCAAGCCGCAGCGGGGCCTGGGGACATCCTCATCTTCCTGCCCGGCGAACGCGAGATCCGCGACGCCGCAGACCACCTGCGCCGGCACCTGGCGCAGCAGCACCGCGGTGGCCCGCAGCCCGAGATATTGCCGCTGTTCGCGCGCCTGTCGCAGGCTGAACAAGACCGCGTGTTCCAGGAAGGCAACGGCCGGCGCATCGTGCTGGCCACCAACGTGGCTGAGACATCGCTGACGGTGCCAGGCATCCGCTACGTCATCGACACCGGGCTGGCGCGCGTGAAGCGCTACAGCTACCGCAACAAGGTCGAACAGCTGCAGATCGAAGGCATCAGCCAGGCCGCGGCCAACCAGCGCGCCGGGCGCTGCGGGCGGGTGGCCAACGGCGTGTGCATCCGGCTGTACGGCGAACAGGAATTCAACGGCCGGCCGAAGTTCACCGACCCGGAAATCCTGCGCTCGTCGCTGGCCGGCGTGATCCTGCGCATGAAAGCGCTGCACCTGGGGACGGTGGATGACTTCCCGTTCCTGGAGGCGCCGCCGAAGAAGGCGATTGCCGACGGCTACGCGCTGCTGGACGAGCTGAACGCGGTGGACGAGGCCAACGAGCTGACGGCCACGGGCAAGGCACTGAGCCGCCTGCCGCTGGACCCGCGCGTGGGCCGGATGATCCTGGAAGCGCGTGACCGCCAGTGCCTGAACGAGGTGCTCATCATCGCCGCGGCCCTGAGCGGCCAGGACCCGCGGGACCGCCCGATGGAGGCCGCGCAGGCGGCTGACGAAAAGCACAAGAAGTTCGACGACGAGCGGTCGGAATTCATGGGCTACCTGAAGCTGTGGAAGTGGATCGATGAAGGGCGTGGCCATGGCGGCGACAGTGCCGCCCACAAGCTGACGAACCGCCAGCAGGAACAGCGCCTGCGCGAGAACTTCGTCAGCGCCCGCCGCGTTCGCGAATGGCGCGACATCCATTCGCAGCTGCACACCGTCGTGGCCGAACAGGGCTGGCGGCTGAACACGGCAGCCGCCACCTACGACCAGGTGCATCTGGCGATGCTGGCCGGGCTCTTGGGCAACATCGGCTGCAAGAGCGACGACGAAGACTGGTACCTGGGCGCGCGCGGGCTGAAGTTCTGGCGCCACCCGGGCGCGCACCTGAGCAAGAAGCCCGGCCGCTGGCTGGTGGCGGCCGAACTGGTGGAAACCACGCGTCTGTACGGCCGCGGGCTGGCGGCCATCGACCCAGCCTGGATTCCGCCCATCGCCGGCCACCTGATCAAGACCCAACTGCTGGAACCGCACTGGGAAAAGAAGGCGGCCGAAGTGGTGGCGCTGGAACGCGCCACGCTCTACGGCATCGTCATCTACAACAACAAGCGCGTGAACTTCGGGCGCATCGACGCCGCTGCGGCGCGCGACATCTTCATCCGCGAAGCCCTGGTGGCCAGCCTGCACGAAGACACCTGGGACGCGGCCTTCGAACGCCAGTTGCCCTTCCTGGCCCACAACCGCAAGCTCTTGGCCCAGGTGCAGGAACTGGAGCACAAGTCGCGCCGGCAGGACGTGCTGGTGGACGACGAACTGATCCACGCCTACTACGACCAGCAGCTGCCCAAGGACGTGTTCTCGGGTGCACTGCTGGAACGCTGGTACCGCGAAGAGCTGAAGAAGCAGCCGCAGCTGCTGTGCCTGAAGCGCGAAGAGCTGATGCGGCACGAGGCCGCAGGCATCACCACGGCGACCTTCCCCAAGACCCTGCGCCTGGGCGGCATCGACTGCAGCGTGAGCTACCTGCACGAGCCCGGCGACGCGAAGGACGGCATCACCGTCACCGTGCCCATCTACGCGCTGAACCAGGTGAACGACGAACGCTGCGAATGGCTGGTGCCCGGCATGCTGCACGGCAAGGTGCTGGCCCTCATCAAGAGCCTGCACCAGCGCCCGCGTTCGCGCCTGGTGCCGCTGCCCGAGTACGCCGCCGAGTTCTGCGAAACGGTGCCCTACGCCCAGGGCGGCCTGATGGACGCGCTGCTGAAGGCCGTGCGCGAACGCACCCAGCTGGCCGTGCAGCGCAACGACTTCAAGCTGGAAACCCTGGGCCAGCACCTGTTCATGAACTTCCGCGTCGTCGACGAACACGGCCGGCAGCTGGGCACCGGGCGCGACCTGGCCAGCCTGAAGGCCGAGCTGGGTGGGCAGGCGCGAAGCGCGTTCCAGGCGCTGGCGGCGCTGAAGCTGGCGGCACCGGGGGCAGGGGCGGCACCGGCAGCATCATCGGCGCCTGCCGCTGTGCCCAAGGGCGCGGGTTCGGCTACGCGCGGCGTGGTGGTGCAGGCCGTCAAGACGGCTCCAGCCACCACGGCGGCGCCTGATGCTGCGCGCTACACCGCCTGGACTTTTGGTGAACTGCCCGAGCTGATGGAAATCCGCCGCGGGGCACAGACCCTGGTGGGCTTCCCCGCGCTGCTGGACCGGGGCACGCATGTGGAAATCGAGGTCTTCGACGAACCCGATGTGGCTGCCGCCCGCCACCGCGCCGGCCTGCGCCGGCTGGTGGCCCTGCAGATCAAGGAACCGCTGAAGTACCTGGAAAAAGGCATCCCCGACCTGCCGAAGATGGCGGCGCTGTACATGCCCCTGGGCACGCTGGAAGATTTGCGCGTGCAGATCGTCGACATCGCGCTGGACCGCGCCTTCCTGGCCGACCCGCTGCCCACCGACGCTGCCGCCTTTGCGCAACGCGTGGAGCAGGGCCGCACGCGGCTGACGCTGATCGCACACGAAGTGGCGCGCCTGGCGGGCACCGTGCTGGCTGAATACGCCGCCGCCACGCGCAAGCTGAAGGACAGCAAGCCGCCGCGCGATGTGGCCGAAGACATCAGCGCGCAGCTTCAGCGCCTGGTGCCCAAGCGTTTCCTGGCCGACACCGCCTGGGCCGCGCTGCAGCACCTGCCGCGCTACCTGAAAGCCGTGGTGCTTCGCCTGGACAAGCTGCGCGCCGACCCCGCGCGCGACGCCACACGCCTGGCCGAACTGCGCCCGCTGGAACAGCGCTGGCTGCGCCGCGTGGCCGAGCTGAAAGGCGCGGGCCACGCCAGGCTGGACGAATACCGCTGGCTGCTGGAAGAACTGCGGGTCAGCCTCTTCGCCCAGGAGTTGCGCACCCCGCAGCCGGTGAGCGCCAAACGCCTGGACAAGGTCTGGGCCCAGCTGGTGAGCTGAAACGCAATAGCAATGATTCGCGTTTATAGTGGTGGCTTCTCCATCCGAGATTGACTGCCGCAACATGAACGCTGTCCGCCGCCTTTCCCGCTGCCTCGCCTGTCACTTCGCCTGTCTGCTCGCTCAGCCGCCGGGTTCCGCCGCCATCGCCGCAGCCCTGGCCGCTACCCTGAGCCTGGCCGCCCTGCCGACGCAGGCGCAGGAACAGGTGCTGAACCTGTATTCGGCCCGCCACTACCAGACCGACGAGGCGCTCTACACCAACTTCACCCGGGCTACCGGCATCCGCATCAACCGTGTCGAGGCCGACGACGCCGGCATCCTGGCCCGGCTGCAAGCCGAAGGCACCGCCAGCCCGGCCGACGTCATCCTGCTGGTCGACGCCGCGCGGTTGTGGCGCGGTGAACAAGAGGGCCTGTTCCAGCCCTTCAAGTCGGCCGTGGTCGAGCAGCGCATCCCGGCGCAGTTCCGCGCTGGCGATGCCAGCCGGGGCATGCAGTGGGTAGGGGTGTCCACCCGCGCACGCGTCATCGTCTACGACAAGACCCGTGTGAAGGCCAGCGACGTGGACAGCTACGAAAAGCTGGCCAGCCCGGCGCTGAAAGGCCAGGTCTGCCTGCGCAGCGGTTCGCACCCGTACAACCTGAGCCTGTTCGGGTCGGTACTGGAACACCTGGGCCCGCAGAACACCGAAGCCTGGCTGAAGGGCATCGTGGCCAACATGGCGCGTGCGCCAAAGGGCGGCGACACCGACCAGATCCGGGGCGTGGCCAGCGGCGAATGTGGCGTGGCGGTGACGAACACCTACTACTTCGCACGCCTGATGCGCAGTGCCCGGCCTGAAGACAAGGACCTCGTCGACCGTGTCGGCCTGGTGTTCCCGAACCAGGGCAGCTGGGGCACGCACGTCAACATCTCCGGCGCCGCCGTGGCCCGCCATGCCCGCAACCGCGAAGCTGCGGTGAAGTTCATCGAATACCTGGCAGGCGACGAAGCCCAGCGCATGCTGGCCGACGGCAACAACGAATACGCCACAGCGCCCGGCGTGCAGATGACAAACCCGGCGCTGAAGGCGCTGGGCAGTTTCAAGGCCGAGACGGTGCCGATCGCCAAGGTGGGCGCGAACACCACGCAAGTGCAACAGATGCTGGACCGCGTGGGTTTCAAGTAGGCCAGCGGAACGGCCACAAGAAAAAAGCGCCCCACGGGGCGCTTTTTGATTGGATGAGGTGACGAGCCTGATCTCGGCACTGCTTACAACGCTTAGGGCTGCTTGGTTCCCCACCTGACCCGGTTGGGCGCGCTCACATGCGAGGAGGCCCGTCGCTGACGAGTGTAGCCCAGCCCCTCAGCGCAGCTGGAGATCAGCACCGTTGAACTGCACGCCCAGCGGGTCGATGTGCAATTGCTTCGGCCCGGCTTCCACCTGCCCGGCCACCCAGGCCGGCACGCCGCAGTCGCGGGCCACCGCGGCGGCTTGTTCGGCCCGGTCAGCGGGCACGAAGAGGGCAAAGCCTGCGCCCATGTTCAGCGTGCCGTAGGCCTCGGCATCGTCCATCGCCGCCTGATGCTGGATGAAGCGCAGTACCGGCGGCACGGGGGGCAGGGTATGGATACGGTAGGCCAGCGTTTTCGGGTGGCGCAGCAGTTTGCGCCAGCCGTGGCCGGTGATGTTGGCGGCGTAGTGCACCGGCACGCCCGCGCGCCACAGCGCTTCGGTCACGGGGGAATAGAGCAGGGTGGGCGCCAGCAAGGCATTGCCGTAGCGCCATCCGGGCTGGCCGGGTTCGATCTCGGTCAGGTAGCCCTGCGGCAGGCGTTCGGCCAGCTTGCGTGCCAGGCTCAGGCCATTGGCGTGGATGCCACTGCTGGCCAGCAGCACGATGGCGTCGCCGGGGCCCAGGCGGTCGCCCAGCGTCAGCCTTTCCTTGGGGTTCACCAGGCCCGTGCAGGAAGCCGCCAGGTCGATGCGCCCGGCTTCCACGATGCCCGCCAGTGCGGGTGTCTCGCCCCCGCCCCAGGCCACCTGGCAGGTGTCGCAGGCCGCCTTCCAGCCGCGCACCAAGGCCTGCGCCCGGTCTGCGTCGGCAAACCAGTCGCTGCCGCCTGCGGCCCAGTAGGCCTGCACCACCAGGGGCGTGGCACCGACCGTGATGAGGTCGTTTACCGCCATCGCAATCGTGTCCTGCGCGATGCCGTCGAAGTAGCTTCTGCCCGTCAGACGCTGCATCTCGTCGGCCACCAGGGTCTTGGTGCCCAGGCATTCCACGATGCTGGCCAGCAGGAAGGGCCCCACGTCCACCACATAGGCCGATTCGCCGCGCGAGCCCGCCAGTTCAGCAAAACCGTGCACGCCCAAGTGGGCCCCGGTGGCGGCGGCAGCGCGCTGCGCGGCCACCTTCAGCGGATCGATCAGGTCGTAGTTGACGCCGGCCTGGTCGTAGGTCAGTGGGGTGGGCGCTTGGGTGCTCATGGCGCGGATTATCCCTGCCGGCCTTGCAGTGGCCAGGCGTTGCCGGGCGCCCGCGCGGGCAGGGCCCCCGCCCTAGAATCAAGGGCAGATGTCCACCCTCGTCCTTGCCCGCAAGTACCGCCCCCGCCGCTTCGCCGAAATGGTGGGGCAGGAACACGTGGTGCAGGCGCTGACGAACGCGCTCACGCAGCAGCGGCTGCACCACGCCTACCTGTTCACCGGCACCCGGGGCATCGGCAAGACCACGGTCAGCCGCATCCTGGCCAAGAGCCTGAACTGCGTGGGCCCCGACGGTACGGGCGGCATCACCGCCGAGCCCTGCGGCGTGTGCAGCACCTGCCTGGAAATCGACGCCGACCGCTACATCGACTACACCGAACTCGACGCCGCCAGCAACCGCGGCATCGACGAGGTCAAGGACCTGATCGAACGCGCCGCCTACAAGCCCAGCGTCGGCCGCTTCAAGGTCTTCATGATCGACGAAGCCCACCAGCTGACGAAAGACGCCTTCAACGCCCTGCTCAAGACGCTGGAAGAGCCGCCGGACTATCTGAAGTTCGTGCTGGCCACCACCGACCCCGAAAAGATGCTGCCCACGGTGCTGAGCCGTTGTCTGCAGTTCAACCTGCGGCCCATGGCGCCGGCCACGGTGCGGGAACACCTGGCGCAGGTGCTGCAGGCCGAAGGCATTGCCTTCGATGACGGCGCGCTGCGCTTGCTGGCGCGCGCGGCGCGTGGGTCGATGCGCGACGGTCTGTCTCTCACCGACCAGGCCATCGCCTACGGCAGCGGTGCGCTGCAGGAAGAGGGCGTGCGCGCCATGCTGGGCGCGGTAGACCGCGGGCAGGCCCGTGCCCTGGTGGAAGCGCTGGCCCGGCACGACGGCGCAGCCGTGCTGCAGGCCGTGGACGGCCTGCGCGGCCTGGCCTTGTCGGCCAGCGGCACCCTGGAAGAAATGGCCCGGCTGCTGCAGCAGATGGCCATCGAACAGGCCGTGCCGGGCGCGCTGGACGCGCAGGACGCGGACACCGAAGATGCCCGCGCCCTGCACAGCCTGCTGGCGCCTGACGAGACCCAGCTGCTGTACAGCATGGTGCTGCACGGCCGCGCTGAACTGGGCTTGATGAGCGACGAGTACGGCGCGCTGACGATGGTGCTGCTTCGCTTCCTGGCCTTCCCGCCCGTGGGACGATCAGCTACTGGCGCCGGCCAGCCCGCAGCGGCCGGTAAGCCGGGCCCAGCAGCCACGCCAGGGCCAGCGGCTGCGCCACCTGCGCGGGCGGCGCCTTTGCGTACCCCGGCGCCGCCCGCGGCCACGCTGCCGGCCAAGGCGCCATGGGATGCTGTGCCTGCCGAAGCACCGCCCGTTGCCCCGGTTGCTGCGGGCGCGGCGAAAGCCCCGACCGCTGCTTCCGACACTGCCCTGGGCGACCAGTGGGCCGGCATCGTCGGGCAGCTGTGCGACCAGGGCAGCGTGCAGGCCCTGGTGCGCGAATTGGCCCTGCAGTCGGCACTCGCGGCGGTCGACGCATCCACCCAGCCGCCCACCTGGCGGCTGCTGGTGGAACGCGAGATGCTGCGCAACCCGGCCCTGCAAGACAAGCTGCGTGCGGCCCTGGTGGCCGCGCTGGGGCATGACATCGCCCTGGACATCGCCGCCGGCGCCCCGATCGACACGCCGGCGCGCCGCGACGCGGCCGAACGCCAGCGCCGCCAGGCCGCCGCTGAGGCCGTCATCCACCGCGACCCGGTGGTGCAGCAGCTGCTGGCCCAGTACAAGACCGCGCGCATCGTGCCCGGCTCGATCAAGCCCGTGCTGGACGCCGCAGGCGCCCGCGCTACCCCCAACCCCGAAGCGAACGTCGAAGCGAACCTAGAAGGAAAAGCACCATGATGAAAGGCCAACTCGCCGGCTTGATGAAGCAAGCCCAGGCCATGCAGGACAACATGAAAAAGGCGCAGGACGAACTGGCGCTGATGGAAGTGGACGGCCAGAGTGGCGCTGGCCTGGTGAAGGTGACCATGACCTGCAAGCACGACGTCAAGCGCGTGGTCATCGACCCCAGCCTGCTGTCCGACGACAAGGACATGCTGGAAGACCTGGTGGCCGCCGCCTTCAACGACGCCGTACGCCGGGCCGAGGAAGTGAGCACTGAAAAGATGGGCAAGCTGACGGCCGGGCTGCCGCTGCCACCGGGCATGAAGTTCCCCTTCTGATGGCCGAAGCAGCGCTGGAAGGCCTGGTCGACGCGCTGCGCCGGCTGCCCGGCGTGGGCCAGAAGTCGGCCCAGCGCATGGCCTTCCACCTGCTGCAGCACGACCGTGAAGGCGCACGCCGCCTGGCCGACGCGCTGACGCACGCGGTGCAGGCCATGCGGCACTGCGCGCGCTGCCACACCTTCACTGAAAACGAGGTTTGCAGCACCTGCAGCGACGCCCGGCGCAACGCGCGGCTGCTGTGCGTGGTGGAAACGCCAGCCGACCAGGCCGCGCTGGAGCGCAGCAACAGCTACCGCGGCCTGTACTTCGTGCTGATGGGCCGCATCAGCCCTCTGGACGGCCTGGGCGTGGACGACATCGGTGCGGCCGAACTGCTGGCGCGCGCCAGCGACGGCGTGGTGGACGAAGTCATCCTGGCCACCGGTTTCACGGCCGAAGGCGAGGTGACCGCCCATGCGCTGGGCCAGGCACTGAAGGCCAGGGGCTTGAAGGTCACGCGGCTGGCGCGCGGGGTGCCCGCCGGCAGTGAACTGGAATACGTGGATCTGGGCACGCTGGCCCATGCGCTGGGCGACCGGCGCTGACCGGCTGGGCGCTAGTCGCTAGTCGCTAGTCGCTAGTCGCTAGTCGCTAGTCGTCGGCCACCGCCGCGCGGTAGGCATGCCAGCTGGCATGCCCCAGCACTGGCCCGGCCAGCAGCAGGCCGGCGAAGCCCGGCAGCATGGCCAGCACGACGATCGCCGTGATCAGGAAGGCCCACCACAGCATCACGCCAGTCTGGGACAACACCAGCCGCATGCTGGTCAGGCCAGCGGTGATGGCGTCGGTGCGGCGGTGCAGGATCATCGGCATCGACACCACGCTGATGGCATAGATCAGGCTGGCGAAGACGCCGCCCACGGCCACCCAGGCGACGATGAATTCGATGTTCTGCGGGTCCAGCAGGGCCAGCAGCGAACCCTTGAAGTCGGGCATGCCGTCGAAGCTGACGGCGAAGATCACCAGCGTCGCGCGGCCCCACAGCATTTCCAGCACCAGCAACACGAAGCCGAAGATGGCCAGCGCGCTGATGCGGCTGTCCCAGGCCAGCAGGGCGTCGCCGAAGTCTGGCGTTTCACCGGCTTCCAGCCGCTGGCTGACCCGGTATAGGCCCAGGCACAGGAAGGGCCCCATCAGCAGGAACCCGGCCGACAGTGCCAGGGTGTAGGCCGGTGCGTATTCGTAGACCTTCAGCAGCGCCCAGCCCATGACCATGAAGCAGGCGCCGAAGAACAGGCCGATCAGCGGTGCGCGGCGGAAATCGCGCCAGCCGCTGGCCAGCCAGTGCAGCGGGTCGGCGTAGCGCAGGGGCTTCAGGCTGAAACTGCGGCTTTCAGGCGCCGCAGGTTCGCCGGCGGGCGGGTGCGCGGGGGTGTCCATGCCCGCATTGGGCGCGCAGCGCCAGGCCGGCGCTATCGGGACTGTCCTTGATGGGGGGCCCGCCAGGTGGGCCCCCGTGCCGTCAGCGCCCGCGCCGCACGCGCAGGATCTCGTCCAGGATCAGGCAGATCGCCCCCAGCGTGATGGCGCTGTCGGCGATGTTGAAGCTGGGGAAGTAGCCGCCGGGGAACATCGGCGCCAGGAAGTCGAAGTGGAACTGCAGGAAGTCGATGACATGGCCGTGTACCAGCCGGTCGACGACATTGCCCAGCGCCCCGCCCATGATCATGCTGACGGCAAAGCAGAACAGCTTCTGGCTGGGGTTGCTGCGGATCATCCAGATGATGAAGGCCGACACCACCAGCCCCAGCCCGGTGAAGAACCAGCGCTGCCAGCCGCTGGCCCCGGCCAGGAAGCTGAAGGCCGCGCCCGGGTTGTGCGCCCGCACCAGGTTGAACCAGGGCGTGACGGTGCGGCTGTCGCCCAGTTGGAACCAGCCGACGATCAGCGTCTTCGTCACCTGGTCGGCCAGGATCACGACCACCGCCAGTGCCAGCCATAGGGCCAGGCTGCGGCTGCCGTTGCTGCCCATGGGCTTGCTGCTGGCCATGCTCAGGCGTGCTGCCGGGTTTCGCCGGCACCGAACAGGTTGCTGCTGCAACGGCCGCAGATGCTGGGGTGCGCGGCGTCGCTGCCGATGTCGTCGCACCAGTGCCAGCAGCGTTCGCACTTGGCGATGCCGGGGCGGCCCTGCAGCGTGGCCACCTGCACGGCCAGCGCGTCGCCAGCGGCCAGCAAGGCGCGCGACGTGATCAGCGCGAACTTCAGGTCGCTGCCCAGGCTGGCCAGTGCAGCATGGTCTTCAGGCCCGGCCGTCACCTGCACTTCGGCCTGCAGCGAAGAGCCCAGGCCGCCCGTGCTGCGCAGGGCTTCGATTTCCTTGTTCACGACATCGCGCACGCCGCGGATGCGCGCCCAGCGTGCCAGCAGGGCGCTGCCCGGCGCCGCGTCGGCCAGCACGGTGGCGTCGAAGCGCCAGTAGGTCTGCGTGAAGATCGAGCCCTTGCCGCCCATCTGCGCCCAGG
Organism: Rubrivivax sp.; assembly: GCA_027485165.1. Lineage (GTDB taxonomy): Bacteria > Pseudomonadota > Gammaproteobacteria > Burkholderiales > Burkholderiaceae_C > Rubrivivax. The sequence continues at coordinate 21,545 of JAIXRN010000017.1, forward strand.
CTTCTTCGGCCGTGAAGCTGAGGAAGGGCGCCATCCAGCGCAGCATCGCGTTCGTGATCTGCCACAGCGCCGTCTGCGCGCTGCGCCGCGCGTGCGAGCCGGCAGCCGTGGTGTACAGGCGGTCCTTCAGCACGTCCAGGTAGAAGGCACCCAGGTCTTCGCTGCAGAACACCTGCAGCTTGCTCACCACCGGGTGGAATTCGTTCGCGCCGTAATGGCCGCCGCTGAACACGCCGCTGTCGGCGCTGAACTGGCCGGACAGTTCGGCCTGCAGCTCGGCCGTGCGCGCCAGCGCCCAGCGGTCGATGTCCAGCAGCTCGGCTGCCGGCACGGCCTGCGTGGCGGGGTCGAAGTCGCTGGTGTTGGCCAGCAGGAAGCGCAGGGTGTTGCGGATGCGGCGATAGGCGTCCACCACGCGCGCCAGGATCTTTTCGTCGATGCCCAGGTCGCCAGAATAGTCCGTCGATGCGCACCACAGGCGGATGATCTCGGCCCCCAGCTGTTGGGTGATCTTGCCCATTTCCAGCACATTGCCCAGGCTCTTGCTCATCTTGCGGCCCTGGCCGTCGACCGTGAAGCCGTGCGTGAGCAGGCCGCGGTAGGGCGCGCGCCCTTCCAGCGCACAGCCCAGCAACAGGCTGCTGTGGAACCAGCCGCGGTGCTGGTCGTGGCCTTCCAGGTACAGGTCGGCTTCGGGGCCCTGGGTGTGGAAGCCGGGGTGTGCGGGGTCGCCGGCATGGCTGCCGCGCAGCACATGGCTGAAGGTGCTGCCGCTGTCGAACCAGACGTCCAGGATGTCGGTGCTCTTGGCGTAGTCCGCAGCATCGGGCCCCAGCCAGTCGGCCGGGTCCAGCTGGCTCCAGGCCTCGACGCCGCCTTGCGCCACCAGGCTGGCGGCGCGGTCCATCAGCGCCAGCGTGTCGGGGTGCAGTTCGCCTGTCACCTTGTGCAGGAAGAAGGGCAGGGGCACGCCCCAGCTGCGCTGGCGGCTGATGCACCAGTCGGGCCGGCCCTTGATCATGTCGCGCAGCCGCGCGCGGCCGGTTTCCGGATAGAAGCTCGTCTGGTCGATGGCGTCCAGCGCGGTCTGGCGCAGCGTCTTGGGCGCCTTGTCGACTGTGAACACGCCCTCGCCTTCGTCCATGCGCACGAACCACTGCGCCGCGGCACGGTAGATCACGGGCGTCTTGTGGCGCCAGCAGTGCGGGTAGCTGTGCATGAAGTCGTTGCTGGCCAGCAGCCGGCCTGCGCTGCGCAGGGCTTCGACGATCACCGGGTTGGCCTTCCAGATGTGCAGGCCACCGAACAGCGGCAGCGCGGCTTCATACGTGCCGTTGCCCTGCACCGGGTTCAGGATCTCGTCGGTCTTCATGCCGTGCGCCAGGCAGGAATTGAAGTCTTCCACGCCGTATGCCGGGGACGAGTGCACGATGCCGGTGCCGTCGTCGGCCGTGGCGTAGTCGGCCAGGTAGACAGGCGACAGGCGGTCGTAACCGGCGTCGACGTGCGCCAACGGATGGCGGAAGTTCAGCCCGCCCAGGGCCTTGCCTTCGGTGGTGGCCAGCACGCTGCCGCTGATGCCGTAGCGCGCCAGGCAGGCGGCCACCAGGTCTTCGGCCAGCAGCAGCACGCCGCGTTCGGTGTCCACCAAGCTGTAGCGCAGCGCGGGGTTCAGGTTCAGCGCCTGGTTGGCGGGCAGGGTCCAGGGCGTGGTGGTCCAGATCACCACGAAGGCGTCTTTCCCGGCCAGTGCGCCAGCCGGCAGGCCGAAGGCCGCCGCCAGCGCAGCGGGGTCGGCGCTGGGGAAGGCCACGTCGACTGCCGTGCTCTTCTTGTCGGCGTACTCAATCTCGAATTCCGCCAGCGAAGAGCCGCAGTCGAAGCACCAGTACACGGGCTTTTGCCCGCGGTAGACAAAGCCGCGTTCGACCAGGCGCTTCAGGACGCGGATCTCGCCCGCCTCGTTCGCGAAGTCCATGGTGCGGTAGGCGTGGTCCCAGTCGCCGACCACGCCCAGGCGCTTGAAGTCGGCCATCTGCTGGGCGATCTGCTGCGTGGCGTAGGCGCGGCTCTTGGCCTGCACTTCGCTGCGGGGCAGGCCGCGGCCGTGGTCTTTTTCCACCTGGTTTTCGATTGGCAGGCCGTGGCAGTCCCAGCCGGGCACGTAGCGCGCGTCGAAGCCGGCCAGCTGCCGGTTCTTCACCACCATGTCCTTCAGGATCTTGTTCACGGCGTGGCCGATGTGCAGCTTGCCGTTGGCGTAGGGCGGGCCGTCGTGCAAGACGAACAGCGGTGCGCCGATGCGGGCGTCGCGCAGGCGCTGGTAGTTGCCTTCCCATTCGTTCAGCCAGCCCGGTTCGCGCTTGGGCAGGTCGCCGCGCATCGGGAAGGGCGTGTCGGGCAGGTTCAGGCTGCTGCGGTATTCGCCGCCCGGCGCGGCCTCGGCGGCGGTGGGCTTGGTGGCGGGGTGCTGGGGTGCGTTCATGGCAGGGGGGCCGCTGTCGGGGCGGCAGGCAGGTCAGACTGGCGAAGGGCTGGCAGCTGGCAGCCACCAGTGGGGGCAGCGGGGCCAGCGTGCGGCGGGGGGAAGGCCCTGTGGGGCGCGCAGGCCGCTGGCGGGCTGCGCCTCAAGGGGCCTTCAGGCGTACCAGCAAATAATTCGGTCGCGTGTCGCCTGCCGCCAGGTGGTGGCTTGCCAGCGCAAGGCTGGCTTGGGCAGTTTGTCCGGCACCAAGGGCTGAGTCATGCCCCAGATTCTATCCACCGCCCCTGCGGCTGGCCGGTGGCCAGGCTCAGGACGACAGGCCGAACCAGCGCCGTGCGTCGGCGGTATCGACCGCGATGCCCACGCGCAGCGCTTCCAGCGATTCGTACTTGCGCTCGTCGTGCAGCTTGTGCAGCAGTTCCACACGCAGGCAGCGGCCATAGCCGCCGTCGATGCCCAGCGCCTGCGGCCACTGCAGGCAGTGCACTTCCAGCAGCACGCGGCCGGCTTCTTCGACCGTAGGGCGCACGCCCAGGCTGGCCACGCCCGGCAACGGATTGGGCCCCAGGCCGTGCACGTGCACCACAAAGATGCCCATGGTGGCCGGCTTGGGGTGGCCAAAGCGCAGGTTCAAGGTACGAAAGCCCAGCTGCCGGCCCAGTTTCGCGCCGTGGATGGCATGGCCCGAGATGCTGTACGGCCGGCCCAGCAGCACGGTGGCACGCGCCATGTCGCCCGCGGCCAGCGCTTCGCGCACGGCCGAACTGGACACGCGCAGGCCATGCACTTCGTAGCTCATCATGCGCGCCACGTCGAAGCCGCCCGCGGCACCCGCGGCGTCCAGCGTGGCGTAGTTGCCGGCGCGGCGTGCGCCGTAGTTGAAGTCGTCGCCGACCAGCACGTAGCGCGCGTCCAGCCCGTCGCGCAGCACCTCGTCGACGAAACCCTGGGGCGACAGCGCCGCCAGCCGCGCGTCGAAGCGCTGCACCACCACCTGGTCGATGCCGCAGCGTTCCAGTTCGGCCAGCTTGTCGCGCAGCGTGCCGATGCGCGCCGGCGCCAGTTCGGGGCGGCCCTGCACGCGCGCGAAATGGTCGCGCGGGTGGGGTTCGAAGCTCAGCACACAGGAAGGCAGGCCGCGGTGCCGGGCTTCATTCGTCAGCAGGGCCAGCATGGCCTGATGGCCGCGGTGCACGCCGTCGAAGTTGCCGATCGTCAGCGCGCAGCCGGCGGGCACGGTGCCGCGCGCACGGGCACGGGCCAGGCTGTGAAAGCCGCGGAAGACACGCATCGGGCTGATTATCGCGGCGGCAGGCCCAGCAGTTGCCGGTACAGGGCCAGGTAGGCCCCGGCCGCAAGGTCCCAGTCGAACTGGGCCGCGTGGTCACGCACGGCTTGCGCGTGGCCGGGCAGCGCGGCGCGCGCCAGGCCCTGGTCGATCACCTGGCGCATGGCCGCCGGGCTGAAGTCGTCGAAGTAGTCGGCCACCGGCCCGCCCACTTCGGGCAGGCTGGTGCGGCGGGCCAGAAACACCGGCTTGCCGAAGTGCATGGCTTCGATGGGCGGCAGGCCGAAGCCTTCGGTGAGCGAAGGGAACAGGAAGCCGCTGCAGTGCGCATAGGCCCAGGCTTTCTGCGCGTCGTCGATGCCCAGCACGAACTGCAGGTTGGGTAACCGCACCGTGTCGCGCAGCCGCTTGGCGTCTTCGCTGGGCGGGCCGCACAGCACGAAGGCCATCTCTGGCCAGCTTCGCGCCAGGTCGACGATGGCTTGCGGGTTCTTCGACGGCGACATCCGGCTCAGGTGGTACAGGAAGGGTCGGTGCACCCCGCCTTCCCAGCCCGGCAGCGGGCGCTGGGGCTGGCCGACGAAGCTGCGCGCGCCGTTGTGGATGACCTGCAGCGGCCCGGCCCAGCCCAGGTGCCGGCGCACGTCGCTGGCGGTGTGCTGGCTGATGGCCACGATGTGGTCGGTGCGCCGCAGCAGTGCGCGCGTGCGCCGGCCGTGGCGCCAGGTGGAAAAGGCGTTGCGGCCGTACAGGTAGTTCAGGTCGTGGAAGGTCACCAGGCGCAGCCCCGTGCCCACCGGCGGCTTATTCTTGTTCAGCTGGTGCAGCGAATGCCACAGGCCATAAGGCGCGGCCTGCTGGTGACGCAGCCGGTGCCAGCGGTTGACGTGCAGGTAGCCGACATCGGGCCCAAACAGCGCGCCCAGCTTTTCCTGCAGGTGGAAGTCGATGGCGATGTCGAATTCCGCCCGCCATTGCGGCGCCACCGCGGCGATTCGGCTGCCGATCTGCAGCGCGAATTCTCCCAGGCCGTCGTGCAGGGCGCCGATGTTGCCCAAGCTGATGCCTATGCGGCGCGTCATGCGGGCCGCCGCGGCGGGGTTGCACACAGCGGGTGGGGGCGGGCAGGGTGGCAGGGCATCGCGGCGCGCAGTGTAGCCACGGGCGCCGGCGGCAGCGGCCAAGAGCAGCGGCCACGAGCAGCGGCCACGAGCAGCGGGGCGCAGGCCACAATGCCGCGTGCGCCGACTTCAACTGCCCCAGGTGAGCTTGTGCGCGGTCGACGCGCGCAGCCCGCAGCTGGCCGCCCAGGCCCTGCAGCGGTCGATGGCCCAGGCTGACTTCGCCCGCGTGCTGCTGTTCACGCATGGGCTGGGCCCGCAGGGCGTGGCGCCGGGCATCGAGGTGGTCGATGTCGGGCCCATTGCTTCAGGCGCGGCCTATTCGCAGTTCGTGCTGCGCCAGCTGCCGGGCTACATCGAGACTTCCCATGTGCTGGTGACGCAATGGGACGGCTTCGTGCGCGACGCCAGTGCCTGGCAGCCCGAATTCCTGGACTGGGACTACATCGGCGCGCCCTGGCCCGACCAGCCTGCGCAGCGCCAGGTGGGCAACGGCGGCTTTTCGCTGCGATCGCGCCGCCTGCTGCAGGCCGGTCTGGACCCCTGCATCGTGCAGGAACACCCCGAAGACCTGATGCTGTGCCGTCAGTACCGCGACGTGCTGGAAGCCCGCCACGGCCTGCGCTTCGCTCCGGCAGCCCTGGCGCGCGGTTTCGCCTTCGAAAACGGGCCTGTGCCGGGCCACTGCTTCGGCTTCCATGGCCCTTACCACCTGCCGCGCGTGCTGGACGAGGCCACGCTGCTGGCCTGGCTGGCCGAACTGCCTGACGCTTTCTTCCGCAGCCGCGACGCCCGCCGCCTGGCCCGCGCCCTGCTAGCGGCCCGCATGCCGCGCGCCGCGCAGCAGCTGCTGGCGCGGCGCATGGCCGCTGGCCGGCGCGACGCCAACACGCGTGCGCTGGGCCTGGCAGCGCGGTTGCTGGGCTGGTGGGGCTGACGGCCGGCGCCTACACCGGCACAGGCACTGCACCGACGTGGCAGGCCCGCGGCGCTGCCTACAGTTCTGTCGACAGCGGCCGTTTGACGCGGCCGCACCCCGAACCGACAGGAGACGATCGATGAAGTTTCAGGAACAACGCAACAGCGACATGCAAGACTTGGCCACGCGGCTGCAGGGCCAGCGTACGGCCATGCTGACCCTGCGCGACCCGGGTGGCCTGCTGGCTGCCAGGCCGCTGACCCCGCTGGAAATGGACGCCCAGGGCGCGCTGTGGTTCATGGTCTCGCGCGCGTCGATGGCCGCGCATTTCGTGGCCGGCGACCAGGCCGCGAACCTGGCCTTCACTGACGAAAGCAAGTCCCTTTACGTATCGATCGCCGGCACGGCGCGCCTGGTGGACGACATGTCGCGCAAGGTGGCCTTGTGGACGACGCTAGCCCGGCCCTGGTTCAGCGGCGCCGAAGACCCGGACCTGGTGCTGTTGTGCGTGCAGCCGCGCCATGCCGAAATCTGGGACGGCCCCGACAGCGCCGTGATGCGCGCGCTGGCCATGGCCACGTCGGTGGCGGCGGGCCGCCCGATCGGCCTGGGCGAACACGCAGCCGTGAACCTGGACCGCACATTGCCCCTTCAGCGTTCCGACGCCCACCCCGACCAGCCCGCTTCACCAAGGCCCGCGACATGAAGATCTGGGCCGCCGGCTACCTGGCCGCACTGCTGGTGGTGGGCCTGTTGGACGCCCTGTGGCTGGGCGTAATCGCGCGCGACTTCTACCGCCGCGAACTGGGCAGCCTGATGGCCGACACCGTGCGCGTGCTGCCGGCTGCGGTCTTCTACTTCGGATTTCCCGCCGGGCTGATGGCCCTGGCGCTGTCGCCCCCTGCACCCAGCCTGGGTGTGGCGCTGATGCGGTCGGCCCTGCTGGGGCTGGTGGCTTATGGCGTGTACGACATGACCAACATGGCCACGCTCACGCAGTGGAGCCTGAAGCTGGCCCTGGTGGACATGGCCTGGGGCACCCTGGTGGCGGGTAGCGCGGGTGCCGCGGCCTACAGCGCCATGCGCTGGGCGGGCCGGGTGGCGTGAATGCCCGGGCGCCTGCGGGCGCCAGCTTCATGCTCAGCGTCTGCTGGCGCCAGCCTTAGGGCCAGTCCTGTTGAGACACCCAGACCCAGCTCCCCACGGGCAGGTCGGCCGGCAGGGCAAGCCGGCCAAACTGGCTGCGGTGCAGGGCTTCGCAGCGATTGCCCACCGCCGCCAGCATGCGCTTGACCTGGTGGTAGCGGCCTTCGGCCAGGGTCAGGCGCAGGTGCCGTTCGGCCACGATCTCGGCCCCCAGGGCCACGGCCGGGCGCGGGTCATCTTCCAGCACCACGCCCTGCAGCAGGGCTGCGGCCTGTTCGGCTGTCAGCGGGTGCTTGGCTGTCGCTTCGTAGACCTTGGGCACATGGTGCTTGGGGCTGGTGAGGCGGTGGATGAGGCTGCCGTCGTCGGTGAACAGCAGCAGGCCGGTGGTGTCTTCGTCCAGCCGGCCCACAGGCTGCAGGCCGCGCGTGCGCAGCGGCGCGGGCAGCAGGCTCAGCACGCTGGGGTGGTGGCGCGGCTTGGCTGAACATTCATAGCCCGCCGGCTTGTGCAGCATCACCAGGGCCTTGGCGTGGTACGGCCAGGCGCGGCCCTGCACCTGGAACACCAGGCCTTCGGTGTCGACCTCGGCGTCGGGGTCGTCCAGCACCTGGCCGGCCACGGCCACGTCGCCGCGCAGCACCAGGCCCTGGCAGTCGCGGCGGGTGCCGAAGCCCTGGCTGAACAGCACTTGGGCGATGCGCATGGCCACAGGCATTTAGCCCGCCTGCGCGGCCAGCACCGCGTTGCGGATGGCCCGGGCCACCACCTCTGCGGCCATCGCGCCCAGGGTGCTGATGTCAAAGGCCTGGCCGGCGCCGCCGGTGGCCAATGCGAACAGCGTGTCGCCGTCGTGGGCGGTGATGGGACTGACCGCGCGCGACAGCCCATGGTGGGCCAGCTGGGCCAGCTGGGTGGCCTGGGCCTTGGTCAGCCGGGCGTCGGTGGCCACCACGCCGATGGTGGTGGCTGCGCCAGGGCTGGCGCTGGCGCGGGAAGCAGTGTCAGACGTAGGGCCAGGGGCCGGCCCCGCCAGTAAGGCAGCCGTGCTGTCGACGAAGCCCTGGCCGTCTGAACGGCGCGCGCCGGCGATGACCCGGCCCTGGGCGTCCAGCACGTCGCCGATGGCATTCACCGCCACCAGTGCGGCCACGGTGATGCCGCCGACCCGCAGTGCGGCGTTGCCCACGCCACCTGGCATGGAAGCCGCAATGCCCTGCAGCTTGCCCACCCGCGCACCGGCGCCAGCGCCCACGCGGCCCTGCGCGGGTGGCTCATTGCTGGCGGCCTGGCAGGCGGACAGGCCGGTGGCGGCATCGGGGCGGATGTGCGTGTCTTCGCCCCACAGGTCGAACAGCACCGCGGCTGGCACGATGGGCACGCGCACGCCGTCGCCAACGGGCAACCCGATGCCGCGTTCTTCCAGCCAGCGCATCACGCCGCCAGCAGCGTCCAGGCCGTAGGCGCTGCCGCCGGTCAGCAGCACGGCGTGCACGACGTCCACGGTGTTCTCCGGCCGCAGCAGGTCGGTTTCGCGCGTGCCGGGTGCGCCGCCTCGCTGCGCCACGCCGCCCACTGTGCCGGGTGGGCACAGCAACACCGTGCAGCCGGTGGCCCGGCCCGGCACCTGCGCGTGGCCCACGCGCAGACCGGCGATGTCGGTGATGGCGGTAGGGGCAGAAGGGGCGAAAGGGGCGGAAGGGGCAGAAGGGGCGAAAGGGGCGCCTTGAGCCCCGGGGGCCCCGGGCGACAGTTTCAAGCCGCCAGCCGCTACGCGAACACCCCGGCGGTGTCCTGCATGCGGTGGCTGACTTCACCCAGGTGGTGCAGGCTGTCGCCCCAGCTCAGTTCCAGCATCGTCAGGCGCTTGAAGTAGTGGCTGGCGACGTATTCGTCGGTCACTCCGATGCCGCCGTGCAGCTGCACGCACTGCTGGCTGACGAAGCGCATGCTCTGCCCCAGCTGCACGCGCGCCTGGCTGACGGCCCGGCGGCGCTGGGCCGCGGGCTCGCCCAGCTTCAGGCTGGCGTAGTAGCTCATCGAACGGCCCAGTTCCAGCTGCATCTTCACGTCGGCGATGCGGTGGCGCAGGGCCTGGAAGCTGGCGATCGGCACGCCGAACTGCTTGCGCGTGTTCATGTAGTCCACGGTGATGGCCACCAGGGCGTCCATCAGGCCCACGGCTTCGGCGCAGTTCGCGGCCACGGCCACGTCGGCGGCGGTTTCCAGCGTCGGCCAGGCGTCGGTGGTGATCAGCTGAGCCGGCGTCAGTGCCAGGCTCAGTTCGGCCGCGCGCGCGCCGTCCTGGGTGGGAAAGCCGCGCACCGTGGCCGCGCCCTTCTCGACCAGGAACAGGCCGATGCCGGCGGCGTCGCCGGGCTTGCCACCGATGCGCGCGCTGACGATGAAGGCGTCGGCCTCGTCACCGGCTGGCACCAGGGTCTTCACGCCCGTCAGCGCCCAGACCGTGCCTTCCTGCCGCGCCGTGGCATGCACCTGCTGCAGCTGGTAGCGCGACCGGGCTTCCCACAGCGCCGGCACCACCAGCACTTCGCCGCTGGCCATGCGGGGCAGCCAGGCCGCCTTCAGCACGTCGGGCGCGGCGCCCATCAGCACCGGGGCCACCAGGGCGGCTTCGGTGTAGGGGGCGTTCACCAGGCCGCGGCCCAGTTCTTCGCACACCACCATGGCTTCCACGGCGCCAAAGCCCATGCCGCCCTGCGCTTCGGGCACCACCAGGCCGGTCAGGCCCAGGTCGGCCAGTTCGCCGTACACGGCACGCGTGGCGCCGCCGGCCTTGGCCAGGGCGTGGCGGCGGGCGAAGCCGAAGCCCTTTTCGGCCCAGCGCTGCACGGCGTCGCGCAGGGAAACCTGGTCGTCGGTGAAATCAAAGTCCATGGTGCTTGTCTCCGCTTCGGTTCGCTTCGGTCAGCCTGCTGCGCTTCAGCCCAGCACCGTCTGCGCGACGATGTTGCGCTGCACTTCGTTGCTGCCGCCGTAGATGGTGGTCTTGCGCATGTTGAAGTAGGTGCCGGCCAGGGGCAGCAGGCTGGTGTCCAGCGCCACGTCGCCCTGCCAGCCGGCTTCCATCGCTTCCCAGATGAAGGGGCGGGCCAGCGGGCCGGCGGCCAGCATCATCAGTTCGGTATAGCGCTGCTGGATTTCGCTGCCGCGGATCTTCAGCAGGCCCGCCACGTCCAGGCTCTGCTTGCCGTTCTTTTCGGCGCTCAGCACGCGCAGCACCATCATTTCCAGCGCCACCACGTCCACTTCCAGCAGCGCGATCTGATCGCGGAAGCGGGCGTCGTCGTAGACACCTTCGGCCTTCGCGATGCGCTTCAGGCGTTCCAGTTCACGCTTGGCGCGGTTCACGTCGGCGATGTTGGTGCGTTCGTGCGCCAGCAGGTGCTTGGCGTAGGTCCAGCCCTTGTTTTCTTCGCCGATCAGGTTTTCCGCCGGCACCTCGACGTTGTCGAACCAGACCTCGTTCACTTCGGGTTCGCCGTCCAGCAGCACGATGGGGCGCACGCTGACCCCCGGGCTCTTCATGTCGATGAGCAGGAAGCTGATGCCCGTTTGCGGCTTGCCTTCGCTGCTGGTGCGCACCAGGCAGAAGATCCATTCGCCGTACTGGCCCAGCGTGGTCCAGGTCTTCTGGCCGTTGACGATGTACTTGTCGCCCACGCGTTCAGCCTTGCACTTCAGGCTGGCCAGGTCGCTGCCCGAACCCGGTTCGCTGTAGCCCTGGCTCCACCACACTTCGCCGCTGGCAATGCCGGGCAGAAAGCGGCGCTGCTGTTCGGCATTGCCAAAGGCCATGATGACCGGGGCCACCATCACCGGGCCGAAGGGCACCACGCGCGGCGCACCGGCCAGCGCACATTCCTCTTCGAACAGGTGCTTCTGGATGGCGTTCCAGCCCGGCCCGCCGAATTCCTTCGGCCAGCCCCAGCCCAGCCAGCCTTTCTTGCCCAGGATGCGCGCCCAGCGCTGCATGTCGTCCCGGCTCAGGCGCAGGGCGTGGTGCACCTTGTGGCTGATGTCGGTGGGCAGGCTGGCGGCCACCCATTCGCGGATCTCGTTGCGGAAGGCGGTTTCTTCGGCGGTGAAGTTCAGGTCCATGGTGTCTCCGTCACGGCATCTGGGCCGGGTTTTAGCACGGTCGTTCTATTCCCGGCTGTCCCAGCAGGGACAAGCCGCTGCGCCTGCCAGCGCCTGCAGCGCCTTCCGCGCCTTCAGCGCGGCTGCAGTCGCATCACGTCGTTCTCGCGGCGCATCTGGAAGCGCGTCAGGAAGCTGTTGCCCAGCAGCACATGGGGCATGGCCGCGGGCAGCACCACGGCTTCGACGTTGTTGATCTCGACATCGCCCACCCGCACGCGCGACAGGGTCAACTGCTGCACCGGCACCGGGCCGTTGGCAGTCTGCGTCATGGCCCGCTGGGCATTGCGCAGGTCCAGCTTCAGGCGCTGGGCGTCGCCCTGGGACAGGGCTACTCGCGTGGCGCCCGTGTCGACCATGAACTGCACCGCCTGGCCGTTGATGCTGCCGCCGGTGACGAAGTGCCCGCCCGGGCCGGCGGTGATGACGATCTCGCGCGTGCTGGCGGGCTCGGTCACGCCCGGGGTGTGCTGGGCCGGGCTGCCGCCCACGCGCAGCAGGCTGCTGCGGCCGGCGCTTTCCACCAGGGCCTGGTCGTCCTGCCAGCGCAACAGCTTCACGCCTTGCGCGGCCTGCCCCACCGCCAGCATCTGCGGCTGGCCGTTGATCATCAGCAGTGCCTTGTCGCCCATGCGCCCGGCCAGCAGCACGCGCGGGCCGTCCTGCGCCAACACCGGGGCGCAGGCCAGGGCGAGGCCGGCGGCCAGCACCACACGGCGCGGCAACTGGCGCGGCGGCAGGCAGGGCGGGCGCATCAGGCGCGGAAGTTGTCGAAGGACAGCGGCAGGTCCGCCAGTTCCTTCTTCAGCAGCGCCATCGCGGCCTGCAGGTCGTCGCGCTTGGCACCGGTGACGCGCAACGCGTCGCCCTGGAAGGCGCCCTGCACCTTCAGCTTCGACGCCTTCAGCGCGGCCTGCATTTTCTTGGCGTTCTCAGAATCCACGCCGCTCTTCACCGGCACGACCAGCTTCATGCGGTCGCCGCCCATCTTCTGCGGCTTGCCCGAGAGGTCCAGGAAGCGGATGTCCACGCTGCGCTTGCTCAGCCGGCCCAGCAGCAGGTCGCGCACCTGTTCGATCTGGAAGTCGCTGTCGGCGTAGAGCACCAGTTCCCGGTCCTTGCTGCTCTTTTCCGTCACCTCGACTTCGGCGCTGGAGCCCTTGAAGTCGAAGCGCGTGCCGATCTCCTTGTTCGCCTGGTCGACGGCATTGCGCAGTTCCACCAGGTTGGGTTCGATGACGGCGTCGAAGCTGGGCATGGTCGTGGCGGGCACTCAAGGGAAACTACCGCAGAATTCTGGCATGTCCCCACCCACCACGGCCCTGCAGGTGCAACAGCGCGCGTCGCTGCGCGACTTCAACACCTTCGGCCTGCCCGCGGTGGCCGCCACGCTGGTGCGCATTGCCAGCGCGGCCGACGTGCGGCGCGTCGTCGACCACCCCACCTTCGGGCCGGCGCCGAAGTTCGTCCTGGGCGGCGGCAGCAACGTGGTGCTGACGCGCGACGTCGCCGCCGTGGTACTGAAGATTGAAATCCCTGGCCGCCGCCTGGTGCGTGAAGACGCCGACGCCTGGATCGTCGAAGCCGGTGCCGGCGAACCCTGGGCCGACTTCGTCGCCTGGACGCTAGACCAGGGCTGGCCCGGGCTGGAGAACCTGGCCCTGATCCCGGGCTCGGTGGGCGCCTCACCGGTGCAGAACATCGGGGCCTATGGCGTGGAACTGAAAGACCGTTTCGATGCCCTGGACGCGGTGGACCTGGTGACCGGCCGCAGCGTCACGCTGACCGCGGCCGAATGCCACTTCGGCTATCGCGACAGCATCTTCAAGGGCCTGCTGGCGGGCAAGTCCGTCATCACCCAGGTGCGCTTTCGGCTGCCCCGGCCCTGGCGCCCGGCGCTGGGCTACCTGGAACTGGAACGCAAGATGGCCGAGACCGGCAACGCCACGCCCGATGCCCGCACCATCTTCGACTGGATCTGCGCCGTGCGGCGCGCCAAGCTGCCCGACCCGGCGGTGATCGGCAACGCCGGCAGCTTCTTCAAGAACCCGGTGGTCAGCGCCGAGCAATGCCGCGACATCATCGGCCGCGACCCGGAAATCGTGCACTACCCGCTGCCTGACGGCAGCGTGAAGCTGGCCGCAGGCTGGCTCATCGACGCCTGCGGCTGGAAGGGCAAGACCGTGGGCCATGCGGGCGTCTACGACAAGCAGGCCCTGGTGCTGGTGAACCGCGGCGGGGCCAGCGGCGCCGAAGTGATGACGCTGGCTCGCGCCATCCAGGAAAGCGTCTACGGCCGCTTTGGCATCCGGCTGGAACCCGAGCCGGTGATCTACTGACGCCCGATCAGGTCGCCACCGTCAGGCCCAGGCCGGCTTCGGCCACGGCGCGGCGCGTCAGCGGCAGCAGTTCTTCGTAGCGCTGCACCAGGCGCGCGATCTCGTGCGCCGGCAGGTGGGCCGCGCCCTCATGCAGTGCCGACGCGGTGGCGGCCAGCCCGGCCAGCCCCAGGTTCAGTGCCGCGCCTTTGGCCGCATGAGCGTTGACACGCAGTTCCAGCGTTTGCGCGTCGCGCACGGCAGTGCGCAGGCGCAGCACGGTCTGCGGGCCCTGTTCCAGGAAGGTGTCGATCATCTGCGCCAGGCGTTCGCGCGGCATGGCCTGCAGTGCCATCTGCAGCGCGGCGGTGTCGATGATGGGCTGTCCAGCTGCCAGTGCCGGGCTGGGCACTGGAGCGCTGGCAGGCGGGCTGTCGGCGCCCGCCGTCCCGGCCGTGCTGCCGAACAGCCGGCGCAGTGAACTGGCCAGCTTCTGCGGGCTGACGGGCTTGGTCAGGAAGTCGTTCATGCCGGCCATCAGGCAGCGGTCGCGCGTCTGCTCGAAAGCGTCGGCCGTGAGCGCGACGATGGGCACCGTGGCCGCCGCCCGGTCGGGCAGGGCGCGGATGGCCTGGGTGGCAGCCAGGCCGTCCATTTCTGGCATGTGCAGGTCCATCAGCACCACGTCGAAGCGCTGCTGGCGTGCCGCCTGCACGGCCTCCGTGCCGTTGGCCGTGAAATGCGCCTGGTGGCCAAGGTTGTCCAGCAGCGCGGCCAGGTACTGGCGGTTGACAGGGTGGTCTTCGGCCACCAGCACCTGCAGCGGCCGCGCGCCGGCAGCGCCCGCGCCTGCGCCCAGGCTGCTGCCATGCGCTACTGCCGGCACGGCCACCAGGGGCAGGCGGAAGCAGAAGGCGCTGCCTTCGCCGGGCTTGCTGCGCACAGTGATGTCGCCCTGCATCAGCCGCGCCAGGTTGCGCGAGATTTCGAGCCCCAGCCCGGTGCCGCCATGGCGGCGTGATGTCGAGCTGTCGCCCTGGCCGAAGCGCTTGAACAGCCGCGCCTGGGTGGCGGCGTCCATGCCGACGCCGGTGTCGGTGACGACAAATTCCAGCATCGTGCGTTCGTCGGCCGTGGTTTCGCCGGCAGTCAGCGCGTCCTGGCCCGATCCGCTGCGAATGCGCAGGTCCAGCACCACGGCGCCATGGTCGGAAAACTTGATGGCATTGGCCAGCAGGTTGAACAGCACCTGCTTCACGCGCGTGGCGTCCACCACCACACGTTCAGGCACGCCGGGGTCGGCGTCGAAGTGCAGGGCCAGGGCCTTGGCATTGGCCTGCGGGCGCATCAGCGCTTCCACATCGCGCAGCACCCCGCGCAGGTCGGTGGGCGCGGGGGACAGGCTCATGCGGCCGGCTTCCAGCTGCGACATGTCCAGGATGTCGTTCAGGATCGCCAGCAGGTGGTCGGCCGATTCGGTGGCGGTGCGCAGGTAGTCGATCTGCCGCGGGTTCAGCCCGGTTTCGCGCAGCAGCGACAGCATGCCCATCAGGCCGTGAAAGGGCGTGCGGATCTCGTGGCTCATATTGGCCAGGAAGGCGCTCTTGGCTTCGCTGGCGGCTTCAGCTTCACGCTGCGACTGGCGCAGCTGGCCGGCCAGTTCTTCCAGCGCGGCGCGGCGTTCGCGCAGCTGCTTCAGGTGATGCAGGGCCATCAAGGCAAAGGCCAGCGCCAGCGCCGACAGTGACACCGTCAGGCCCAGGGCCAGCATGTTTTGCTGGCGCACCGCTGCCGTGCGCAGTTCGACCTGTTCGGCCACGCGGTGTGAAGCGTCCAGCGACAGGCGGTGGATGTCGGCGTCCAGGGCCTGCAGCTCGGGCAGCAGGCGGCGCAGGGCGTCGCGATCGAGCGGCGCCAGCGCCGGCTGGCCCAGGCTGGCATTGGCGGCAGCGATGAAGGCGCGCATCTTGTCCAGGGTCTGGCCTTGCTCTGGCGTGCTACCCACCAGGGACTGGGCACGGTCGCCCGTCAGCAGGTCGACGCGGCTGACCCAGATGTCGTAGCGCAGGCGCAAGGCCTGTTCGTCGAAGGCCGCACCGTCGACCGCGGCCGATTGCCAGGCCTGGCGCAGGCGCAGGTATTCCGACTCGTTCTGGTACACCAGCAGCACCACGAAGTCATGACTGGTCTGCACCGTGGCGCGCAGCAGCGTGAACTGGCGGGCCTGCACCCACACCACGGCGGCCAGCAGCACCGCCAGACCCAGCCCCAAGAGGCCCAGCCAGTGGAAGCGCCAGCGGGGCGCGCGGGTGGATTCCACAGCCTCTCGATCAGCCGCCGCGTCAGCCGGTGCGCAGCATGTCGCCCAGGTCCAGGCCGGTCAGCGCCTTGGCGCCGCGTGCCAGCCAGAACATCAGGCCGATCATCATCGCCATCGACGGCAAGGCGATGATGGGATAGCTCAGCAGGGTCAGCCGCCCCAGTTCCTGGTTGAAGGCCTCGCTGCCAGCCGGGCTGGTGACGACCCAGCGCGCCAGTAGATAGTTGGCGACCGCCGAAAAGAAGAAGGTGCCCGCCAGCAGCAGCGTGCCGGTGCGCAGCTGCAGTTCGAACGGCACGACGTTATTGCGCTGGGCCAGGGCGGCGTTGACGCGCTCGACGTCGAAGAGGTTGGGGTTGAACACCAGCACGCGGATCAGCGGCTTGCGCGTCCACAGCGACCCCAGCACCGCCAGCCCGATCAGCCCGGGCACGGCGGCTTCCTTCACGGCCAGCCATTGCGCGTCCAGCTTCAGCAGGCCGATGCCGCCCGTCAGCAGGGTGCTGACCACGCCCAGCACCGCAAACCAGTTCAGCTTGCGGTTCTTCAGGCCTTCCCACAGGCCCCAGCCCAGCGGGAAGGCCAGCGCCAGCAGCAACGCGGGCACCGGCCCCAGGCGTTCAGCACCGCTGAGCTGCATCAGCACCAGGGCCGGCAGGATGATGGTGACGCCGACTTCGAGCAGGGGGTTGGGCTTCTTGGCGGCGGCTGTCATGGGGGCTGGGTTTGGATCGCGGTACGGGTTGCGGGACTGCAGAAATGCGAACTGTGCCATGTCGCCCACGGCAACCGGGCTGGCGGGGCGACCGGGCGAACCATGGGCCCGCGCGGGTGGGCGCGCGTGGCCGACAATTCCGCCCTCTGCTTCACCGCGCTGCACCCGCAAGCCCTGCCATGACCCCGCCGCCGCCCCTCACAGCCCTGCCCGATCTGCCCAGCCAACTGCACACCGCCGGCTGGGCGGTGTTGCCGGCCGCTGCGCTGCAGTCCCTGTGCGGCAGCCAGCCAGCGGCCTGGGCGGAATGGCTGCCCTTGTGGCAAGACCTGCCACCCGACCCGCACCTGCGCGACGGCGGCCGCTACCGGCGGCGGCGTCACGGCTGCTTTACGGTCGCGGCCGGTCAGGTGGCCGCGGTGCCGCACCGCGCGCACTGGCAGCCGCTGGCATACAACGCCCTGCATGGCGGCTATGAACGCTGGTTCGAGCCCCTGCCCCCGGCCCTGGTGGCCGACCCCGCCTGGGCCGGGCTGCTGGCGGGCCTGGCCCAGGCGGCGGCATTGCTGGGGCCAGCGCCCTGCTGGTACGGTGAAGCGCACATGTTTCGCATCGACACTGCGGGTGGCATCGGGCGACCCACGCCCGAAGGCGCACACCGCGACGGTGTCGACCTGGTGGCGGTACTGCTGGTCGGCCGCCACAACGTGAAGGGCGGCGAGACCCGTGTCTTCGACGCCCGCGGCACGCAGGGCCAGCGCTTCACGCTGGCCGAGCCCTTCAGCGTGCTGCTGCTGGACGACGAGCGCGTGATCCACGAGACCACGCCCATCCAGCCGCAGCAGCCGGCGGAACCGGCCTGGCGCGACACCCTGGTGGTGACGCTGCGCCGCGGGGGCTTCCAGGGTCCGCAAGGGGCAGCGGCATGAACCCGGCAGCCGCCGAAGCGGCCGCCGCCCCGCTGGCGATCCACTTTGACGACATCAGCGCGGCGGCCCAGCGGCTGCAGGGCGTGGCCCACCGAACGCCGGTGCTCACGTCCAGCACGCTGGACGCGCTGACCGGCGCCCAGGTCTTCCTGAAGTGCGAAAACCTGCAGCGCATGGGCGCCTTCAAGTTCCGCGGGGCGTACAACGCGCTGGCGCGCTTTTCGCCCGAACAGCGCCGCGCCGGGGTGATCGCGTTTTCGTCGGGCAACCATGCCCAGGCCATCGCGCTCTCGGCACGGCTGCTGGGCATGCCGTCGGTGATCGTGATGCCGCAGGATTCGCCCACGGCCAAGCTGGCGGCCACGCGCGGCTACCAGCAGGGCCAGCCCGGCAGCGAAGTGCTGCTGTACGACCGCTACACCGAAGACCGCGAAGCCATTGGCCGACGCATCGCCGCCGAGCGCGGCATGACCTTGATCCCGCCGTACGACCACCCCGACGTGATGGCCGGGCAGGGCACGGCAGCGTTGGAACTGCTGCAGCAGACCGCCGAGAGCGGGCCGCTGGACCTGCTGCTGGTGTGCGTGGGCGGCGGCGGGCTCGTATCAGGCTGCGCCGTCGCCGCGCGCCACCTGAACCCGGCGCTGCGCGTGGTCGGCGTCGAACCCGAAGCTGGCAACGACGTGCAGCAGAGCCTGGCCCAGGGCCGCGTCGTGCACATCGACACCCCGCGCACGATCGCCGACGGCGCGCAAACCCAGCATTGCGGCGCGCTCACCTTCCCCGTCATCCAGCGCCTGGTGGATTCGATCGTCACCGTCAGCGACGCGCAGCTGGTGCAGGCCATGCGCTTTGCCGCCGAGCGCCTGAAGCAGGTGATCGAGCCCACCGGCGCGCTGGGGCTGGCAGCGCTGATGTCGGGCCGCGCGCCCGACCGCGTCAAGGCACGCGGGCAGCGCGTGGGCGTGATCGTCAGCGGCGGCAACATCGACATCGCGCGCTACGCCGCCCTGCTGGCCGATGGCGCATCAGCCCCTTAACCCACATCCCTGAAAGACGCCCTAGACATGGCCGACGCCACCACCCATCCTGCCCCGGCAACCCCCGACGGCGAAGCCGCCAAGCGCAGCAAGGACCTGGTACTGCAGCTGCTGGCCCGCCCGGCAGCCGTCAGCAGCGCCGCCATCAGCCTGGGCGGCCAGAACCTGGACTACGAGGTCGTGGCTGCCTTCCTGCCGGTGCAGCCCGCAGGTCTGGGCGGCGCTGCGGCCGACCCTGAGGCCGCCATCATGACCACGGCCTACCTGAAGAAGGGCGCCGACCCTGCCAGCCGGCCGCTGTGCTTCGCCTTCAACGGCGGGCCGGGTTCGGCGTCGATCTGGCTGCAGTTCGGTGCCCTGGGCCCCAAGCGCGTGGTCGTGCCCGACGACGGGCAGATGGGCCCGCCGCCTTATGCCGTGGAAGACAACCCGCACAGCTGGCTGGAGCACTTCGACCTGGTCTTCATCGACCCGCCGCACACCGGCTGGTCGGTCAGCGCCAGTGAAGCCGCGCGCAAGAAGCTGCTGTCGGTGGACGGCGACGTGGCCGCGCTGGCCGACGTCATGCGCGGCTGGCTCACGCGCCACCAGCGCTGGGGTTCGCCGCTGTACCTGGCCGGCGAAAGCTACGGCACCACGCGCGGCGCGGCTTTGTCCGAAGCCCTGCTGGACATGGGCGCGGTGCTGAGCGGCGTGATCCTGGTGTCGTGCGCGATGGACCTACAGAGCATCGTCTTCGCGCCGGCCAACGACCTGCCTTACAGCCTGTTCCTGCCGGCCTTCGCCAATGTCTCGCAGTACCACGGGCTGCTGCAGGGCCCGCAAGCGGCTTCACCCGAGGCGGCGCGTGCGGCCGCGGAAGCCTTTGTGCAGGACGACTACGTGGCGGCGCTGCAGGCCGGCTCACGGCTGACAGACAAGAAGCGCAGCGCCGTGGCCCGCCGCATGGCCGAACTGACCGGCCTGCCCCGCAGTCTGGTTGAAGAGCAGAACCTGCGCATCAGCGACCAGTGCTACTTCGCCGAGGCGCTGCGCGCGCGCGGCCAGGTGGTGGGCCGGCTGGAAGCCCGGGCCACAGCGCCGGCGGCGGCGCAACGCACTGGCCAGTGGGAATTCGACCCCGGCATCGAAGCCATTGCCGGCCCCTACACCATGGCGGCGATGGCCTACTTCCGCGGCAGCCTGGGCCTGGACTTGCCGCATCGCTACCACGTGCTGTCGATGGAAGTGAACCGCGCCTGGGACTGGGCCCGTAGCAAAGGCAGCGGGCGCACGAGCATGGGCTTTGCGTCCACCAGCCCCGACCTGGCGCGCGCGCTGCGTCGCAACCCGCAGCTGAAGGTGCTGGCCGCCAGCGGACGCTACGACCTGGGCACGCCCTACAGCGCCAGCGACTGGTCGCTGGCCCAGCTGAACGTGCCGCCTGCCGTGCTGCAGCGCGTGACCCACCGCTACTACGACGCCGGCCACATGATGTACACGCGCCAGGCCGACCTGCGCCAGCTGAAGGCTGACCTGGCGGCCTGGTTGAAGGACTGAAGGGCTGAACGGCTGACGGGCTGACGATCTGAAGGGCTGGCGACCGTCAGGCGTCGCGCACGTCAGCGGTCACGTTCTGGCCGAAGTCTGGCCGCGCCAGGAAGGCCAGCACCTTGGCTGCCGCATCGGCCGGGCTGTCCAGCAGGCCGGCGGTCTTCAGCGCGGCAAAGCGTGCCTGTTCGGGGAAGCGCGCCGGGTCGGCGCCACGCAATTGCTGCTGCATGTCGGTATCGATCACACCCGGGGCCAGCGACGCCACCCGGGCCGGGTTAGGCAGGGCAGCCTGTTCCAGCGCGATGGCGCGGGCCAGGTGGTCCATGCCGGCCTTCACCGCGCAATAGCTGGCGCTGCCGGCCATCGCCCGCCGGCCCAGGCCGGATGAAATGAACAGCAGCCGCCGCGGCACCTGCCAGTGCGCGGTGGCGCGCAGGAAGGCTGCGCTCAGCAACACAGGCGCTTCCAGCCCGACGCGCAGCGCGCGCGCCAGGTTGGCACTGTCGGTGTCGTGCAGGGGTGCGGGGTCGCTCAGGGCGGCAGCGTTGTTGATCAGGGTCACCGTCGCAGGCTGGTGCGGGTGCTGCTGCGTCAGCCAGGCTTCCAGCCGGGCGGCCACGGGCGCGGCATCGACCAGATCCACCGTCCACTGTTCCAGGTCGCTGCCCTGCACCACCCACAGGTCGGCCGTGTGGCGGGACAGGGTCAGCAGCTGTTGGCCGCTTTTCAGCAGCTGTTCAGCCAGGGCGGCGCCCAGGCCGCGTGACGCGCCGGTCAGGATGGTGAGGTGCATGTGCATGGGCCCGAGGATAGTCAGGCTGCGGCCTGGCGTGCTTGACGCCGCGCAAGCCCTTGGATGGCGTTCAGAACGGCGCCGGCAGCACCCAGCGCAGGCGTTCGCCTGTCAGCGGGTGCGGCAGCGCCAGCTCGCTGGCATGCAGCAACAGCCGCGCGGCGCGCAGCGGCGCAGGCGCGTACAGCGCGTCGCCCCGGATCGGGTGGCCGACGTGCGCCAGGTGCACGCGCAGCTGGTGCGTACGGCCGGTGACGGGCACCAGGCGCAGCCGCGTGCCGCCTTCGGGTTCTTCGCCGGGCAGGCGCTGCCACAGCGTGAGCGAAGGCCGCCCGGTCTGATGGTCCACCTTCTGCCGCGGGCGCTGTGGCCAGTCGGCAACCAGCGGCAGGTCGATGCGGCCGCTGTCCTGTTCGGTACCGGGTTCACCACCCGGCCCGCCGTTTCTGCCGAGGCAGCCTTCGACGACTGCGATGTAGGCCTTGTCGACCAGCCGTTGCTCGAAGGCCATGCTCAGCACGCGCTGCGCGGCCGCCCCACGCGCCAGCACCATCAGGCCCGATGTCGCCTGGTCCAGCCGGTGCACCACCAGCGCGTCGGGGTAGTCGGCCTGCACCCAGGCTGCCAGGTTGTCGCGCCCGGCTTCGCCCCGGCCGGGCACTGCAAGCAAGCCTGCGGGCTTGTCCAGCACCAGCAGGACGGGGTCGATGTGGACGTAGCGCAAGCCGGAGCGGGTGGGCGCTGCACCTTGGGTGCCGATGGCGCTGGTGGCAGCATGTTGGCCCGGTGCTGTGGGGTCGGTCATGCGGCGGGTTGTGGAGGGTATAGGGCCTTCATGGGGCCTTCATCGGGCACTCAGTCGGGCGCTCGGCCACCAGGGCGTCGCGCTGGGCCAGCGCCGGGAAAAGGCGCAGCCACAGGCCCGCCACCAGCAGCGTGCCCAGGCCACCCAGCACCACCGACCCCACCGGCCCCAGCAGCGCGGCGGTGGCGCCGCTCTCGAATTCGCCCAACTGGTTGGATGCGCCGATGAAGACCGAGTTGACGGCGCTCACCCGCCCGCGCATGGCGTCAGGCGTTTCCAGCTGCACCAGCGTGGACCGGATGACGACGCTGACCATGTCGGCCGCGCCGCTGACGGCCAGAGCAGCCATCGACAGCCACAGGCTGGTGGACAGCCCGAACACCAGCATCGACAGGCCGAACACCCCCACAGCGCCCAGCAGGATGTGCCCGCTGCGGCGCCGCACCGGCCAGCGCGACAGCGCCAGCGACATGGCCAGCGCCCCGACCGCCGGTGCCGCCCGCAGCAGGCCCAGGCCCCAGGGGCCCACCTGCAGGATGTCCTTGGCGAAGATGGGCAGCAGCGCCGTGGCGCCGCCCAGCAGCACGGCGAACAGGTCCAGCGAGATGGCGCCCAGCACCACCTTCTGGCGGTAGACGAAGTGCACGCCTGCCAGCAGGGTGGCCCAGGTGGCGGGTTCACGCTGGCGCAAGGCCGTGCTGTAACGGATGAACAGGCACAGCGCACCGGCAAAGGCAAACAGGGCGGCACAGCTGGCGTAGGTGGCTGCCGCACCGGCCACGTAGATCAGCCCGCCCAGTGCCGGGCCAGCGATGATGGCGCCCTGCATGCCCGCCGAGCTGAAGGCCAGGGCCCGCGGCAACACGGGCGCCGGAACCAGGCTGGGCGTCAGCGCCTGCTGGGCCGGCATCTGAAAGGCGCGCACCGCGCCCAGCACGACCGAGATGCCCAGCAGCAGGTCGCGCCCCGCCCAGCCGCCGGCGCTGGCCGCGCAGAGCAGGGCGCTGACGCCCACCTGCACCCCCAGGCAGGCCGCGACGATGCGCGCGCGGTCGTGGCGGTCGATCAGGTGGCCGGCCCACAGCGCCAGCAGCAGTGCCGGGGCGAACTGCAGCAGGCCCACCAGGCCCAGGTCCCAGGCCGACCCCGTCAGGTCGTACATCTGCCAGCCCACGGCCACCATCAGCATCTGGCTGGCGGCAGTACCGGCCAGGCGCGCGACCCAGAACTGCATGAAGGCGCGGTAAGCGAACAGCGACCCGCTGTCGCCGCTGGCGGCCAGGCTCATGGCACAGGGGGAGGCAGCGGCCGGCCGCGGCGGGCCAGGGCCGCGCGCACGCGGTCGGGGTAGTCGCTGATCAGGCCGTCCACGCCCCAGTCCAGCAGGCGGTCGATGTGCTCGGGCTCGTTCACGGTCCAGGGCACGACCTTCAGTTTCAGGGCCTGGGCTTCGGCCAGCGTTTCGCGCGTCAGGTCGCCGTGGAAGGGCGACCAGGTGCTGGCGCCCGCGGCCTGCACCAGGCGCGGCACCGAAGCGCCGAAGTCTTCCAGCTTCAGCCCGGCCGTCCAGCGCGGGTCGGCCACGTTGTCCAGCCAGGGCTGGCGTGCCGTCAGCGCCACCCGCGGCAGTTCAGGCGCCAGCCTGCGCACGGCGGCCAGGCTGCGCCAGTCGAAGCTCTGCACGCTGACGCGCCCGGCCATGCCATGCTGACGCACGCTGGCCACCAGGGCGCGGGCGAAGACCTCGGGGTCGGCGCTGGCTTCGGGCAGCAGCGGGTTGATCTTGGTTTCGATGTTCAGCCGCACGTGGCCCGTCTGGGACTTCGGGCCAGCCTGCAGCAGGGCGAAGACCTGGGCCAGGGTGGGCATGCTCTCGCCGTCCACGGCTTGCTGGGATGGAAACTGGCTGGCATAGCGGCTACCCGGCCGCAGCCGGCCGACGTCGAAGGCCTGCAGTTCGGCCAGGCTCAGGTCGCGCACCGCCGGCCCGGGGGCGGGGCCGGGCAGCCAGTCGCCGCCCGTCTTGCGCACCAGGTCGGGGTTCAGGCGCAGGTCGTGGCCGACCAGCAATTCGCAGTCGAGGCTGAGCACCAGGTCCAGCTCCAGCGTGTCAACGCCCAGGGCCAGGGCGGCGCGAAAGCCGGCCAGGGTGTTTTCAGGCGCCAGGCCGCGCGCGCCGCGGTGGCCCTGCAGGTCAAAGGCGTGAAGCGGCATGCAGGCCAGCAGGCACAGGGCGAACAGCAGGTGGCGGCAGCGGAACAAGGCAGGGCCTGGCTGAAAACGGTCTGGCATTGTCGCCTTGGCGTCAGGCCCGCTGCGGGTTAGGCAGCTTGCGCGGCAGCGGCCATGCCGGTAAACCCCTGGGCTGCGCTGTGCCCGCAGCCCGGGTCGGCCGACAAGGCCTGCGTGTTCCGGCCCTACTGCCCCATTTTTCGCCCTTTCCGCCGCTCTGCCGGAATGTCCAGGAGACTTCACTTTGGCCGCATCCACCACCGACCAGCGCCCTGATGTCCGATCAGATGTCCGCTCGGACACCCGTGCCGACACACGCACGGACACACGCCCCCATGCCGCCGCCTGGCCGGCGCGGCTGCCGCGTGATCTGGTGATCCCGCAGACCACGCTGTGGTTCAACCTGGAAGTCAGCGCGCGCCGCTACCCCGACAAGGCGGCCTACATCTTTCTGGGCTGCAGCCTGAGCTACGCCGAACTGCACCGCCAGGCCGAAGCCCTGGCCGGCTGGCTGCAGGCGCAGGGCGTGCAGCGTGGCGACCGCGTGGCGCTGTTCATGCAGAACTGCCCGCAGTTCGTCGTCGCCTTCTATGCCGTGCAGCGCGCCGACGCCGTGGTGGTGCCCGTGAACCCGATGAACCGGGCCGACGAGTTCGGCCACTACATCACCGACCCCGAGACCCGCGTCGTCATCACCACCGCCGACCTGGCCGCCATCGTGGCCCAGGCCGACTCGGCATTGCCCCCGGCCCAGCGCCTGAAGCGCTTGCTGGTGACGCGCTTTGCCGACGCCATGCCCGAAGGCGGCATCGACCCCGCCGAAGCCCCGGCCGCCCCGGTGCTGGCCTGGCTGCAGGCTGAACACCCGCTGCCCGGTGCCCCAGACGTCGCCGGCGGCGCCGTGCGCTGGGCTGACGCGCTGGCCGCCGGCTTGCAGCCCACGCCACCGCAGGCCCAGCCCGACGACATGGCCCTGCTGCCGTACACCAGCGGCACCACGGGCCTGCCCAAGGGCTGCATCCACACCCACCGCACCCTGCTGCCGAACATCGTGGGCGGGGCGCTGTGGGGCCATGTCAGCGCCGAGAGCATCAGCCTGGGTGTGGTGCCGATGTTCCACATCACCGGCATGCTGTACGGCGCGCTGAGCCCGGTGTTCCACGGCTGCACCGTGCTGTTGATGCCGCGCTGGGACCGTGAACTGGCCGGGCGACTGATCTCGCGCCACCAGGTCACGCACTGGACCTGCATCCCCACCATGATCATCGACCTGTTCGGCAGCCCGAACTACAGGAGCTTCGACCTCAGCAGCCTGCGCTACCTGTCCGGCGGCGGCGCGGCCATGCCGCAGGCCGTGGCCGAAAGGCTGCAGGCCGAATTCGGCCTGACCTTCGCCGAAGGCTATGGCCTGACGGAGACCGCCGCACCCAGCCATGCCAACCCGCCCGAACGCGCCAAGCTGCAGTGCCTGGGCATTCCGCTGTTCGGCACCGACAGCCGTGTCATCGACCCCGACACCGGGCGCGAGATGCCCAGCGGCGAGACGGGCGAGATCGTCACCCACGGCCCGATGGTCTTCAAGGGCTACTGGCGCCACCCCGAGGCCACGCGCGCGGCCTTCATCGACATCGACGGCAAGCCCTTCTTCCGCACCGGCGATCTGGGCCGCCGCGACGATGAAGGCTATTTCTTCATCACCGACCGCCTGAAGCGCATGATCAACGCCAGTGGCTACAAGGTCTGGCCCAGCGAAGTGGAACTGCTGCTCTTCAAGTGCCCGCTGGTGCAGGAAGCCTGCGTCATCGCTTCGCGCGACGCCTACCGCGGCGAAACCGTGAAGGCCGTGATCGTGCTGCGCACCGAAGCGCGCCACAGCGCGCAGCCGCAGGACATCATCGACTGGGCGCGCGAACACATGGCCGCCTACAAGGTGCCGAAGATCGTGGAATTCGCCGACAGCCTGCCCAAGAGTGGGTCGGGCAAGGTGATGTGGCGGCTGCTGCAGGACCAGGAAAAGCAGGCCGCAGGAGCAGCGCAAGCCGCAGTGGCAGCCCAGGCCGCAGGCCCGGCGGCCGGCAGCGCGGTGCGCTGAGGGCGCAGGCCCAGGCTCAGCCCTGCGCCAGCCGCTGCAGCGCGCGCTGCAGCACGCGCGCGTCGTTGCTGGCGCGGTGACGCTGCAGCCCCAGTTCGGCCAGTGCACTGGCGCGGGCTTCGCCCAGGTGCGACAGGCGGCTCTCGTCCAGCAGCCGGCCCACCGTTTCCAGCTTGAAGTGCGGGCTCAGCCCGGCTTCTTCGAACAGCGCGCCCAGCCAGGCGTAGTCGTGGGCCCAGCCGTCGCAGTACACGGTGCGCCCGCCCAGGTCGGCGTTCAGGGCTTGCGCCACTTCGGCCGCGCTGCGCCCGTGCAGCAGCAGCTTGGCGCGTGTGATGCCGTGCAAGGCTTCGGCGCTGCTGTCCCAGTGCGTCCAGTGCTGGGCCGGGCGGATCAGGGTGCAGCGCGTGCGGCCATCGGGCAAGACGTAGCCGATCTCGATGGGGTAGCTGTGGCGCCCGAAGCCCGACGCTTCGATGTCCAGCACGCAGTGCACCTCGGCCCCGGGTGGCGGGGCAGGGGGGGCACTGGCGCTGTCGGGACTGCTGGGGCTGGCTTGGGCGCTGGGCATGGCGGGGCGTGGGGCGTGCGCTGGGATTGTCGGCCTGGAACACGGCCTGTCAGACGGGTAGCCTGCACCGCCCGTGGCATCGGTCGCAGGATTCAGCCAGGCCTCAGGCAGGTTTCAGGCCAGCGCGCCGAACAAGTGCCCGGCGCCTGCCGTGATGGCCATCGCCAGGGCCCCCCAGAAGGCCACGCGGGCGGTGGCCGGCGCCAGCGGGGCGCCCCCGGCGCGCGCGGCCACGGCACCGAGCGCGGCCAGGAACAGCAGCGACGTGCCCGCCATCCACAGCACCAGGCCACGACCGGGCATCAGCAGGGCCACGCCCAGCGGCAAGGCTGCGCCGACCGCAAAGCTGGCCGCCGAGGCCAGCGCCGCCTGCACCGGGCGGGCGCTGAGCTGGGACGAGATGCCCAGCTCGTCGCGTGCATGTGCGCCCAGCGGGTCGTGCCGCATCAGCTGCGCCGCCACCTGCGCGGCCAGCGGCGTGTCCAGGCCGCGGGCGACGTAGATGGCCTGCAGCTCGCGTTGCTCGGCCGCCGGGTCTGCGGCCAATTCGGCGCGTTCGCGCGCCAGGTCGGCGCTTTCAGTGTCGGCCTGGCTGTGCACCGACACGTATTCGCCGGCCGCCATCGACATCGCGCCGGCCACCAGCCCGGCTACGCCGCTGGTCAGCACGGCCGCGGGGTCGGTGCCGGCGGCGGCCACGCCGATCATCAGGCTGGCAGTCGACACGATGCCGTCGTTGGCCCCCAGCACGGCGGCGCGCAGCCAGCCGATGCGGTCGCTGCGGTGGGCTTCCAGGTGGCTTTTCAGTGAACGGGGCATGCCGGGGTTGTACAGCGGCGGGCTTGTGCCAATCTGAAGGTGACAGCGGCCCGCGCGGCATGCCCCGTGCCGGCCTGGCCGGGCGCATGCCCCGCGCCGCCTGGCCAGGCGCGGGCACTGCTAGAGTCGTCGCAATGACCTTGCCCCGCTTCATCCAGACCGGCCCCGATGCGTCCGCCAGCCGGCAGTCGATGGCCGAAGGCCTGGCGCCAGATCCTGCAAAGAACCCGGCACAGAATCTGGCGCAGAACCTGGCGCAGGAAGCCGCCGCTGGCCTGCTGGCGCAGCCGGCCCAGGTGTCGCCCAAGTTCTTCTACGACGCCCTGGGCTCGCGCCTGTTCGATGCCATCACCGAACTGCCCGAGTACTACCCCACGCGCACCGAAGCCGCGGTGATGGCCCAGCACGCCGCGGCCATGCTGGACACGGTGCTGGGCGCTACCGGCCCGGCGCCCACCCTGGTGGACCTGGGCGCAGGCAGCTGCGCGAAGGCGGCGCGCTTGTTTGCGGCCCTGCAACCGCGGCGTTATGTGGCCGTGGATATCTCGGCCGACTACCTGCGGGCCGCGCTGCAGGCGCTGCAGCGTGAACACCCGGCGGTCGAGATGGTGGGCCTGGGACTGGACTTCAGCACGCACCTGGCGCTGCCGCCCGGGGTGGCCGACGACGGGCCGGCGCTGGTCTTCTACCCTGGCTCGTCGATCGGCAATTTCGCCCCGGCCGACGCACTGCGCCTGCTGCAGCAGGCGCGCCAGGTGGCCCAGGGTGGGGCACTGATGATCGGGGTCGACTTGCTGAAGCCGGCTTCGGTGCTGGAACCCGCCTACGACGACGAACTGGGCGTCACCGCCGCCTTCAACCTGAACCTGCTGAAGCACCTGAACCGCGTGCTGGGCAGCGACTTCCAGCCCCGCGGCTGGCAGCATGTGGCGCTGTTCAACGAAGCGGCGTCGCGCGTGGAAATGCACTTGCAGGCCCGCCACAGCGTGGATGTCAGCTGGCCCGGCGGCTGCCGGCACTTCGTGGCCGGCGAACGCATCCACACCGAGAATTCGGTGAAGTGGCAGCCGCAGGCCTTCGAAGCCCTGCTGCGCGAAGCCGGCTTCCGCAACCTGCGCCGCTGGACCGACCCGCAGCAGTGGTTCGCGGTGTTTGTTGCAACAGGCTGACACCTGGGCCGCCCGATGCGCGGTTTGAAGCGTTCTTGCCGCTGAAATCTTCCTCCATCAAGACCCTGAAGGACAAGGGTCGGCCTCAAGCTGACACCATCCGCGGGTTTACACCGAACGAGACCTCATGGACCTGACCGTCGGCGTGTTGCTGGGCACCTTCATCCTGTCGGTGCTGGCGCTGTTTGTTTTCATCGCCTCGATGGCCAAGGGCCTGTTCGGCAGTGGCGGCGCGGCGGCCACGCAGATTTTCGACAGCGACGAACTGGGCGCTGTGGAAGACCCGGCCGCCACGCAGAAGCAGCGCGGCAATCTGCAGCAGGCCATGGACCCAGGGCATGCCCAGGCCCGCCAGGTGACGCAGGAAATGGCCACGCGCATGCGCGCCGACCAGAGCAGTTCACTGGTGGTGGGCGTGTGCCTGACGCTGGCTGTGGTGTGGCTGGTGCTGGCTTCGGTGGCGGGGCTGGTGGCGTCGATCAAGATGCACGCGCCAGACTGGTTGGTCAGCGAAGCCTGGCTCACCTTCGGCCGCATCCGCCCCATCCACCTGAACCTGGTGGGTTATGGCTGGTGTTCGATGGCCGGCATCGGGGTGGCGCTGTGGCTGGTGCCGCGTCTGCTGAAGACTGAACTGGTGGGCGCGAAGTACGCGCTCGCCGGCGGTGCGCTGTGGACGGTGGGCGTGACAGCCGGCACAGTGGCCATCGCGCTGGGCTATTCCGACGGACTGGAATGGCTGGAATACCCCTGGGTGGCCGACATCTTCATGGTGGTGGGCGGGGCGCTCGTGGGCTTTCCGCTGTGGCTGACCTTGCTCAAGCGCAAGGTGGCGCACCTGTACGTGTCGGTCTGGTACATCGCTGCCGGGCTGCTTTGGTTCCCGATCCTGTTCCTGGTGGCCAACTGGCCGGGCCTGCACTTCGGCGTGCAGCAGGCCACGATGAACTGGTGGTTCGGCCACAACGTGCTGGGCCTGTGGTTCACGCCGCTGGGGCTGGCGGCAGCCTACTACTTCATCCCGAAGGTGCTGGGCAAGCCCATCCACAGCTACAACCTGTCGCTGCTGGGCTTCTGGTCCCTGGCCTTCTTCTACAGCCAGGTGGGTGGCCACCACCTGATCGGCGGGCCGGTACCTTCGTGGCTGATCACCATCAGCATCGTGCAGAGCATGATGATGGTGGTGCCGGTGTTCGCGGTGGCCATCAACCAGCACCTGACGGTGCTGGGCAACTTCCGCGCGCTGCTGTATTCGCCCACGCTGCGCTTCATCGTTCTGGGCGCCATGCTCTACACCGCGGCTTCGGTGCAGGGTTCGCTGCAGGCGC
Organism: Rubrivivax sp.; assembly: GCA_027485165.1. Taxonomy (GTDB): domain Bacteria; phylum Pseudomonadota; class Gammaproteobacteria; order Burkholderiales; family Burkholderiaceae_C; genus Rubrivivax. The sequence continues at coordinate 51,329 of JAIXRN010000017.1, forward strand.
TGCGCTCGGTGAACACCGTCACCCACTTCACCCACTACACGGTGGCACATGCGCACCTGGGGCTTTACGGCTTCTTCACGATGGTGATGTTCGGCGCCATTTACTTCATCATGCCGCGCGTGATGAAGTGGGAATGGCCGTACCCGTGGATGATCTCGGCGCACTTCTGGCTGGTGGTGGGCGGCTTCGCGGTCTACTTCATCGGCCTGTCGTTCGGCGGCTGGTACCAGGGCCTGGCGATGCTGGACAAGGACATCCCGTTCATGGACAGCGTCAAGCTCACCATCCCCTACCTGCAGGCGCGGTCCATCGGTGGCGCCTTGATGACGCTGGGGCATCTGGTGTTTGCGGCGCACTTCTTCATGATGGGCTGGAAGTTCGGGCCCAGGCGCTTGGGGGCAGCCCTGCTGGCTGCGCCTGAACCTGCGCCTGCCACCGCCCAGAGCCTGCCCACGCGCGGGGTGGCAGCATGAGCTTCGGTGTCGGCAAGTACGAGATGGACGAGATGCGCCTGGTGGTGGGCGCGATGGTGATCCTTTCTGCGGCCACGGCGCTGCTGGTGGTGATGCCCTACATGCTGCTGAAGGACACCCAGCCGCCACCCGGGCTGAAGCCCTATACCGAACTGCAGTTGCAGGGCCGGCAGAGCTACATCGCCAACGGCTGCGTCTACTGTCACTCGCAGCAGCCGCGCGACATCGCGCAGGCCCCCGACGCGCTGCGCGGCTGGGGCCGCGCCTCCGTGGCGGCCGACTACGCCTACGACACCCCGCACCTGCTGGGCACCATGCGCACCGGCCCCGACCTGCTGAACATCGGCGCGCGCCAGCCCAGCCGGGACTGGCACCTGGGCCACCTGTACGCACCGCGGGCTTACACGCCAGGATCCATCATGCCGCCGTACCCGTATCTCTTCGAAGTGCGGCAGGGCACGGCAAAGCCGGGCGAGGTGGTGGTGAACCTGCCGCCGGCCTACGCCAAGCCAGGGCAGGTGGTGATCGCCAAGCCCGAAGCCATCGCCCTGGTGGATTACCTGATCGGGCTGGACCGCACCTACCCGGCGCTGAAGGCGCCTGACGACATGGCCGTGGACCGAAAGGCGGCCCGCCAATGACCCCCCCGACTGTTCCGCCGAATGCCCCCCCGGAAGACCGCGCCGGTGCCGCCGGCCGGCCACTGGCCAAGCCCGACTTCGCGACCAGCGAATTCGCCGCCATGCGCCGCGAAAACGCCGACCCCGACGAGAAGGTGCACCCGCTGCCCTGGTTCTTCATCATGTTCCTGGGTGCGATGGGCATGTGGGGCGCGTTCTACATCGCGGCCACGCCCTCGGGCGAATCGTCGGCCTATGGCGACCAGCGCAGCGTAGCTTTGCTGCGCCCGCCGGTGGCTGCCGCCGGCGCCACGCCGGCCGTGGACGGCAAGCAGCTGTTCGGTGCCAAGTGCGCGGCCTGCCACCAGGCCAACGGCGCAGGCGTGGCGGGCGTGTTCCCGCCACTGGCCGGCGCTGAATGGGTGCTGGGCAACGAGAAGGTGCTGATCAGCATCCTGCTGCATGGCGTGCAGGGCGAAATCGTCGTCAAGGGCAATACCTACAAGGGTGTGATGCCGGCCTTCGGTACCCTGGCCGATGCCGAAATCGCAGCTGTGCTGACCTACATCCGCAGCGACTGGGGCAACCAGGCCCCGGCCATTACCGACGCGGCCGTGAAGGCGCAGCGCGAAGCCACCAAGGACCAGACCACGGCCTACAACGGCGGCGCCGCGCTGAAGGCGCTGGCGCCCTGACGTGGCCCCGCCGCCGGCACCGGCCGATGTGCTGAAGGGCCTGCCTGGCACCTTCGCGGCCTGCCTGGCGGTGCTGCTGGCCGGCCTGGCAGCCATCTTCCACGCCACCGCCGGCGGCACCGGCTTCACCACCGAAACCCTGCGCCGCCAGGCCGTGGCCCAGTCGCCAGCCCTTGTGCCCGACTTCGTCACCGTCGACGCCAGCGGCGGCGTGCAAGGCCTGCACGCGCGCCTGGCCGGTGGCGGTAAGGTCTGGATCGTCGACTTCGTCTACACCCGCTGCCAGACCCTGTGCCTGGCACTGGGCACGGTGTTCCAGCAACTGCAGGCCGAGATCCTGGCGCGTGGCCTGCAGGACCAGGTGGGCCTGCTGTCGATCAGCTTCGACCCGCTGCAGGACCAGCCCCCGGCGCTGGCCGACTACGCCCGACGCATGCGCGCGCAGCCCGGTGTGTGGCAGATGCTGAGCCTGCGCAACGAAGCCGACCGCCGCCGGCTGCTGGACAGCTTCGGCATCATGGTGCTGCCGGCGCCGCTGGGTGAGTTCGAACACAACGCCGCCCTGCATCTGGTGACGCCGCAGGGGCAGCTGGTGCGCATCCTGGGGCTGGAAGACGGCGACCGCGCGCTGCGCCAGGCCGCACGTCTGGCCGGTGTGGCCACGCCGCCTCCCGCACAGGCACCACCGGACCCGCCCGTGTCTGCCGAGCCTGCAGCCGCGCTCCTTCCGGCCACCGCTGCCTTGCGCTGATGACCGCTGCCTGGCCGGTTCGCATGAAGCCCCTGGCCGTCACGGTAGCCCTGCTGGCCCTGGCGCTGTCGCTGCCACCGCTGCGCGTGTTGATCGAGCGCAGCATGGTCTGGCACATGCTGGTGCAGATGCCCTTGCTGGTGCTGGCCGGCGCCTGCGCCGCGGCGGCCTGGCCACCCCTGCGCGACAGCCTGTCGCAGCGCGTGAACCGCTACGGCCTGACCGGCTTCATGCTGGCGCAGTGCCTGCTGGCCTACTGGATGGTGCCGGCCCTGGTGGACCGCGCCGTGGTGCTGCCCACGGCCGATGCGGCCAAGCTGGCCAGCCTGTGGGCAGCGGGCTTTGCGCTGCAGCGCAGCTGGCGCGTGGCGCCGATGGCGGTGCAGCTGTTCTTCCTGGGCTATGGCCTGCCGATGATGGCCTGGCTGGGCCTGTACCTGGCCACCACCGAACTGCGCCTGTGCAACGCCTATTCGCTGGCCAGCCAGGTGGCGGCGGGCTGGGGCCTGCTGGGGCTGGCAGCCGTGCTGGGCCTGGCCTGGCTGTCGCGCCCGGCCTGGCCGCGGTTCACGGGGGCCTAGCGGCTGTTGGTGATGCGTTCGAACTTGGGCAAACGGAAGTTCTCGGGCTGCGTGTCAGGGCCCTTCAGCACCTTCAGCCGGGTCTGGTAGCGGCCCGGGATGGGCTGGCCGTTCAGGGTCTGCGGTTCGAAGCGCCATTCCTCGGTCGTCAGGCGCGCCCACCGGCGCACCGATTCGGGCATCCCGGGCACCGTCTGCACGTTGGCCTGGGCACAGCGGCCCTGCACGTCGACATCGCATTGCAGCTGCACGTCGCGTTCGGTCTCGCCCGAGATGAAGGCGTCGTCGGGCATGGCCACCAGGCGCATGGTCAGCAGCAGGGGGTGCATGACCAGGTCGGCAATGCGCACCTGCCCACCCTGCGGGCCTGGCGTCACATCCAGCACCAGGCTCACGCCCGTGCCCAGCTGCGCGGGCTGGCCGGCTTCTGTGGGCGGCTGGATGCTGGCCCTGGCCAGCCGCTCACGGACATCGGCGATGAAGGCCGCCGGCTGGGCGTCGGCGTCCAGCACGTCGACGCTCTTCGCGCGACCGTCGGTGCCAAAAACCACGCGGGCCTGCAGCTGCAACCGGTAAGGCTTGCCGTCGGTCTGGGCCGTGGCTGGGGCTTGGGCCTGCGGCGCCGCCAGTGCGCCAACCAGGGCCGCCGCGATGACGACGCGGAGGCCCCAGGATCGGATCTGAAGCGTCATCCAGGAAGTCTAGAACCTCTGGCCCGGGCGCGGCTTCAGCTGTCGGCCGTGAAGCCGATGCGCTTGACCAGCGGACCCCAGCGTTCGAATTCGGCGCGCTGGCTGCGCGCCATATCGTCGGGGGTGGACCCCTGCGCCAGCAGGCCCACGGTGGCCAGGCCCTCGGCCAGGGCCTTGTCCTTCAGCGCCGCGTTGATGGCGCCGGTGGCAGCGGCCACGGTGGCGGCCGGCGTGCGCGCCGGGGCGTAGAAGCCGAACCATTCCTCGGTCGTCAGGTCGCCAAAGCCCTGCTCTGCGAAGGTCAGCACGTCCTGCGCAAAGGGCAGCCGCTTGCTGCCGCTGGTGGCCAGAAGGCGCAGCTTGCCGGCGCGGTGGTTGGGCAACGGGTCGCCCGCGGGGCAGAACATGCAGGCGATCTGCCCGCCCATCACGTCCGTCAGCCCCGGCACGCTGCCGCGGTAGGGGATGTGCTTGAGTTCCATGTTCTGGCTCAGGGCCAGCAGGGCGCCCAGGAAGTGCGGCGTGCTGCCGGCAGCGGGGGACCCGTAGTTGGCCTTGTCGGGGTTGGCCTTGGCCCAGGCGATGAAGCCTTTCACGTCCTTCACGCTGTCCGGCACCATCGGGCCCACCGACAGGCCGTGGTGCATGATGGCCGCGATGCTGACGGGCATGAAGTCGGCCACCGGGTCGTAGCTCAGCTTCTTGTAGACATGCGGGTAGATCGAGGTGGCCGAAAACGGGCTCAGCGCCAGCACCGAGCCGTCGTTGGGCGACGCCTTCAGCGTGTCCAGCGCGATGCGTCCGCCGGCGCCGGGCTTGTTCTCGACGATCGCGGCGTTCTTCGCGTACGGCGTGCCGCCCACGCGTTCAGCCACACGGCGGCAGGCGATGTCGCCCGAGCTGCCGGCCGGAAAGCCATACAGGAACTTCGGCTGGTCGAAGGCTTGCGCGCTGGCGCGCCATGGCAGGCCGGCGCCGGTGGCGAAAGCGGCCAGGGCCAGGGTTTGGCGGCGGGTCAGGGTCATGATGGGCTTGTCTCCTTGAGTTGGGGTCTCGGGTCGTCAAAAGTGGGGTGTCAGGCTTCCTTGCTGACCTTGCTGGCGCGCTTTTCCAGGAAGGCGCGTACGCGTTCCTTGGCCGCGTCGTCGCCCTGGGCGATGCTGCTCATCAGCGATTCCAGGAACAGGCCTTCGGCCGGCGCCATCTCGGCGATGCGCGGCAGCGCCTGGGTGATGGCGTAGTTGCTCAGCGGCGCGTTGGCTGCCACCTTGTGCGCCAGCGCCAGGGCCTTGGCCCGCCCGGCGCCCGCCGCCACGCGGTAGTTGCTGATGGCGCAGGCCTGGCCTTCGTCGGCGTCGAATACGCGGCCGGTGAGCATCATGTCCGTCATGCGCGCCACGCCGATCAGCCGGCTGATGCGCACCGAACCGCCCCCGCCCACGAAGATGCCGCGCGTGCCTTCGGGCAGCCCATAGAAGGCGCTGTCTTCGGCCACGCGCAGGTGCGCGGCACTGGCCAGCTCCAGACCGCCACCCACCACCGCGCCATGGAGCACGGCGATGACGGGCACCGGCCCGTACTGGATGGCGTCGAAGCAGGCATGCCAGGCGCGGCTGTGCTGCATGCCTTCGGTGACGTTGCGTTCGCTCACCTCGCTCAAGTCCAGCCCGGCGCAGAAGTGATCGCCTTCGCCGCTGATGACGGCGGCGCGCACGTCGGCCGGCAGGTTCACCCAGACGCTGTGCAGCTGGGCCAGCAGTTCGTCGCTGATGGAATTGCGCTTGGCCGGGCGGTTCAGGCGTACGTGCAGGACCGGGCCGTCGCGTTCGATGCGCAGCAGGCTGAAGCTGTTGAACAGCGGGGGCAGGGGATTCATGGCAGGCGGGGTTCAGAGGGTGATGACGCGGGCGTCCAGGGGCTGTGCGTACAGGGCTTCGACATCGGCCGTGCGGTTGGCGATCACGGCGCGCTGGTTGATGTAGCCCTTGTCGGTGATCTCGCCTGCAGCGGCACTCGGCGCGTCGGCCAGCAGCAGGGCGCGCGTGGGGGTCTGCGACGATCCGCCGCCTTCGGCCTGCAGTGCGCGCAGGCCGGCGCGGATGTGGCCCGTCAGTTCGGGTGCCGGCAGTTGGCGCGCGGCTTCGGTCAGGAACATCAGCAGGCCGACTTCGCTGCGGTCGTGCCCGGTGATCACCACGTCCTGCGCCCACGGCGCCAGCGCACTGACCAGTTTCACGCGCAGCGTGCCCACGCTCACCCAGGTGCCGCTGGTGAGTTTGAAGTCCTCGGCTACGCGGCCGTTGAACACCACGCCCTGCAGCGGGTCGGCATCGTCTTGCAGGTAGCCGGCGTCGCCGATGCAGTAGTAGCCGTCGTCGTCGAAGGCAGCCTGCGTGGCCTGGGGGTTGTCGCGGTAGCCAGGGAAGATGTTGTCGCCTTTCACGCGCATTTCCAGCTTGCCGCCCGGGCCCGGCACCGGCACGAACTTCAACGACACGCCCGGCAGCGGCAGGCCGATGACCCCCGGGCCAGCCAGCCGCCAGGTGGGGAAGGTGACGGCGGGCGCGGTTTCGGTACTGCCCCAGGACGTGGTCAGCCACAGGGGTTCGCTGCGCACCTGCGCGGCCAGCGCCTGCAGCCGCTGCCAGGTCGACACTGGCATGCCCGCACCGGCATAGAACACCATGCGCAGGCGCTGCAGGAAGCGGCGTGCCAGGTCCAGGTCGGCTTCCAGCGCGGGCAGCAGCATGTCGTAGCCGCGCGGCACGTTGAAGTAGACGGTGGGCTGCACGCTGCGCAGGTGCTGGATCGTGCGGTCGATGGCGCCCGGCAGCGGGCGGCCGTCGTCCAGGTACATCGTGCCGCCGGTGCGCAGCACCAGGTTCGTGTTGTGGTTGCCGCCGAAGGTGTGGCTCCAGGGCAGCCAGTCCAGCAACACAGGCTTTTCATGGTCCAGGAAGCGCAGCGCCTGTGCCAGCTGCTGCTGGTTGGCGCACAGCATCCGGTGGGTGTTGATCACCACCTTCGGGTGGCCGGTGCTGCCGCTGGTCAGCAGGTACTTGGCGTGGGTGTCGGGCGTGATGGCGGCGAAGGCCTGCATCACGGCCGGTGTCTCGGTGGTTTCTTCCAGCTGCGCCAGCGCCAGCGCGCCGTGGTGGCCGGCGGCGCCGCGGCTGAAGACGGCCACGGGGGCTACACCGGCCTTGACCTCGACGTCCAGCAAGGCCGGACCATAGACCGCAGCGTCGCTGGCGTAGACCAGGGCCGGGTCCAGCGTGCGCAGGATGCCGTGGATGCGGCTGAAGTCGCCGCCCGCCAGGCGGCAGTAGGCGCTGCTGACCGTGCACACCGCGCGGCCGATGTGCATGCCAGCCAGCAGCAGAACCAGGTGGTCCAGGCTGTTGTCGGACAGCACGACGATGGGCTTGCCCGGTGGTAGCCGCAGGTCCAGCAGCGCCTGTGCGACGCTGCCGGTACGCTGGCGCAGCGCCCGCCAGCTCAGGCCCTGCCAGGGGCCGGCTGCAGTGCCGTCGGCACGGTTGTCGACCCTGGGCTCGGCAAAGGCCAGCGCGTCGGGCGTGGCCTGCGCCCAGTGTTCCAGCCATTCGCCCACGCAGCGGGCATAGGGCTGCAGCGCTTCGGGCGAACGCAGCAAAAAGGCGCCCGCACCCAGGTCCACGCGTTCGGTTTGCGGTGGCGCCAGCATGCGGGGGTCGCGGCAAAAGTCGGTGCCATCGCCGGCTTGTTCGCTGGTGGTGGCGATGGCGCTGTCCGGGCGGGCTTCAGCGCTGGGGGTGCGGGTCGCGCCGGCAAGGGCAGGGGACATGGCAGTTTCCATACACAACTGTATGTTGCAGGACACGATGCTAGGCGCCACCCTGGCGCAGCTGCAACCGGGTTTACGTGGGCTTCCGTACACCACTGCATGGCATCATGCAGCCGAGGTTGCTCGATCCACTGCCCCCATGCCCGTGTCTGAATTGCCCGGCGCCAAGCGCGCGCCCGTGGCCCGCAAGCGCCGCGGCCGAACCCCTGCTGCGGCCGGGCCGGCGGCCACCGCTGCTGCCGTTCCCGCCGCTGCCCTGGCCCCCGCTGACAGGGCAGCCGCGGCCGACGCCGCACGCGCCCCGCTGACGCCTGACAGCTGGGTTGAAGCGGCCACCGCCGTGCTGGTGGACCAGGGCATCGACCATGTGCGGGTGGACGTGCTGGCCACCCAGCTGGGCGTGACGCGGGGCAGCTTCTACTGGCACTTCCGTGACCGCCAGGACCTGCTGCGCCGGGTGCTGGCGGCCTGGCGCGAGCAGTGCACGGTGCAGCTGACACGCCGGCTGGCGAACGCCCGCCACAGCCCGGCCGAGCAACTGCACGACGTGATCTCGCTGCCGTTTCGCGGCCGGGCGGCGCAGCGGGCTGCGCGCATCGAGCTGGCCATCCGCGCCTGGGCCCGGCGCGACGAGATGGCCCGCGCGGCCGTCGACGAAGCCGATGCCGCACGCATCGGCTACCACGCGCAGCTGTTCTTGGCGCTGGGCATCGACGCGCAGGAAGCCCAGCACCGGGCCTTCCTGTTGTACGGGTATGAGGTAGCCGAATCGCTGCTGGGCGGCCAGGGCAGCGCCGTGCAGAAGCAGGCCCGCCGGGCCTTTGTCGAAAGCCTGGTGGTGCGGGGCAGCGCTGCCTGAAGTCTGCGCGCCTGCGGCTGCCGCGGCCGCAGCGGGCTTTGGCCTGACACTCTGGCCCCATGAAGAAACCGACCGCCCGACTGTTGCGCATCTTCCTGACCGGCCTGCTGGCCGCCTTGCCCTTGCTGGCCACGGTGGCGGTGTTCTGGTGGCTGGCCAGCTTCATCGTCCGCTGGCTGGGGCCGGACAGCGCCATCGGCCAGGTGTTGGTGGCGGTGGGCTTTGGTGTCAGCGGGTCGGAACTGATCGGCTACCTGATCGGCGTGGGCGCTGTGCTGCTGGGTCTGTTCGGCCTGGGCCTGGTGGTGACGAACGGGCTGCAGCGCGGTCTGTCGCGCCTGCTGGAAAACGTCTTGCAGCGCATCCCGCTGGTGGGCAGCGTCTACGACCTGGCGCGCCGGCTGGTGGGCTTGTTCGCACAGCGCACCGATGGCGGCCTGAATTCCATGCATGCCGTGTGGTGCCACTTCGGCGGCCCGCCCGATGCGCGCGATGCCGACGCATCGCCTGGCCAGGGCGTGGTGGTGCTGGCGCTGCTGTCCACGCCCGAGCCGGTGCTGATCGATGGGCGGCCCTACCTGGGGGTGATCGTGCCGACCGCGCCGGTGCCCGTGGGCGGCGGGCTGCTGTACGTGCCGCAAGCCTGGGTGCGCCCGGCGGGCATGGGCATCGAGGCCGTGACCAGCATCTACGTGTCGATGGGCATCACGTCGGCTGAACACCTGCCCCAGGCTGCCACCACGCCACCGGCCCAGGCGCCGTCGACGCTGGCGGCGCGCCGGTGAAGGCGCCCAGCATGCGGGTTGGCGGCGTGCAGCGGGCCTGGCGCGCGTGGTGAAGCTCAGCCGCCTGGCGCGGCCCTGGGCGCGGGCTTTCCAGCGCAGCCTGAAGGCGGCGTTAGCGCCGGCGCAGAAAGCAGCGAAAAAAGCCGTTCGCAAGACCGCCCGCCAGCGTGCGAAGCAGGCGGCAAGCCCAGCCGTCGCGGCGCGCCGTGCGCCGGCTGCCGGCAGCTGGCAACCCGGCATCGCGCTGGGCAGCGGCAGACCGCGGCGCTACTGCGTCTATCGCCCGCCCGGCATGTTGCCGGGCACCAGCCTGCCGCTGCTGGTGATGCTGCATGGCTGCGGCCAGGACGCGCAGGGCTTTGCCGACAGCACGCGCATGAACGGCTTGGCGCGTCAGCAGCGCTTCGTCGTGCTGTACCCCGAACAGGACAGGCTGGCCAACGCCCAGGGCTGCTGGAACTGGTTCGACACCGCGTCGGGCCGGGCGCAGGCTGAAGCGGCGTCGATCATGGCGGCCATCGACCAGGCCTGCCTGCTGCACGGCGCCGACCGCCAGCGTGTGGCCGTGGCGGGCCTGTCGGCCGGTGCCAGCATGGCCATGTTGCTGGCCACGCGTTACCCGGGCCGCTTCTGCGCCGTGACCATGCATTCCGGCGTACCGGCAGGTGCTGCGCATTCGGCGCTGACGGCCCTGGGCGCCATGCGCGGCCGGCGCGCCACACCTGCGCTGCCCCGGGTGTCTGATGGCGCAGCCCCGCTGCCGCCCCTTCTGGTGCTGCAGGGCCTGGCCGACACGGTGGTGGCGCCCGTCAACGCCGAAGGCGCCGTGCGTGTGTGGGCCGAAGCCGGCGCGGCGCGCGCGCTGCCGCGGCGCTTCGTGCAACGCGGCAAGCGCTACCCGGTGGCCATCACCGACTACCGGCATGGCCGCCAGCTCTGCGCCACTCTGGTGGAAGTGGCCGGGCTGGGGCACGCCTGGAGCGGCGGCGCTGCGCGCCAGGCCTACAGCGACCCGCAAGGCCCTGACGCCAGCCGCATGGTCTGGGCCTTCGTGCGCCTGGCCCTGGCAGCCTGAGCACGCCCAGGGGCCACAACCCCGGCGCCCGTTCAGCTGCGCTTCACTTCACTGTGAACCTGGCCGTCGAAGGCTTGCCAGCCACGGTGACCACGGCCACGGCCTTGGTGCCGGGGCCGACCTTGAAGCTGCCGGACGCTTCAAGCTTGTTGCCCGCGGGCTTGAGCTCCACTTCCTGCTTCTCGGTGCCAGTCAGCATCGTGACTTTCGCGCTGGCCTTGGCGATGTCGACCGGCTTGCCGTGGCCGCGCAGGTAGAGCTGGATCACGTTGGCCTTCGCGACCAGTTCGTAGTCGACGTCCTTGACCTCGGCCACCACGCCACCGTGCTGGGGGCTGTGGTCGTGGGCGCCGCTGGCCTGGGCGGCGCCCGACAGGCCGAGGGCGAAGCCGACAGCCAACGTGAAGGCGCAGGCCGTGGTGCGCAAAGGGGCGGCGGTGACAGCAAACTTGGTTCTCATGGTTTTCCTTTCGGTGGGGGGGCTTATGGAGACTGCGGGTGGTGTGTGGCTCACAGTGCCGGCGCGTCGGGGTCGTCCATCAGCCGCGCGGCGGGCTTGTGGCCGAACAGCCAGAACATCGCCGGCGTGAGGAAGGTGTCGAGCAGGGTCGAGCTGATCAGGCCGGCGAAGATCACCACCGCCACCGGGTGCAGCACCTCGGTGCCAGGTCGTTCGGCCTCGAACAGCAGCGGCGCCAGCGCGAAGGCGGTGACGAGCGCCGTCATCAGCACTGGGCTCAGGCGTTCGAGCGAGCCGCGCACGATCATGGGTTGGCCGAATGGTTCGCCCTCGAAGCGCATCAGGTTGACGTAGTGGCTGACCTTCAGGATGCCGTTGCGCACCGAGATGCCCGCCAGCGTGACGAAGCCCACCATCGCGGCCACGCTCAGCGGCTGGCCAGACAGCCACAGCCCGATCACCGCGCCCACCAGCGCCAGCGGGATGTTCACCATGATCAGGGCCGACAGCACGGCGCTCTGATAGCGCGTGTAGAGCACCACGAACATCAGCGCCAGCGAGACGATGGACAGCAGCCCGATCAGCCGCGACGCCTCTTCCTGGGCCTGGAACTGCCCGCCCAGGGTGATGAACATGCCTTCGGGCAGCTTCGTGTCGGCGGCCACGCGGCGGATGTCGGCCACGATTTCTGACAGCGGCCGGCCCGATGCATTGGCCGACAGCACGATGCGGCGCTTGCCGTCGTCGCGGCTGATCTGGTTGGGGCCATCGCTGTCCTCGATGCTGGCCAGCTTCGACAGCGGCACCCGCCCGGTCGGGGTCTCGATCAGGATCTGGCCCAGGCCTTCGATCGAACGTGCCGATTCCGGCAGCCGCACCACCAGGGCGAACCGCCGGTTGCCTTCGGCGATCTGCGCCACGCGTTCGCCTTCCACCAGGCCCTGCAGCGTGGCCAGGACCTGCGGCGCTGCCACGCCGTACTGGGCTGCGGCGGCGTAGTCCACGCGCACCTTCACCTGCGGCGCCAGCACCTGCTTTTCCACCGCCAGGTCGGCGATACCCGGGATAGCGGCCAGCCGCTGCCGCAGCGCTTCGGCCTGGCCGCGCAGCGCGTCCAGGTCTTCGCCGTAGATGCGGATGGCGATCTGCGACCGTACGCCCGACAGCATGTGGTCGATGCGGTGGGAAATGGGCTGGCCGACTTCGATGGACGCCGGCAGGTTGGCCAGGCGCTGGCGGATGTCGGCCCGTACCTGGTCCATCGGCCGCGTCAGCTGTTCGGCCGGCTTCAGGCCGACATCGAGTTCGCTCACGTGCACGCCCTCTGCGTGTTCGTCCAGCTCGGCGCGGCCGCTGCGGCGGCCGACGTGCGTGACCTCGGGCACCTGGGCGATCAGGACCTCGGCCTGGCGCGCCAGCGCCGAACTCTCGCTGAGCGTGACGCCAGGGTTCAGCCGCAGGCCCACCAGCAGCGTGCCTTCATTGAAAGGCGGCAGGAAGGTGGTGGGGAAGAAGGGCACCGCGGCGGCGGCCGCCAGCACGGCCACGCCGGCCGCGGCCAGCGCAGCCCGCGGCCGCTGCAGCACCGCCTGCAGCGCGCTGCGGTAGTGGCGCTTCAGCCAGGCCAACGCGCGGGTGTCGCCGTGGTCCAGTGTCTTCAAGCGCGGCAGCAGGTAGAAGCTGAGCACCGGTGTCACCGTCACCGACACCAGCAGCGAAGCCAGCGTCGACGCGATGAAGGCCACGCCCAGCGGCACGAAAAGCCGCCCTTCGATGCCCGGCAGCGCAAACAGCGGCAGGAACACCAGGACGATGATGATCGTGGCGTACAGGATGCCGGAGCGCACTTCCATCGACGCCTTGGCCACCAGCTGCAGCGGGTGCAGGCGCTGGTGCGGCGGGCGCGCGCGGTCTTCCTTCAGCCGCCGCAGGATGTTTTCCACGTCCACCACCGCGTCGTCCACCAGGCCACCGATGGCGATCGCCAGTCCGCCCAGCGTCATCGTGTTGATCGACAAGCCGAAGTAGCGAAAGACCAGCGCGGTGATGAGGATCGACACCGGAATGGCCGTTAGCGCAATCACCGTCGGCCTGATCGTGCCCAGGAAGAAGAACAGGATCACGGCAACGAAGACCGACGCGCCGATCAGCTTGCCCTGCAGCGTGCTGATCGACGCCTCGATGAAGCTGGCCTGGCGGAAGGTGACGCGCGGCGCTTCCATGCCGGCTGGCAGCGAAGCCTTCAGCCCTGTGAGCGCCTCTTCGATGGTGCGCGTCAGCGCGATGGTGTCGGCCGTGGGCTGCTTCTGGATACCCAGGATGACCGCCGGCTTGCCTGCGAAGCCGGCATCGCCGCGCCGGATGGCCGCGGCGAATGTCACGTCGGCGATCTGCCGCAGCAGGATCGGCTGGCCACCGGTGCTGCCCACGGCCAGCTGGTTCAGGTCTTCCAGCCGCGATGTCCGGCCCAGATGGCGGATCAGGTATTCACGGCCGTTCAGTTCCAGGAAGCCCCCGGACGTGTTGGCCGAAAAGCCGCGCAGTGCGGCTTCCAGCTGGCTGTGCGTGATGCGCAGTTCGGCCATGCGCGCGGTATTCGGCTGCACCTGGAACTGCCGCACTTCACCGCCGATGGGGATGACCTGCGCGACACCCGGCACCGCCAGCAGCCGTGGCCGCAGCACCCAGTCGGCGTACTCGCGCACGGCCATCGGGCTGATCTTCGCTTCATCGATCGGCACGGCGATCTGCATGATCTCGCCCATGATCGAGCTGATCGGCCCCATGCGCGGCACCAGGCCCTCGGGCAGCCCTTCTTCCATCGCCGACAGGCGCTCGGCCACCAGCTGGCGGGCGCGGTAGATGTCCACGTTCCAGTCGAAGGTGACGTAGAGGAAGGACAAGCCGGCTGATGAGGTGGAACGCACGCTCTCCACGCCCGGCAGGCCGTTCATCGTCGTCTCCAGCGGGAAGGTGATGAGCTGTTCCACCTCTTCCGCGGCCATGCCGCCGGCCTCGGTCATGATGGTGACCGTGGGCTTGTTCAGGTCGGGGAACACGTCCACCGGCGTGCGCGACAGGCTGAACGCGCCCCAGGCCATCAGCACGACGGCCGCCACCAGCACCAGCAGCCGGTTGGCCAGGCTGCTTTCCAGGATCCACTTGAACATGCGGGCTCCCGGTCAGCGAACCTGGTTGATCAGCGTGGCGCCTTGCGTGGCCACGCGGTCCCCGGCCTGCAGGCCCGAGGTCACGGCAACGCGCACGCCGTCCAGCGGCGCGGTGGCCACCACCCGGGGCTCGAAACGTTCGGGGGCTGTCTTCACCCACACGATGGTCTGGTTGGCCGGGTTGCGCATCAGCGCGGCCACGGGCACTGCCAGGCCCTGCACCGCGGTCTTGCCCTGCACGAACACCCGCACCGGCTGGCCCACGGCCAAAGCGCCCAGTGCCTGGCCCTGGGCGCGGAACACCAACGGCAGCGCCTGTTCGCGCAGGCTGCGCGCGGCTCCGACGAAGGCCAGCGGCACCCGTTCGGCACCGATGGCGATGTTCGCGCTGCCGATGTCTGCGGCAATGGCGGCATCGAAGGCCAGCGCCTCGATGCGCAGCCGCGCTGGGTCGATGACCTCGAAAAGCAGTTCGCGCGCGTCGACCACCTGCCCGGCGACGACATGCGCCGACGCGATGACGCCGGACACCGGCGCCACCAGCGCTTCGCGCGGCGCCACCCCCGTGCCCAGTGCCGCGATGCGCGCGGCCAGACTCTGTGCTTCGCCTTCAGCAGCCTCGATGTCCTTGCGCGGCACCGTGTCGGCCAGTTCCCTCAGGCGCGCCACGCGCTGGTCGGCCAGCGACCTGGCCGCGCGCAGTTCGGCCAGCTGCGCTGCCTGGCCAGACCGTTCGATGGGGTCAGCTGAGCTCAGCACGTAGGCCAGTATTTCGCCCTTGCGCACCGCCTGTCCGGGGTTGGGCAGGCCGCGCGGCCCGGCTTCGATGCGGCCGACGTTCAACGGCTGCACCTTGCCGCCCGCATTGGGGTCCATCACCACCTGGCCGTTCAGCTCGAACGACCGGGACAGCGTGGCCGCTTCGGTGGTCAGCGTGCGCACGCCCAGCTGGCGCTGCGCCGGCTTGGGCAGGAAGACGCTGCCATCGGGCAGGCGCTGCGGCCCGTTGGCGCTGGGGGCTGCCACGGCATCGCCATGGTCGTGACCGGGCCCGGCCCATGTTGCTGTGTGAAGGCCTGTGGCCAGGCCCAGTGTCAGGACCCATACGCTCAGGCTGAAGAGGCGTTCGGCCTTCATGCGGAGGCTCCCGCTTGGCCTTGACGGTGGGCCGCAACGCGGCGGCCGATGCCCAAGATCAACGCCAGCGCCACCAGGCCGGCGGCGGCCCAGCCCGCCACTGTCAGCCAGGACCGCGCGTGCGCCGCTTCGTTGCTGGGCGCTGCCTCATGCAGGTCCAGCTCACCGGCGAGCAGGTCTGTCTCGCTGCCGGCAGTCACGGTCGCGGTGATGGGCAGCACGCCGGGCTGGGGCGCTTCAGCCAGCACCACGTCGTAGGTGTCGTCGTGGGCCACGGCCTGGTGCTTGGTGCCGGCGATGTCCAGCTCGATCTGCGCGCCGAGCACGGGCGCGTTGTCGGCGGCACGGTCCAGGTACAGCGTGATTTGCTTGCCGTTCAGCACGCCGACCAGTTCGAAGGTCTCTGACGCGGCGGCAAAGCGTGGCAGGGCGGGCCCTGCGGGGGCAGGGGCGCTGTCGCCGTGGTCGTGGCCCGGGCCGGCGGCTGCCAGCGTGGGCCAGGCGATGGCCAGGCTGACGAGCAGCGAGGCCAGGCAAGAGAAGCGTTTCATGTTGCGAATCCGAAAAGAAGGGTGTGGGGCGTCGGGTGCCGGGCGTGGGGTCTGGTGTGCAGGCTGTCGGGCACAGAGACAGCGACAGGGCGGCCTGGCCCCGTTCATTGCGGCAGCAGCCCCAGCGCCTGGCGCCAGGCCGACACCGCGGCGGCCAGGTCGACGCGGCTGCGGGCGGCCTGGCGTTCGGCCTCGGCCGCGTCGGCCTCGATGCGCAGGCGCGTCGGCAGGTCGGTCTGGCCCCCGCGGAAGGATTTGTCGAAGAAGCCCTTTGTCTCCTGGGCCAGGCTGGCGCGGCGTTCTGCGGCGGCCAGTTGCGCCCGGGATGCGGCCACCCGTGCGACGGCGGATGCGTGTTCGGCCTGCAGCTGGCTGCGGGCCAGCGCCAGTTGGGCCTGGGCTTCTGCGGCATCGGCCCGCGCCGTGGCCACCCGGGCGCCGTGACGCGGGCCGCCGCCGAACGGGATGCGCAGGGCCAGGGTCAGGGTCTGACCGTAGCGTTCCGCCGCCGACCCCCGGTCGCGCGTGGTGCTCAGGGCCAGCTCGGGGTTGGCGCGCGACTGCGTGGTCGCCAGCGTGGCGGCCCGTTCGGCGACGGCGGCACGGTCCTGCAGCTCGACCAGTGCCGAGTGCGTAGAGGCAGGCGCAGGGTCAGCGGCAAGGTCAGGGGCAGCGCCAGCGCCAGCGCCATCACCGCCAGGTGGCTCGGCCTCGGGGATGGCCATCGCCGCGGGCAGTGCAGCCACCGCACCACCCGTCATGGCCCTGATCTGCTGAAGCGCTGACGTTGCGGCGGCTTCGGCCTGCGCCAGGCCAGATTGCGCTGCGGCCACGGCGCCTTCGGCCTGGTGCTGGTCGGCACGGGCCAGATCGCCAGCCCGGACCCGGCGCGCCACGTCGGCCGCCAGCTGCTGAACACTGGCGAATTGGATGCGGGCGATTTCCAAGTCGATCCCGGTACGGTGCCATTGCCACCAGGCGTCGCGCACCAGCGCGGCCAGGCGCAGCCGGGCTGCGCCGGCACGGCTTTCGGTGGCAGCCAGGTCGGCAGTGGCCAGGGCACCGGCCTGGCGGCGCTCGTTGGGCAGCCACAAAGGCACGGCGATGCCCACTTCCAGCTCGCGCGCCCCGTTGTTGCGGGTGATCTGGTCAGTCGTGTAGCGGGCTTCCATCGCCGGGGGCTCGGCCGTCCAGGCTTGGGCGGCGCGCTGGTGCGCCTGCGCCGCCTCGCGGCGGGACGGCAAGGCTTGCGCTTCGGGCTGGCGCGCCCATGCGGCCTCGAAAACGTCTTTCAGGCTGGCTGGCGGCAGTGCGGGCAGGGCAGCCGGTGCAGCGCTTTGTGCTGCTGCGTGGACGCCGATGCTGGCCACCCAGGCGGCCAGCAGGGCCTGCCTCACGGCAGTCGTGCTTCGTGTTCTCGGATGCATCCGATGCTCCAGTGTTGATGTCGTGACACGGGAGATCGGCGACGGGCGACCCGCAGGTCGCACCCAGCCCGGCGGGCTGCCGCGCCATCAAGCCAGTGCGGCGCGCCCGGGCGCGGATCAGGTCGGAAAGAAGAAGGGACCCGCCTCGCCGATCAGGCGAGGGGTGCCCACTGAGGGCGTTCGGGTTGTGCCGGCATGGGCTCGGCACCAGGGGCTGGCCCCAGGGCAGGGGGCGCGCTGTCCGCTGCCTGGGCCGCGAAGCCGTTCACGGCCGCCAGTATGCCGGCGCAGTAGCCATGGCAATGCCCGCAGTCCAGGTCGGACAGGCCGGTGGCCGTGCCGTCGGCCTGGGCGTCTTGACCCGCACTGTCGGCCGGGCTGGCATGGCCATGCCCCGCGTGGTCGTGGTGGCCAAAGTGGCCGGCAGCCGATTCGGTTTCGTGCGCGCAGTAGCTGGCGACCGCCGCCCAGGACAACTGGATCGGAAGCAAGACCAACAGCAAGACAGCAAACCAGCGGCGCATGGCAACGGAGTGTAGTGGCGGACGGTTGAGCTTGTGGTGAGCCTGGCTGAGCCGCAACAGCCCTTGTCGCCTGGCGCTGGCCGGACTGACAGGCCCTGTCACCGGAGCTTCACGCTGGCTATTTATCATTCGACGATTATCGAAATGATGGTGTTGAAAAAAGAGGTTCCAGCATGAAGGTGGGTATCAACGGCATGGGCCGCATCGGGCGGCTGGCCTTGCGCGCGGCCATGGGTGCGGCCGAACGTCCGCAAGACGACCCGCGCGCGGGTAACCGCTTGCAGGTGGCGCATGTGAACGAGATCAAGGGCGGAGCTGCGGCCACCGCGCACCTGCTGGCCTTCGACAGCGTGCAGGGCCGCTGGCGCGCGCCCATCGAAGCGGAAGGCGACACGCGCCTGAGTGTGGCCGGGCAGGCCGTGGGCTTCAGCCAGCACGCCAGCCCGGCCGACATCCCCTGGGGCGACCTGGGCGTGGACCTGGTGCTGGAATGCACCGGCAAGTTTCTGACGCCCGAGGTGCTGCAGGGTCACCTGGACCGCGGTGCCAAGCGCGTGATCGTGGCCGCACCGGTGAAGACGGGCGACGTGCTCAACGTGGTCGTCGGCGTCAACCAGCACCTGTACGACCCGGCTCGCCACCGCATCGTCACGGCCGCCAGCTGCACCACCAACTGCCTGGCGCCGGTGGTGAAGGTGGTGCATGAAGCGCTGGGCATCCGCCACGGGCAGATCACCACCATCCACGACCCGACCAACACCAACCTGGTCGTCGACGCCCCGCACAAGGACCTGCGTCGCGCCCGCAGTGCCATGCTGAGCCTGGCCCCCACCACCACCGGCAGCGCCACGGCCATCGCGCTGATCTACCCCGAATTGAAGGGCAAGCTCGACGGCCACGCCGTGCGTGCGCCCGTGCTGAACGCCAGCCTGACGGACTGCGTGTTCGAACTGAAGCGCGAGACGACGGCGGCCGAAGTCAACGCGCTGTTCGCCGCTGCCGCAGCCAGCGGCCCGCTGCAGGGCATCCTGGGCATCGAAACCCGACCGCTGGTCAGTGCCGATTACGCCGGCGACACGCGCAGCAGCATCGTCGACGTGCCGTCCACCCTCGTCACCGACGGCACGCTGCTGAAGGTCTATGCCTGGTACGACAACGAAATGGGCTATGCCTGCCGCATGGTGGACCTGGCCTGCCACCTGGGCAGTCATGGCCTCTGAAGGCGGGCACGGGCCAGGCGCCGGGCGGGGGGCCAGAGACTACGCGCTGGTCACGGCCGCCTACTGGGGCTTCACGCTCACCGACGGCGCCTTGCGCATGCTGGTGCTGCTGCACTTCTACCGGCTGGGCTATTCGCCGTTCACGCTGGCCTTTCTGTTCCTGCTGTACGAAGCCGCCGGCGTGCTGGCCAACCTGGTGGGTGGCTGGCTGGCCACGCGCTATGGCATCCAGCGCATGCTGGTGGTGGGGCTGACGACGCAGATCCTGGGCTTCCTGCTGCTGTCGGCGCTGCAACCGGGCTGGACGGCAGTCATGTCGGTGGCCTGGGTCGTGCTGGCCCAGGGCGTGTGCGGGGTGGCCAAGGACCTGACCAAGACCGCCAGCAAGAGCGCCATCAAGCTGACAGCAGGCGCTGCGAAAGGCCAGCTCTTCAAGTGGGTGGCGTTCTTCACCGGCAGCAAGAACGCGATGAAGGGCGTGGGTTTCTTCCTGGGCGGGCTGCTGTTGCAGACGCTGGGCTTTGCGCCTTCGCTCTGGCTGATGGCGGGCCTGCTGGCCGTGGTGCTGGTGGGCGTGCTGGCCTTCGTGCCGCCGCTGATGGGCAAGGCCAAGGCGTCGAAATCGGCACGGGAACTGTTCGCCAAGAACCGCGGCATCAACCTGCTGGCCGCAGCGCGCGTGGCCTTGTTTGGCGCGCGCGACGTGTGGTTCGTCGTCGGTGTTCCGGTGTTTCTGTATTCGGTGGGTTGGACCTTCACCATGGTCGGTGCCTTCCTGGCGCTGTGGACCATCGGTTACGGCATCGTTCAGGGCCTGGCTCCGCAGATCGTGCGCAAGAGCGCTGACGGCCTGAGCACCGAAGTGCCAGCCGCGCGGCTGTGGTCGGCCCTGCTGGCGGCCGTGCCGGTGCTGCTGGCCGGGCTGGTGCTGGCCCAGGTGCCG
Source organism: Rubrivivax sp. (assembly GCA_027485165.1). Lineage (GTDB taxonomy): Bacteria > Pseudomonadota > Gammaproteobacteria > Burkholderiales > Burkholderiaceae_C > Rubrivivax. The sequence goes on from JAIXRN010000017.1 coordinate 71,118, forward strand.
CATCTGGAATGGGTGGTGGTGGCGGGGCTGGGGCTGTTCGGCGTGGCCTTTGCCGTCAACTCGTCGGTGCATTCCTACCTGGTGCTGGCCTATGCGGGCAGCGAAAAGGCGGCCGAAGACGTGGGCTTTTACTACGCCGCCAATGCCCTGGGCCGCTTCATTGGCACCCTGCTGTCGGGCCTGCTTTACCAGGCTTTCGGGCTGGTGGGCGCGCTGCTGGGCTCGGCCCTGATGCTGCTGCTGTGCTGGGCCATCACGCTGGGGCTGCCCGAACGAAAGGCATTGACATGAACGAAGCCGAAGCCGTCACCGCCCTGGCGGCGCTGGCCCAGGGCATGCGCCTGCGCGTGTTCCGCGCCTTGGTGCAAGCCGGCCCGCAGGGGCTCACGCCCGGGGCGCTGGCGGCACTGCTGGGCGTGGCCGGGTCCACGCTGTCCTTCCACTTGAAGGAATTGGCCCAGGCCGGCCTGGTGGCAGTGCAGCGCGACGGCCGGCACCTGATCTACCGGCCCGAACTCGGGCGCATGAACGCGCTGCTGGCTTATCTGACCGATGACTGCTGCCAGGGCCAGGCTTGCGAGCTGCGCCCGCTGGCCACGGTTGTGCCTGGCCGCTGCTGCTGAAGCCAGGGCTGCAGGCTGCGCTGGATGCGCCGCGCGCACCGGATGGGCCGTATGCGCCGTATTCGCCGCATGCACCGCATGTACCGGCTCTGTCGGCGAGCGCACAGACCGGGCGCCGCCCTGCCTATACAAGCTGCTTTCACACCCATGAAAGCAGTACCGATGAAGACCTTCTCCATTCCCGTTTCGCGCCTGGCCATCGCCCGGGCCAGCGCCTGCGCCTGTCTGGCCGGCCTGGCCCTGGGCGCGCAGGCGCAGGACGCACCCTATCCCTACTTTGGCCTGACGCTCGGCGAATCGCGCGCCAAGTTCGACCAGCTGGGCATCAGCCAGCGCCTGCTGGGCCGCGGCATTGCCGTCAGCAGCCTGAGCAGCGACGAACGCGACCGCGCCTGGCGCGTCTTTGGCGGCTGGCAGTTCAACCGCTGGTGGGCCCTGGAAGCGGCCTTCTTCGACCTGGGCCAGTTCAGCTTCTCTTCGGCCACCGTGCCTGCGGGCACGCTGGACGGCAACTTCAAGCTGCAAGGCGGCGGCCTGGACCTGGTGGGCAGCCTGCCCTTGAGCGACAACTTCAGCCTGCTGGGCCGGGTGGGCGCGCAGTATGCGAAGACGCGCAACAGCTTCAGCACCAGCGGCGCTGCCGTCGTGACCAACCCCACGCCCAGTGAACGTGCCGGCAACTACAAGGTGGGCGTCGGCCTGCAATACGCCTTCGGCCCGAACTTCCAGATGCGTGCCGAAGCCGACCGCTACCGCATGAAGGACGGTTTCGGCGACCAGGCCAATGTGAACGTGTACTCGGTCAGCCTGGTGTTCCCCTTCGGCCGCGAGAGCCGGCGTATGGCGCGCACCGACGCGCCTGCGGCCTACCAGCCGCCGCCCGCGCCCATGAGAGCTGAAACGCCGCCGGCGCCCATGGCGCCTGTCGCGGTGGCGCCGATGGCGCCGACCGTGCAGCCCATGGTGGTGGCACAGCCGCGCCGTGTCAGCTTCAGCGCCGAATCGCTGTTCGGCTTCGACCAGTCGGCCTTGCAGCCTGCTGGCCGCCAGGCGCTGGACGGCTTTGCGCGCGAAATGAAGGGCACGCAGTTCCAGGTCATCGTGGTCGAGGGTCATACCGACCGCCTGGGCAGCGCGGCCTACAACCAGGCCTTGTCGCAGCGCCGGTCGGACGTGGTGAAGGACTACCTGGTCGGCAGCGGCGGCTTGGACGCGCAGAAGATCAGCAGCACTGGCAAGGGCGAGGGTAGCCCCACGCTGGTGGCGGACGCTTGCGCTGCCAGTCTGCCGACGGCTGAACTGCGCCGCTGCCTGCAGCCCGACCGTCGCGTCGACATCACGGTCGACGGGACGCGCTGAAGTCGGGGCCGCCAGCAGCTGGGCTGGCGGCGGGGCATCATCTGGGCCATGGCCTATCGACATGCCCTATCCGTGATCGCCCAACCGCTCTGGCGGCTGGGCTGCGCCTGCGTGTGCCTGAGCTGGCCTGCGGTGGGCCTGCACGCGGCTGAACAGCCGGCTCCGAAAGCTGCTGCCGTCGCCGCGGCAGCCTCGCCAGACACTGGCAAGAACACGGCCGATGCTCCTGGCAACGTCACCCCCGCGATGGCCCGCGCCGTGCGCGCCACGGTGCAGGCCCAGCTGGCCGACCTGGCTGCGGGCCGGGCCGCGCAGGCCTTCAGCCACGCCACGCCGGCCATCCGCCAGCAGTTCGGTGACGCCACGCGCTTCATGGCCATGGTCGAGTCGGCCTATCCGATGCTGCTGGACCCAGCCAACCTGGCCTTCCTGCAGCCCACCCGCCAGGCCAGCGCCGTGCTGCAGCGGGTGCAAGTACAGGACCGCCAGGGCCGCAGCTGGATGGCGCTGTACCAGCTGGAACAGCAGCCTGACGGCCGCTGGCGCATTGCCGGCTGCGTGGTGGTGGCCGACGAACCGCGCAGGATCAGTTGAAGGGCTGCGCCAGCAGCGCTTCGGCCAGCGCGCGCACCGACGCCGGTGCACAGCCTTCGGCCTTGTTGTTGATGGTGACGAACACCCGGTGGCCTGCGCCCAGCGTGGCCGCCAACACCTGGGCCAGCGTCTGGCGCGTTTCGGGGTCGGGTGCCTGCAGGCGGCTGAAGGGCGCCCAGCGGTCGCGCGCCTGGGCATAGCGCTGGCCGCGTTGCAGGTTCCAGCGGCACACCAGGTCGCCAGGCCAGGTGGCGCGCAGCATCGGCAGCTGCTGGGCAATGGGCGGCATGCGGTCATGCAGGCCCAGGCAGTAGCGCACGCCGTGGGCCTTCAGCAGCGCGGCCAAGGCGGGTGTCAGCAGGCCCTGGTCGCGCAGTTCCAGCGCGGCCAGCGCACCGGCGGGCAGCGCCGGCACCACGCTGTCGAACAGCGCGGCCAGCTGCTGGTGCAGGCGGGCAGGGTCGGCCAGCAGCGCAGCGGGCAGGGGGGAGAGCTGGAACACCAGCACCCCCAGCAGGCTGCCCAGGCCCTGTGCGGCGGGCTGCACGCACAGCGCCAGTGCGGCCGCGGGGTCCAGGAACTGCGGATTGGCCTGCAGCCCGCGGCCGCTGGCAGGGTCGCGCAGCTGGGCGTCGGTGATGCTGGCCGGGGCCTTGACGACGAAGCGAAAGCGCGGCCCGACCTGGGCCGCCAGGCCGGCATAGACGCTGGCGTCCAGCGGCCGGTAGAAGGCGCGGTCCAGGCTGACGGTCTGCAGCAACGGATGGGCGGCATAGGCCGGCAGGCCGTGGCGCGACAGCTGAGTGTCGCTGTGCTGGCCCTGCCAGACCAGGCCGCGCCAGCCCGGGAAGTGCCAGGACGATGTGCCCAGGTGGCAGCGGCCGCCGTAGCGTTGCTGCAGCTGCGCGGCCAGTTCGGCCAGGGCGGCATCGGGCGGGGCGGGCTGCACAGCGTGGGCCGTCGGGCCAGGGCTGGGCGGGGGCTCGGGGAGGTCGGGCAGGTCGAACAGCGTGGGCTGCAAGGGTGCAGCCGCTGCGTCAACGGCCGACAGGACCCCGGGGGCAGCCGGCGCAGCCGCGCCGGCAGTACCAGGCCCGGGTCGGCGGTTGCGCGCCGTGACCACTGGCCTAGCGGCGCGAGGCCGTTGCAGCGCGGGCCGAAGGGGTAGCCATTGCGGCACCCGGCGCTGCACTGCCCAGGCCGGCCAGGTAAACGTCCAGCACGCGCAGGCCCACGCGCCGCAGGTCGAAGGCATCCGGCTGCCGCAGCCAGCCTTGCAGCAGGCCGTCCAGCAGCGCGTGCAGGCCCAGCGCGGCCTGCTTCAGGGGCATGGGCGTGTTGATCTGCCCGGCCTTGCGCGCAGCGCCCAGGGTGCGTTCGAGCAGTGCGATGTGGTCGGCCTGCCACTGCAGCCGGCGTTCGCGCACCGGGGCAGTCTCGTCGTTGTATTCGACCATCTGGGTGGCGATGCTGAAGACCCGGCGCACCTGCGCGTCGCCCTGGGTGCGTTCCAGCAGCAGGCTGAAATGTTCGCGCAGGCGCTGCAGGGCCTGCGCCGGCGCGGCGCGATCGACGGCTTCGCTGCTTTCGTCGAAGGGCAGGCACACGCGTTCGAGCATGGCGTTGAAGAGGTCGGCCTTGTCCTTGAAGTGCCAGTAGACCGCACCGCGTGTGACGCCGGCTGCAGCGGCAATGTCCTGCAACGACGTGGCGGCCACGCCCTGCGCATGGAAGACGCTTTCTGCAGCGTCCAGGATGCTGCAGCGCGTGAGTTCGGCTTCTTCTTTCGTTTTGCGTGCCATACATACATTCTAGGCTGTATGTATACTGCGTGCCTTACAGGTTTCCCCCAAGCTTGTTGCCACGCGCCGTCCGGCCAGCCCCGGGCTGACGCAGGGCAGCCGGCCCGAAGAAGGTTCCCCCGATGATGCAAGCCCAGCCGCCCGTTCGCCCGCCTCGGTCCACCGCTTCGGCGAACCAAGCCCTGGCCGCCACAACGCTGCAGCCACGCCGCGGTGCGCGGGTGACCGGGGCGCCGCTGTTGCTGGCGCTGTTGTCGGCCCTGGCCCTGGTGGCGTGTGGCGACAAGCCCGCAGCGCCAGCCGCGGGCGGGCCCGGTGCACCGCCCCCGCCCGCGGTGGGCGTGCTGACCATGGCACCGCAGACCGTGGCCCTGGCGACCGAACTGCCGGGCCGTGTCGAGCCCCTGCGCACAGCCCAGGTGCGGGCACGCGTGAACGGCGTGGTGCTGAAGCGCCAGTTCACCGAAGGCAGCCTGGTGCGCGCCGGCCAGCCGCTGTTCCAGATCGACCCCGCGCCCTACGCCGCGGCGCTGGACAGCGCCCAGGCGCAGCTGGCACGCGCCCAGGCCAGCCTGGCCCAGGCCACGGCCACGGCCGAACGCTACAAGCCGCTGGCCGCCGCGCAGGCCATCAGCCAGCAGGACTATGCCAATGCCCTGGCCGTACAGCAGACGGCCCAGGCCGACGTCGCGGCCGGCCGTGCCGCCGTGCAGACGGCGCGCATCAACCTGGGCTACGCGCAGGTGACGGCGCCCATCGCCGGCCGCATCGGCCGGGCCCTGGTGACCGAGGGCGCCCTGGTCAGCGCGGCCGAAGCCACGCAGTTGGCGCTGATCCAGCAGACCAGCACCGTGTACGTGAACTTCACGCAGAGCAGCAGCGACGTCTTGCGCCTGCGCAAGGCCCTGGCCAGCAAGCAACTGCGCCGTGCGGGCGGTGCAGCCGGTGGGGCAGGTGGCGACGCCGCCGTGGCCGTGAGCGTGGTGCTGGAAGACGGCAGCCTGCTGCCCCAGACCGGCAAGCTGCTGTTCAGCGACCTGAGCGTGGACACCAGCAGCGGCCAGGTCACCCTGCGCGCAGAAGTGCCCAACCCCGAAGGCCTGTTGTTGCCGGGGCAATATGTGCGCGTGCGTCTGGTGCAGGCCGAACTGCCAGCCGGCTTCCTGGTGCCGCAGCAGGCCGTCACGCGCACCCAACAGGGCGACACGGTGCTGGTGGTGGGCGAGGGCAACAAGCCCGCGCCCCGGCCGGTGAGCATCCGGTCCGGGCAGGACGGGCAGTGGGTGGTGACCAGCGGCCTGCAGGCCGGCGACCGCGTGATCGTCGACGGCTTCCAGAAGATGTTCGCGCCCGGCGCGCCGGTGAACCCCGTGCCTTGGCAGCCGCTGGCAAAGGGGCGGCAGGTGGCTGGTGCAACGGCTGCGCCTGCGGCGGCGGCTTCAGCCACCGCCGCACCGGCAGCGGCTTCGGCTGCGTCGAAGTAAGCGGAGTAGCCGACCATGGCCCGCTTCTTCATCGACCGCCCCATCTTCGCCTGGGTCATTGCGCTCTTCATCATGGTGCTGGGCGGCGTGTCCATCGTCCAGCTGCCGGTGTCGCAGTACCCGCCGGTGGCGCCGCCGGCCATCGTCGTGTCGGCCACCTACCCCGGGGCTTCGGCCCAGGTGCTGGAAGACAGCGTGCTGGCCATCGTCGAGCAGGAAATGAACGGCGCGCCTGGCCTGATCTACGTCGAAAGCGTGGCCCAGGCCAACGGCACGGGGTCGATCACGCTGACCTTCGAGCCCGGCACCAATGCCGACCTGGCGCAGGTGGAAGTGCAGAACCGTCTGGGGCGCGCCACGCCCCGCCTGCCTTCGGCCGTGACGCAGCAGGGCGTGCGCGTGGACAAGTCGCGCGCCAACTTCCTGATGTTTGCCATCCTCACGTCCAGCGACCCGGCCTACGACCCGGTGGCGCTGGGCGACTACGCCACACGCAACGTACTGCCGGAAATTCAGCGTGTGCCTGGGGTGGGCCAGGCACAGCTGTTCGGCACTGAACGCGCCATGCGCATCTGGGTCGACCCGGCCAAGCTGCAGGGTTTCAATCTGTCCAGCGCCCAGGTGGCCGCCGCCATCCGCGCGCAGAACGCCCAGGTGCCGGCGGGCAGCATTGGCGAACTGCCGAACGTGGCCGGGCAGGGCGTTTCGGCCACCGTGCTGGTGGACGGGCAATTGGGCACGGTCGAGGCCTTCGGCAATGTGCTGCTGCGGGCCAATGCCGACGGTTCTTCGGTGCGGCTGCGCGACGTGGCGCGCATCGAACTCGGCGCGCAAAGCTACGCGACGTCGGCGCGGCTGAACGGCAAGCCGTCCACCGGCATCGGCGTGCAGCTGGCGCCCACCGGCAATGCGCTGGCCACAGCCAAGGCGGTGAGGGCGAAGATGGAAGAGCTCAAGCGCTTCTTCCCGGCGGGCATGGACTACGCCATCCCTTACGACAGTTCGAAGTTCGTGCAGATCTCGATCACCGAAGTGGTGAAGACGCTGCTCGAAGCCATGCTGCTGGTGTTCCTGGTGATGTACCTGTTCCTGCAGAACATCCGCTACACCCTCATCCCCACCATCGTGGTACCCGTGGCGCTGCTGGGCACTTTCGGGGCGCTGCTGGCGCTGGGCTTTTCTATCAACGTGCTGACCATGTTCGGCATGGTGCTGGTGATTGGCATCGTGGTGGACGACGCCATCGTGGTGGTGGAGAACGTCGAACGCATCATGTCCGAAGAAGGCCTGCCGCCGCTGCAGGCCACGAAGAAGGCGATGGGTCAGATCTCGGGTGCCATCATCGGCATCACCGTGGTGCTGGTGGCGGTGTTCGTGCCACTGGCCTTCTTCGCGGGTTCGGTGGGCAACATCTACCGCCAGTTCGCGGCCGTGATGGTGGCGTCGATCAGCCTGTCGGCGCTGATGGCGCTGTCGCTCACGCCGGCGCTGTGCGCCACCCTGCTCAAGCCCTTACCCCAGGGGCACAGCGCCGAACGCAAGGGCTTTTTCGGCGCCTTCAACCGTTTTTTCCGCCGCACCGCCAATGGCTATGAAGGCGTGGTGGCGCACATGCTGCGCCGTTCTGGGCGCTACCTCGTCATCTACGCGCTGATCCTGGGCGCGATGGCCTGGGTCTACGCCCGCCTGCCCAGTTCCTTCCTGCCGGCTGAAGACCAGGGCAACCTGATCGTCAGCATCCAGCTGCCGCCCGGGGCCACGCAGGAACGCACCCGCGCCGTCGTCGAACAGGTCGAAGGCTTCATGCTCAAGCAGCCCGAAGTGCAGAGCATGGTGGGCGTGTTGGGCTTCAGCTTCAGCGGCCAGGGGCAGAACGCCGCGCTGGCCTTCGTGACCTTGAAGGACTGGGACGAACGCTCCAAGCCCGAGAACAGCGCCCAGGCCCTGGCCGGGCGCGCCTTCGGAGCGCTGATGGGCATTCGCGATGCGTTCATCTTCCCGCTCAGCCCGCCGCCGATTCCTGAACTGGGCCAGGCCAGCGGCTTCAACCTGCGCCTGCAGGACCGCGCCGGCCAGGGCCACCAGGCCCTGGTGGCGGCGCGCAACCAGTTCCTGGGCCTGGCGGCGCAGAGCAAGGTGCTGGCCCAGGTGCGGCCCGACGGGCTGGAAGACGCGCCGCAGCTGCAGATCGACATCGACCGCGACAAGGCTGCCGCGTTGGGTGTGGGTTTCGACAGCATCAGCGCCACCATCGGCACGGCCCTGGGCTCGACTTATGTGAATGATTTCCCCAGCCAGGGCCGGCTGCAGCGCGTGGTGGTGCAGGCCGACGCCCCGGCCCGCATGCAGCCCGAAGACCTGCTGCGCCTGAACGCGCCCAACGCGCAGGGCCAGCCGGTGCCGCTGTCGGCCTTTGCCAGCACGCGCTGGGTGAAGGGCGCGATGCAGACCGTGCGCTACAACGGCTACCCGGCCATGCGCATCGGCGGCAGCGCCGCGCCGGGCTACAGCACGGGCGACGCGATTGCCGAAGTGGAACGGCTCGTGGCCCAGCTGCCGCCGGGCTTCGGCTATGAATGGACCGGCATCACGCGCGAAGAGAAGCTGGCCGGCAACCAGGCGCTGGTGCTGTATGGCTTTGCCATCCTGGCCGTGCTGCTGTGCCTGGCAGCGCTGTACGAAAGCTGGAGCATCCCGTTCGCCGTCATCCTGGCCGTGCCGCTGGGCGTGCTGGGGGTGGTGGTGGCCACGTTGCTGCGTGGCTATTCGAACGACGTGTACTTCCAGGTGGGCCTGGTCACCATCATCGGGCTGGCGGCGAAGAACGCGATCCTGATCATCGAATTCGCCAAGGACCTGCAGGCCCAGGGCAAGAGCGCGGTCGACGCCGCGCTGGCAGCCGCGCACCTGCGCTTCAGGCCCATCATCATGACGTCCATGGCCTTTGCGCTGGGCGTGGTGCCGCTGTTCATCGCCAGTGGTGCCGGGTCGGCCAGCCAGCGCGCCATTGGCACGGGCGTGATGGGCGGGATGATCGCCGGCACCGTACTGGCGGTGCTGTTCGTGCCGGTGTTCTTCGTCGTCGTGCGGACGCTGTTCAAGCCCAGCCAAAGGCAGATCGAACACGACGCGGGTGTCGAGCCACCCAGCAACCTGGCCCGGCCGCTGGAGGACCGCTGAGATGCACCGCACCCCCTTCCGATGTCCCCTGCCGCCCGCGCGGCGCGGATGGCAAGCCCTGACACTGGCCGCCAGCCTGGGGCTGGCAGGCTGCAGCTTCGCCCCGACTGACGAACGCCCCGCCGCCCCAGTGGCGGCAGCCTTTGCAGATGGGGGCAGCGCGCAGGCCACGGGCACGCCGGCCGCTGACCTGGCCTGGGCCGACTTTTTAGGTGACGCCCGTCTTCGCGCCCTGGTCGATCTGGCGCTGCAGAACAACCGCGACCTGCGCATCGCCACGCTGAATGTCGAACAGGCCCGTGCGCAGCTGGGGCTGCAGCGCGCCGACTTGCTGCCCACGCTGGGCGCCGGCCTGCAGGCCAGCAACACGCCTACGGCCAACGGCAACCAGCGCAGCTACAGCGCAGGCCTGCAGCTCAGCAGCTTCGAACTGGACCTGTTTGGCCGCGTGAAGAGCCTGAGCGAAGCCGCCGCCGCCCGCTACCTGGCCAGCGAAGAGGGCCGCCGCGCCGCTCAGGTGGCCCTGGTGGCGGCTGTAGCCAGCGCTGAACTGGCGCTGCGCGCCGACGACGAGCTGCTGCGCATCACCGACAGCACCCTGTCCGCGCGCCAGGAAACGCTGCGCCTGTCGCGCTTGCGCTTCGACGGTGGCGTGGCGGCAGAACCCGAGCTGCGCACGGCTGAATCTTTGCTGGCGGCGGCCCAGGCCAGCCTGGCTGCCCTGCAGCGCCAGCGCGCGCAAGACCTGAACGCCCTGGTCCTGCTGTTGGGCCAGCCGCTGCCGGCCGACCTGCCACCCGCGCCTGCGCTGACAGCCAGCCGGTGGCCTGAACTGCCAGTGGGCCTGCCCAGCGACGTGCTGCTGCAGCGGCCCGACATCCGCCAGGCCGAACAGGCGCTGCTGGCTGCCAATGCCAGCATCGGCGCCGCGCGTGCGGCCTTCTTCCCGCGCATCTCGCTCACGGGCAGCCTGGGCTTTGCCAGCAGTGAACTGAACGGTCTGTTCGACAACACGGCCTGGACCTTCACCGGCCAGCTGCTGCAGCCGCTGTTCGACGCCGGCCGCAACCAGGCCAACCTGGACGCGGCACGCGCTGCGCGGGATATCGCTGTGGCGCAGTATGAAAAGTCCATCCAGCAGGCCTTCCGCGAAGTCGCCGACGCACTGGCTGGCCGCGCTACGCTGGGCCGGCAGCTGGCGGCCCAGCAGGCCCAGGCCGTGGCAGAAACGCGGCGGCTGGAACTGGCCGAACTGCTGTTCCGCGGCGGCGCGGCCAGCGCGCTGGACCGGCTGGACGCCGAACGCTCGGCACTGGCGGCACGTCAGGCCGTGGTGCAGCTGCAGCTGGCGCAGCAGCAGAATCAGGTGCTGCTCTACCGGGTGCTGGGGGGCGGGGCCGGGCCGGGCCAGCAGGCCCGCCGCTGAACCGGCTGTCAGGGTCCACGTATTGCGTATTGCGTATCGCTTATCGCGTATGGCCAACACCGCACGTCTGTACCGCATCGAGGCGCTCATCCGCGCCCGCGGCCACGTCAGCTTTGCGGCGCTGCTGGCCGAGCTGGAAGTCTCGCCCGCCACGCTGAAGCGCGACCTGGAATACCTGCGCAGCCGGCTGGGCGCGCCGATCGACTACGACCGCGACCTGAACGCCTACCGCTTTGCCACCGGCAGCAACGCGCCGGCCGGGCCACGACATGAACTGCCGGGCCTGTGGTTTGACGAGGCCGAGCTGTATTCGTTGCTGATGGCGCAGCAGCTGCTGGGCAGCCTGGACAGCGAAGGCCTGATCAGCCGCCACCTGCAGCCCCTGCTGGACCGCATCCAGCACTTGCTGGGCAGTGGCGAAGGCGAAGCCGCCGCAGCGCGGCTGATGAAGCGCGTGAAGATCGCCAGCACGCAGCGCCGCCCGGTGCCCAGCCGTTTCTTCGAACGCGTCAGCGCTGCGCTCTTGTCGCGCCGCCGGCTGCAGCTGCGCTACCTGACGCGCACGCGCAGTGAAGTGACCGAGCGCGAAGTCTCGCCGCAGCGCCTGGTGCACTACCGGCACACCTGGTACCTGGACGCCTGGTGCCACCGCGTCGATGCGCTGCGCCGCTTTGCGCTGGACGCCGTCGAACAGGCCAGCGTGCTGGACACCCGGGCGCGCGAGGTGCCGCTGAAACAGGTGGCCCAGGCCATGGACGCGGGCTACGGCATCTTTGCTGGCGACGCCACAGCCGAACTGGCCTGGGCGGTGCTGCTGTTCGACGCGCCAGCGGCGGCCTGGGCCAGCCGCGAAGAGTGGCATCCGAAACAACAGGGGGTGTGGCGGCCCGACGGGCGCTACGAACTGCGGCTGCCGTACGCGGACGACACCGAGCTGGTGATGGACATCTTGCGCCAGGGCCCGCAGGTTCAGGTGCTGGCGCCTGCACCGCTGGTCGCCCGGGTACGCCAGGCGCTACGGGACGCAGCGGCGCGCTACGGGGCCGACGGCGCTGAACCGCGCTGACGGCGCCAAGGGTGCCTGAACTGACGGCGGCCACGAAAAAGGGCGGCGGGCTTTCGCTCCGCCGCCCCTGGGATACCTGCTGCTTCAGCGCGCGGGCTGCGGCGTGCGGTACTGCAGGTGCTGGTCGTCCATGCGCACGAACTGCAGCCGCGTGAAGTTGTTCATGCAGGCGTCGTCCGTGTAGTCCATGAAGTTGAAGATCGGGTCGCCGACGCGCGTTGAACGGCAGCTGTTGCGGCCGATCGGGCAGCCAAAGGCTGGCGATGCTTCAGGCGATGTGTCGGCAATCAGGTCGTTGGTGCGCGAGCAGCCGCCTTCAAAGGTGTGCGCCAGGCCGAACCAGTGGCCGACTTCGTGGGTTGCGGTGTCGCCCAGGTTGTAGGGCGCGGCATTGCCACCCGGCAGCGAAGCGTTCAGCACCACCACTCCGTCCAGCACACCGACGGCTTGCGCGTCTTCGGCGTAGTAGGCATAGCCGAGCAGACCGCCGCTGAGGTCGGCGACATAGATGTTCAGCGTCTCGGGGCCACCACGTTTCAGTGCCGTCTTGGCCGCCAGCTCGGCGGCCTCGCCGGCCATGTCGTACCAGGCGGCGTTGGTGGTGCGGGTGACCTCGATCAGCTGGAAGCGGAAAGGCGAATTCGGGCCGCCCCAAGCGTCGTTCAGCACCTGCATCTGGGCCGTGACCCAGCTGTCGGGGACGTTGCCTTCGGCCACCGACGTGCCGCGGCGGATGACGTGCACGTAGACCGGCACGACGACTGAAGCCGGCGGGCGTTCGGCGTCGGCCAGGCCCATCAGGGCGCGCTGGGCGGCGAAGGCACGGGAAGCGGCCGCGTTGCGGGCCATGTCGGCGCCGCTCAATTCGCGCGTGCCGCAACGGGCGCCGCTTTCGATGTAGGCGCGCTGGTTGGCGTACTGCTTACCGGCGAAGCTGAAAGTGGGGCCGGTGTCGCTGTCCAGCTGAGTCAGCCACGTGGGCTTGACGCTGACAGAGCGCATCGGTGCCTTCTTGGCGGCTTCAGCGGCCATGCTGGCCACGGCCGAAAAGGCCAGTAGCGCGCAGGCGCCCCAGGCGCCAAGGCGACGCAGAAAACCTGGATTCATGGCAAACCTCGGGCAAGTGAACGAAGTCATCAGTCTAGGTTCAGGGGGCCGGGCCCTGGACCGTCCGGAACCCCCCTGTTCGAGAGGGTCGCGCACTGCTGTCAGCGCCACCGTCACCCTGGCGGCGCACGCCGGCGGCCGGTGGCGCGTTGGCGTGGATGGCGCAGACGGGCTGGTTGCCCGGAGGGTAAGCTCAGCGCCTTGTCTGGTTCGAGCTGGTTCGCCCTGGTCTGCGAGCCAGGACCTGTTCGAAGGCCTTCGGCTCGCCCCGCCCCGCCACGCCGCACTGCGGCCACTGCCATGTCCGGGTCGGTTTGCGGGACGCGACGTGAGCCGGGCACTGAAGCCATCTGCATGAACCCCATCCGATGATCGAGATTCGCACCAGCCGCATTCATGGCACAGGGGCTTTTGCCGCCCAGGACATCCAGGCCGGGCAGCGCATCGGCCAGTACGAGGGGCGGCGGTATACCGCGCGACAGGCAGCCGCGCGTGACTGGGACCATGCGCTGACCTATGTCTTCGGCCTGTCGGACGGTTCTCTGATCGATGCTTCCGAGGGCGGAAACGCCACGCGGCACCTGAATCATTCCTGCAGCCCGAACTGCGAAGCACAGGAAGAAACGGGCCCCCGCAAACGTCTGCAGATCGTGTTCTATGCCTTGCGCGACCTGAAGGCCGGGGAAGAACTGTTCCTCGACTACGGCCTGGTGGTCGAAGACCCCTCCGACCCGGCGGACTATCGCTGCGCCTGCGGGGCGGCGGCGTGCCGCGGGACGCTGCTGGGCGCTGCGTCAGCCCCAGCCGCCAAGGCTTGAAGCTGAAATCGAGCGTTCAGAACCAGAGCCAGATGCGGCGCGCCCATCGCGGCAGACGGTTGGTGCTGGGCCGGTAGGTCTGGCGGAAGTCGGTGCGGGACATGATGCTGGCCTGTCGCTGAAGCTGAGAGTGCAGGGGACTGTATATCCGTACAGTATCTGCCGCAAGCCCTCAGCGATCGCCCGTGCCCGCCTGGTCCGGTTTTCTGCCTGCGCTGCCGGTGGCCCGGATCCGTGCTGCTGGCCCGGCCGTGAAGCCAGGCCGCGCAATGGGCGCACGGTCACAGGTCTGGGCCCTCAGCGCGCCTTGCCCCAGAGCTGTTCCAGCCGCGCGTCACGGCCGCAGCTGGCACGGTAGTAGGCGTAGCGCACCGGATTCTTCTTGTAATAGTCCTGGTGGTATGACTCGGCCGGGTAGAAGGCGGTGGCCGGCTGCAGGGCCGTGACGATGGGTTCGGCGAAAGGCTTGGTCTTTTCCAGCGCTTCCAGCGACTGTCGGGCCACGGCCGCTTGCCCCGCGTCATGCGTGAAGATGGCCGTGCGGTAGGGCGAACCGACATCGCAGAACTGACGGTCTTTCGTCGTCGGGTCGATGGTGCGCCAGAAGTGGTTCACCAGCGCGGCATAGCTGATGCGGGCCGGGTCGAAGACGATCTCGACAGCTTCGGTGTGGCCGGTGCGCTTGGCTGCCACCTGTTCGTAGCTGGGGTTCGGCACAGTGCCGCCGATGTAGCCCGAGGTGGTGGACAGCACACCCGGCAGTTTGTCGAAGTCGGCTTCCACGCACCAGAAGCAGCCGCCAGCAAAGGTGGCCTTGGCGGTGACTGGTGATCCGCCTTGGGCCACGACTGCAGTAGACGCGACCAGGGCCAGCAAGGACAGCAAGGCGGCTGCTGTACGGCGGTGCAATGCGCTGCGCGTCATGCGGCCGCCGGCACGAACTTCAGCGCCACGCCGTTGTTGCAGTAGCGCTTGCCGCTGGGGCGCGGGCCGTCGTCGAAGACATGGCCCTGGTGGCCTTCACAGCGCACGCAGTGGTATTCCGTGCGCGGAAAGATCAGTTTGAAGTCGGTGCGCGTGCCCAAGGCGCCGGGCAGTGGCGTGTGGAAACTGGGCCAGCCGGTCCCGCTTTCGTACTTGGCGTCCGACGAGAACAAGGCCAGGTCGCAGCCTGCGCAATGGAACAGGCCCTTGCGCTTTTCGGCGTTCAGCGCGCTGCTGCCAGGGGCTTCCGTGCCTTCCTTGCGCAGGACGCGATAGGCCGCAGGCGACAGGCGCTGCTGCCATTCGGCGTCGCTCAGGCGCACAGGCGCGGCCAGCCCGGCGGTGGGGCGGGCTGGCGCCTGCTGGGGCGGGGCGGCAACGGGCGCGGCGGTGCTGGCCTGTGCGCGCTTGGCGCCCAGGCCCAGGAAAGACAGGAAGCTCATGGTCTGGCGGCGGTTCATGGGGTGCACGGTGTGGTGATGCAGTGTGGGGCAGACCGTCAGTCGGCGCTGGCGGCGCGATCTTTCACCTTTGCCCCTGGCCGCCAGCGCCGTTGCCCAGCACCACGGGTAGCTTGCGTGTCTGGCCGGCGCGCCAGACCGTCAGCGTGACGCTGTCGCCGGCCTGGCGGCGTTCCAGCTGAGCCAGCATGTCGTCCATGTCGGCCACGGCTTCGTCGTTCACGGCCGTGATGACGTCGCCGCCCAGCACTTCGCCGCGGTTGCCGCGGCGGAAGGGCTGCAGGCCGGCGCGCGCCGCCGGGCTGCCGGCCGCCACGTCCACCACGGCCACGCCACGCGGCAGGTTCAGCGCCTGCTGCACGCCGGGCGGCGCGGCCGACACGCCCAGGGTGGGCCGAACGTAGCGGCCGTCACGGATCAAGCGCGGCACGATACGGTTGACTTCGTCGACCGGGATGGCGAAGCCGATGCCCGCGCTGGCACCGCTGGGGCTGGCGATCTGGGTGTTGACGCCAATCAGGCGGCCGGCGGAATCGAGCAGCGGGCCGCCAGAATTGCCCGGGTTGATGGCGGCGTCGGTCTGGATCACGCCGCGGATCGTGCGCTGGTTGAAGGATTCGATCTCGCGGTTCAGCGCGCTCACCAGGCCCGTCGTCAGGGTCTGGTCCAGCCCGAACGGGTTGCCGATGGCGTACACACGCTGGCCGACCAGCAGGTCGCGGCTGGTGCCGATGGCCAACGGCGGCAGCTTGTTCTTCGGCAGGTCGACCTTCAGCACGGCCAGGTCGCGGTCGGGAAAGGCGCCGACCACCTGGGCGTCGACGGTGGTCTGGTCGGCCAGCGTCACTCGGGCGCTGCTGCCAGCCTGGATGACGTGGCAGTTGGTGACGATGTGGCCCCTGTCGTCCCAGATGAAGCCGGTGCCGGTGCCCTGGGGCACCTGCTGGACGTTCATCGAGAACATGTCGCGCCGCGCGGCCAGCGTGGTGATGTGCACCACCGACGGCGAAGCGCGCTTGAACAGTTCGATGTGCACCAGTTCGTCGGCAGCCAGCGGGCCGCGCGGGGCCACGGCGCGCGGCGCAGCGTCACTGCGGCCATGCACCAGGCCGGGCAGGCTGAACCAAGCCAGCGCGGCCGTGGCCGCGACGGCGCCGAACAGGGCGGCCAGGGCCGGCGCGCGACGGGTGGGGGCAGGGGCAGGGCGGGTCATGCGGCGGGGTTCCTTGCGAGCGAGGTCGATGGGGGCGGTACAGCGCGGATGCGGCGTCGGGGCAGGGTCGCGACCCGGATCGCGCGGGTCGTCGGTTCGCGCCGACCATCGCAGAGATGGGGCCTTGCCCGCCGGAGTCAAGCCACCACGTAGGCCGCGGCGCCGGTGGCGATGAGGCTGCCGCTGTCGCTGTGCAGTCGCATCAGCGTCGACCCCAGCCGTGCGCCCAGGCGGGTGACTTCGGCCGTTGCCAGGAAGTAGGCGCCCAGGCCAGGGCGCAGGTAGTCCACCCGCAGGTCGATGGTCGCCATCTTCAAGAAGCGTTGCATCACCTGCGGGCAGCTGTCAGCGGGGTGGTGTTCGGCAATCGCCGCCATCAAGGCCAGGCCGCCCATGGCGTCCAGCACGGCCGAGCTGACGCCGCCGTGCAGGCGGCCGTAGGCGTGGTGGCCGACGAGTTCCGGGCGCATGTCCAGCCTGGCGCGCACAGCCCCGGCCTGCACCGATTCGATCTTCAGACCCAGCAACTGGTTGAAGCGGATGCGTTGCTCGAAGAGTTCCGTCAGGGCCTGGTCGACGCGGGCCTGCTCGGCGTCGGATCGCCGGTGCATGGGGTGGATGTCGGGGCTGGGGGTGGGAGCGGTCACGATGGAGCTGGCCCTGGTAGGCGGGTGATGCACGAGGCGCGCGCAGGTTGACGGAGGTCTCCAAAGAGACTATGTTCACCGAATCATCCGGTTCAAGACTTTGCCATGACGACGCCCTTGCCTCAAGCCGGCGAGCCTACCGCCCGATACGCGGCCCCGGCCTCGCCGCCTGATTTTTCCTCTGCTGCGCTGGCGGCTGCCGGCCTGCGGGCCTTCGAAGGCATTGCCCAGGCCTGGGGTCTTTCGGTCGACGAGCAGCTGTGTCTGTTGGGCCAGCCGCCCCGGTCCACCTACTTTGCCTGGCGCAAGCACCCGGACCGGGCGCACCTGCCGCGCGACACGCTGGAACGCCTGTCGAACATCCTGGGCATCTACAAGAGCCTGCAGATCCTGCTGCCCGACGCGGCTGCCGCCGACACCTGGGTGCGGCAGCCGAACCAGGCCAGCCTGTTCGGCGGCGGCACGGCCCTGAGCCGCATGCTGGGTGGCAATGTCAGCGACCTGAACCTGGTACGCCGCTACCTGGACAGCGTGCGCAGCGGCTGGGCCTGAGGTGCAGCCCGCCGACATCGCCCTGCGTCGCGTGCACTGGGCCGACGCCTGCCGCATCGTGCCCACGCGCTACCCGTCGATCAACCTGTTCGACCGCGTGGCCGATGCGGCCGACTTCGACGCCCTCTACGCCCTGGAAGCCATGACCAACGAACGCCTGCGCGACGAAACGGGCCAGGTTGACAGAGTGCCGCGCGACCAGCGGCTGTACGGCCCCGGCAGCGGGCCCATCATGGCCGCCTTCACGCACGTGAATCCGCTGGGCAGCCGGTTTTCCGACGGTCGCTACGGCGTCTTCTACGCCGCGCGCGACCGCGAAACTGCCCTGGCCGAGACCCGCTACCACCACGGCCGCTTCATGGCCGCCACCCAGCAGCCCCCCACCCACTTGCCGATGCGCCTGTACCGCGTGGCCGTGGACGCACGGCTGCACGACCTGCGGCCGGCTGACGCCGCGCCAGCAAGCATCCACAGCCCCGACAGCTACGCCGCTTCGCAGGCGCTGGGGGCGCAGCTGCACGCCCAGGGTTCGGCCGGTGTCGTCTACCGCAGCGTGCGCCAGCCGCGCGGCCAGTGCGTGGGCCTGTTCCAGCCGCGTGCAGCCAGCCGCTGCCTGCACGCGGCCTACCTGCTGTATGCCTGGGACGGCCAGGCCTTCAGCGACATCTACGAGAAGACGGCATGAAGGCGACTGCTCCGGTGGTCGCCGCGGCGGCCGGCCAAGCCACCCATCTTGAACGTTTTGACCGCCTCGACGCGTTGCGGGGCCTGGCCATCGTCTGGATGGCGGGCTTCCATTTCGCCTTCGACCTGAACCACTATGGCCTGCTGCAGCTGCGGCAAGACTTTTATGGCGACCCGCTGTGGACCTGGCAGCGCACCGCCATCGTCAGCCTGTTCCTGTTCACCGCTGGCCTGTCGCAGGCCGTGGCCGTGCAGGCGGGCAAGGGCTGGCCGCGCTTCTGGCGGCGCTGGGGGCAGGTGGCCGGCTGTGCGGTGCTGGTCAGCCTGGCGTCGGCCTTCATGTTTCCGCGCAGCTGGATCAGCTTCGGCGTGCTGCACGGCATTGCGGTGATGCTGCTGGTCTGCCGCGTGCTGGCCGCTTGGCCGCCCGCGCGCCTGCTGCTGCTGGGTGCGCTGGCGCTGGCGCTGCCGCAGCTGGTGCAGCACACCTTCTTCGACGGCCGCTGGACCAACTGGCTGGGCCTGGTGACGCGCAAGCCGGTGACCGAAGACTACGTGCCGGTGCTGCCCTGGCTGGGGGTGATGCTGTGGGGCCTGGCCGCCGGGGCGTGGCTGCTGGCGCGCCGGCCGGGGCAGCCTGCTGCCGAGCTGCTGGGCGGCGCTTTGCCGCGCCTGCTGCTGCCGCTGGCGGCACTGGGCCGCTGGGCGCTGAGCTTTTACATGCTGCACCAGCCGGTGCTGATCGGCGCCATCCTGGCCTGGAAGGCCTGGCGGGGCTGAACACACCGCGCCGAAGCGCGATGGGCAGGGCCGCGGGATAGCATCGCCCGCATGAGCACCAAGGTCTTGTTCGGCTTTCACGCCGTCACCGTGCGCCTGAAGACGGCGCCCGGGTCGGTCATCGAGATCCATGTTGACGCCACCCGTCGCGACGCCCGCATGCGCCAGTTCGTGGCCCGCGTGCAGGAAGCCGGCGTGAAGCTGGTGGACAGCAGTGACGACCACCTCATCCGGCTGGCCGGCAGCCCGCGCCACCAGGGCGTGGTGGCGCGCGTGGCGGCGCTGCCGCAGCAGCATTCGCTGGACACGGTGCTGGACGCGCTGGACCCCGCGACCCCGCCCCTGCTCCTGGTGCTGGACGGGGTGACCGACCCGCACAACCTGGGCGCCTGCCTGCGCGTGGCCGACGGCGCTGGCGCGCATGCGGTGCTGGCCCCCAAGGACCACGCCGTGGGCCTGAACGCCACCGTGGCCAAGGTGGCCAGCGGCGCGGCCGAGACCGTGCCCTACCTGATGGTGACCAACCTGGCGCGCAGCCTGACTGAGCTGAAGGAACGCGACATCCGCGTCATCGGCTTCAGTGACGACGCACCAGCCAGCCTGTTTGATGCCGATCTGCGTGGCCCCGTGGCCCTGGTGCTGGGTGCCGAAGGCGCTGGCATGCGGCAGCTGACGCGAAAGACCTGCGACCAGCTGTTGCGCATTCCGATGGCCGGCGCCGTGGAAAGCCTGAACGTGTCGGTGGCTTCGGCGGTCTGCCTGTTCGAGGCGCTGCGCCAGCGGCTTCAGGGCTGATCGCGCCCGGTAATGGCCGCCGCCAAGGTGTCCAGGTAAACCGGAAAGGCGTGGATGTCGCCATGGCCAGCCTGTGGCACCAGCAACAGGCAGGCGTCGGGCTTGACGGCCTTCAGCGCCTGGCTGTGGCTGGGCGGGATCAGGCTGTCCTGTCCACCGTGGGCCAGGAGTACCGGGCTGCGCACTTGGGGCAGGGTGGCCACGGTGCGCAGCGGGTAGCGCAGCAACACGCTGGGCACCCAGGGGTAGTGCAGACGGGCCACGTCGGCCATGCTGCTGTAGGGCGACACCAGAACCAGCAGGTCGGGGCTGACCTGGGCAGCCAGCTGGGTGGCCAGACCGCTACCCAGCGAACGGCCGTAGAACACCCGGCGCACGCCGGCGTAGCGGGGTGCGATGCTGTCCCAGGCGGCGCGCACGTCGGCTTCCAGTTGCGTCTGGCTGCTGATGCGGCCCGTGCTCTTGCCATAGCCACGGAAGTCGAACATGAACAGGTCCACGCCGGCCCGGCGGTAGAAATCCAGGTCGACGAACCAGTTGTCCAGGCTGCCGGCATTGCCGTGCACGAAGAACACCACCGCCACCGGCTGCGGGTGGCGCAGGTGCAGCGCGTTCAGGCGCGCGCCCGGCACGTCGACCCAGGTTTCGACGACGTCGGCGCCGACCTGAAAGCGGTGGTCGGGCGGCAGCTTCTGCGGCTGGAACAGCAGGTGTTCCTGCCTCCACCACAGCAGGGCCAGCAGCAGGCCATAGACCAGCGCCAGGGCCAGCAGGCCCTTCAGCAGCAGGCTCACTGGACTACCCTCCGTGCTGCGCACGCCGGGATGAGCGCTTGGGAGCAGCCCGGCGCGTTCATGCGCGACCGCGGCGGCATTGGCAGCCGTTGGCGCAGGGCCTGCAAGCGATCGTGCGGCCCATGCGGCTAAGTCGCGGTGCGCGCCAGGTGCGCAGGGGCCATCTGGCGCATCAGCCACGTGCTCAGCGCGATGGCCAGCAGCAGCCAGCCCAGGGCAGCCCAGTGCAGCCAGGCAAAGCCGCTGTGGGCCAGCAGCGCACCGCCGCCGCCGGCGCCCACCGCCTGGCCCAGGTACATGGCCGACGTGTTCAGCGCCATCAACGCCGGCGCCAGGCCCGGGGCGGCGGCGCCCAGCCGGGCCTGCTGTGCTGAATTGCTGCTGAAGCAGCCCAGCGCCCAGGGCACGATCACCACGGCCATCGCCGGCAGGCTGACGGCCAGCGGCCACAGCAGCAGCGACAGCGCCATGCAGGCCATCATCCAGGTGGCGCAGCGCGCGGCGCCGAAGCGGTCGACCACGCGGCTGAGCACCACGTTGCCCAGCAGCCCGAAGGCCCCGAACCACATGAACAGCAGGCTGACCGACAGCGCATCGGCCTGCAGCACCTGCCGGTAGTAAGGCGCGAAATAGCTGAACAGGCTGAACTGCCCGGCGGCGCTGAGCGCCGTGACGGCCACCACGCCGATGAGCAGCGGGTGCGTCAGCGCCGTGCGCCACGAAGCCCAGGACAGTGGCGCGCTGTGCAGCCCGCGCGGCAAGGTGCGCCACACGCCCGCCGCTGCCGCCAGGCTCAGCACAGCCACCAGGCCGAAGGCCCAGCGCCAGCCGAAGGCTTCCCCGATGTAGCTGTGCAAAGGCATGCCCAGCACCGAACTGAGCGACCAGCCTAGGAAGATGAAGGTGATGGCGCGCCCGCGTTCGGCAGGCGGGGCCAGCAGGTTGATGGCCGCGGCGGCCTGCGGCGTGAAGACTGCCGCCCCCAACACGCTGAGCGCACGAACCGGCAGCAGGGCGCTGAAGTTGGGCATCAGCGCCGCGATCAGGTGGCCGGCCGCGTACCACAGCAGCGCGGCTGTCAGCAGCAGCCGCCGGTCGGCCCGCCCCACCAGAGCGGCCAGCAGCGGCGCGCCCAGCGCCATCACGGCCGCGGCCACCGAGATCAACTGCCCGCCCACCGCCACCGACACCTGCAGCGACCGCACCAGGTCGTTCAGCGAACCCGCCGTCACCATTACCCCGCAGCCGATGGCGAAGTTGCCCGCCATCAGCGCCCAGCGGCTGTGCCGCAGCAGGCGGTCAGCTTCAGGGGCAGGCGCGGCGGCGACGGTCAACGCAGCACCCGCAGCGCTTCCGGGTTCACCAGCTGGGTGGGGTTGTTGGCGATGAAGTTGATGACGTTGTCGAAGGCGGCGCCGAAGTACATCTCGTAGCTGTCCTGTTCGACATAGCCGATGTGCGGCGTGCAGACGGCGTTTTCCAGCCGCAACAAGGGGTGCCCCTGCAAGATGGGCTCGCTCTCGAACACGTCAACGGCGGCCATGCCCGGGCGGCCGCGGTTCAGTGCCGCCACCAGGGCGTTTTCTTCCAGCAATTCGGCGCGCGATGTGTTCACCAGCAGGGCTGTGGGCTTCATGCGCGACAGCGCGTCGAGCTTCACGATGCCGCGCGTGGCGTCGCTCAGGCGCAGGTGCAGGCTGAGCACGTCGCATTCGGCGAAGAAGCTTTCGCAGCTGCTGGCAGCCAGCAGCCCGTCGGCCTGGGCACGGGCGCGCGACGATTCGCTGCCCCACACGCACACCTGCATGCCGAAGGCCCGGCCGTAGCCTGCGATCAGCTGTCCGACCTTGCCGTAGCCCCAGATGCCCAGCATCTTGCCCTTCAGCACCGAACCGATGCCGAAGTTCGGCGGCATCGAAGCGGCCTTCAGCCCGCTTTGCTGCCAGGCGCCGTGCTTCAGATTGCCGATGTACTGCGGCAGACGGCGCATGGCGGCCATGATCAGCGCCCAGGTCAGCTCGGCCGGTGCCGTGGGCGACCCCGTGCCCTCGGCCACCGCGATGCCCAGCCGGGTACAGGCTTCGACGTCGATGTGCGGGCCGACGCGGCCGGTCTGCGCGATCAGCTTCAGCTTCGGCAGCTTTTCCAGCAGGGCGCGCGGAAAGTGCGTGCGTTCGCGGATCAGCACCAGCACGTCGGCGTCGCGCAGGCGCACCGACAGCTGGCCGATGCCTTTCACGGTGTTGGTGAAGACTTTGGCGTTGTAGGGTTCCAGGCGGGCCGCGCACTGCAGCTTGCGCACGGCGTCCTGATAGTCGTCGAGGATGATGATGTTCATGGGGTCTTCAAAGCTGCGTTGGATTCTGCCGCGAGCCGGCTCGGCTGTTCCTGGGCTGCAGCAGCGCTAGCATCCGCCACCGCTGGCGTCACCAGCCCGCCCTTACCCCAAGTTTTCAGGAGAACGCCATGAGCCTGTCCATGCACACCATCACCGTGCCTGTCTTCGTCCGCAGTTTCACGGCCATGGGTCTGTGGCTGGACAAGGCCCAGGCACACGCCGACGCGCGCAAGTTCGACAGCGCCAACTACCTGGGGCTGCGCCTGGCTGCGGACATGCTGCCCTTCAGCAAGCAGGTGCAGATCGCCACCGACATGGCCAAGGGCTGCGTGGCGCGTCTGGCGGGCCAGGACGTGCCGAAGTGGGACGACAACGAAAGCACCCTGGCCGAACTGCGCGCCCGTGTGACGCGGCTGGTTGACTACGTGCAGTCGGTGCCAGCAGCGCAGGTCGATGGCAGCGAGGCGCGCGAAATCGTGCTGCCCATGCGAACGGGTGAAGTGCGCATGGACGGGCAGGCCTACGTGCTGGGTTTCGTGTTGCCCAACGTTTACTTCCACGCCACCACCACCTATGCCCTGCTGCGACATGCGGGTGTCGAGCTCGGCAAGCGCGACTTCCTGGGCTGATGCGGCACGTGGGCTGAAGACAGGGCTGCTGGGCCTGGCCCAGGCAGCTCGCCAGTCTTCGCCGCAGGGCTTCAGTTGCGCGCCAGCCGCTGGGGCCGAGAGCGGTCGGCCCGCTGGCTGGCGGGCGGTTTCGCCCGCGCCTGGCTGGCTGCGCTGGTCTGCGCGAGCTTCTGCCCACGGCGCGCAGGCGCGCCCTTCTTGGCCGCGGCGGGCGCCAGCATCACCATCAGGCTTTGGCCGGCCTTGAACTTGGCCTGAGGGCCCACGCGGTTCCATTGCGCCACCTGGGCTGGGCTTAGCTTGTAGCGCCGCGCCACGGAAGCCACGGTATCGCCAGGCTTTGCCTTGAAGGTCACTCGCCGCAGCGGCCGTGCTTCAGGGGCCAGTGCCAGCGCGGCGTTGTCGGCCACGTGCAAGGCGACATCGTGTGCCGCTGTGGCAGCGCGTGGAACCAGCAGGGTCGAGCCCTGCTTGACCAGCATGCGCGGTGGGATGCGGTTGATCTCGCGCAGCCGGTCTTCCGGCATGCCCACGATGCGGGCCGCTTCAGCCGGCCGGATGTTGCGCTGCGCGACCCAGGCCGTCCAGCTGGCCAGCGGCCCGCGGTGGCTGGCCACGCCGCGCAGGAACTGGTTCGCGTTGTCGTAGGGCAGTAGCAGCATGGGCGTGCCAGCGGCCAGGATCACGGGCTTGTTCATCTGCGGGTTGAGCTGCTGGAAGTCTTCCAGCGGCAGGCCCGCCAAACGCGCGGCCAGGGCGACGTCGATGTCGCGTTCGACCGGCACGCTCAGGAAAAAGGGGTGGTTTTGCAACGGCGGCAACACCAGGCCGTAAGCCGAAGGGCGCGCCACGAGGTTCTTCACCGCCTGCAGCTTCGGCACGTAGTTGCGCGTCTCGTCGGGCATGCGCAGGTCGGTGTAGCGGGTGCCCAGACCAGCCTTCTGGTTGCGTTCGATGGCGCGTTGCACATTGCCCTGGCCCCAGTTGTAGGCTGCCAGCGCCAGATGCCAGTCGCCGAAGCGGGTGTGCAAGCGCTGCAGGTAGTCCAGCGCGGCCTGCGTGGAAGCCAAGATGCTGCGGCGGTCGTCGCGGAACAGGTTCTGCCGCAGTTCGAAGTCGCGGCCGGTAGCGGGCATGAACTGCCACATGCCCGATGCCCGCGCGCTGGACACTGCTTGTGGGTTGAAGGCGCTTTCGATGAAGGGCAGCAGGGCCAGGTCGCTGGGCATGCCGCGGCGTTCGATCTCTTCGACGATGTAGAACAAGTAGCGGCCGCCGCGCTCGGTCATGCGCTGCACGTAGTCGGGGCGGCTGCCGTACCACTGTTCCCACTTGGCGACCAGTTCACCGTCCAGGTCGGGCATGGCATAGCCGGCGCGTACCCGGGCCCACAGGTCGCTGCGTTCGCTGTCGGCCGTGGGGTCGAGTCGGCTGCGGGCGACGGACGTGGACGCCGGCAGCAGCGCCGGGCCCGCCACGTTCGGGTTGGCTGCCGGCGGGGAAATGGTGGCGGTGGAGCCTTCAGCGGCGGCAGCAGGGCCAGCACCAGCCGCGACCGCCGGGCTTGCCAGATCGGCCGCTGGTGCCGGGGTGGCCGCAGCAGCGCCGGACCCTGCCGGCCCCACAGCGCCTGCCATGGCGGGCGTGGGTGCTGCTGTATCGGGCAGGCTGGCGGGGCCCGAACCGGCCTGCGGCAGCTGGGCACAGCCTGCCAGCGCCATGCAGGCCAGCAGTGCAGCGGCAGCCCGGCGCCAGTGGGTCGGCCGCAGTGCGTCGGTCGAACGAGGGGCGGGGGCGGAAAGCAGGGCAGGCGTCATCAAAACCGGTTCTTCCATTCGCGCAGCGCAGCCAGCACGGCCACGGCGTCGTCGTTCGTGGCCCCTTGGCGCTGCGCGGCGGCCACGACGGCCGGTTCGCTGCAGCGCAGGAAGGGGTTGATGCGCCGTTCCAGCGCCAGCGAACTGGGCAGCGTGGGCTGGCCCTGTTCACGCAGGGCCTGGCAGTGGCGCGTGTGGTGGAGCACATCAGCGTTGTCGGGTTCCACCGCCGCCGCGAATTTCAGGTTCGACAAGGTGTATTCATGCGTGCAGCACACCTGGCTGTCGGCAGGCAGTGCCGACAACAGGGCCAGCGACGAAGCCATCTGCGCCGGTGTGCCTTCGAACAAGCGCCCGCAGCCGGCCGAAAACAGGGTGTCGCCGCAGAACAGCAAGGGCCGCGTTGCCTCGCCTTGCTGAGCGTAGGCGATGTGCCCTGCGGTGTGGCCCGGCACGTCGATGACCCGGAACTGCATGCCCAGCACGTCGACGACGTCGCCGCCGCGCAGTGCCAAGTAGGGGCTGGGGATGTTTTCGCGGGCCGGGCCGTAGACGGGGCCGTGCAGGTGTTGGCGCAGTGCAGCGATGCCGCCGACATGATCGGCGTGGTGGTGCGTCACTAGAATGCCAGTCAATCGTAGCTGCCACTGTTGCAGCGCTTGCAACACCGGGCCGGCGTCGCCCGGGTCCACCACCCAGGCCTGCTCACCGTTGTGCAACAACCAGATGTAGTTGTCGTTGAAAGCGGGCAGCGCGACCAGGGTGCTGGTGGCATGCGAAGGCGGATTGGTTGGCGGGGCAGCGTGCATCCAGTGGTGTCAGTCGAGCATCTGGCCAGACGCATGTGTGGACGGGCCAGGGCCAAAACATTCATGCCCATGAAGCGCCGTAGATCGCCGCAACGTGGCCGTGGCTGGCCCGCAGTTGCATGACACGAGAAGACTCGATTATAGAGTTGGGGGCCTGGCTCCGGACCCCGCCCGGCCTGTACCTGCTGGCCTGGGAACAGGACCGGCTGGATCATGCGGTGACCGATGCCTTCGGCTTTCATGCTTTGCAGCTGGGGCTGCCAGAACTCGAAGGTCTGCGCGCCAACCGCATGCCCCACCGTTGGGTGGCCAGCGATTCGCTGCATGTGCCTGAAGCCTTGCCACTGCAGCCGCAGGCCGACCTGCACATCAGCACCCTGGCGGTGCAGGAACCCATCCACCTGCACTGCGAATTTGACGCGCTGCCGTTTCCCGACGCCAGCATCGACCTGGTAGTGCTGCCGCACGCGCTGGAACTGGCGCGCGACCCGCACCTGACCTTGCGCGAAGTCGAACGTGTGCTGGTGCCCGAAGGCCGCGTGGTCATCGCTGGCTTCAACCCGGCCAGCTTGTGGGGCCTGCGGCAGCGCGCCGGGCATGCGCGGCGCGGCATGGGCCTGTCGCGCGTGGCAGCGGCCAACGGCCTGTTCCTGCCGCGGGCGGGCGACTTCCTGGGCTACTGGCGGCTGCGCGACTGGCTGCGGCTGCTGGGCTTTGAAGTCGAGGGTGGCCACTTCGGGTGCTGGCGGCCACCACTGCACAGCCAGCGCTGGCTGGACCGTTTTGCGTGGATGGACCCGGTCGGTGAACGCTGGTGGCCGGTGCTGGGCGCGGTCTACACGCTGATGGCCGTCAAGCGCGTGCGTGGCATGCGGCTGGTGGGGCTGATCAAGCAGGAAAAACGAAAAGCGGTGGCCAGCGCCGTGCCGGCACGCCGTGTCCTGGTGCATCCGGCGGCGGGCGGCCGCCTTCCAGAGCGCGAAGTTGCGCTGTCAGAACAGGAGAATTGATGTCCGATGTGGTGATCTATGCCGACGGCGCGTGCCGTGGCAACCCTGGCCCGGGTGGCTGGGGCGTGTGGCTGAAGAGCGGCGAACATGAAAAGGAAATGTTCGGTGGCGAACGTCTGACCACCAACAACCGCATGGAACTGACCGCCGTGATCGAAGCCCTGGCGGTGCTCAAGCAGCGCTGCGTGGTGACCGTCTACACCGACAGCCAATATGTGCGCCAGGGCATCACCAGCTGGATCCACAACTGGAAGGCCCGCGGCTGGCGCACGGCCGACAAGCAGCCCGTGAAGAACGTCGAACTCTGGCAGCGCCTGGACGGGCTGAACGCGGCCCACGACGTGACCTGGAAGTGGGTGAAGGGCCATTCGGGTGACCCTGGCAACGAGAAAGCCGACGCACTGGCCAACCGCGGCGTCGACAGCGTCACGCGCGGCACCTGAACAACGCTGCGTCAGCCGCCGATGTAGTGCATTTCGACGCGGCGTTCGCCGCTGCCTACCACTGCCGTGCCCAGACCACGCAGCTCTGAATAGCGATCGTCCCGGCCCGCCCAGATGCTGCCGATGGCAGCGCTGATCTGTTCGTCGCTGTGGCCGCTGCGCAGCAGCGCCCGCAGGTCGTGCCCGCGGCTGGCGAACAGGCACAGGAACAGCTTGCCTTCGGTGGACAGGCGGGCGCGGTTGCAGTCGCGGCAGAAGGCCTGCGTGACGCTGCTGATGAAGCCGACTTCGCCGCCACCGTCGGTGTAGCGCCAGCGCTCGGCGGTTTCGCCCGGGGCTGTCGGGTCCAGCGGTGCCAGCGGAAAGGCGGTGTGCAGGTGCTGGCGCACCTGGGCCGAAGGCAGCACTTCGTCCATGCGCCAGCCATTGGTGGCACCCACGTCCATGTATTCGATGAAGCGCAGCACCACGCCCGGGCCGCAATGGTCCCGCACGTGGCGGGCCAGCGGCACGATCTGGTCGTCGTTGGTGCCGCGTTTGACGACCATGTTCACCTTCAAGGGCACCAGCCCGGCGCGCAGCGCTGCCTGGATGCCTGCCAGCACATCGGCCACCGGGAAGTCGACGTCGTTCATGCGCCTGAAGACGGCGTCGTCCAGCGCGTCCAGGCTGACCGTCACGCGTTGCAGGCCAGCGTCGCGCAGCGCCTGTGCCTTGCGCGCCAGCAGCGAACCATTGGTGGTGAGGGTGATGTCCAGCGGCTGGCCCTGCGGCGTGCGCAGCGCAGCCAGCTGCGCAATCAAAACCTCCAGATGCTTGCGCAGCAGGGGTTCGCCCCCTGTGAGCCGCAGCTTTTCGACGCCATGCGCGGCAAAGAGACCAGCGCAGCGGGTGATTTCTTCGAACGACAGCAGTGATGTCTGGGGCAGAAACTTGTACTGATGGTCGAAAACTTCCTTCGGCATGCAGTAGCTGCAGCGGAAGTTGCACCGGTCAGTGACCGAAATGCGCAGGTCGCGCAGTGGCCGGCCCAGCCGGTCAGACAGCAAGCCCGTAGCCGGCGGCAGCAGGGTAGGGATGAGCGGCACCTGCGCGGCATAGCGCAGGTCGGCCAGCGGGATCACGGCGTCTGTCATGCTGGTGATTTTGCCCGGCTGCGGCGCGCCACGCTGCCCAGGTGCTGGCGGATCGGGGCCAGGATCTCCTCAGGCCCGGTGCGGCGCAGAAAGTCTTCAAACGCCAGCGCCACCTGCGGCACGGGCTGGCCGCTGATGCGCACCACGTGCCACTGGCTGACGCTGGGGTTGTTCGGCAGGGGCAGCACGCGCAAGAGGCCGGCATTCAGTTCCAGCGGGCAGGTCAGCATCGACAGGTAGGCCGGCGCGAAGCCCGCTACGCACATCTGCTTGATGGCTTCGTTGCTGGACAGTTCGCTGCCGATGCGCAGGCGCAGGCCTTCGCTCTTGAACAGGCGTTCAACAGCCGTGCGCGTGCCCGACCCGCGTTCACGCACCAGCAGCGGCACTTCGGCCAGCTGCGCCAGCTTCAGCTTTGGCAGCGCGGCCAGCGGGTGCGAAGGCGCGGCCACGAAGGCCAGCGGGTTGTTGCCGATCACGCTGAATTCCACCTGCAGTTCGGTGGGTGGGCGGCCCATCACGCACAGGTCCACGTCTTGCGCGGCCAGGTGGCGCACGATGTCGTCGCGGTTGCAGACGAACAGCCGCACGCTGACTTTGGGGTTGTGGTCGATGAAGCGCACCAGCAGCCGCGGCAGCCAGTGTTCGGCAGTGGTCACTGCGCCCACGCGCAAGGTGCCGGTGAAGTCGCCGAGCAGCGTGGCCATCTCGTCGCTGGTCTCGTGCCACAGCGCCAACAGCCGGTCAGCGTAGCTCAGCAGCAGCTGGCCGGCCTCGGTCAGCCGGACACCGCGACCGGTGCGTTCCACCAGGGCTGCGCCTGCCGCAGCTTCCAGGCTGGCGATCTGGATCGACACCGCCGACTGGCTCAGGTGCAGTTCCTCGGCCGCCATCGACACACTGCCCAGCCGGGCCACGGTGCGGAAGGTGGCGACCTGCTTCAAGGACGCGCTCTTGGCCAAAGACATTCAGCTCTCCCGGTGAGCTTGCGATATTAGACAAACGCTTCATCAGGGGCAAAACGTTCAATTTCATTTCCGACCGACGCGTGCTTACAGTGAACCACGCGTTCATAAGAGACAAACGTGCGCCCAGGCCAAACCCAATAGAGGAGTGCCATGCGAGCGATTTACCCCCCGGCCCAGGTGATCGGGCTGCGTCTGCAGTCATTGCATCCCTGCGCGCTTCGCACCAAGCGGCCTGTCCTACTGGATGGTCCACACGCGGGCCGTTGGATATCCGTGGGGGTCCCGTTGGGCCCCGTGTAAACCCGATGTCATTGGCTGGCGCACCCTGGCCAGCCTTGCAGTACGGCGCGGCGGACGTTCTTCTGCCGTGTCTCGTCAGTGGACCCCCTAGGAGACATGAGATGACAGATCGCAGCGATGCACAAAGACGAAAATTTCTTGGCCTGACCGGCAAAGCCGGCCTGTCGACCTTCCTGGCCCAGGCCGTCGGCGTGAACCTGGGTGTGGTGGACATCGTGTCTGCCCAGACCGGGCGCCGTGGCGTGACCCCGTTCCGCTTCGCCATCATCAGCGACCCCCACCTGTACAGCCCGGCCGACCACGTGTTCGACCGGCAACTGGAGGACGCGGTGGCCCAAGTGAACGCCATGAAGACCCAGCCCGATTTCGTGCTGGTGACGGGTGACGTGTCGCACCACGGCACGCCCGACCAGCTGGCCAAGGGCAAGCGCATCCTGTCCAGGCTGAAAGCGCCGCTGCGCGTCATCCCTGGCGAGCACGACTGGTACCTGGACATGGGCGCCTCGTACCGCGGCAACTTCGGTAACGAGACCTGGTCCTTCGACCAGAAGGGCGTGCACTTCATCGGTCTGAACTCGATCCTGGTGCCCGACTTCTGGACCGAGGCCAAGCTGACCGCAGAACAACGCCGCGACTGGTTCATGCCCCTGGCCAGCCCGGTGCCCGGCGTGTGGGGCGTGCACGAAAAGCAGCTGGAGTGGCTGAAGAAGGACGTGGCGAACATCTCCCCAGACACGCCGGTGGTGATTTTCACGCACAGCCCGCTGTGGGACTACTACCCGCGCTGGAACTTCCAGGTCAGCGACTCGAAGGAAGTGCGCGACATCCTGGGCAAGTTCGTCAACGTGATGGCCTACCACGGCCACGTGCACCACACGGTCTACAACAAGATCGGCAACCTCACGTCCGTGGGCACGATGAGCACGTCCTGGCCCTGGCCTTACCCGCCGGTCGAACTGCCCTATCCGGAATTCCAGCAGTACCGGGCCGACCCGTCGAACACGTCCGACGGCATGGGCAGCGCCTATGTCGCCATCGACGACAAGGGTGGCAATTTCGTGCAGTACCAACCGTTCGCCGATTCGCTGCCCGCCAGCATCAAGAACGGCTTCAAGGCTTGAAGGGACTGCACCATGACGACAAAGAAGACACTCATCAAGGCAGCGGCCGCTGCCGCGGCTGCACTGGGCCTGCTGGCCGTGGCCACCCAGTCCACGGCACGTGAGCCCTTCACCCCGGCAGAACTGAAAGCGATGGACGACAAGTTGATCGCTTCTGTGAACCGCGGGCACGACATGTGGTACGGCGGCCGCGCCGACATGGCCAACAACGGTCTGGCCTGTGCCAACTGTCACCCCGACGCGGCCGCCACCAATCCGCAGACCTTTCCGAAGTTCCTGCCGATGTTCAACAAGGTGGTGACCTACCGCTCGATGGTGAACTGGTGCATCGAGAACCCGCAGGGCGGCAAGGCCTTGGACGTGAACAGCGACGACATGACGGCGCTGGAGGCCTATTCGTTCTACCTGCACCGCGGAAAGACCATTGAGACCGGACTGGTGACGCGGCAAACGGCTTCGCCCGAACCGAAGAATGCTCGCGGCTTCCCGGTCAAGGGCACGGGCATCGGCTTCGACAAGTAGGCGCGTCGGCCGTGCGCACCGGGTGGGTGCCCTGGGCGTTTTCGCTGTGTCTGTTGCCGGGCCTGCAAGGCTTGGCACAGGCGCAGCAAACTTGCCAGCCTGACGCACGACCGTCGTCCCCGACGTCGCGTTTCACGGGTGCTGACGAAGGCCACATCACCGACGGCCTGACACAGCTGATGTGGATGCGCTGCCCGGTGGGCCAAGCCTGGGTGTCGGGTGCCTGCCAGGGCAGCCCGGCACGACTGGATTGGTCGGCCAGTGCGGCCGAGGCCAAACGCATCAACGCCAGCGGCGAACACTTTTACAACGACTGGCGCGTGCCTAGCCTGCGTGAACTGGCCACCGTGGCAGAGCGCCAGTGCACGCACCCCCGCATCAACCTCACCGTGTTTCCGGGCACACCGGCGGCACCCTTCTGGTCGGGCACGCCAAGCCTGCAGACAGCAGACCACGCGTATTCACTGGACTTTGCTGCCGGCGGTGTGGTGCCGCTGGTGCAGAGCACGCCTTTGCTGGTGCGCCTGGTTCGCAATGCACCCTGATCCAGTTCACGCGTTTTCTTTCTCACACACAACTTTCGGAGACAAAGATCCCATGAGCAACCCTCTCAACAGCCGACGTGTCTTCATGCTCCGCGTGGCTTGTGGCGGTGCAGCGCTGTCTGCAACGCACGCCTTCGCCGCTGACCCGGTGTCGAACGAGAAGCTGACCGAGAACGATGCCTACGCAAAGTCCATGGGTTTCAGGCTCGACAGCAGCAAGGTCGACAAGGTGAAGTACCCGCGTCATGCGGCTGACCAGAAGTGCAGTTCGTGCCAGCTGTTTTCGGGTGCCCCTGGCGCCGAATGGGGCCCGTGTTCGTTCTTTGGCGGCCGCTTGGTGAACAAGGAAGGCTGGTGCCGTAACTTCAAGGTCAAGAAGGCGGCCTAAAGCGGCTTCACGCGGCTTCACGCGGCTCCACGCGGGTTCGGGGCGCTTCAGACTGCGACGGCAGCGGCTGCCGCCCGAAGGGGTCAGCGGTGGCCGCGGTGGGGCCAAAAGAAGACGGATTTCCGTTTCCGCGTTTGCAGCGCGGGGCGGAAGGGTTGTGCTTTGGAGTGATCCCTTAGCAGACCGACAGCTCAGTGTCAAATCTAATTGACATTTTTGTTTGTCAACCTAGCATGACGGTGTGGCGACGGTCCTGGATGGTCTTTCCGCTCCATCCGACCGAACATGCCACTGCGGGGGAACAGACATGAGCCCGAAAAATGCCAACAGGGCCTCAGGGCCCGCGTCGCGCCCGCGGCCCGACCCGCAAGCAGAAACCATGGCCAGCCGACTCCAGCGCCCGCTGGCTTGCCTGGCTGGCCTGATTTGCGCCACCTTGCTGCTGGCCGGCTGCCAGCGGGCCGATACCGTGCAGCGCGGGCACCGCGGCACGGGCATGCTGCAGCTGTACGACCCGGCCTACGCCGTGAAGGCTGTGGACGCCAACCAGATTCCTGAACCCGAGCCGGTAGACGAAGCTGAGCCGGACACGCCTCTGGTGGGCGAAGTGCACAAGAACGTGCAGGTCCTGAAGGACCTGAACGTACTGGAGTTCTCGCGCCTCATGCAGGCCATGTCGACCTGGATCGCGCCCGAACAGGGCTGCGAGTTCTGCCACAACCCGAACAACCTGGCGTCCGACGAAAAGTACCCCAAGGTGGTGGCGCGGCGCATGCTGCAGATGACGCGTGAGATCAACACCAAGTGGCAGCCGCATGTGGCCGGCACCGGTGTCACGTGCTGGACCTGCCACCGCGGCCAGGCAGTGCCATCGGGCGACTGGTTCAAGCATCCGGGCGAAAGCGGCGCTGGCCAGAACATCATGGGCAACCGCGTGCAGCAGAACACCGCTGGCGTGGTGACCGTAGGCAACAGTTCATTGCCTTACGACCCGCTGTCGACCTATCTGAACACCGAGACGCCCGATATCCGGGTGCAGGGTACACAGGCCCTGGCAGGCGACAACCGGCACTCGATCCGGCAGGCTGAATTCACCTACGGGCTGATGATCTACATGAGTCAGTCACTGGGGGTGAACTGCACCTATTGCCACAACTCGCGCGCCCTGGCTTCGTGGAACGAAAGCTCGCCGCAGCGGGCAACGGCGTGGTACGGCATCCGCATGGTGCGCGACCTGAACGTGAACTACCTGAACCCGATCGGCCCGCTGTTGCCGGCCCACCGGCTCAGTGCGGAAGGCGACAACCCCAAGGTGGGCTGCCAGACCTGCCACAAGGGCGCGTACAAGCCACTGTTCGGTACCAGCATGCTGGGCGACTACCCGGAACTGCGCGGTCCCATCGTGCGCCCGCCTGCGCCTGCCGCATCTGCGGTGGTGGCCCAGCGCTGAGGGACGCTGTGGCAGCCTGGGAACCCAGGCAGGCCCCGGCGAGCGCGGTCGAAAGCAGTCGAATGCTGGCTAACGCGCGCCAGCTTCTTCGCTGCCCGCTTGCGGCATCGGCGCGCGGCGCGCGCCATTGAAGCGCTGCGTCCAGTACGCCTGGCGCATGTCTTCGATGCGCACCTGTCCGCCCGTGCGCGGCGCGTGGATGAACTTGCCTTCGCCCACGTAGATGCCCACATGCGAGAAGGCCCTGCGCATGGTGTTGAAGAACACCAGGTCGCCCGGGCGCAGTTCTTCGCGCCGCACCGCGTGCAGCGCGTCCAGGCTGGCTTGTTCGTCAGCCCGACGTGGCAATACCAGCCCGATGCTGCGTTCAAAGACGTGGCGCGTGAAGCCACTGCAGTCGAAGCCTTCGGCGCTGCTGTCGCCGCCTCTTCGGTAGGGTACCCCCAGAAACTGCATGGCCGACAGCACCATGTCGGACGCCTTGTCCCGCACCTGGCGCACGAGCGCGCTCTCGCTGGCGTCGGGCAGCAGGCCTTTGTGCTGCAGCAGCTGCAGGACGGCATCGCCGCTGTCGGCGACTGCGCCCGGCTGTGGCGCTGTCTGGACTGCGCTGTGCGCCGATGGCGGCGTGCCAGCCGGTGTGCCTTGTACGTTGGCTGGCTGGGCCCGCGCCGGCTGCACAGCCACCATCGCGGCCAGCGCCAGCGGTCCCAGGCTTGCCGCCAGAGGCCGTCGCCGGGCGAGCCGGTGGCGCTGGGGGAGGGCAGGCAGGCGACTGGTCATGTTGGGGGCGAAGGATAGGCGGCGCCTGCGCGCAGTGTCAATTGACGTCGGGCTGCGCCGCACTGACGCATCATCCGGGGCATGTCCACATCTGGCCCACCAGGCCGCAGGTCCGCACCATGTTCAAAGCCCTACTGCTTGAAAAACACGATGCTGGTTTCCGTGCCAGCGTTTCGCTGCTGGACGAAGCCCGCTTGCCCGACGCCGGCGACGTGCTGGTGCAGCCCGAGTTTTCCACCCTGAACTACAAGGACGGCCTGGCCATCACGAACAAGGCACCCGTGGTGCGCCTGTGGCCGATGGTGGCGGGCATCGACGGTGCCGGCACCGTGTTGGAAAGCCGGCACCCGGACTGGAAGGTCGGGGACCGTTTCGTGCACAACGGTTTCGGCGTGGGCGAAACCCATTGGGGCTGCCTGGCCCAGCGGGCGCGGCTGAAGGGCGAATGGCTGGTGCCGCTGCCGCCGGCTTTCAGCGCCCGGCAGGCGATGGCGATCGGCACCGCGGGCTACACCGCCATGCTGTGCGTGATGGCGCTGGAACGCCATGGCCTGCAGCCGGGAACTGGCGAGGTGCTGGTCACCGGGGCCACTGGCGGGGTGGGTTCGGTGGCGGTGGCCCTGCTGGCGAGGCTTGGGCATCGCGTGGTCGCCGCTACGGGCAAGGCGGCGGAAGCCGATTACCTGCAGGCCCTGGGCGCGTCGGCGGTGGTCGACCGCGCCGAGCTCTCGGCCCCTGGCAAGCCGCTCCAGAAGGAACGATGGGCCGCGGTCGTCGACGCCGTCGGCAGCCACACCCTGGCCAATGCCCTGGCGCAAACGCGCTACGGGGGTGTGGTCGCAGCCTGTGGCCTGGCGCAAGGCGCCGACTTGCCGGCCACCGTGATGCCCTTCATCCTGCGCAACGTGGCCCTGCTGGGGGTGGACAGCGTGATGGCGCCGCTGGCGCTGCGCCGGCAGGCCTGGGAACGCCTGGCGCGCGACCTGGACCCGGCCCTGCTGGACCGGATGACCACCGAAGTACCGCTGGAAGGCGCGGTGGCCGCGGCCCAGCAGCTGATGGCCGGGCAGGTGCGCGGGCGCATCGTGGTGAGCACGGCCTGAGTCAGCGCTGCGCAAGCAGGCTGCCGACAATCGAAGCAAACGGGCCTGTGGTTTGTCGGTTGCATCGGTCTTCGCTGCAAGCCCCCCACAACGGCCCCACAACGCCATGGAGACCCTGATGCACTACGCCGATGTCCACCGCCGTTCGCTCAGCGACCGAGACACCTATTGGGCCGCGCAGGCGGCGCTGGTGGACTGGCGGCAGCCCTTCACGCGCGTCTGCGACAACGACAACCCGCCGTTCACGAAGTGGTTCACGGGCGGCACCACCAACCTGTGCCACAACGCCGTGGACAGGCACATGGCGCAGCGGCCCGACGCCCCGGCCCTGATCTATGTGTCGACCGAAACCGGGCAGGAACGTGTCTACAGCTTCAGCGAACTGCATGCCGAAGTGCAGAGCATGGCCGCCAGCCTGCTGGCCCTGGGCGTGAAGCAGGGCGACCGGGTGCTGGTGTACCTGCCGATGATTCCCGAGGCCGCATTCGCGATGCTGGCCTGCGCCCGCATCGGCGCCATCCATTCGGTGGTGTTCGGCGGCTTTGCCAGTGTCAGCCTGGCCAGCCGCATCGACGATGCCGAGCCCACCGTCATCGTCAGTGCCGACGCCGGCAGCCGCAGCGGCAAGGTCGTGGCCTACAAGCCGCTGCTGGATGAAGCCATCCGCTTGGCCACGCACAAGCCGGAAGCCGTGCTGATGGTGGACCGCGGCCTGAGCCCGTTCGAAGGGGTAAGCGGCCGCGACCACAGCTACACGGCCTTGCGCGAGACCCACCGCGATACCGTCGTTCCCTGCACCTGGGTCGACAGCACCCATCCCAGCTACACCCTGTACACCAGCGGCACCACGGGCAAGCCCAAGGGCGTGCAGCGCGACACGGGCGGTTATGCCGTGGCGCTGGCCGCCAGCATGCAGCAGATCTTCATGGGCCAGCCCGGCGAAACCTTCTTCAGCACCAGCGACGTGGGCTGGGTGGTGGGCCACAGCTACATCGTCTACGGACCGCTGATCGCCGGTATGGCCACCATCCTGTACGAAGGCCTGCCCACCCGTGGCATGGACGGCCAGCCCGACGCGGCCATCTGGTGGAGCCTGGTCGAGAAGTACAAGGTCACGGCGATGTTCAGTGCCCCCACCGCTGTGCGCGTGCTGAAGAAGCAGGACCCGGCGGCGCTGAAGAAGTACGACCTCAGCAGCCTGCGCGCGCTGTTCCTGGCCGGTGAGCCGCTGGACGAGCCCACAGCGCGCTGGATCGCCGACGCGCTGGGCCGCCCCATCATCGACAACTACTGGCAGACCGAAAGCGGCTGGCCCATCCTGACGGTGGCCAACGGCATCGAGAAGCAGGCCAGCAAGTTCGGCAGCCCCGGCGTGCCGATGCCAGGCTACGACGTGAAGCTGGTCGACGAAGCCACGGGCGAAGAACTGAAGGGCGCGAACCAGAAGGGCGTGCTGGTCATCGAAGGCCCACTGCCGCCGGGCTTCATGCAGACGGTGTGGCGCGACGACGCGCGCTTTGTGAAGACCTACTGGCAGAGCATCCCCGGCCGGCAGGTCTACAGCACCTTCGACTGGGGCATCCGCGACGAAGACGGCTACTTCTTCATCCTGGGCCGTACCGACGACGTCATCAACGTGGCTGGCCACCGCCTGGGCACGCGTGAGATCGAGGAAAGCATCAGCAGCCATGCCGCGGTGGCCGAAGTCGCCGTGGTGGGCGTGGCCGACAGCCTGAAGGGCCAGGTGGCCATGGCCTTTGTCGTGCTGAAGGACGCGGCGCTGGCTGTGGACGCGAGCGACGCGCTGAAGCTGGAAGGCGACATCATGAAAGTCGTCGACAGTCAGCTGGGCGCGGTGGCGCGGCCAGCCCGCGTGCGCTTCGTGCAGACCCTGCCCAAGACGCGTTCGGGCAAGCTGCTGCGCCGTGCGCTGCAGGCCGTGTGCGAAGGCCGTGACCCGGGCGACCTGACCACCATCGAAGACCCGACGGCGCTGCTGCAGATCAAGGCGCTGTTCGCGCCGGTGTGACCGGCCCGGCGGCTAAAGGCCCAGCCGCGCGAGGTCGCCGCGGCCCTGGCGCACCACTTCGGGTTCTTCGCCGCTGAAGTCCACCACGGTGGTGGGCTGCATCGGGCAGGCGCCTGCGTCCACCACGGCCTGCAGCTGCTTGGGGAAGCGGGCGAGGATGTCTTCAGCGTCGTTCAGCGCTTCGGTTTCGCCAGGCGGGATCAGGGTCGTGGCCAGCAGCGGTTCGCCAAACAGGGCCAGCAGGTCCTGCAGCACGCGGTGGTCGGGCACGCGCAGGCCGATGGTGCGTCGGCTGGGGTGGCTCAGGCGGCGCGGTACTTCCTTCGTGGCTTCCAGGATGAAGGTGTAGGGCCCGGGTGTGCCCAGCTTCAGCAGCCGGAACTGCCGGTTGTCCACGCGCGCGAAGCGCGAGAGCTCGCTCAGGTCGCGGCACAGCAGCGTCAGGTGGTGTTTGTCGTCCACCTGCCGGATGCGCCGCAGGTTCTCGGCCGCGGCCTTGTCGTCCAGGTGGCACACCAGGGCGTAGCTGCTGTCGGTGGGCACCGCCAGTACGCCCCCGCCGTGCAGCAGTGCTGCCGCCTGCTTCAGCAATCGCGGCTGCGGGTTCTGCGGGTGGACCTCGAAGTGCTGGGCCATCGACTGGAAGTCAGGCCACCGTCACCGGAATCTTGCCGATGCGCGCCTGCCATTCCTTCGGCCCGGTGTTGTGCACGCTGGTGCCATCAGCGCTCACGGCCACCGTCACCGGCATGTCCTTCACCTCGAATTCGTAGATGGCCTCCATGCCCAGGTCGGCGAAACCCACCACCTTGGCGCTGCGAATGGCCTTGGCCACCAGATACGCCGCACCGCCCACGGCCATCAGGTAGGCGCTCTGGTGCTTCTTGATGGCCTCGATGCCGGCCGGGCCGCGCTCGGCCTTGCCGATCATGCCGATCAAGCCGGTCTTGGCCAGCATCATCTCGGTGAACTTGTCCATGCGCGTGGCCGTGGTGGGGCCGGCCGGGCCCATCACCTCGTCGCGCACCGGGTCCACCGGGCCCACGTAGTAAATGACGCGGTCGGTGAAGTCCACCGGCAGCGCTTCGCCCTTGGCCAGCATGTCCTGGATGCGCTTGTGCGCGGCGTCGCGGCCGGTGAGCATCTTGCCGTTCAGCAGCAGCGTCTGGCCCGGGGTCCAGCTGGCCACTTCTTCCCGCGTCAGCGTGTCCAGGTCCACGCGCTGGCTGCGCTGGTAGTCGGGTGCCCAGTGCACGTCGGGCCACAGGTCCAGGCTGGGCACGTCCATGTAGGCCGGGCCGCTGCCGTCCAGCACCACATGGGCATGGCGGGTGGCGGCGCAGTTCGGGATCATCGCCACCGGCTTGCTGGCGGCGTGGGTGGGGTAGGTGGCGATTTTCACGTCCAGCACCGTCGTCAGCCCGCCCAGGCCCTGCGCGCCGATGCCCAGGGCGTTGACCTTCTCGTAGAGCTCGATGCGCAGCTCTTCCAGCTTGCTGGTCGGGCCGCGGGCCAGCAGCTCGTGCATGTCGATGGGCTCCATCAGCACTTCCTTGGCCAGCAGCATGGCCTTTTCGGCCGTACCGCCCACGCCGATGCCCAGCATGCCTGGCGGGCACCAACCTGCGCCCATGGTTGGCACCGTCTTCATCACCCAGTCGACCAAGTTGTCGCTGGGGTTCATCATCACGAACTTGCTCTTGTTCTCGCTGCCGCCGCCCTTGGCGGCCACGGTCACGTCCAGCGTGTTGCCAGGCACGACCGTCATGTGGATGACCGCAGGCGTGTTGTCCTTGGTGTTCTTGCGCTCGAAGATCGGGTCGGCCAGCACCGAACCGCGCAGCTTGTTGTCCGGGTCCAGGTAGGCGCGGCGCACGCCCTCGTTGACAGCGTCTTCCACGCTGCCCGGGAAGCCCTCGAAGCGCACGTCCATGCCGATCTTCAGGAACACGTTGACGATGCCGGTGTCCTGGCAGATGGGACGGTGGCCTTCGGCGCACATGCGGCTGTTGGTCAGGATCTGCGCGATCGCGTCCTTGGCCGCCGGTGACGCCTCGCGTTCATAAGCCCTTGCGAGGTGGCTGATGTAGTCCGCCGGGTGGTAGTAGCTGATGAACTGCAGTGCGGCGGCCACGGTCTCGACCAGGTCGGCGTGGCGGATGGTGGTGCTCATGGCAGGTAGCGCGTTGCGCAGGGTGTCGGGTAAGGTGGAAAGTGTAGCCAGCGCCCCTGTCAGGCCTTCAGGCCCGCGAAAAGTGCTGGCCTAAACTCCGCGGCTTTGTCAGGCGCGAAGGCCCTGCTGCGGCTCCTGTTCAGCACCCTCCACGATCTGCGCCTTCACCCGCACCCTTGCCTGCATCCCCGCCTGCATGAGCCCGCTCGCGCTGATCGTTCTGCTGCCCCTGGTCGTGGGAACCGTGCTGTGCCTGTGGGTGGGGCAGGTGAACACCGGCGCGCGCCGGGCGGCCACGGCGGCCATCGCCGCTGTGGTGGCGCTGTCGGTGCTGGGACTGCTGGCCACGTTGGCCGGGCCCGTATTTCAGGGCCAGACCTTGCTGACCCATGCCGAATGGATCCCCGCCATCGGCCTGAACGCCCACTACCGGCTGGACGGCCTGGCCTGGATGTTCGCGCTGCTCATCAGCGGCATCGGCCTGCTGATCGTCATCTATGCCGCGTTCTATTTGCACCACGACGACCCGGCGGGCAAGTTCTACAGCCAGCTGATGCTGTTCATGGCCGCGATGCTGGGCATCGTGCTGTCGGACAACCTGCTCTTGATGGTGGTGTTCTGGGAACTCACCAGCATCAGCAGCTTCCTGCTGGTGGGGTACTGGGGTTCACACCCCCAGAAAGGGCAGGACGCCCGCTTCGGTGCGCGCATGGCGCTTACCGTCACCGGCGGTGGCGGGCTGGCGCTGCTGGCCGGGGTCATCGTGCTGGGGCAGGTGGCTGGCACCCATGACCTGAGCGTGATGCTGAACACGCCCGGATTGATCGCGCAGGTCCAGGCCGACCCACGCTACCCGCTGATCCTGGGCTTGGTGCTGCTGGGCTGCTTCACCAAGAGCGCCCAGCTGCCGTTCCACTTCTGGCTGCCTGAAGCCATGGCCGCGCCCACGCCGGTGTCGGCTTACCTGCATTCGGCCACCATGGTGAAGGCGGGACTGTTTCTGCTGTTGCGCCTGTACCCGGTGCTGGGCGGCACGCCGCTGTTCGAAGGCATCGTCGCCACCACGGGCCTGCTGACGATGGTGTTTGCGGCCTTCGTCGCGATCTTCAAGCACGACCTGAAGGGCCTGCTGGCCTACAGCACCATCAGCCACCTGGGGCTCATCACCTTCCTCGTCGGGCTTTCCAGCCCGATGTCCATCGTGGTGGCGGTGTTCCACATCCTGAACCACGCGGCCTTCAAGGCGGCGTTGTTCATGATCGCCGGCATCGTCGACCACGAGACCGGCACGCGCGACATGCGCAGGCTGGGCGGCCTGTTCAGCCTGTTGCCGATCGTCGGCACGCTGGCGCTGATCGCCGCCGCTGCCATGGCGGGTATTCCGCCTTTCAACGGCTTCATCAGCAAGGAAATGATGCTGGACGAAGCCTTGCGCGGCGGCGCCATCTGGGGCAGCTTCGGCTGGCTGATGCCAGTGCTGGCGACGCTGGGCGGGCTGTTCTCGATGGCTTATTCGCTTCGGCTGGTACACGACGTGTTCTTCAATGGCCCGGCCAAGGACCTTCCGGTCGCCCACCCGCATGAGCCGTCCTGGGGCATGAAGGCACCGGTGCTGCTGCTGGTGGGCATCTGCATCGCCGTGGGCCTGGCGCCCATGCTGCTGGCCGGGCCGCTGGTGCAGGCGGCCGCCAGCGCGGCGCTCGGGCAGCCAGCACCGGCGTTTTCGCTCGCCCTGTGGCATGGGCTGAACCTGCCCCTGCTGATGAGCGCTGTGGCCGTGGCCGGCGGCGCGCTGCTGTACTTCGGCCTGGCCCGCGGCGGGCGCCTGCACCACTACCTGCCCGGTGCCTTCAGTGCCAAAGCCTGGTTCACGGCGCTGCTGGACGGCCTGTTCCGGTTGGCG
The DNA here is from genome assembly GCA_027485165.1 of Rubrivivax sp. GTDB lineage: Bacteria > Pseudomonadota > Gammaproteobacteria > Burkholderiales > Burkholderiaceae_C > Rubrivivax. The sequence goes on from JAIXRN010000017.1 coordinate 112,954, forward strand.
GGTCGTTTCACCGCCCGCCTTGAGAACGGTTCGCTGCAGCGCTACGCAGCGTTGATGGTGGCTTCAGCCGTGGCGTTGGCTACCTGGCCCTTGCTGGTGCAGCCTGGCAGCCTGGGCACCGGCACGCGCAGCCTGCTGCCGGCCACCCCGCTGGCAGCGGTGCTGTGGGTGGCGGTGGCAGCCACCTGCCTGGCCCTGGTGCGCGGCCACCACCAGCGCTACCGCGCGGTGGTGCTGGTGGGGGTGGTCGGGCTGGTCACGGCACTCACCTTTCTGGGGTTTTCCGCGCCTGACCTGGCGCTTACGCAGCTGTCGGTGGAAGTCGTGTCGACCGTGCTGCTGCTGATGGGGCTGGCCCTGCTGCCGGCCACCACGCCGCGCGAAAGCAGCAGCGGCCGGAGACTTCGCGACGCCGCGCTGGCCCTGGCCGGCGGTGGCGGCATGGCCTGGATGGCCTGGCTGGTGATGACGCGCAACCACGACTCGATTTCCTGGTACTTCCTGGAAAACAGCGTGCCCAAGGGCGGGGGTGCGAATTCGGTGAACGTGATCCTGGTGGACTTCCGCGGCTACGACACCTTTGGCGAAATCACCGTGCTGGGCATTGCCGGCATCGGTGTGCTGGCCCTGCTGGACCGCTTCCGGATGCGCCGGCCCGCAGCGGATGGCGCCGGCCGCGCGTGGTCCTTCGCCGACCAGCCGCTGATGCTGCGCGTCGCCGCGCGCCTGGTGCTGCCGCTGGCACTGGTGGTGTCGGTCTACATCTTCTGGCGCGGGCATGGCCTGCCCGGGGGCGGCTTCATTGCCGGGCTCATCACCGCCGTGGCCCTGGTGCTGCAGTACATGGCCCTGGGCCAGCAGCAGGCCGACGCGGCCTTGCACGCCGCTGGCGGACGGCGCTACTTGCGCTGGATCGCCACCGGCCTGGGCATCGCCGGTCTCACGGGCGTCGGGGCCTTCGCGTTCGGCCGCCCCTTCCTCACGAGCGCCGCCGGGCACCCAGTGCTGCCCGTGCTGGGCGAAGTGCCGCTGGCCACGGCGGCGCTGTTCGACCTGGGCGTCTACATCACCGTCGTGGGCGCGACGCTGCTGACGCTGTCGGTGCTGGGCGCGGCCAGCAAGGCCGGCGCTGGCGCTGCCACGGCCAGGGGGGCAGCCTGATGCTCTTCAGCATGGAAGCCCTGGTGGCCAGCGGCATCGGCATCGTCACCGCCACCGGCATCTACCTGCTGCTGCGCGGCCGCAGCTTCCCGGTCGTGCTGGGCCTGTCGTTGATCGGCTATGCCGTCAACGTCTTCATCTTCGCGATGGGCCGGCTGTGGACGAACGCCGCGCCCATCGTCGACCGCGGCCCTAATGTCGCCGACCCGCTACCCCAGGCCCTGGTGTTGACGGCCATCGTGATCGGCTTTGCCACCACCGGCTTCGTGATTGAACTGGCGCTGCGCAGCCGCCACGACAACGGCACCGACCAGGTCGACGGCAAGCCCGATCAACCTGGGCCGCAGGAAGGCGGGCGATGAGCTTCGCCGACCACCTGCCGGTGCTGCCGGTGCTGCTGCCGCTGTTCACGGCCGTGATGCTGTTGTTGCTGGGCGATGAAGACCACCGCCGCCCCTGGGTGCGTCGCGTCGCGCTGGCTTCGGTGCTGCTCGGTGCGGTGCTGGCTTTGCGGCTGGTGGAACAGGCGGCGACGGGCGCGCTCACGGTCTACCGCGTCGGCGAATGGCCAGCGCCCTTCGGCATCGTGCTGGTGGTCGACCGGCTGGCTGCGCTGATGCTGGCCCTGACCGCTGCCGTTGCCTTGCCCGTGCTTCTGTACGCCACCGGTGGCTGGGACGCGCGTGGCCGGCACTTTCAAGCGCTGTTCCAGTTCCAGCTGATGGGCCTGAATGGCGCCTTCCTGACGGGTGACCTGTTCAACCTGTTCGTGTTCTTCGAAGTGCTGCTGATCGCCAGCTATGTGCTGATGACGCATGGCCTGGGGCGCGACAGGCTGCGCTTCGGCACCCAGTACGTGGTGCTGAACCTCAGCGCGTCGGCACTCTTCCTGGTCGGGGTGTCCCTGATCTACGCCCTGACCGGCACCCTGAACATGGCCGACCTGGCCCTGCGCGTGCCGCAGGTGGCTGCACCCGAAGCTGCGCTGCTGCAGGCCGGGGCCTTGATATTGCTGGTGGTGTTCGGCTTCAAGGCTGCGCTGGTGCCGCTGGCCATGTGGTTGCCCGGCACTTACGCCGCGGCCAGCGCGCCGGTGGCAGCGCTGTTTGCCATCATGACCAAGGTTGGCGTCTACGCCATCTGGCGTGTGCACGGCGTCATCTTCGGTGCCGACGCCGGGCCTTCGGCTTTCACCGTGCAGCCCCTGCTGTTGCCGGTGGCCCTGGTGACCTGCGTGGTGGGCGTGGCCGGGGCTCTGGCTGCCCACACGCTGCCGCGGCTGATCGCCTGGCTGACGGTGGCTTCGGTCGGCACCATCGTGGCGGCCATCGGGCTGTTCGGTGCTGCCGCCTGGTCGGCTGCGATGTACTACATGCTCAATTCCACGCTGGTGATTGCCGGCCTGTTCCTACTGTCTGAACTGGTGGCTTCGCAGCGCGGGCCCATGGCTGACCGGCTGGAACCCTGCAGCCCGGTGGCGCAGCCGGCGCTGCTGGGGCTGATGCTGCTGCTGGCCGCGGCGTCGAACGCCGGGCTGCCGCCGCTGCCGGGCTTCATCGGCAAGCTCATGCTGCTGCAGGCCGCCAGCACCCACGCCTGGGCCGTGGCGGTGTGGGGGGTGGTGCTGGGGGTGGGCTTTCTCACCCTGGTGGGGCTGGCGCGCGCCGGCAGCATCCTGTTCTGGTCGGTGCGGGTTGACGTGCCCAGCGGCAGTGCCGGGTCCAGCCCTGCACTGCTGGCGGCCACGCTGTCGCTGCTGTTGATGAGCGTGCTGCTGTCGGTCTGGGCTGCGCCTGTCCAGCGCTACACGGCCGCTGCCGCGGCCCAGCTGCAGGACCGCGCCGCTTATGCCCGCGCCGTGCTGCCTGAAATGGGCGGCGCGCAGGCCGACACCGTGCGGCCCTACCGCATTCCGCAGCCGCCTGCGCAGCCGCCGGCCATCGTCACACCGGGGGCGAAATGAGACCCGGCTGGCTGGCTCACCCCGTGTTGTCGCTGCTGCTGGCGGCCACCTGGCTGCTGCTGCAGCAAAGCCTGGCCCCGGGCCACCTGATCACTGCCGCTGCCCTGGGGCTGCTGCTGCCGCGCCTGCTGCGCGGTTTCCTGGGCGCGCCCGCGGTGGTGCGTTCCTGGCCGCTGGCACTGCGGCTGTTGTGGGTGGTGCTGGTCGACATCGTCATGGCCAACCTGACCGTGGCGCGCATCGTGCTGTTGCCAGGGGCGCGGCCGCAGCCGGCTTGGTTGACGGTGCCGCTGGAGGTCGAAGACCCTCTGGCCATCACCCTGTTTGCTGCCATCATCACCATGACGCCAGGCACGGTCAGCTGCGTCGTTGACCCGCGACAGCGTCACATCCTCGTTCACGCGCTGGACTGCAGCGACGCTGGCGCCATGGTGGCCGACATGAAGCAACGCTATGAAGCGCCGTTGAAGGAGATCCTCGGATGATCCTGGCCTGGGCCTTGGATTTCGCCACCCTGGCGGTGGCTGTCGCGCTGGCACTGTGCCTGTGGCGTCTGCTGCGCGGGCCCGAGATCACCGACCGCGTGCTGGCGCTGGACACGCTGTACGTGAACGCTGTCGCCCTGGCCATCCTGCTGGGGCTGCGCATGGGCACTTGGTTGCTCTTCGAAGCGGCGCTGATCATCGCGCTCTTGGGTTTCGTGTCGACCGTCGCGCTGGGCCGCTACCTGACGCGCGGTGACGTGATCGAATGACCCGCCGCGCCAGGAAAGCCTGCCCAAGATGAAAGCCATCGACACCCTGCCGCTGTGGGTGCAGCTGCCCGCAGCGCTGCTGCTGGTGGTGGGCGGCGTGTTCCTGCTGGTAGGCGCCCTGGGCATGGTGCGCTTCGGCGACTTCTTCATGCGGCTGCACGCCCCCACCAAGGCCAGCACGCTGGGCGTGGGCGGCGTGCTGCTGGCCAGCCTGCTGGTCAGCTGGGCGCAGGGCCTGGCCGGTCTGCAGGTGCTGCTGATCACGCTGTTCGTGTTCATCACGGCCCCGGTGGCAGCCAACCTGCTGGGCATGGCGGGCCTGCATCTGCGGCTGCCCTCAAAGGCCGCGCTGCCGCCAGAAGCAGGTGGTGGCGACCGCGGCGCTGGCGCTGATCTGGGTGCGGATGCGGGTATGGGCACGGGCACGGACGCGGGCACGGGCGGCACTGCCGATGCCGGCAGGCGTGCCCCCTGACCATGCGCGTCGCCGTCTACAGCACCCGGGCCTACGACCGCCGCTTCCTAGACGAAGCCAACGCCGCTGGCCGCCACGAACTGGTGTATCTGGAACCCAGGCTGGACGCCGACACGGCGTCAGCAGCTGCAGGTGCCCAGGCCGTCTGTGCCTTTGTCAACGACCGGCTGGACGCAGCCACACAGGCCCTTTTGCACAGCCTGGGTGTACGCCTGCTGGTGCTGCGCAGCGCCGGCTTCAACCATGTCGACCTGGCTGCGGCCGCCAGCCTGGGGTTGGCCGTGGGCAGGGTGCCGGAATACTCGCCGCACGCCGTGGCCGAACACACCGTCGCCCTGGTGTTGACGCTGGACCGCAAGATCCACCGCGCCTGGGCGCGGGTTCGCGAAGGCAACTTCGCGCTGGAAGGCCTGCTGGGCTTTGACCTGCATGGCCGCACGGTGGGCGTGCTGGGCACAGGCAAGATCGGCCGCTGCTTCGCCCGCATCATGCTGGGCTTCGGCTGCCGCGTGCTGGCCTTCGACCCGCAACCTCACCCTGAGGCGCTGGCCTTGGGGGTTCTCTACGTGGGTCTGCCTGACCTGCTGGCCCGCAGCGACATCCTCAGCCTGCACTGCCCGCTGACGCCACAGACCCGGCACCTTGTCGACGCCGCTGCGCTGGCGCAGATGAAACCCGGGGCGATGCTGGTCAACACCAGCCGGGGCGCCGTGGTCGACACACGGGCCGTCATCGACGCGCTGAAGTCGGGCCAGCTGGGCAGTCTGGGCCTGGACGTCTACGAAGAAGAGGCCGACCTGTTTTTTCGAGACCTGTCCGACAGCGCCATTGCTGACGATGTGTTCGCCCGGCTGCTGACATTCCCGAACGTGGTCATCACGGGCCACCAGGCCTTCTTCACCGAAGACGCGTTGCGGGCCATCGCCCAGACCACGCTGGCCAATGTCGACCATTTCGTGGCTACCGGCAGCCCGCTGCACGCCGTGTCAGTGGAACGCCTGGTGCCCTGAGCCGGCCGCGGCGCATGGCCGCAGCGGCTGTAGGCGCAGGGTCAGTGCTTGTCGCCGTGGGCGGGGGCCATCAGGCGGTCAGCCAGCGCAATCGCCAGGGCGGAAAACAGAAAGGCGACGTGGATCAGCGTTTGCCACAGCAGCACCTTGTCGGTGTAGTTCTGCGCGTTGATGAAGGTCTTCAACAAGTGGATGCTGCTGATGCCGATGATGGCCGTGGCCAGCTTGACCTTCAGCACGCTGGCGTTCACGTGGTTCAGCCATTCGGGCTGGTCGGGGTGGCCTTCCAGGTTCATGCGCGACACGAAGGTTTCGTAGCCACCGACGATGACCATGATCAGCAGGTTGCTGATCATCACCACATCGATCAACGCCAGCACGACGAGCATGATCACCGTCTCGTTGAGCTGCGGAACCCAGCCTGGGTCGGCCTTGTAGCCGATGCTGCTGACCAGTTTCGTCAGTGCGGCTTCATTGCCGAATACCGCCTCGATCAGGTGAATCAGCTCGACCCAGAAATGGAAGACGTAGACGCACTGCGCCACGATCAGGCCCAGGTACAAGGGCAGCTGCAGCCAGCGGCTGGCAAAGATGAAGCCAGGCAGCAGACCCATACGGGCGGATTCGGTCTTCGGTGGTGTGGGCATGGCGGCTTGTCGTCCGGTGCATTCCGGGTTAACCCCAGGCCGGCGGGATTGTAGGCTTGGCCTTCATCAGAGTCTGTCGAGTAAGGCGTCCGTCAGAGCCTGCTCGTAGCTTCAGCATCAAGCATTTCCAGAATCTGACAACAGGAGACCGTCTCATGTCCAGCGACCAACCCACCGAATTCCAGACCCATCAGCCGCCCGCGGGCGTGGTGGCCCAGGCCCGCGTATCCGGCATGGCGGCCTACCAGGCGCTGGTGGCCGAAGCGGCAGCCGACTACGAAGGTTACTGGGGGCGCCTGGCGCGCGAATTCGTCAGCTGGAAGACGCCGTTTACCCAGGTGCTCGACAGCAGCGACGCACCTTTCTTCCGCTGGTTCGAAGACGGCACGCTGAACGTGTCTTACAACTGCCTGGACCGCAACATCGAGCGCGGCCTGGGCGACAAGGTGGCCATCATCTTCGAGGCCGACGACGGCAGCGTCACCCGGGCCACCTACCGTGAACTGCTGGCTCGCACCTGCCAGCTCGCCAATGCGCTGAAGGCGCGCGGCGTGAAGAAGGGCGACCGCGTCGTCATCTACATGAGCATGAGCATCGAGGGCGTGGTGGCCATGCAGGCCTGCGCCCGCATCGGTGCGCCGCATTCGGTGGTGTTCGGCGGCTTCTCGGCCCAGGCCCTGCGGGACCGCATCATGGACACCGGCGCCAGCCTCGTCATCACCGCCGACGAACAGGCCCGCGGCGGCAAGGCCCTGCCGCTGAAGAGCATCGTTGACGAAGCTCTGTCCCAGGGCGGCTGCGACAGCGTGAAGAACGTGGTCGTCTACAAGCGTACGGGTGGCAAGATTGGATGGGCCGAAGGCCGCGATCTGTGGCTGCACGACGAAATGGCCGGCCAGCCCGACACCTGCGAACCCGAATGGGTGGGTGCAGAACACCCGCTCTTCCTGCTGTACACCAGCGGCAGCACAGGCAAGCCCAAGGGCGTGCAGCACAGCACCGGCGGCTACCTGCTGCATGCCGCGCTGACGACGGCCTGGACCTTCGACCTGAAGCCCGACGATGTGTTCTGGTGCACGGCCGACATCGGCTGGGTCACCGGCCACAGCTACATCACTTATGGCCCGCTGGCCCTGGGGGGCACCGAAATCGTGTTCGAAGGCATCCCCACCTTCCCGGACGCCGCGCGCTTCTGGAAGACGATCGAAAAGCACAAGGTCACGATCTTCTACACCGCACCCACGGCCATCCGCAGCCTGATCAAGGCCGCTGAAGGCAATGACGCCGTGCACCCCAAGCACAGCGACCTGAGCAGCCTGCGCATCCTGGGCAGCGTGGGCGAGCCCATCAACCCCGCTGCGTGGGAGTGGTACTACCAGCACATTGGCGGCAGCCGTTGCCCCATCGTCGACACCTTCTGGCAAACCGAAACCGGCGGCCATGTCATCACCCCGCTGCCGGGCGCCACGCCCATGGTGCCGGGTTCGTGCACGTTGCCTTTCCCGGGCATCGATGCCGCGATCGTCGACGAGACCGGCAACGACGTCCCGAACGGGCAGGGCGGCATTCTCGTCATCAAACAGCCCTGGCCCAGCATGATCCGCACGATCTGGGGCGACCCCGAGCGCTTCAAGAAGAGCTACTTCCCACCCGAATTGAAAGGCTACTACCTGGCCGGCGACGGCGCCATCCGCGACAAGGACACGGGTTACTTCACCATCACCGGCCGCATCGACGACGTGCTGAACGTCAGCGGCCACCGCATGGGGACGATGGAGATCGAAAGCGCGCTGGTCAGCTGCACCGAACTGGTGGCCGAAGCCGCCGTGGTGGGTCGGCCCGACGACACCACGGGTGAAGCCATCTGTGCCTTCGTGGTGCTGAAGGGCGCGCGGCCCACGGGCGACGAGGCGAAGAAGATCGCGACGCAACTGCGCAACTGGGTGGCGAAGGAGATCGGCCCGATCGCCAAGCCGAAGGACATCCGCTTCGGCGACAACCTGCCCAAGACGCGCAGCGGCAAGATCATGCGCCGCCTGCTGCGCAGCATCGCCAAGGGCGAGGCCATCACCCAGGACACCAGCACGCTGGAAAACCCGGCCATCCTGGACCAGCTGACGCAGGCGAACTGAAAAATGTGTCGCAGCCGGCGCCTGATGGGTGCCGGCGGCTGCGCTGCCCGAACGGTGTGACTCAGGGCGCCAGACCGGACGGCGGTTGCGCGGCTGGGCTCAGGCTGTCCGTGGCTGCCGTCTTGGCGGGCGGCTTGCGCCAGCGCCAGGCGGCAAAGCCCGCCATCGCAGCCAGGCTGCCGATCAGCACGGCCGGGCCGGCAGGTGCCGAAGCAGCTTCGGGGGTGACGACCACGCGACCCTGGTAACTGGCGTTCTCTGCGGGCCGGCCTGTGATCTGCACGGTGAAGGACCCTGCGTCCTTGCCTTCCAGGCCGGCGAAGCTGCGTTCGCCGACTGTGAAGGTGCCAGCGTTCTGGCCGTTTACGCTGGCGGCCAGACCTTCGATGCCTTCGCCCGACAGCGTGAACTTGTAGCTGTAGGTGCCAGGCGCCAGGTTGGTGAAGGTGATCAGGTCGTCGCCGGCCTGCAGCAGCGGCCCGTCCCCGGCGAACGAACCCGACCCGCTGGACAGGTCGATGACCCGCCCGCCCGCCCAGGCCACGGGCGCTGCCAGCAGACTGGCGGCCACCAGCAACGGGCAGAAAAACGGGCGAAATGTGCGAATGTGGGAGCGGGGACCGCGCATGGGCTGATGTTGGGGGTGCACCACCGGCTTCGCAACCCCCAGGCTAGGCTACATTGAAACAGCGGGTGCCCGACGGGCGCCGGAAGGAGTATGGCGAATGCCCCTGGTCATCATCGGTGTGTTGCTGGCTGCGGCCAAGGTGGCCGGCCTGGGCCCCGTGGCCGACTGGGCCTGGTGGTGGGTACTGATGCCCTTTGCCGGGGCAGCCGTCTGGTGGGCCGTGGCAGACGCCACGGGCATCACGCAGCGCCGCGCCATGCGCAAGATGGACGAGCGCAAGGCCCAGCGCCGCGAACGCGCGATGGCCGACCTGGGCCTGGACACACGGCGCCAGGACCAGGCCCGGAAGTCGCAGGCCACCAGCCAGCGCCGCGCTGACACGGTCAGCAGCGCTGCTGGCTCAAGGTCCGGGGCGCCGAAGGAACCGCGGCTTTAGAGGCTGGCGCGGGGCGCGGCAGCCGGGCGACCGGTTGGGTCGCCCGCTTGCCGGGATGCCCGACCATCCGGCTGCTGGCTGATCAGTCAGCGTCCAGTACGGCGCCGCGGCTGGCGCTGGTGGCGTTGCGCGCGAACTTGGCCAGCACCCCGCGGGTGTAGCGTGGCGCAGGCTGCTGCCACAGCGCGCGGCGACGTGCGATCTCGGCGTCGTCCACGTTCAGCTGCAAAAGCCGCCGGTGCGCGTCGATGGTGATGGTGTCGCCTTCGTGGACCAGGCCGATCAGCCCGCCAGCATAGGCTTCCGGGGCCACATGCCCCACCACCATGCCCCAGGTGCCGCCGCTGAAGCGGCCGTCCGTGATCAGGCCCACGCTTTCGCCCAGGCCCTGGCCGATCAGTGCGCCAGTCGGGGCCAGCATCTCGGGCATGCCCGGGCCGCCCTTGGGGCCCAGGTAGCGCAGCACCATCACGTCACCGGCAACGATCTTGCCCGCCATGATGGCGGCCAGCGCGCTTTGCTCGTCGTCGAAGACGCGCGCCGGGCCCGTCATCACCGGGCTCTTCAAGCCCGTGATCTTGGCCACGCAGCCTTCCGGGCTGAGGTTGCCCTTCAGGATGGCCAGGTGGCCGTCGGCGTACATGGGGTTCGTGACGGGGCGGATCACGTCCTGGTCGCTGCGCAGCGCGGGCAGGGCGGCCAGGTTCTCGGCCACGGTCTTGCCCGTGATGGTGATGCAGTCGCCGTGCAGCAGGCCGGCGTCCAGCAGCACCTTCATCACCGCCGGGATGCCGCCGGCGCGGTGCAGGTCGATGGCCAGGTACTTGCCGCTGGGCTTCAGGTCGCACAGCACGGGCGTGCGCTGACGCACGCGTTCGAAGTCGTCGATGGTCCATTCGACTTCGGCCGCATGGGCGATGGCCAGGAAGTGCAGTACGGCGTTGGTGCTGCCGCCTGTAGCCATGATCACCGCCACCGCATTTTCGATCGCCTTCTTGGTGACGATGTCGCGCGGCTTCAGGTCGGCCTTCACAGCTTCCACCAGCACGCGCGCGGCTTCCTGTGTGTGAGCGACGATGGGGTCTTCGACGTTGGCCATGGTGCTGGCAAACGGCAGACTCATGCCCAGGGCTTCAAAGGCGCTGGACATGGTGTTGGCGGTGTACATGCCGCCGCAGCTGCCGCTGCCCGGGATGGCGCGCTTTTCGATCTGACAGAAGTCTTCTTCGCTCATGCGCCCGGCGCTGAATTGGCCGACCGCTTCGAAGACACTGACGATGTTCAGGTCCTGCCCTTTGTAGCGGCCCGGCAGGATGGTGCCGCCATAGACATAAACGGCCGGCACGTTGGCGCGCAGCATGCCCATCATGCCGCCGGGCATGTTCTTGTCGCAGCCGCCGATGACGAGCACGCCGTCCAGCCACTGGCCGCCCACGCAGGTTTCCACGCAGTCGGCGATGACCTCGCGCGACACCAGGCTGTACTTCATGCCTTCGGTGCCCATGGCCATGCCGTCGCTGATGGTGGGCGTACCGAACACCTGCGGGTTGGCGCCGGCGGCCTTCAGGCCCTCCACGGCCGCGTCGGCCAGCTTCTGCAGCCCGCTGTTGCAGGGCGTGATGGTGCTGTGCCCGTTGGCCACGCCAATCATCGGCTTGCCGAAGTCGCCGTCGGTGTAGCCCATGCCGTAGTACATGGAACGGTTGGGCGCGCGGGCCACGCCTTCGGTGATGTTCTTGGAACGGCGGTTGAAGCTCATGGGCAGGGGTCCTGGTTCGTGCAGGCCCGCAGTTTATCGGCCGGGCCCGCGGCGCCGTGGACAATGCCGGTTTGGCATCTGGAGCGCAATCGATGCTGGTGCATCCCCAGTTCGACCCGGTGGCCCTGTCATTGGGCCCGGTCCACATCAACTGGTATGGGCTAACGTACCTGGCGGCCTTCGGCCTGTTCCTGTTCCTGGGGGCAAGGCGCGTGCGCCTGCCGCACTTTGCTGCGGCAGGCTGGCAGCGGCGCGACATCGAAGACATGCTGTTCTTCGGCGTGCTGGGCGTGGTGCTGGGCGGGCGTATCGGCTACGCGCTGTTCTATAAGCCGGGCGACTACCTGGCCAACCCGCTGGAGATCTTGATGGTCTGGCGCGGCGGCATGTCCTTTCATGGCGGGCTGCTGGGGGTAATGGTGGCCATGGCGCTGTACGCCCGCAGCCGCGGCCGAACCTTCCTGGAAGTGATGGACGTGGTGGCGCCCTGCGTGCCCACTGGGCTGGCCTCTGGGCGCATCGGCAATTTCATCAACGGCGAGCTCTGGGGGCGCGCCGCCGACCCCACGCTGCCCTGGGCCATGGCCTTTCCGCAGAGCGGCAGCATGATCGCCCGCCACCCGTCGCCGCTGTACCAGTTCCTGCTGGAAGGCCTGCTGCTGTTCGTGCTGCTGTGGGTGTACAGCCGCAAGCACCGGCCCACCGGCCAGGTGGCGTTTGCCTTCCTGTTTGGCTACGGCGTGTTTCGCTTCGTGGCCGAGTACTTCCGCGAACCCGACAGCTTCCTGGGCCTGCTGGCGCTGAACATGAGCATGGGCCAGTGGCTGTGCATCCCGATGATCGTCATCGGCGCCGGCGCCTGGTGGTGGTGCGGCCAGCGCGGGCGGATGGCACTAGCATCGCCGGCATGAGACAGATTTTCCTGGACACCGAAACCACGGGCCTGTACGCCGACCAGGGCGACAGGGTGATCGAGATCGGCTGCATCGAGATGGTCGACCGGCGCTACACCGAAGGCGCCGACGGCCAGGGCGGCCGCTTCCATCACTACGTCAATCCGCAGCGCAGCAGCCACCCCGACGCGCTGCGGGTACACGGCATCACCGACGAATTCCTGGCCGACAAGCCGCTTTTTGCTGACATCGCGGCCGACCTGCTGGCCTTCGTTCAGGGCGCCGAGCTCATCATCCACAACGCCGCCTTCGACCTGGGCTTCCTGGACGCTGAGCTCGCCCGCTTGGGCCTGCCCCCGCTGCGCCAGCATGTGGCCCGTGTCACCGACAGCCTGCTGATGGCGCGCGAGATGTTCCCAGGCAAGAGCAATTCGCTCGACGCACTGTGCAAGCGCCTGGAAGTGGACAACTCCGGCCGCGACCTGCACGGCGCCCTGCTGGACGCCGGGCTGCTGGCCGAGGTCTACATCCGCCTGACGCGTGGGCAGGACGCGCTGGTGGTGGAAAGCCACGACGAGGCCGGCGTGCGGCTGGACCTGCCCAGCGTGGACCTGTCGCGCTTCCAGCTGCCGGTGCTGGCGCCCGCAGCGGAAGAACTGACGGCGCACGACCGCCTGTTGGCCGACCTGGACAAAGCCTGTGGCGGCAAGGCGGTATGGCGCCCGCAGGCCGTGGCATAATTTAGGGCTTGCCGGAACACAGGCACGCAATTTCCAGCAGAAAGCTGGCAGCTGCGACAGGTTTCCGGGCGGTTAGCTCAGCGGTAGAGCACTGCCTTCACACGGCAGGGGTCGCAGGTTCAAACCCTGCACCGCCCACCAAGGTTTCTTCATGAGACACACGAGACACGCCACCTTCGGGTGGCGTTTTCGTTTCCGGTGACGAAAGCTCGCCGTTGGACACGCGATGGACCTCCGCATCCAGACCGCCCATATGCTGGGCCTAGCCAGCGCCGCGCGTGTCAGATTCAGCCACTGCAGCCATGCGCCCGTCAGCGCACAACGATGACCTGCAGGGCCAGACGCAGGCCGGCTTCGTAGAGACTGTCCAGTGCCAATGTGGCGCCGCGTGCAGTCGCTGGCGATGAATCCGTCGATGTCGACAGCGTGCCTTTATCCCCTGCAGTGCCCAGCAGCGCCACTCGCCCAGGCGACGGCGCGATGGCCAACCCTGCCAGCCGGCCCTGCCCATCGAAGACCGGGCCGCCACGGGGGCCGGCTGGCCAGTCCATGCTCAGTTGCCTGGGGCCTTCGTCGCGTGGCAAATGACCGAAGAAGCCCTGGCGCAGAACCGGCCAGGCGGGTGCATCGGCATCACCCGGCGCAGCGGCGTATTCCACGGTGCTGGCAGGGCTGCCGGCAAAAGGCAAACGCGCGGTGGCCGTTCTGGGTGGCGCGCCGGAAGGCAACGGCAAAGGCTGCGCCAAGCACAGCTGCCTCGTGGGCGAATCTGCTGCAGCCGGTAGCAGCAAGGCTTGCGTTGTCTGCCCCAAGCCGTTGCGCAGCCAGATGCGTGTCGCTCCCTTCAGTGTGGCCGCTGGCACCAGGGCAGATGCGGACAGCGCTGCGCCATCAACTTCGGCGGTCAACCAGGCCGTGCCTGCAAAGACGGCATCGGACGATGCCGCGTCGCCGTAGGCGTATGGCGCTGCTCGCAAGGGCGTTGACATCATTGCCGCAGCCGGTGCTGGTTGGGCGGACTTCATCAAGGCCTGTGCCGCCATCAGGCTGGGGTCGCCGGGGTGCCGCTGCAAGCCTTCCTGCACGTAGCGTTGCGCCGCCTGGGTCTGGCCTCCGATGTGCAGCAGCCAGACGTACAGCGCGGTACCTGCCGGCGCGCGCGGGTGGGCGCCAGCGGCATGCGAAGCGAAGCTCAGCGCCTGGCGATACTGACCTGCCTGCATGTGTGTGCGCACGATGCCCAGCTCGACATCCTGCGAATGCACCATGCCCGCTGCACGCTCGAAGGCTTGGCCTGCCGAATCGACATCGCCGATCGCCAATGCCCGCTCTGCAGACTCGATCAGCCGCAAGCGTTCGGCCATGTCTGCGGTTGCGTCCAGGCCGGTGCCCCCGAGCAGACGCCGTTGGGCTTCCAAGCTCCAGCTGGGCTGCTGTGCGCTGGCGCCCGACGCACCTGGCAGGAACAGGCACGCGACCCACTGGGCCGCTCGCCTTCGGCCGGGTTGCATTGGCCCCGGTGTACGCACGCCTCTGCGCGTGTTCACCCGTGCGCGCCGGCCATCACTGACGCGTGATCCGCGGCTTGCCCAGTACCGCGCCGGCCGGGTTGTACGGTGCCGCAGGTGCCTTGAAGGCGACCAGGTAGGCCACCAGCGCGTCGATATCCTGCGCGCCTCCCAGCTGGTTCTGCCCGCCCACGAACACGCCGAAGCCGTCGCCGCCTGTAGCCATGAAGTTGTTGACGGTCACTCGCCAGGTTCTGGTGGGGTTCTGCACCTGACCATTGATGACCAGCTGCTCGGTCGGCCCGCTGACGACCGGAAGGGCCGGGTTGCTGATCAAATCGGTGGGCGTGAAGCTGACATTCACGATGCGGGTGCCGCAAGTGCCGGCAGCGTTCCAGGTGTATTTGAAGCCATTGCTCACCTGCATGATGCGGTTGTTCGTAAGCGTCGTGTTGCAGCTGGCGAACTGCTGTTCCAGCACGTCCTTGATCTGCTGCGTCGTCAGCGTCATCGTGACGAGGCTGTTGCCGAAGGGCTGAACGGTGAACGCATTCGCATAGGTGACGTCATAGGGGTAGACCGCGGGCTGCGCCGGGCTCACGAAGCCCGGGTTGCGCACACCACCGGCGTTCATGAACGCGATCTGCGCGCCGCCCAGCGGGCTGGGCTGGGTGGCCTGCAGCTGCGCGTCGGCGATCAAGTCACCAGCTTCCATCTCGCCGGCCGCGTTCGCCGTGTTGGGCAGCGGTGCGGTGATCGTGGCCAGCACCGCATTGGCCAGCGGCGCACTCGCCGCCTTGTAGGCCAGCACGGTGTTGCGCGTGGCCGGGTTCGCGGCGATGTAGGCATTGATGGCCGCGATGGCCGGGTCTCCCGGGCTGACGGGATTATTTTGGGCCACCAGCACGTTGCGGGGGCTGACAGACACGACGTCGCGCGTGTCGCTGTCGATGCTCAGATCGACCTCGGTCAGCAGGCGGCCAAAGGCGCTGCTGCTGGTCACGGGGATGAGCCGGCCGCTGCTGTTGGGCAGACCCGTCGGCGCCGGCTGGCCGGCAGCATTCACGGAATTCACCGAGCAGTTGTAGGCCGCATGCGTGTGACCGCTGATGACCAGGTCGACGGCGTCGTCCAGCCGAGCCACGATGGGCGCGAGGTCGCTGCCAGCCAGGTTGCCCACGCACCCGTTGATGTCACCGTTGTTGCCGCTACCCTGGAAGCCACCTTGGTGCAACAGCACGATGATGCTCTCGATGCCAGCGCGGCGCAGCCGCGGCACCAGCGCGTTCACGGTCTGCGCTTCGTCCAGGAAGTTCAAGCCCGCCACGCCGGTCGGGGTGACGATGCCGGGCGTACCGCGCAGCGTCATGCCGATGAAAGCCACACTGACTTTTGAACGCGCACCTGGCACGGGAAAGCTCTTTACGCCGTACGGGGCCAGCAGGGTTCGCCCGGTGGCAGTCTCGATGACGTTGGCTGACAACCATTTGTACTTTGCGCCGTCGAAGCTGCCAGGTGCCGACGAGCCGAAGCCACGGCAGCTGTTGGGGTCGGTCACGCCATTGGTGAGCTTGCAGCCGCCGTTCTGCAGACGGTTGAGCTCGTCCTTGCCCTTGTCGAATTCATGATTGCCCACAGCGATGAAGTCGACGCCAATCTGGTTCAGCGTTTCAACCGCGGGCTCGTCGAAGAACAATGCCGACACCAGCGGCGACGCGCCGATGAAGTCACCCGCGCCCACGACCACGGTGTTTGGGTTTGCTGCACGCATGCGGGCCACGTAGGCACCAACGTAGTCTGCCCCGCCGACGAGTGGGCGGCTGGCGACCGGCACACCCAGGTTGGCACCGAAGGTGCCGGGCGATTCCAGTGTGCCGTGGTAGTCGTTGAAACCGACGATCTTGACGTTGACGGTCGCGGCTTGGGCGGTCGGGGCCAGCACGCTGAGCGTGGCAGCCAGGGCCAGGGTCGTGAACTTGAACATGGGACGAGCTCCTGTGTTGGGGGCAGGCTGATTCAGGCGCGGCGACGCTGAGCCCAGGAGGCCAGTGCCGACAGACCCAGCAGCCAGAGTGCCGTGCTGCTGGCCTCCGGCACGGGGCTGACGTCCAGACGCAGACCACCCTGGGTGATGTTGAAGCCGTCAGGGTTGGGCAGCATCGCACCGGTGATCGTGTAGCTTCCGGCAGGCAGGGTGTAGAGCCCACGGCTAAAAGCCGGGTTGGCCAGGGCCGCGGCGTAGTTGTAGCCAACGTTTGCCGTGCTGGTGCCGGTCAGCGTGGTGGTGCCGAGCGAGGCGCCGTTGGCCGTCACGCTGAAGCGGTCGCCTGCCGTTACGGCGTCGACCACGGTGAGCACGCCAAAGCTGCCAGCGCCGATGGTGAAGCTGAAGGACAGCAGGCTGTTGTCGTTGTAGTCGATCCAGGCCAGCGGTGACGTGGGGGGGCCCAACAGGTCATCGACGTTGAAGTCGTACCAGTCGCCCGGGGCTAGCGCCACCACAGTGGCTTGCGATGCGCTAGCGCCAAAAATGCCGGCCAGGGCAATGACGACTGCGGCGCACGGGTGGGTTGGACGCATGCTGTTCTCCTGCGGGATGCTTGTGGACGGGATTCAGAAGGCAGCATTCGCCCCCGAGTCGCGACGGTGTCATGTCATGGTGACGGGGCCATGAAGCCAGCGAAGGCAATCCATCCCAACGGCCTATGGGGCCAGCCCAAGCGCAAGGCTGTGCGTCCGGTGCGTCAGGCGCGTTCGTTGATGTCACCGAGGTCGCAACAGGTGAGCGTTTGTTCCTGGGATCACCGGGCTGCTGAACCCCGAGCCCTCACGGTCGGCGCAGCAGTTACTTCACTTGAGGCAACGAACACGGATCGCTGCCGATCAGCCATCGGCGCCCTGCTGCCAGGTGACCCTGCGGCTGAACCTGGAATGCGGCCAGCGCCACACAACAAGGCCTGCGATGGGCCAGTAGATCGCGTGAAAGACCCAGCCACCGTAGAGGGCTTGCCAGATCTGGCGGGATGCGCTGTTGCCGAACACAAGCCTGGAGTCCTGTTCGATTCGTGTCACGACGCCCCGGGTCGGGGCGAGGTTCAACAGACCTGCAATCGACGGTACCCAGATGTAGGAGAGCTGGCTTTCGACCGGCTTGACCGCTGCTTCAGGGCAGGCGTGCGGCACGCCCACGAAGTCGGCTTTGCAAGACAAGCGAACACTGCCCACAGCCCAGACGGACGCGCAGGTGAGAAAGCAGACTTCTTGTCGTTGGAGCAAGCCAGAGACTTGGATGGGCTTGGGTCTCAGTGCGGGCACTGCAAGCCATGCCGAGATCATCAAGGGCGGCAGCGACACCGCTACGATGCTGGGCCAGATGCGCGCTGCCATGGTTCGAGGGTGGTGAGAGGATGGTGCGTTGATGTATTGCGCAGGCACTGGATTTGCAAATGACAGCATCGCGACGCCGTCGCGGCTTGTCAATGTGCCCACCGCGGTGGGTGGCACACCTGGTGCCGCAGCTTTACAACATCGGCGAGGTCGTGCGCTGCCAGTTGGACGACGCCGTGGCGGCTCTTGGGGAGCCCGGCGAGGCCGTCATCTGCAGCCTGGAAGGTGCGACCGCTGCCTGGGTTCAGGTGACAGACACGCTCGACGGCCATGCCAGCCCGGGCCCTTTGCGGTTCACGGGCGGCAGGTCGGGGTCGGGTTTGTGGTGAATTCCAGGGTGTCGGCGCCCGTGGTGACCGGCAGGGATGGCAAGGGAGTGTGCAGCGCAGCGCCTGTGCCATGGCGCCCCACACGCAGACCTGTCACCAAAGCATGCGACGATCCTCGCCCAGATGACACAGGTCTTACATCAGCGCCTTGAGCACTACGCCGATGGGCTAGACGGTCAGCCCGTCACCCTGGGGACGCTGGCGCAAGCGCACGGACCTGCGCTGCCAGGCTCGCTGCTGGTGCTGGTATCTGCGCCCTGCGCGCTGCCGATCCCAGGCATCGGCAACGTTCTGGGCGTCACCATGATAGTCATGGCCCTTGCAATGTGGTGTGGCCGAGACTGGGCGGTTTTGCCCGCACGGGTGGCACGTCTTGAAATTTCTGCACGCGCGGCCCAAAGGGTGTTGCGGCTGTTGGCCCGCATCTATCGGCTGGCTGGGCGCTGGGCGCGCGAACGCCTGTGCCATCTGACCGTGCTTCCGCGCCGCACCTGGGTGGCGCCAAAGGTAGCGCTGATGGGTGTGGTCATCTTCTTGCCCTTGCCTTTTGGCAACGTGTTGCCCGCGTTGGCGGTCGTGGTGCTGGGCGTCGGCATCGTGTTTCGCGATGGCTTGGCCGTGTTGTCCGCAGCGGGCCTGGCAATGGCTTCTGTTGCCTACGCCACGGCAGTGGCTGCAGGTGCGTGGGCCTGGATCGTCGAACCACTGGTCAGCTGGAGCCGCCTGGCGGCGTAGCGTCGTCGTTGCGCCGGGCGCCAGAGGGCAGCGCGGCCCGTGTTGCGCGGGTGGCCGGGCTGGCGCGCCGGCGGCAGGACTAACATGCGAGGCTGCGTAAGGACCCCAAAAGCTGGCAGCAGCCGGTTCAGGAGGCAGCATGAGCTTGACCGAGAGCTTTCGCGACAAGGTCTTCGTCGTGGCCGACGCGGACGCGCGCATCCGGCGCGCAGACGACCTGATGGCCTTCCAGCCCGCCCCAGGCGGTGGCGTTCGCCGCATCCCGCAGGGCGCGCGCATCAGCATCTCCGAAGTGCGCCGGGTCGAAGCCGGCAGTCGCGCCATCATCGTGTTCGGCCGCGCCCATGCCGCCGACGGCGGCCCGGAATTCGGCTGGACGTCCACCCGCAACCTGGAACGCAAGTTCATGAACGAGACCCTGGGCATCACCCCGCCTGCACCCGGGGCCGGGCGGTTCGGGCCGAACGCGGCCTGGGCCGATGGCGTGTTCCTGGGCCAGGTGGATTTGGTGGAGATCGTCGACGCCAAGCTCGAGATCGAACGCCTGGCCTTGAAGACCATCGCGCCGTACGCTGCGCTGGTGGCCGCCGCTGCTGCTGACGGGGTGGACATCACGCTCAACAGCGGGTTCCGGTCCTACCCTGAGCAAAAGCATCTGCATGACGGCTTCACGCGCGGGCTGCCGGGCTTCAACACCGCGGCCAAGCCGGGCTTTTCCAAACACCAGAACGGCATTGCCTTCGACATTGCCGTGGCCGGTGGCGACGGCAACCCCACCTACGAATGGCTGAAGCGCCAGGCCACGCGTTTCGGCTTCGTGCGCACGGTCAGCGGCGAACCCTGGCACTGGGAATTCGACGAACCGCGCGCACAGGCCGCCCGCGCAAGCGGCAGCTTCAAGACGCCCAACGTCAGGGCCTGATCGCGGCGTTTCGGGCCAGCACCCCGTCAGATGGCGGTGTCGGGCAGGGCGGACGAAGGTGCCGCTGGCGGGGTCAAGGCCTGCGGTGCGCCAGGTGGCAAGGTGTCGGCGATGAAAGGCGGGCTTTCATCCTTCAGGTCCACACCCGTCAGCTGCCGCTGGCGGGCTGCTTGCAGCAGCAGGGCCAGCCGGGCGGCGGCCTGGCTGCAGGGCAGGCCTTCGGGGCGCACGTTGGAAATGCAGTTGCGTTCAGCGTCGCGGCGGCCCACGCACGGGGCCCAGGTCAGGTAGATGCCCAGGCTGTCGGGCGAGCTCAGCCCCGGGCGTTCGCCGATCAGCATCACCACCAGCTGGGCCCCCAGCAGCTGGCCGATTTCGTCACCCACGGCCACGCGCGCCTGTTCGACCACTGCCACGGGTGCCAGGGCCCAGCCCGGGCCCAGCTGCGGCAGCAGGGCCGCCAGAAAGGGCAGGGCATGGCGTTGCACCGCCAGCGACGACAGGCCGTCGGCCAGCACCAGGGCCAGGGTGCAGGCGGGCGGCGTGGGCATCGACGGCGCACCCGCGTGTGATGTCGGCATCGGGGCCGGCCGTGCTGTCTGGGCCTCGGCCCAGGCCTGCAACCGGGTGCGCGACCCACTGGCCAGCTGCCGGCCCAGGTCTGGTCGCTGCAGATAGGTGCGCCTGTCGCTGGCGGCGCTGTGCAGGGGCAGGGCCTGCAGACCCAGGCCAGGCAATTCTGCGCACAGGGCGGCCACGTCCAGCGGGCGGTGTACGGCGTCGCGCGCCTGGGCGTGGGCCAGCTGGAAAGCCAGCTGTGCCGCGGTGGGCAGGCTGCTGCCAGCGCGCCCCAGGCCGATGCGCGCCGGGGTGTGCCGGCGCAGGCTGCGCCAGGGGTTGGCGTCGACCGGCGCGGGCGGATCGTCAGGCCCGTTCATGGGCTGGTCCCGGGCGGCGGCAGGCTGGCCAGGAAGGCTGGCGGCAGCCCGGCCGGGTGCCGCATCAGCCGCGTCACCCCACCTGGCTGAAAGATCTGCATGCGTTCCAGCCAGGCTTCGAACTCCGGCGCCGGGCGCAGGCCCAGCACGCGGCGGGCGTAGAGCGCGTCGTGGAACGACGTGGTCTGGTAGTTCAGCATCACGTCGTCAGACCCCGGCACGCCCATGATGAAGTTGCAGCCGGCCACGCCCAGCAGGGTCAGCAGCACGTCCATGTCGTCCTGATCGGCTTCGGCGTGGTTGGTGTAGCAGACGTCGCAGCCCATCGGCAGGCCCAGCAGCTTGCCGCAGAAGTGGTCTTCCAGCCCGGCGCGCACGATCTGCTTGCCGTCGTACAGGTATTCAGGGCCGATGAAGCCCACCACGGTGTTCACCAGCAGGGGCTGGAAATGGCGCGCCACGGCGTAAGCCCGGGCTTCCAGCGTCTGCTGGTCGCAGCCGTGGTGCCCGCCGGCCGACAGCGCGCTGCCCTGGCCGGTCTCGAAGTACATGACATGCTGGCCAACGGTGCCATCGGCGAAGCGCGCGCCGCGGCCCAGCGACAGCGCTGCCGCACGCGCTTGCGCCAGCAGCGCCAGGTCGATGCCGAAGCCGCGGTTGGTGGCCTCGGTGCCGCCGATGGACTGGAACACCAGGTCCACCGGTGCCCCGCGTTCGATGGCCTGCAGGGTGCTGGTGACGTGCGTCAGCACGCAACTTTGTGTGGGGATGGCGTGGCGCTGGATGACAGCGTCCAGCATCTGCAGCAGCTGCACCACCTGCGGCACGTTGTCACCCGCCGGATTGATGCCGATCACGGCGTCGCCGCTGCCGTACAGCAGGCCGTCCAGCAGGCTGGCGGCAATGCCGGCGGCGTCGTCGGTGGGGTGGTTGGGTTGGAGCCGCGTGGCCAGCCGGCCCGGCAGGCCCAGGGTGTTGCGGAAGCGGGTGACGACCTGCACCTGTCGCGCCACCTGGATGAGGTCCTGGTTCCGCATCAGTTTGCTCACGGCCGCGGCCATTTCGGGCGTGAGCCCGGGCGCTAGCGCGGCCAACGCGGCGCCATCGGCCAGGTCTGACAACAGCCATTCCCGAAAACCGCCCACCGTGAGATGAGCCACCGGGGCAAAGGCGGCAGCGTTGTGCTGGTCGATGATCAGCCGCGTGACTTCGTCGTCTTCATAGGGCACCACGGCTTCGTGCAGGAAATGGCGCAGCGGCAGGTCAGCCAGCGCGCACTGGGCGGCCGCGCGTTCTTCCGCCGTGGCCGCCGCCACGCCGGCCAGCTGGTCGCCGGAACGCGAGGGCGTCGCACGGGCCAGCAGGGTTTTGAGGTCGGCGAAGTGGTAGCGCCTGGCCCCGATGCTGTGGCTATGGCTGGGCATGGTCGGGCTGCGAGCTTGAGGGTGCCCCGATCAACGGCGGGTACGGGCGGGCTCCGTGGGGCTGATCGTCCAAAAGGCAGGGCAGGGTGGGCATGGCGGTGTGGGCAGGGCCAAGCAAAAGCGTATCCAGGGGATGGCGGTGTGCATGATCGCGTCGGCGTTGGCGTTGGCGTTGGCGTTGGCGTTGGCGTTGGCGTCGGCGTCGGCGTCCAGGTTGCCACATTTCGCCCCTGGCCAGGCAGCTGACCGCGGCAGTGCCATGCACGGCCAGCGGCCACCTGCTTGCGGGGCTGCCCCGGGGCCGCGGGGTTGACCCCCCACGCACCGATATCGACCATGGCGGCATGGAATCTGCCAAACGCCCCAGCGACACGTGGGCCCCACAAAACCCCTTGGTGCAGGACCACCTGGCCCTGGAACTGCTGCACCACATGCGCGAATTGCATGCACAGCTGGAATACCTGCAGCTGCTGATGCGCCTGCAGTTCCCCCGACCCCAGGCCTGAACCGCTGGTTCCCCGGCCGCCCGGGGGCGCCGTCGTCCTGAAGCCTGGGGCCCCGCGGCATGAAGCCTGAATGCCCAGGCATGAGAATCGACACCCTGGTTTCAGGGATGTAGCAGGGACGATGCGCCAGTGGCGGTTTTCAGGGCTTGGGCAACGTGCCACTTGGCAGCTGCGGGGAGGGCGGGCCGCGGGCGTACCTGCATGGCGCGAGCGCTGGCCGCTGGGCACGGCCGCCACGGCATCCGTTTTGGCGCATGTGCTGTTGCTCAGCTTGGCCTGGGGTGGTGATCCCCTGGGGCTGCCAGGCTTCAGCTTGCCCTGGCAAGAGCGGCGGGCGCTGGCACCTGAGCTGCGGGTGGTGCTGAGGCCTGCAGCGGCCCCGCCGGCAGACACCGCTTCTGCGCCAGGCGCAAGCCCCGTGGCGCCACTCGCCACCGCCTCGAAAGCCAAAAGCGAAGGCCCGCCTGCGGTAGGAGCCTTGAGCCTGCTGGACCCTGCAGCCCTGAAGCCAGAGCCGCGCGTCGAGACCGCGCGAGCCGCCCGCGTTCGGCCGGTGCGGGCGGCCAAGGTGCAGCCCCGAACCCCACCCGACAGGGCTGCAGCCGCAGCATCGGAACGCTTGCCCGTGCTGGCCAGCGTGGTGCAGCCTGCAGCCACAGCGCGCGCGCTGCCCGCGCTGCAGCCGCTGGCGGGAACAGACGCAGCCAGACTGCTGATGACGGCGCCAGCGGGCGATGTGTCGTTGCCGGCCCTGGCTGCGCAGCAGGCCTTGCCTTCTCTGTCGCCGTCGCCTGCCCTCGTGCTGCCAGCTGCCAGGGCTGCAGATCTGCCTCTGGTACCCGAGCCCCGTGCCGTGGCACAAGCCCTGCCAGAAGCGCCACCCACCACGCAGCGCACGGGGCTGCTGCCCGACGAACCGAAGGACGCGGCGACGGCCAGGCCAGCGGCTGGCCCTACGGGCAGCGAAGCGTCAGATGCGGAAGAACGTCGGGCAGCGCAGGCTGCAGCCGTACTGGAAGCCGCTGCCCGGGCAGCGGCTGCGCTGCAAGCCCAGCAAGAGGAACAGCGTGTGCAGACGCAGCGCCAGGAAGCCCAGAGGCGGGAGCAGCAGAGATTGCAGGACCAGAGACAGGAAGCCCAGAGGCAAGCGGAACAGCGGCAAGCAGCACAGCAGCAGGAGACGCAACGTCAGGAAGCGCAGAGACAGGAAGCGCAGAGACAGGAAGCTGCGCGGCAGCAAACCGTCCAGCAGGCCGCCAGGGACCTGGCGGCCCGTCAAGAAGCCGAACGGCAGGGCCAGCAGGCCCAGGCCAGCCGCCTGGAAGCCCTGCGCCAGCAGGCCGCGCGCGACGAAGAAGCGCGGATGGAGGCGCGGCGCGCCATGGGCCGCCAGTTGAACGAAGAAGCGGCGCGGCGCGAAGCAGCGGCTGCCGCTGCCGGGCAGGACCCGCGCTTACCGCTGTCGGTGGGCAGCGCCAGGCGCGGCCGCTTGTTCGGGCATGCCGATGCGAATGCCGAACTGGTCCTGTATGCCGAAGCCTGGGCGCGCAAAGTGCAACTCAATACGCGGCTGGACGAGGTGCGCGACGCGACGAAGAAGCCGCATGCCGACCCGGTGGTGACCGTGGCCATCCGCGCCGATGGCTCGGTTGAATCGATCAGCTTCGTGCGATCCAGCGGCGTGCCCGAGATCGACGACGCGGTGCGCCGCATGATCCAGAACCAGGTGCCCTACACCGCGTTTTCGCCAGCGCTGGCGCGTGACTTTGACGTGGTCGAGATTCGCCGCACGTGGCGCTTCGACTCGGCCGTGCGGCTTTATTGACCCCGCGGCGCAGATGGGGTGGCGTGCCCGTCTGGCCGGCGGCGCGGGCGGCTGTGCTGGGCCGCTGGCAGCCGCACTGAACAGCCCGGCGCGCGGTCAAGGCCCAGCTGTCAAAACGTCTCTTTGATGAGTTCGGCCACGCGTGCCGCGCTTTCTTCCAGCGCGAAGTGGCCGCTGTCCAGCAGTTCCACGCGCACGTCCTTCAGGTCACGGCGGAAAGCTTCGGCGCCGGGCACGCCGAAGAACGGGTCACCGCGCCCCCAGGCCACCAGGGTCTTGGGCTGGTGCTGGCGGAAGTAGGCCTGCCACACGTCGAACAGCGGCACGTTGTGCTGGTAGTCCTTGAACAGGGCCATGTGGCGTTCGACACTGCCCGGGCGGTCGAGGAGGGCTTGGCCCAGCACCCAGGCGTCGGGGTTCAGCTGCTCGGGGTGGCGGGCGCCCGCGGTGTACTGCATCTTCGTTGTCTCGGCCAGCAGCATTTGCCGCGCGCCGGATTCGTCGCCCAGATTCCACAGCGGCATGAATACGGCGGCTACGGTGGGCGTCAGGCCGTCCATGTAGGCGTTGGCGTTTTGTACGACCAAGCCGCGCACCCGCTCTGGGTGGGCGATGGCCAGCCGGAGGCCGACCGGGCCACCGTAGTCTTGCATGTAGTAGATGGCGTCGGTCACTTCCAGGCGGTCCAGCAGCGCCTGCACGTGGGCGGAGAGCTGGTCGAAGGTGTAGGCGAACTCGTCCGCCATCGGCGCAGCCGAGTGGCCAAAGCCGATGTAGTCCGGTGCGATGACGCGGAAGCGGTCGGCCAGCAGCGGGATGAGGTCGCGGAACATGTGCGAAGACGACGGGAAGCCGTGCAGCAGCACGATCACGGGCAATGACGGGTGCCCGGCCGCACGGTAGAAGGTACGCAGGCCATTGATGTCGACGACATGGTGCTCGACCTGGGCGGTCGGCTTGGCAGTTGTTGATGAGCTTGAGGTGTTCATGGTGTTCTCCGGGGACGGTTAGGGAAACAAGGGGGACGCGGTGTTGGCGTGGAAAGAATTGTTTTTCACGACACTCGGTTTGATAATGCTCCGCAACCAAGAATGACTTTCCTGAATATTGGAAAGAAAGGATCTGCTGTGGACCGGTTTGACGCCATCAACGCCTTCGTTGCCGTCGCCCGCAGCGGTGGTTTTTCAGCTGCCAGCCGCGCGCTCGGCACGCCGGTGGCCAACATCAGCCGCAAAGTGGCTTTGCTGGAAGAAGACCTGGGCGTGCGCCTGTTCGTGCGCACCACGCGCCACGTCGCCCTCAGCGACAGCGGCCAGCGCTATTACCAGGCCTGCAGCCGGGTCATCGACGACTTGCGTGACGCCGATGAAGAGGTGACAGGCGAGTACCGCCAGCCCAAGGGCGACCTGGTCATCACCGCGCCCCTGGGCTTCGGCCAGCAGCACCTGCAGCCGGTGGTGCACGATTTCCTGCAGGCCTACCCCCAGGTCAACGTGCATCTGCAGCTGGCCGACCGGGTGATGGCGCTGGTGGAAGAGCACGTGGACTGCGCGGTGCGCGTCGGCGCGCTGAGCGACAGCAGCCTGGTGGCGCGCGAGCTGGGCCACATCCGCATGGTGGTGTGCGCAGCGCCGGCTTATCTGGCTGAGCGCGGCCTGCCGCTTGACCTGCCCGCCTTGGCCGAACACGACTGCATCAGCTGGACAGCCCTGGGGCCGCACAAGACCTGGACCTTCACCGATCGTGCTGGCGGCAAGGCCATGGAACGGCAGGTGTCGGTGAACGTGCGCATGTCCACGACCACGCCGGAGTCCGCACTGCAGGCCGCCTTGGCTGGCGTCGGGCTGGTTCAGGCCACCAGCTATCAGGTGGCCCGGTACGTCGAACAAAAGCAGCTGGTGCCAGTGCTGTCGGCATATGACAGTGAGCCGCTGCCGGTGAACCTGGCGTACCCCAGCAAGCGCCTGATCCCGCTGAAGTTGCGGGCTTTGCTGGACTTCGCGGTGCCGCGGCTGGAACAGCGGCTGAAACAGGTGGCTTTGCTCTTCCCGAGCCCCTGATCCGACCGATCAACCGGCGCCGGCCAGCCCCACACGAACAGGCCTACAGGACCGGCCC
Source organism: Rubrivivax sp. (assembly GCA_027485165.1). Taxonomy (GTDB): domain Bacteria; phylum Pseudomonadota; class Gammaproteobacteria; order Burkholderiales; family Burkholderiaceae_C; genus Rubrivivax. The sequence continues at coordinate 139,244 of JAIXRN010000017.1, forward strand.
TGCCGTGTCGCGCTGCTGTCATGCCTAACGCCTAAGGTGTGGTGACGTCGACCCCGTGCGACGGCACATCACATCCATCAGGAGCGTTTCCATGTCCTTCGCCAAGTTTTCGCTCGCCAGCCTGTTCCTGGCGGCCAGTGCTTCTTTCGTTCCCGCTGCGCCGGCACAGGCCAGCGGTACCCTGTTCGGCGCCGCCCCCATCGTGATCGGCCACCGCGGTGCGTCGGGCTATCGGCCCGAGCACACGCTGGCCGCCTACGACCTGGCCATCTCGATGGGTGCGAACTACATCGAACCCGATCTGGTGATGACCAAGGACGGCGAACTGCTGGCCCGTCACGAACCGATGCTGGCGCGCGTGAACCTGGACGCGGCCGGCAACATCGTCTACGGCGCCGACGGCAGGCCGGTTTTGAACCGCACCGACACCAGCACCAACGTCTGGGAACTGCCCCAGTACGCCGGCCGCCTGACCGTGAAGACGCTGGACGGCGTGAAGGTGGGTGGGTGGTGGGCCGAGGACTTCACGGCCGCCGAGATCCGCACCGACATCCGGGCCCAAGAAAGGCTGCGCGACCTGCGGACCGACAACAACGCCTACAACAACCAGTTCACGATCCCCACCTTGCAGGAAGTGATCGACCTGGCCAAGACCCGCAGCGTCGAACTGGGGCGCCCGATCGGCATCTATCCAGAAACCAAGCACCCGACCTACTTCAAGAACTTCACCGACGCCAATGGCCTGGTGCGCATGGAAGACCGGCTGCTGCAAGTGCTGCATGCCAATTACGGCAACGTCGCCAATGCACCGGTGTACATCCAGTCGTTCGAGGTGTCGAACATGCAGTACGTGGCCGGCCGCACCAACATGCGGGTGGTTCAACTGCTGAGTGCATCCGGCCGCCCGTATGACTTCGTGGTGTCGGGTGACCCGCGTACGTATGCCGATCTGGCTACTGCCACAGGGCTTGACTTCATCAAGGCCTACGCCGAAGGCGTTGGCGCCAACACCAACCTGATGATCCCGCTGACCGCCAGCGGCACCTTGGGCACGGCCACCAGCCTGGTTTCCGACGCGCACGCCAAGGGTCTGGAAGTGCATGGCTGGACTTTCCGGGCCGAGAACGTCTTCCTGCCCAACGAGTTCGACGTCGGCCCGCTGCCGGCCGGCATCGGCAACATGCAAGGGCAGGTGCAGGCCTTCCTGGCCTTGGGGCTGGACGGGTTCTTCACTGACCACCCCGACCTGGGCGTGGCTGCGGTGGTGCCCGAGCCAGCGACCTATGGCCTGATGCTGGCCGGCCTGGGTGCCGTGGTGTGGGCCTCGCGGCGCCGCGAGCGCCGCGCAAGGGACTGAGACCGACCAGGGTGGCTCAGCCGCGCTGCTCAGTGCACGGGGTGAACCGGCGGCACACCGGGCAGCGCACCCTTGGGACCTCGGTGCACGATGGGACAGTTCAAGAGCGGGCTGTAGGCGCTGTCCCGGCTTGCCGAACCCATGGGGAAAGGCGAATGTCCTGGGTTGGCTGCCGGATGCCTGGATCAACTTGACGATCGGGATCTCAGGGCTTTCAAGGCCGTGCCGCCCTGCTGCCATGGGGTCCAACTTGAAGGAAGTAGACGGGCCGCTGCCGCGTATCTCATTCAAGGCGCTAGAGTGCGCTGATGCCCCATCCGGAGAGTTGAAATGTCGAACCCGTCATGGCCGTCCCCGCTGATCCCGCGTCAGGCCGTTCCGTCTTTGCAAGTGCCGACGCTGGACCATGGCAGTTTCTCCCTGACCGAAGATGCCGCCACAAACTTCACCTTGGTCGTGTTCTATCGCGGCCTGCACTGCCCCATTTGCCTGAAGTACCTGTTGGAACTGGGGCGGCTGCAGCCTGAGTTCGACAAGCGCGGCGTGAAGGTGGTCGCGATATCCAGCGACATGCGCGAGCGTGCTCAGGCGATGGCCGACAAACTGAAGGCTCCCGCCCTGCGAATGGGCTACGACCTGAGCCTGGCGAAGGCACGCGAGTGGGGCCTGTACATCAGCACCTCGCGCGGCACCACCTCGATCGGCATCGAAGAGCCGCCCCTTTTCTCAGAGCCCGGCGTGTTCATCGTGCGGCCCGACGGCACGCTGTACTACGGCGCGGTGCAGACCATGCCTTTTGCACGGCCGCACTTCGACGAACTGCTGGCTGCACTCGATTTCGCGCTGGACAAAAACTACCCGGCGCGGGGCGAATACGTCGGCACGCTGTGAGCGCGTCAAGCCCACTGAGGTTCACCCGGCGCCGGGCCCTGCTGGCGGGCTTCGTCGGGCTGGGGCCAGTCAGCGGGCAAGCCGGCGCGCGAGCGCCGGCGACGGCGGCGCCTGAAGCCACAGCTTGGTCATGGCGTGCCGTGCCGACAGAAGAACCGATTCGGCAGCTGCAGGCGGGCGGCCCGTCGGGCCTGCTGGGCACCGGTGCCAGTGGCAGCTTGTGGGCTTTGTCGCTGACGGGCCAGGCACCGCGCCGCATGGCCGAGGGAATCGACGCAGCAACCCCCATCGCCACGGGTCACGGCCGCATCGCCGCGCGTACGGCCGAGGGCGGACTGTGGGTATGGGAAGCGGCCGCCGGGGCTGGCGGCGCGCGCGAGGTGTCTGCATCGCGTTCTGCGAACCTGTCCGTGAACGCCGGGCTGCTGATCCTGCCGCTGGCCGTGCTGGCCGTGGTGACCGTTACTGCCCGGCCAGCCGACCCGCTGGGCCAGCGCCTCGCGCGTTTCGAGCCCGACAACGGCGGACCCTGGCGTGAAGTCGCGCGGTCGACCGAGGCCGTGCTGCCCGACGCACGCCCGGTGCAGGTCGACCTGGACAGCCGCGGAGACGGTGGCCACATCGCCGTGCTGGCGGGCCCGGACAGCAGCCGCTACGACCACGGCGTGCTGGGCGATGCGATCGAGGCGACACGTGTGCTCTGGCTTGAACGCCACGGCCTGGACGTGCTGCGCGAGATGAGCCTGCCAGCACCGCATGTCTTCGAAGACATCGCGCCCAGGCCTGTGCTGCTGCCCGGCGCGCAGCCTGGGCCTGGCTTGCTGACCGTGCGCTCGGGCCCCGATGGCGGGCAGTTGGCCTTGGTGAAGGCCGACCCAGCGCGCCCGCGGGGCCTGCGCCTGGCTGCGCTGGGCGATACGGTGGGCGGCTATCACCGCTGGCTGGCGCCCACCACCGATGGCCGCCACCTGGCGGCCGTGCACACGCCGCACATCGGCGGCGTGCTGCACGTCTATCAGCTCGAAGGCGAGCGGCTGACCCGGCGGCGCTTGCAGGGCGACGTCAGCACCCACCGCATCGGCACCCGCGAGGTCGACCTGGCAGCCTGGGTGCAGGGGCTGCTGATCCTGCCCAGCCAGGACGGCCGCCAACTGCGGCTGTTCCATCCAGCGGCGGACTGGGCCGAGTTGAAGGCGGTCTCGTTGCCAGGGCGCGCAGTCCTGACCGCTGCGGTGGCTGGTGCCGCAGCGCTGGCTGTATTGATGGATGGTGGCCAGGTGGCTCTGGCAGGGCCTGCCACACGCACAGCCACACGCACTGCCACAAGCACTTCAACACGCACTGCAACGCGCGGCTGAGCGTCTGTCGACACCGCAGCCTTTCTAGCCCTGGCTGCTGCGGGTCGGTCGCTCGTCTATGCCCACAAATACGGGCGCGTCGTCGCATCGCACCGCGTCTTCAAGGCCGTAGGCTGGCCCGCGGGTGATGCGTTCAAAGTACGAGTGGTGTGCGTCGCTACCGGGTGGCCATTGCGCAATGAAGCGGCGCTGCACCTCGGCAGCGTCGACCGCGATGCCGATCGCGTCGATGAAGACGTGGCCCTGAGTTACCCCGAATCGCTTCTGCGGCCCGTCGAAAGGGTGGCATGCGATACGGGTCAACAGCCCAGCACGGTCGCCCTGGAAGTTGGGCATGCCGGCGGCGCCGTTGTTGCACACCCAGCGCTGCGAGCCACCGGTGCGCAGGGCCTGGAACACCGGCAGGCAGGTATGCGTGCAGGCGAACACGTCGACACCGGCCTGGCCGAACCAGCCGCGCACCGTGTCGCGGTGGGTGGCGTCGCGCAGATGCTCTTGCGCGAAGCCCCAACCGGCCAGAGAGCTGGCGTCGCCGTGCACGATGCCGACCTTCAGGGCGCCGACATCGGCGCGCAGCCACATCGGCAGCGCAGCGAGTTCTGCACGCTGTAAGGGCCCGGCCGCGCTGCGCAGGCGCCGCAGGATGCGGTTCGAACGCTCGACGACCTCGTCGCCGACCCAGGGCGGGTACGCGCAGCCACAGCCGGCATCGTCCTGCGCCACCCCCGCTTCTGCAGCGAGCTCGGTCTCGACGTTGCCGCGCAGCGCGTGGTGGGCCAGCACGCTGCGCTGGATGCGGTCGAAGACCGCCGGGTCGGCATCGAACCAGTGGAAGTCGCCGTTGAAGACCAGCCGCTTGTTGCCGCGTTCGGCGTCGAACAGGCGCAATACCTCGTACAGCGCGAGCTCGTTGCCGTACAGCCCGCCGACAACGTACAGCACCTCGACGCCGCGCAGTGCGGGTGGCGCCGCAGCAGCGAACGCGGAAGGCAGGTAGCGATAGTGCAGCGGGCAGCTGCGCCCCGCGCCTTCGGATGGGGATGCAGACATGGCAGTCTTCCGGGTGGTCAGCTTGTTGCCAGCGGTGTGCCGGCCGCGGACAGGAAGGCCCTGGCGTCGCCCAGGTGCGCGTCGGCAGCGTGACCTGGCGCATACAGCGCGGCCAGCGCACGGGGGTCCAGCGTGTGCTGCGAGCCATCGAACACCACACGGCCAGCGGCCAGCCCGATCACGCGGTCGGCCAGCAGCGGCAGCAGGGCCGGGTCGTGCACGACCGTCACCAGCGTGGCCGACTCAGCCGCCCGGCACAGCGCCTGGCAAGCCTGCGCCGTCGCAGCCGGGTCCAGCGCCGAAGTCGGCTCGTCGGCCAGCACCAGCCGCGGGCGCTGCAGCAGCAGCCGTGCAATGCCCACCTTCTGGCGTTCGCCGCCAGAGAGCCGGTCGGCGCGCACCTCTGCGAGCGCCGCCACGCCCAGCGCCGCCAGGGCGGATTCGGCTTCGGCCCGCAGCGCTGGCGAATACAGGCGCGCCCAGCTGCGCAAGGCTTGCAGTGCGCCGGGCTGCGCAGCGGCGCGACCGAGAGCACCGATCAGAACGTTTTCACGTGCGGTGAGCCGCGGCACCAGGTGCAGGCCCTGCATCACCACACCGACTTCCGTGCGCAGGGCACGCCAATGGTGGCGGTTCAACTGCGTTGCGGCGCCGAAGCGGCGGCCGAGTAATTCGATCTCGCCACGCGCTGGCAAGACGAAGCCGCTCAGCACCCGCAGCAGGGTGCTTTTGCCAGCACCGTTCGGCCCCACCAGCGCGACACGCTCGCCAGCGCCGATCTGCAGCCGCGGCAGCTGCAGCAGCGTGCGGCCGCCAGCTTCGACGACCAGGTCGCTGATGCGCAAGACGGGTTGCACAGCGCTCATCACGATGCCGCTACAGCAGCGCTTGCCGAATGCGCCGCGACAGCGCGTCGAAGGCCATCACCAGCACCACGACCACCATCAGGATCGTCGCCAGCCGCGGCCACTGGAACAGGCTCACTGCCTCGGAAATCAGCAGGCCCAGCCCGCCGGCGCCGATCAGCCCGAGGATGGTCGAGTCGCGGATGTTGAACTCCCACACATACAGGTGGTTGGAGACGAATTGCGGCAGCACCGACGGCCAGACGGCGTGGAAGAAGATCTGCATCGGCGTGGCGCCAGTGGCGCGCACCGCGTCCACCGCGCCCATGTCCAAGGTCTCGATGCTTTCGGCGAACAGCTTGCCGGCGGTGCCCATCGAATGCAGCGCGATGGCCAGGATGCCGGCCGTGGGCCCAAGCCCGACGATGCCCACCAGCACCAGCCCGAACACCAGCGTGTGCACCGCGCGGGCCACGTCCAGCACGGTGCGTGCCGCCGAAGCAAGCGGGCGCGGCGCATTCAGATTGCGCGCCGACAGCAAGCCCAGCGGCAGCGCCAGCAGCGCTGCCAGCAAGGACCCCAGCGTGGCGATCTGGAAGGTGACCCAGGTGGCGCGGCCCAGTGCGGCCAGGAAGCTGGCTTCGACGGCGCGCCGGTCTTCCACGCGCAGCAGCGTGCCGTCGTCGCTGCGGTATTCCAGCCGTGGATCGCCGAACCAGACGTCGATGAAGCTGGGCCGGGCGAACTCGGCCATCGACTTGAGCAGGTTGTCCCAGGGCTGGCGGCCCAGCGACAGGTCGCCAGCCGCAGCCAGCGTGCCCAGGCACGCCAGCACGATGGCCGCGTACACGCCGGCCAGCGCCAGGAAGCGCAGACGGCCGCGGTGGGAGGCAGCGGGGCGCGCGGCAGTGGTCACCGGGTCGCGAGCTTGCCGGTGGCCAGCCCGGCGTCGCGGATGGGCTTGTAGAAGCTGTTGTCCTTCGCGACGAAGCCGGTGTAGTGCGGGGGCAGCAGCCCCGGCTGCGTGGCCAGCAAGGGGCCGATCTCGGCCAGCGCCACCTGCAGCCGCTCCACCAGCGCCTTGTCCGCGAACAGCCTGGCACTGACGGCGAATGCGTCGTTCGGTAGCGGCGCTGACTGCCAGATGATCTTGCTGCGCTCGGCCTTCAGCAGGCCCTGTTCGATCATCGCGTTGCGGTTGCGGTTGTAGTCGGCACCCGCGTCGAGCTGCCCTGCGGCCACCTGGGTCTCGATGGCCTGGTGTTTGGTGTACAGCACGCGTGAGAAGTGCTTGTCGGGGTCCACGCCCTGCTGCTGGAAAAAGTGCAGCGGGATCAGGTAGCCCGAGGTCGAGCCCTTGTCGCCGAACGCGAACGTGCGTTTGGGGCCGTCCTTGATCAGGTCCTGCACGCTGTTCAGCCCCGAATCGGGGTGGGTGACGATGATGGCAAAGTATTCCGGCTTGCCGTCGTAGAGGATGGTCGACACCACCTGCGCGCCAGCGTGGTGGTGGGCCAGCACATAGCCCCAGGGGCCCATCAGCGCCAAGTCGGTCTCGCCATTGGCCAGCGATTTCGCCAGCCCTTCCCAGCTGTCGACCGTGCGCAGCGACACGGGTCGGCCCAAGCGCTGTGACAGGTGCTGCGCCAGCGGGCGGTAGGTGGCGTCGTTCTTTTCCTTGTCGGGCTGGAACAGGCCGACGCCGAGCTTGAGCTCGCTGCCCTGCGCGCGCACGAAGGCGGGCAGAGCCAGGCTGGCGGCAGCGGCGAACGGCAGCAGCGCAACGGCGCGCCGCGTCGGGGACTTCACGGGGTGCTTCATGGCGTGTTTCAAGGGGTGCTTCATGCATGCGTTCCTGTTGTGTTGCAGCGTACCTTCACGCCGCGTCGTTGAGCTTCCAGTCGTAAGGCAGGAAGGTGACCGCGGCCTGCTGGCTGCGTACGCGCTCGCGGTCGGCGGGTGCATCGGCCAGCACGCCAGCGTAGCGCGCCAGGAAGGCCGGCAGCGATGCGATGCCGCGGTGGCCGAGCGTGAAGTCCTCACCGTACCAGTCGAAGATCTTCGACACCTCGATCCGCCCTTGCGAGACATCGAAGCGGTTGCGCGGGCGGTCGCTCATGAAGCGCAGCGCCTGCTCGTCGAGCTGCGCGTCAAGCCGGCCAGCAACAAAGGCTTCCTCACGCAGCGGCGGGCAGCCGATGCTGGCGCAGTTGACCGCGAAGTGCACGCGCGGGTCGTCGTAGCGGCCGCGCGCGCGCAGCATGCCGTGCTCGATGTCGTCGAGCGAGACCTTGCTGCCCAGCAGCGCCATCCACTTGGGCTTCCACGGACTGCTGAAGACGCTGCCCAGGTCCTTGATCGACGACAGCGCGGGGTACTTTCCCAGGATCAGTTCGCAGGTGAAGGCGTTGTAGGCGTTGATCAGGAAGGCCATGCGCTGCGCCTTGGAGAAGGCATCGAACGCTGGCTGGCTGACGGCAGACAGGGTGGCCAGATAGGCCTGCAAGGCTGCGCGGTCTGCGCTGAGTGCGGCATAGCGCAGCTGCGACGCCTGCCCGCCGCGCAGCACGACGACATGCTTGCGCAACAGTGCAGTCCAGGCGCCGTGGCTGTGGTCAAAGCCCTCGGCGCGGGCGGCCGGCAAGGCCAGCGCCGCCGCTGTCAGCAGCCAGCTGCGACGCGTCGTCAGGGCTGGTCGGGCCGCCATGCTGCGCCGGCTGGTCGGCGAGATGTCGGTGGCGGGCAACAACGGCAGGTTCGGGTGCATCGCAGGGGTTCCAGGGCTTGAATGGCTCGCGGCTGATGGGGGTTCTTTTAGGGGGTCGTTTGGACGGCGGGTTGGGTTACATCAAGCGGCACGACCGCGAGGATCGCATGAAGCCGCGGATGCATGCAGGCCCGCCCCCGCCCCGGCATCAGCGGCGGGACCGACGATGGCGGTCCGGTGTGCGCGTCACGCCGCCAGCGGCAGCGCCAGGCACAAGCGGGTACCGCCCCCCGGGGCGGCCAGCGGCCGCAGGCTGCCACCGTGCAGCACCGCCACGCGTTGCGCGATGGCCAGCCCCAGGCCGCCGATGCCGCCGCTGCTGCGCTTGATGGGCGGGTCACGCAGCGACAGGCCCTGGTCCAGCCGCTGGTGCAGTTCGCCCGGCAGACCCGGCCCGCCGTCTTCGACCACGATCTCGGCCTGCATGCCTTCGCGCCGTAGGCTCACCCGAACCGGATGCCTGCCAGGGGCGTGACGCACGGCGTTGTCGATCAGGTTGGTCAGGGCACGCTCGATCAGCTGCAGGTCGCCTTCCAGTTCCAGGCGGCCCGGCGGCACGCCATGCAACATGACCGTGGGTTGCGCGTCGCTCAGTTCGAACTTCTGCACCGCATCCGTCACCACTTCGTCCAGGCTGAAGCGTTCGCGGTGCAGCACCTGCCCGGTGGACTGCAGGGCGGCCAGCTCGAACAGCTGCTGCGACAGGCGGCTGACCTTGCGGCTTTGTGCCAGTGCTGCCTGCAGCACAGCCGCGCGGCGCATGGGGTCGGTTGCGGTGTCAGCGGCCAGGGCCTCCAGGTGGCCGTGCAGGGCCGTCAGCGGCGTGCGCAGGTCGTGGGCCACGCTGGCCATCATCTCGCGATGGTCAGCCACCTGTTGCTGCTCGCGCCGGGCCTGCGATTCGATGCGGTGCGTCATGGTGGCGAAGGCATCGGCCAGGGCGTTCACCTCGTCGCCCACGGGCGGTGTCGGCGAAGCTGCGGCCAGCCCTTCGGCCGTGTCCACCCCAGCGCTGCGCCAGCTGTAGCCGCGCAGGCTTTCGGCCAGGCGGTGCAGTGGCCGCGTCATGCGGCGGAAGGTGAACAGGCCCAGGCCGAGCGTCACCAGCAGGCCCATGGCGGCGGCCAGCCCGGCGCCCTGCCACAGCCGGTGGGCGCCGACCTGCGCTGCAACGGCATCGCGCGCAGGGCTGTCTAGGACGATGTACAGGTAACCTGGGGGCCGTGCGTCGCCAACGCGCACGGGGAACATCGCTGCGCTGAAGATGCGGAGCACGCCCGAGCCCATCGGGTCAGTGCCACGCAGCGGCAGCGCGGCACCGGCCAGGAACGCGCGGATGGCATCCAGGTCCACCTGATACTGCCGCACCATGCCGGGCTCGCCGATGTAGTGCTCCACGCGGCCGTTCGCGTCCAGCAAGTAGACCTGTACGCCGGGGTTCACGGCCATCAGCATGGACAGCAGGGCGGCACGGGCCGTGCGCTCGTCTTCGTCCCGGTTGGCCGATGCGATCTCGGGCCAATGGCCGACGATGTGCCGGGCCAGCCCATGCGACAGGCGCTGCGACGATTCCTGCTCCTGTTCGGCTGCGACCTGTCGCCCGAGCAGCGCCACGAATGCGCCGTAAGCCAGCAGCAGCAGGGCCAGGGCTAGCGACAGGCGAGTCGTGAAAGACCGGGTGGCGCTCATGGCGCGGGCTGCGGATCGAAGCGGTAGCCCACGCCCCACACGGTGACCACACGCTTGGGGTCGCGTGGGTCTTCTTCGATGCGGCTGCGCAGCCGGTTGATGTGGGAATTGACGGTGTGCTCGTAACCGTCGAAGCCGTCGCCCCAGACGCGTTGCAGTAGTTCGCCGCGGCTAAAAGGCCGACCCGGGTGCTTCAACAGGAAGTGCAGCAGATCGAACTCGCGCAAGGTCAAGGGCACCACCGTGCCGTCACGCAGCAGTTCGCGTCGCACCGTGTCCAGGCGAAAAGGTCCGAAGCTGAATTCCTGCTTCGTTGTGCTGGTCGAACGCATCTGCTCGATGCGCCGCAGCAGCGCGCGGATGCGCGCCACCAGTTCCAGCATCGAAAAGGGCTTGGCCACGTAATCATCGGCGCCCAGTTCCAGCCCCAGCACGCGGTGCGCCTCGGCAGAGCGTGCGCTGAGCATGATGACCGGCACATCGGCATGCCGGGCGCGCAGGTGGCGACAGACTTCCCAGCCATCGGCGCCGGGCAGCATCAGGTCCAGCAGCACCAAGTCCCAGCGCTGCCGGTCGATGGCGGCCATGGCCTGTCGGCCGTTGGCCTCGCGGTGCAGACGGTAGCCCGCATCTTCAAGATGAAGACGCAGGGCCACGGCGATGGCATCGTCGTCTTCAACCAGCAAGAGGTGTTCATTCATGGTCGGCCGGCGCAGACCGGATGCTGCGCCAGCATTTCATTGGAACAGACAGACTGGCTCTGGGCTTCAGGCCGCAGCCGTGCCCAAGGCCGGCGTGCCGACGCGGCGGCGGCGCGCAACCAAGCCGATGGCCGCCAGGCCCGCTGCCAGCAGCGCGTAGCTGCCGGGCTCGGGCACAGGCGACACGCCGAAGCTGATCCGGTAGACATCGCTGTCGGCTGTCAAGGCGCTGTTGAAGACGTAGCCGGCACCCGTGGTCAGACCATTGAAGCCAGCGAACTCGGCGAAGTTGAAAGCCACCACCGAGTTCTGGTCACGGCGCAGGTCGTTGTTGCCGACGAAGGCCGCGGCTGCAGGGTCGAACACTTCCGAGCCGGCATCCCAGATCTCGTTGGCCTTGATGCCGATGGTGGTGAGGTTCTGGCTGCCGTTGGCGTTGAAGAGCCGGTACTCGGTGGGGCGGTCGTTGCCAATGAAGAAATCGTTGCTAGGCACCGCCATGGCACCGAAGGTAAAGAACGGGTTGAGGCTGGTGTCGACCCTGAACGTCAGGCTGCTGGTGGCACCCGGCAGCAGCAAGCCGCCGATGGTGCCCCGCGTGGCCGTGGGGTCGGCAGCTGCAAAGGCCGCCTGCCAGGCGCCGCCAGCGCCACCTTCAGCCACGGAAATGATGGGTGCGGTGGCAACGCCGCCGAGATTGAACGCGTCGAAGCTGCCGTTATTGAAGCCCACGTGCAAGGGTGCAAAGCTGATGCTGTTGACAGGTGCAAGGTTCTGCACGGTGACGGTCACGTCGACGATGGCGGCCTGCGCCGGGGCGCATAACGCCAGCACGGCGGCAGTACCCGTGGCGGTACGCAGAAGGGAATGGATACGGTGGGTCATGTGAAGCTCCTGGCAGGACTGTGGTGGTGGGACGAAATTCGCAATGCCGAACTCGCACAGTCGATGCTAGGAAGATGAGGTCATCGGAACCTCACTGGGAGTTCACCGCAGCGGGAACTCTGTTCAGACGACCCTGCGGTCCAAGCGGGTCTGCGGCAGCTCAGCCCTGGAGTCGTTCGTTCTGCGGGAACATCGCGCGTCGCGCTTCGTCGTCCAGTTCGGTCTTGAATGCGTGGCGGTCCTTCAACGCCGCCGCGCGCTGCGCAGCCGGGCGCTCGTTCACCGCATCCAGCAGCCGTTTCACATGCGGCAGCTGCTCCCAGGCGTCGGCGCCCAGTGCAAACGGCACTGCTCGCGCCCAGCCCCATACGGCCATGTCCAGCAGGCTGTAGTGCCCGCTGACCATCCACGATCGGTCTGCCAGGTGCGTGTCGAGAATCTTCCAGTGCCGCCAGGCTTCGAAGTCATATCGGTTGAGCGCGTAAGGGTTGGGTTCCGGCGCGTAGTGCTTGAAGTGCACGCATTGGCCAGTGAAAGGCCCGATGCCCGAAGCCACGAACATCAGCCACGACAGCATGCCCCCGCGGTCGGTTGACGCGGGCAGGAATTGGCCTGTCTTCTCTGCCAGGTACAGCAGGATCGCATTGCTGTCGAAGACTGTCGTCTCCCCATCGACGATCACGGGCACCTTGGCGTTTGGGTTCAAGGCGGTGAACGCAGTGGCATGTTGCTCGCCCTTGCGCGTGTCCACCGGTATGGCTTCGTAGGGCAGGCCAGACTCCTCCAGGAAAAGGGCAACCTTCATGGGGTTGGGTGCGAGCGAGTAATAGAACTTCAGCATGGCTGGACCTGGGGACTTGGCTGCGGATCCGCCGATTCTGCTGGCATCCAGATGACTTCACAGATGACCTAGGGGTGGCTTCCGGTGATGGTTCTGGCGCCCCGGTCCACCGTGACCGCATGGCACAGGAACGGCCCACTGCCTACACTACGAGGGTTCTGGGCTACCGATGCCCAAGCGACGATTCAGACCATTGCCGCAAGCAGATGATCCGCAGAGGCCTTTACCTTTGCCGATTGCCGCCGTTGAACTGGGCTGCCCAGGTGCATGGGCATGGACGGTGCTGGCCAGTCAGGCAGCAAGACCTGCAGATCGCCCTGTGACATCTCTGCTTCGAACACCCATGTTGGCGAGAACCCGATGCCCATACCCGACAGCACCGCGGCCCGCACCAATTAGCTGCTGTTGGTTTCGATGTTGCCCTGCGCACGAACCGTGACTGTGTTGCCTACATCTACTGGGGCGCCTGCGCCGGCGGTGAAGGTCCACGCGTTCTGGATGGCCAGTTCCGTGTAGACGATGCAGTTCAGCTGCAGCAGGTCTTTGGGTACACGCGGGGCTTTCACGCCCTTGGGCAGAGAGCAAAGGTCGGATACGACTGTGGCGTCGCAACCGTCCCCACGTACCTGCAGCATCGGTGCAACGGGCATCAGAGCGCTGGCACCGGGAGGGCATGCACCCCGAAACTGGCACCAGGCTGGCACCAGCCGAGCCCAGAAAGCAAAAAAGTCAGCAGGCGCTTGCCTGCTGACTCTTGCATTTCCTGGCTCCTCGACCTGGGCTCGAACCAGGGACCTACGGATTAACAGTCCGGCGCTCTACCGACTGAGCTATCGAGGAACAGCCTCGCAGTATAGCCCGAAACCCCAGCCCGCCAGGCACCCGGGTGTGGTGTTCGCCACTAGAAACCTGCCTGCAGCGAAGCCCTGACGCTGCGGGGCGCCAGTGGGTACAGGTAAGCGTGGCCGAACTGGTAGGGCGATTCCTTCCAGGCGCGCTTGTCGGCCAGGTTGTCCACGGCCACACGCCAGACCAGGTCGGTACCGGCCCAGGTCTGGCGCCAGCGCAGGCCCAGGTCCCAGCGCTGCCAGGCGGGGATGATCACGCTGTTGTCGTAGGGCAGGACGACGCGGCTGCCCTCGCTGCTGAACCCGGCTTGCAGCACCAGACCGGGCAGGGCAGGGGGGCGATACTCGGCCCCCAGGCGCAGGCTGTTGCGCGGCACGTTCACCGGCCGCTGCCCGTTCACGCCAGGCGTTTGCGAACCGCGGCGCTGGGCTTGCAGCAGCATGGCGCTGCCTTGCAGGGTCCATTGCGCCAGGGTCCGCGTCCACTGGGCTTCCACACCGCGGTGGCGGGCGCTGCCGTCCACCCGCCTTTCGCAGCTGTCCCGGCTGTCGTTGCAGGGTCCGAAATCGGCGGCCACGCCGCGGTCGATGTCGAACAGGGTCAGGGCGGCCTCGACCTGGTCGTTGCCATGCTTGACGCCCAGCTCTTTCTGCCGGCTGTTAAGGGCCAGGGAAGCACCTGCATTGCGGTAGCGGGCACGGTTGGGGGCGACGTCGGTTTCCAGGCCCCGCCCCCAGCTGGCATACAGCAGGGTCTTGGGGCTGAATTGCCACGATGTGGCCAGCCAGGGCGTGGTGGCCTGCCGGTCGTAGTCTGTCGCGCGCAGGCTGCCGCTGCTGTCGGCACTGGTGCGAACGCTCGCCCGGTCCAGCCGCACATGGCGCAGGCCAGCCCACAGCTGCCAGGCCGAGCCCAGGCGCATGGCGTCGCGCGCAAACCATTCCAGCCCGCGTTCGTCGCGGTTGGTGTTGGCGTCGGTGAAGCGGGCGCTGGGTGGGCTTTGCAGGCTGCCGTCGATGCGCCCGGGGCCGGCGATGTCGAACACCTGGTCCTGCAACCGCGCCTGGTAGCGCGTGTGCAGCAAGCCGGTTTCGAAGGCATGTTCCACGGGCCCGGTGCGCAGCTGGCCGGCCAGGGTCAGGGCTAGCGCGTCGCTTCGGCGGCGTTCGTTGTTGCTGATGTATTCCCAGTAGGTGAAGCTGCCGTCGGGGGCGAAACGGTCGCAGTAGTCGGTGCAGACGTAGTTGCTGTCGTAGACGCCATAAGGGAAGGCAGTGCGGTCGTCGTTGCGCAGCCGCTGTGTCATGGCCTGCGCGGTCAGGCGCCAGCCTTCGGCCCAGGCACCCAGGCCGCGCAGCTGCTGCTGCCAGCGCAGCGACGCCGTGCTGCCGTTGAACACCACGGGCTGAGCCCAGGGCTGGGCGTTCAGGTTGCGCCGGATGTCGATGCGGCGCGGGTCGGGCACGTCGTTGCCCAGCAGGCTGTAGCCCGCCACACTGGGCTGGCTCTGGCGGCTGTTTTCCAGCTCGGCCTGCAGCAGGCTGTCGGGGGTCAGCTGCCAGTCCAGGGCCAGGGCGGCCAGTCGGCGGCTGCCCGTGGTGTCGCGGGTGCTGGGGTCCAGTCTTTCGGCTGCCAGGTTCACACGCAGACCCAGGGCCCCGTCACGCCCAAAGCGTTCAGACAGATCGACTGCCGCCAGCGCCGTTCCCTGTTCGCGCCACTCCAGCCGGGCCTGGCGCTGGCTCGCGGTGGGGCGCTTGACGACCAGGTTCACCAGCCCGCCCGGGGCACTGGTGCCAGCCTGGATGCCGCTGGTGCCCTTCAGCAGTTCCAGCCTTTCCTTGTTGTCCAGCGGCAGCGCGGTCTCGGCATTGATGGGCAAGCCGTCGCGTCGGTAGTTGAAACGGTTGTCCAGCGCGTAGCCGCGCGAAGACAGGTTGGCGATGTAGCCCTCGGCGTTGTAGGCGTCGCCGATGCTGGCGTCCAGCCGCGTCAGGGCCCCCAGGCTGAAGATGCCCTGATCGGCCAGCAGCTGCGCCCCGAATACGCTGGCCTGCAAGGGCGACTTGGCCAGCGGCACATCGCCAAATCCGGCCAACGAAGGCGTGGCGCTGCTGCGGCCGGTGATGGTGACGGTGCTACTGCCCGCACTGGAGCCAGCGTCGACGGTTTGGGCCCAGGCGGCCGGTAGCGGCCAGGCGGCTGCCATGGCCAGGGCCATCGCAGAACTGCGGAATGAAGAACGTGTGAATGCCATCGTGTGCCTTGTGCTTTGATGGCAGGAATGCGCGTCAAAGGCTCAGGCAGAAGTCGGATGGAGCCGACAGGCCACGGGCTTGGAGACTGCTTCCCTGCGCGAGGATTACCTCAATCAGGTTCAAAGGGACTTTCTCAGTCGGCCCGGTGGGAACACCGGGCCAACACCCCTAGCGGATGCGTCACGACAGGTCGTGGCGCGAGCGGATTATGTCCGCATGTGCGGCGCCTGGTGCGGCGCCTGGTGTGACGCGAAATCTGGCGTCAGTCGAAAACCGGCGATTCCACGCCCAACACCTTGTGCAGCTTCGGGCTGGTGGTGGTGTACTGCAGCAGCACGCGCTTTTCCGGGAAAACGATGGGCGATGCGCCAAACGCCGCCAGCGCGGCTTCATGGAAGCCCGACAGGATGAGCTTCTTCTTGCCCGGGTAGACATTGATGTCACCCACTGCAAAAATGCCAGGGATGGTGGTCTGGAACTTCTCGGTGTCGACCGTGATTTGCTTGCGGTCGATGCCCAAGCCCCATTCCGCGATGGGGCCCAGCTTGGGGCTCAGGCCGAAGAACACCAGCAGCATGTCCAGCGGCACCAGGCGCGTGACGCCATCAGCACCCGTCACCTTCAGCTGGCTCAGCCGCTCGTCCTTTTCTTCGAAGCCCGTAACCTGGCCGACCACGAACTGCATCTCGTAGGCGTCGCACAGCTCTTTCATCTTCGCCACCGACGCAGGTGCCGCGCGGAAGCCGTCGCGGCGGTGGATGAGGATGACGCTCTCGGCCTTGTTCGGGCCTTCCTGCGCAAAGTTCAGCGCCCAGTCCAGGGCCGAATCGCCGCCACCAATGATGACCAGGTTCTTGCCCGCAAATTGCGCCGGGTTCTTCACGCGGTAGAACAGCTGCGTCTCGTCGAACTTGTCCAGACCGTCGACCTTGAGTGTGCGTGGCTGGAACGACCCGACACCGCCGGCGATGAAGATGGTCTTGCTCAGGAAGCGCGTGCCCTTGCTCGTCTCGACGAAGAAGCGCCCGTCGTCCTGCTTCAGCACCGTCGTCACTTCCTGGCCCAGGTGGAAGGTGGCGCCGAAGGGTTCGATTTGCTTGAGCAGGTTGTCCGTCAGCTCCTTGCCGGTGCACACCGGCACGGCCGGGATGTCGTAGATGGGCTTGTCGGGGTAGAGCTCGATGCACTGCCCGCCGGGGTAAGCCAGGCTGTCGATGATGTGGGCCTTGATCTCGAGCAGGCCGAGTTCAAAGACCTGGAACAAGCCCACGGGGCCGGCGCCGATGATGACGGCGTCTGTCTGGATGGGTTCAGTGCTCATGAGAAGAGTAGGAGAGACAGGGGACCTAAACCGAACTCCCCCGCGTGGATCCGGCTGTGCCGGTCCACTGCGGGGCTGCCCCCTCGGGGGGTAGCGAACGCGGTGAGCTCGGGGGCAAGTGTCATCTGGCCAGCTGGTCCAACTTGTCCTTGCGGTCTTTCCACTCGTCGGCTTCGGGCAGCGGCGCCTTGCGCTTGGTGATGCTGGGCCACTTGCGCGACAGGTCGGCGTTGATCTTGATGAACTGCAGCTGGTCGGTGGGCACGTCTTCTTCGGGCAGGATGGCGTTCACCGGGCACTCGGGGATGCAGACTGCGCAGTCGATGCACTCGTCCGGGTCGATGACCAGCATGTTCGGGCCCTCGCGGAAGCAGTCGACGGGGCAGACATCAACGCAGTCGGTGTACTTGCACTTGATGCAGGATTCGAGGACGACGTGGGTCATGAAAAGGCGCTTAGGTAGGGTTCGGCACCCTGGGGTGCCCGGCGCACTGCAGCGGCCCGCAGCGCGAAGATGAAAGCTTGATTTTAGGCCGCGCCCTGGGGCGCGGTGGCAGCCGGGTGATCTGGCGCCGCGGACTCTGCCCCCATTTGCGGCGCAGCCGCCACGCCATCGGGCAGCGCCGCCGGCATGGCGCAGGGCAGGGCACCGGCACCGACCGTGACCACGGTGGGGCGCCCGGCGTGCAGCAGGGCAGCCTGCCCGAGGCCCTGCAGCGGGTGCTGGCTGGCCAAGCTGTCGGGCCAGCCTGCGCGGGACACCACGCTGGTGGGCGTGTCGGCTGGCCAGCCTGCGGCGCGCAGCCGCCGGCCCAGGGCCCCTAGCTGGCGGCTTGCCATGTAGAAGACCTCGGTGTCGGCATGGCGGCCGGCATGCAGGCGGCCTTCCTGCGTCATCGCGGTGGTCAGGCTCAGGCTGCGGCCGATGCCGCGGCGCGTCAGCGGGCGCTGGGTGTCGGCCGCGGCGGCCAGTGCTGCCGTCACGCCGGGCACCACTTCGCAGGCGATGCCGGCACGGGACAGGGCCTGCAGCTCTTCTTCCAGCCGGCCGAAGACGCTGGGGTCCCCGCCCTTGAGCCGCACCACGCAGGCATGGCTGCTGGCGTAGCGCACCAGCAGTGCGTCGATGGTGGCCTGGCCCGTGGCATCGCAGAAGCCGCGCTTGCCCACGTCCACCCACAGCGCCTGGGGCGCGAGTTCGCGCAGGGCGGGGTCAGTGAGGGCGTCGAACAGCACCACGTCGGCCTGGCGCAAGCGGGCCGCCCCGCGCAGGGTGATCAGGTCTGCCGCGCCTGGCCCGGCACCGATGAAGACCACCCGGCCAAGCCTGTTCACCGGACTACCCTGCGTGCTGCGCAATTCGGGATGAGCGCTTGGGAACGGTCCGGCGCGCTCATGCGCCCGCCGCGGGGGTGGACAGCACCAGCACCGCGCCGCTGGTGCGGTGGCTGGCCGGGTCGACCACGATCAAGGCCCCAGCGTCGCGCTGTTCCGCATAGGGCGCCAGCGGCAGCGGCTGCTGCAGGTCGAAGCGCACCTCGGCGATCTCGTTCACCGCCAGGGTCTGCGCTTCGGTGGGCTGCAGGCTGTGGATGTCCAGCCGGTGGTGGATGGCCGCCAGACGTGCCTGCACCCAGCGGTGGCCGTGGCGCAGCAGGTACTTGCGGCCGGGCGTGGCGGGTTCGGTGTCCAGCCAGGCCAGCGTGGCGGTGAAGCTGTGCGCGGGCTGCTGCGCGCCGGGCGCGGCCAGCCAGTCGCCGCGCGAGATGTCCAGCTGCCGGTCCAGCACCACGCCGGCCGACCGCCCTGCGGCCACCTGCTGGGCCGGCCCGTTGGCGTCGAAGAGCGCAGCCACGCGGGCCTGCTCGCCGCTGGGGAAGACTTGCACGGCATCGCCCAGCTGCACCTTGCCTTGGGCCACGCGGCCCCAGAAGGTGCGCGGCTGTTCGCCCACGCCAGTCTGGGCTGCTAGCGCGCCGCGCGCCACGTATTGCACGGGCAACTGCAGCGTGCCGGGCTGCGCCTGGCTGGCCGCCTGGGCTTGCTCGGCCGTGCTGGGCAGGCCTTCCAGCACCTGCAGCAAGCTGGGCCCGGCGTACCAGGGTGTGCGCCAGGGCTCGACGACGTTGTCGCCGCGCAGCGCCGACACCGGCACGATGGCGGCTACGGCGATGCCCGCCTGCTGCGCGAAAGCCCGCAGGCTGGCCTGCACCGCGGCAAAGGCGGCGCCAGGGTCTTCCACCGCGTCGAGCTTGTTGACCGCGAACACGATGCCCGGCACGCGCAGCAGCTGCGCCAGCAAGGCGTGGCGGCGCGTCTGCGGCAGCAGCGGCACCGGCTGGCCAGCCAGTGCCGATTCGCGCCAGGCCAGCTTGGTGATGTCCACCAGCACCACCGCCGCGTCGCTGCCGGCCGCCGCCGTGACCATGTTGCGTGTGTACTGCTCGTGGCCGGGCGCGTCGGCGATGATGAACTTGCGTCGTGGCGTGGCGAAGTAGCGGAAGGCCACGTCGATGGTGATGCCCTGCTCGCGTTCGGCTTCCAGGCCGTCGGTCAGCAGCGACAGGTCGAAGTCGGGCCCGGTGCCTGCCGCAGCGCCGCCGCGTGCGCGCAGGGTGCCGATCTGGTCGGCCAGCAGGGCCCGGCTGTCGTAGAGCAGCCGGCCGATCAGGGTACTCTTGCCGTCGTCCACGCTGCCGGCCGTCAGGAAGCGCAGGGCCTGACGGGCCGTGGCCGTGGGCGTCTCGACCAAGGCCACGCTTTCAGCGGCGTTGGCGGCGCCCGCCGGCGGGTTCATCGGGGCCGATGTGTTCATCAGAAGTAGCCTTCCTTCTTGCGGCGTTCCATCGCCGCTTCGCTGCTGCGGTCGTCCATGCGCGTGGCGCCGCGTTCGCTTACCGTCACGGTCAGCGTCTCGGCCACCACTTCGGCGGCGTTCGCGGCCGGGCTTTCCACTGGGCAAGTGCAGGTCATGTCGCCTACGGTGCGAAAGCGCACCTGGGCGGTTTCCACCGTCTCGCCGGCCAGGGGCGGGGTGACGGGCGTGACGGGCACCAGCAGCCCCTTGCGGCGCACCACCTGCCGGTTGTGGGCGTAGTAGAGGCCCGGCAACGGGATGCCTTCGCGGGCGATGTACATCCAGACGTCGAGCTCGGTCCAGTTGCTGATGGGGAAGACGCGGAAGTGTTCTCCGGGGCGCAGCCGGGTGTTGAACAGGGTCCAGAGCTCGGGCCGCTGTTCCTTCGGCTGCCATTGGCCGAAGCTGTCGCGGTGGCTGAAGATGCGTTCTTTGGCGCGCGCTTTTTCTTCGTCGCGCCGCGCCCCGCCGATCAGTGCGTCGAAGCGGTGTTCCTCGATCGCTTCCAGCAGCGCCACGGTCTGGTGCGGGTTGCGCGATTCCAGTTCGTGCGCCAGCCGCACGGTGCCGCGGCGGATGGAATCCTCGACATGGCCCACCACCAGACGTTCGCCCATCTCGGCCACGCGCTGGTCGCGAAAGGCGATCACGTCCGGGAAGTTGTGCCCCGTGTCCACATGCAGCAGCGGGAAGGGCAGCCGGCCCTGGAACTGCTGGCCCGCCACACGCCGCTTGAAGGCCTTTTCGGCCAGGCGCAGCACCACGCAGGAATCCTTGCCGCCTGAAAACAGCAGGGCCGGGCGTTCGAAACTGGCCGCGACTTCGCGCAGGATGAAGACGGCTTCTTCTTCCAGCCCGTCCAGGTGCTGGTGGTCGAAGGCCGGGGCCAGGGTCTGGGCGTCCACAGGGGCGTTCATGCGCGGCTTTCCTCCGGGCTGGCGTGCACGTGCAGGCCGCATTCCTTGGCGCCGTCTTGTTCCCACCACCAGCGGCCGGCGCGGAAGTCTTCGCCCTGGGCCACGGCGCGGGTGCAGGGCGCGCAGCCGATGCTGGGGTAGAAGGCGTCGTGCAGCGGGTTGTAGGGCACGGCATGGTCCTGGATGTACTGCCAGACGTCGGCCCAGGCCCAGTCCGCCAGCGGGTTGATCTTGCTGCGGCCCTGGCCGTCGGCTTCGATGAAGTCCACCTGGCCGCGTTCACCGCTCTGTTCACGGCGCAGGCCCGTCACCCAGGCCGTGCGGCCAGCCAGCAGGCGGCCCAGCGGTTCCAGCTTGCGCAGCGCGCAGCAGGCCTTGCGGCCTTCCAGGCTGCTGAACATCACGCCTTCGCCGCGCTCGGCCACGAAGTGCAGCACCTGTTCGGCCGGGGGGCTGAAGCGCTGCACTTCCAGCCCGTAGTGCTGGCGGATGCGCGGCAGCATGGCCAGGGTGTCGGCGTGCAGGGCACCGGTGTCCAGCGTGGCCAGGGGGATGGCCAGGCCGTGCCGGGCGATCAGGTCGGTCACCACCATGTCTTCAGCGCCCAGGCTGGTGGCCTGCAACAGCTGTCCGGCATGGGCCTGCGCGGCCTGGTGCAGCACGGCCAGGGCGCTGGCCACGCGGGTGTCGAAGCCCGGCAGGCGGCGGGCGTTGCGTTCGATGGCGTTGCTCATGGCTTGGGGCCTCAGGCTTGCGGGGCGGGCGCGTCGCCCACCGCTGGCTGGTAGTACCGAGGCTGCGGCGTCGCACCAGCTTCAGGACTGCTGTCGAAGAAGCCCAGCGCACGCTGCGCGTATTCGGCTTTCTGGTCGGCGCGCAACTGCACGGCACTGAAGCCGCAGCGCTGCAGCAGGGGCAGCATGTCCACCAGCACCTGGCCCGTGGCCAGCAGTTCGCCTCGGTAGCGCAGGCGTTGACGCAGCAGCACCGCCTGGGAATAGGCACGTCCGTCGGTCCACTTCGGGAATTCCAGCGCGATGGCCGGCAAGGCGGCCAGCGCATCGGCCTGGGCCAGCACGTCTTCAGTGTTGGGCCATGCGGCCGTGCCGGCCGGCAGGGCTTGCCCGGGGGGGATGAACTTCATGCCGGGGTCTCCTGCGGCTGCGCGGTGCTGCGGCGCACGGCGTTGGCGGCCTGACGGAAGGGCAGCACGCCCAGACGGCGCGCGGTGTCGATGAAGCGTTCGCCCGGGCTGCGGGCTTGGCGGTAGGTATCGATCACGGCTTCGATCACGTCGGGCACTTCGTCGGCCGCAAACGAGGGGCCGATGACCTTGCCGGCCACGGACGCGCCAGAAAGTGTGCTGCCGTCGCTGCCGGCCACCGTCACCTGGTACCACTCGCTGCCGTCCTTGTCGACGCCGAGGATGCCGATGTGCCCACTGTGGTGGTGGCCGCAGCTGTTGATGCAGCCGCTGATGTGCAGGTCGATGTCGCCGATGTCGTGCTGCTCGTCCAGGTCGGCAAAGCGTTCGGTGATGGCCGCGGCGATCGGGATCGACCGCGCGTTGGCCAGGGCGCACAGGTCGCCGCCAGGGCAGGCGATCATGTCTGTCAGCAGCCCGATGTTGGGCGTGGCGAAGCCGCCTGCGCGCGCCGCCTGCCACAGGCTGGCCAGCTGCGCTTCGGGCACCCAGGGCAGCAGCAGGTTCTGGTCGTGCGTGACGCGGGCTTCGCCCTGGCTGTAGCGGTCGGCCAGATCGGCCGCGCCATCCAGCTGCTGCGCGGTGACGTCCCCGGGGGGCAGACCGGCGCGCTTGAGCGACAGCGTCACTGCCCGGTAACCCGGCAGCCGGTGCGCGTGCACGTTGCGCTGCAGCCAGCGGTTGTAGGCAGGGGCATCGGCGTCCGGCACCGATTGCCGATGCGTCGCAGCAGCATCCGCGGCGGCCGCGGGCGAGACGAAACCTGCCGCGACACGGTCCAGTTCAGCCTGTGGAACGAAGCGCGTCTGCGGGTCGGCGCAGAGTGCGGTGAACTCGCGGTTCACGGCATCGACAAAGCGCTGGCCTTCGGCCTTCACCAGGATCTTGATGCGCGCCTTGTAGATGTTGTCGCGCCGGCCGTAAAGGTTGTAGACGCGGACGATGGCCTCGATGTAGACCAGGATCTGCTGCCACGGCACGAAGTCGTGGATGGGCGTGGCGATCACCGGTGTGCGGCCCATGCCGCCACCCACGGCCACGCGGAAGCCTACGTCGCCACTGGCGTTGCGGCGCAGCTGCAAACCGATGTCGTGCCAGTCGGTGGCGGCGCGGTCTTCGGCGGCCCCCGTCACGGCCAGCTTGAACTTGCGCGGCAGGAAGGCGAATTCGGGGTGCAGGGTGCTCCACTGGCGCAGGATTTCGCAGTAGGGCCGCGGGTCGACCTGTTCGTCGGGCGCGATGCCGGCCAGCGCGTCGCTGGTGATGTTGCGGATGCAGTTGCCGCTGGTCTGGATGCCGTGCATGTCCACGCTCGCCAGCAGGTCCATCACGTCGGCGGCGCGGGCCAGGGGGATCCAGTTGAACTGGATGTTCTGCCGCGTGGTGAAGTGCCCGAAGCCGCCGCGCTGGGTAGCTTGCTCTGCGTCCTGCAGGTCGAAGTCGCGCGCGATCTGCGCCAGGGCCCGCAGTTGGCGTGAAGCCAGTTCGCCGTAGGGCACGGCTACGCGCAGCATCGGCGCGTGGCGCTGCACGTACCAGCCGTTTTGCAGGCGCAGGGCGCGGAAGTCCTCGTCGGGCAGATCGCCGGCCAGGTGGCGTTGCAGCTGATCGCGGAACTGCGCGGCGCGTTGGCGCAGGAACTGACGGTCAAAATCGGTGTAGCGGTACATGAACGGCTGGTGCGGCAAGGCGGGCGGGGCAGTACGCCCACAGCTGCGCACTGTAGGGAACCCTGATATTCCCAGGAAGTATTGTTTTGTAGTTTGGATATGCAAATGGGTTCTGACGCATGGGGGTGGCGACCAGCGCCGCAGCCGCGAAAGCGGCTGCTGGCCCAGGGTCGGCTGCCAGCGCTGGCCCCAGCAGCCACCCCCCTGTGCCGCCGCCTCATCGCGCCGCTGGCGCTGCTGGCGATGCTGGGTTTGGCGGCCTGCCAGACAGCCCCGCGGCTGGGCGGCCCGGGCGCTACCGGTGCGTCACATGCCCCGGCAGTGGCTAGCGCTGCGGCGACGGTCTCAGGCCCAGCCCCCAACCAGGCAGCAGCTGCAGTTCAGGCGCTGCCGCCCCATCAGACGGCCACCGCGCGCGCCGGCGTGCCGGCTGCCGTTCGGCTGCCGCGCCTGGGCCTGGCCCTGGGTGGCGGCGCGGCGCGGGGCTTTGCGCACATCGGCGTACTCCAGGTGCTCGAAGAAGCCGGCATCCGGGCCGACCTGGTGGTGGGTACCTCGGCGGGCAGCCTGGTGGCCGCCCTGTTTGCGTCAGGCAAGTCGGGGGCCGACATCGGCGCGTTGGCCCAGGCCATGGACGAAGGCGCCATCACGGATTGGGCCTTTCCCGGCCGCGGCGTGCTGCGCGGCGACGCCCTGGCGCGCTGGGTGAGAGACCAGACCGGTGGCCTGCCCATCGAACGGCTGGCGCGGCCGCTGGGCATCGTCGCCACCGACCTGGACAGCGGCGCAGCCATCCTGTTTCAGCGTGGCGACACCGGCTTGGCGGTGCGTGCGTCCAGCGCGGTGCCGGCGGTGTTTCAGCCAGTACGCATCGGCAACCGCGAATATGTCGATGGCGGCCTGGTGTCGCCCGTGCCGGTGCGTTTTGCGCGCCAGATGGGCGCGGATGTGGTGCTGGCCGTCGACATCAGCGTGGTACCGGAAGGCAAGCCCACAGGCGACATGATGGGCCTGCTGCTGCAGACCTTTGCCATCATGGGCCGCAGCATCAGCCAGGTGGAACTGCGCGACGCCGACGTCGTGCTGCGGCCAGCTCTGGCCGACGTCGGCAGTGCCGACTTCAGCGCGCGGGTGCGCGCCATCCTGGCCGGGCGTGACGCGGCCAAGCAGCAGCTGCCGGCCCTGAAAGCGCGGCTGGCGGCCTGGTCGGCTGCTGCGGCTGCCGCTGCGGCAGCGTCGCGCGCCGCGCCGCCGGCGCCGTGAAATCATGAAAAAACCCCCGCGCGCCCAGAAGGCGGCGGGGGTTTCTCAGATGACAGCGAATGCTGGGCGGACTCAGGCAGCGCGCTTGCCGGCCTTGGTCGCTTGCTGCGTGGCCTTCACGGCCGTGTTCGACAGCGCGTTGAAGTTGGCTTCGGCCACTTCGGCGGCCTGCTTGGTGGCCTTCTGCACGCTTTCGAAGGCGTTGTTGGCGGCAGCCACGGCCGTCTTCACCAGGGCGACGGCGTTCTCGCTGCCGGCAGGCGCGTTCTTCACGGCGGTGTCGACCAGGGCCAGCACCTTCTTCTGGCTGTCGGCCATGCTGGCTTCGGCGGTCTTGGTCAGTTCGGCACCGGCCCCGGAAACGATGTCATAGACATGACGGCTGTAGGCAGCAGCCTTTTCGGCGGCGGGCTGCAGCAGGCTGCTTTGCAGGGCCAGCAGTTCCTGCATGTCCTTCACCGACAGGGCAGCGTGGGCAGTTTCCGAAGCTTCGCTCAGCGAAGTCTTGGCCACTTGCATGTTCAGTTCAACCAGCTTTTCCACGCTTTCGAAAGCCTTGTGGGTCAGACCGAACAGGGTGTCGAGGCTGGCCTTCTGGGCGGCGATGAATTGGTCAGGCGTGAAGTTCATGAGAAGTCTCCTTAAGACAGGTGGTGAAAAACCCGCTGCGGCGCGACTGGGACTGGATGTCTTCAACTGCTTTGCTGCGCTGCAACATGAAATGAAGTATAGGGGTCTACCCGAGCATTGCAAGCGCTTTTTGCTGCGCTGCAACAAAGTAGGGGCGGCTTCCTAGAATCCGCCGGTGCGCGCTTTTCACTCAGATACCTTCGTGTTGCCGCTGCCCCCCGGGCACAGCTTTCCGATGGGCAAGTACCGGCTGTTGCGTGAAGCGGCCGAGACCACGCTGCCTGGCCTGCGGGTGACCGAAGCCACCCCCGCCAGCGACGGCGAACTGGCCCTGGCGCACGACCCGGCGTGGATCACCGCTATTACCGAAGGCACCACCAGCGCCGCGCAGCAGCGCGAGATCGGCTTTCCTTGGTCGGAGCGCATGGTCGAACGCGCGCGCCGTTCGGTGGGCGCCACCATCCAGGCGGCACGCAGCGCGCTGGCCGGCGACGGCGTGGCCGCCAACCTGGCCGGCGGCACGCACCACGCGTATGCGCACAAGGGCTCGGGCTATTGCGTGTTCAACGACGTGGCCGTGGCCGCGCGGCTGATGCAGGCCGAATGGCACCGCCACCACCGCCAGCTGCTGCGGGTGTTCGTCATCGACCTGGACGTGCACCAGGGCAACGGCACCGCCGCCATCTTCCGCGACGACCCGACGGTGTTCACCCTGTCGCTGCACGGCGCGAAGAACTTCCCGTTCCGCAAGGAAGCCAGCGACCTGGACGTGGAGCTGCCCGACGGCTGCACCGACGGGCCCTACCTGGCTGCGCTGGACACCGCCCTGGCCCAGGCCTGGCAACGCCAGGCCAGCGCGCCGCCGGGACTGGCTTTCTACCTGGCCGGAGCCGACCCGCATGAAAACGACCGCCTGGGCCGGCTGAAGATCAGCAGCGCCGGCCTGGCCGAACGCGACCGCCGGGTGCTGCAGGCGCTGCGCGAGCGTCGCATTCCCGTGGCGCTGTCGATGGCCGGCGGCTACGGCCGCGACCTGGCCACCACCGTGGCCGTGCAGCGCCAGACCCTGGCCGAAGCGCTGGGCAGCTGGGAAGCCTGGCGGGCCAGGCAGAGTACGCCAGACCACGCCGCCCAGAGCCAGCCCAGGCCCCTGGGCAGCGGCCCGCGCGCGGCAGAATCGCCGGCATGACTGCGCGCCCCACGCCCCAGCCCCGAACCCACTACCCGTTCTTCTGCCCCATCCAGACGCGCTGGGCGGACAACGACATCTACGGCCACGCCAACAACGTCGTCTACTACAGCTGGTTCGACACGGCGGTGAACCGCTACCTGATCGAGGCCGGGGCGCTGGACATCCACCAGGGCAGCGTCATCGGTCTGGTGGTGGAAACGCAGTGCCACTACTTTGCGCCGCTGGCCTTCCCGCAGCGCGTGGAAGCGGGCCTGCGCGTGGCGCATCGGGGCCGCAGCAGCGTGCGCTACGAAGTCGGCCTGTTCGCCGATGGCGCCAGCGAAAGTGCAGCCGCCGGGCACTTTGTTCACGTCTATGTCGACCGCGCCGGGCGCCGGCCGGTGGCGCTGCCGCCTACCCTGACCCGGGCCCTGCAAGCCCTGACCCCATCCGACCTGGAAGCCCATGACCGACACCCACCCTGAAGCGACAGCAGCCTCTGCCGTGCAAGCTGTCGACACTGCCATCACCAGCCGCCGGTCGATGCGCGCCTATCTGCCCACGCCGGTGCCGCGCCAGCTGATCGAAGACATCCTGCAGGTGGCGGCCCGGGCGCCTTCAGGCACCAACACCCAGCCCTGGCAAGTGCACGTGCTGACGGGCGCGGCCAAGGCCAGGCTGACTGCCGCCATCTGCGCCGCACACGACGACCCGGCACAGCGCGCCCTGCACACCGAGGAATACGCCTACTACCCCACCGAATGGCGCAGCCCCTACATCGACCGCCGCCGCAAGGTCGGCTGGGACCTGTACAGCCTGCTGGGCATCGGCAAGGCCGACAAGCTGCGCATGCACCAGCAGCAGGCGCGCAACTACGCCTTCTTCGACGCGCCGGTGGGCCTGATGTTCAGCATCGACCGCGTGCTGCAGCAGGGCAGCTGGCTGGACTACGGCATGTTCCTGCAGAACATCATGGTGGCGGCGCGTGCGCGCGGGCTGCACACCTGCCCGCAGGCTGCCTTCACGCAGTTCCACCGCATCATCAGCGCCGAACTGGGCCTGCCGGCTTCGCAGATGGTGGTGTGCGGCATGGCCCTGGGTTTTGCCGACCCGGCGGCGATCGAGAACACCCTGGTCACCGAGCGCGAGCCTGTGGCCAGCTTCACCACTTTCCACGACTGAACACCTGCCCATGAGCCGCCCCGCCGTCCTCGTCGCCCGCGCCGTCTTCCCGGAGGTGCTGGCCCAGTTGGCCCAGCACTTCGATGTCGAGTCGAACCAGGCCGACACCATCTTCAGCAAGCCCGAACTCATCCAGCGCCTGCAGGGCAAGGCCGGCGCCTTCACCACCGGCAGTGAACGCATCGACGCCGACGTGCTGGCCGCCTGCCCGCAGCTGCGCGTGGTGGCGAACATGGCCGTGGGCTACAACAACTTCGACATCCCGGCCTGCACGGCCGCCGGCGTGCTGGCCACCAACACGCCCGACGTGCTGACGGAAACCACGGCCGACTTCGGCTTTGCGCTGATGATGGCCACCGCACGCCGCATGGCCGAGAGCGAACATTTCCTGCGCCGGGGCGAATGGACGCGCTGGAGCTACGACATGTTTGCCGGCAGCGACGTGCACGGCAGCACGCTGGGCATCCTGGGCATGGGCCGCATCGGCCAGGCCATCGCGCGGCGCGGCGCCCTGGGCTTCGGCATGAAGGTGTTCTATCACAACCGCAGCCGTTTGCAGACCGAACAGGAAGCCCCGCTGGGCGCCCGCTACGTCGACAAGGCCACCCTGCTGAGCGAGGCCGACCACCTGGTGCTGGTGCTGCCCTACAGCGCCAGCGCACACCACGCCATTGGCGCGGCTGAACTGGCGCAGATGAAGCCCACAGCCACGCTGACCAACATCGCTCGTGGCGGCATCGTCGACGACGCTGCGCTGGCCGTGGCGCTGCGCGAACGCCGCATCGCCGCGGCTGGGCTGGACGTGTTCGAGGGCGAGCCCGCCGTACACCCCGACCTGCTGACCGTGCCCAATGTGGTGCTGACCCCGCACATCGCCAGCAGCACCCTGGCCACGCGGCGTGCGATGGCCGACCTGGCGGCGCAGAACCTGATCGCCGCGCTGACAGGCGGTGTGCCGCCCACGCCCATCAACGGTGAACTGCTGAAGCGGGCCTGAGCCTGCGCGCTGGCTGAATGCTGCAGGCGAGCGGCAGGCCACGCCGGGCCTGACGCCATGGACCGCCCTTTACACAGGCCGGGACGGCGGGCTGGCCCAGGCCACCCAGGCGAAGAACAGCATGAACGCCAGGTCGTTGGCGCCGTAGATGCTGAAGAACAGGCCGGCGAACGCGTCCTTGGCATACAGCGCGGCCAGGCTGTTCTGGGACAGCCAGGCCAGCCAGACCGCGCCGTACACCAGCTTTTCGACGGCGAACGCGGCGGCCAGCCACCGCGCCTGGCCCGCCACGGCCGCAGCGCCCAGGTAGGCCAGGCCCCAGATCACGATCATCAGCAGCCCGAAGCGGGACATCACGACCGGGTCGGCTTCGTGGATGGCGGCGTTGGTGAAGCCGCGCGACAACAGCAGCACGCCGAGGATGTTCATCAGCCCGGCTGCGATGAAGCCCTTGCGGGCCAGAGAAGGGTTCATGCGGTCGACCTGTGGTGTGCTTAAGGGGTTTCGTACCGGTCGACGACAGCCGCCTACCGGGTCATCCAGCGCCTGGCGGCATGACTGAGCCCGTCCACCAGCGCCACCATCAGGAGCATCGCGCCCAGGATCGTGGCCGTCTTGCCCATCTGGAACAGGCCCATGTGGAAGGCCAGCAGCTGCCCCAGCCCGCCGGCCCCAACGACACCCAGCACGGCCGCCGCGCGGATGTTGTTTTCCCAGCGGTACAGGGTGTAGCTCAGCAGCTGCGGCAGGACCTGCGGCAGCGTGGCGTACAGGAACACGCGTAGCGGGCCCACGCCCTGCGCGCGCAGCGCGTCGCCCGGGCCGGTGGGGGCGTTCTCGATCGCTTCGGCGAAGAGGCGCCCCAGCACGCCCGTGGTGTGCAGCGCCAGCGCCAGCGTGCCGGCAAACGGCCCCAAGCCGGCGCTGATGAGCAGCAGCGCGGCCCAGACCAGTTCCGGGATCGAGCGCAGCGCGTTCAGCACCAGCCGCGTGGGTGAACGCGCCGGCGCCCGGTCGCCGCCATGCAGCCGGCTGGCCGGCAGGGCCAGGGCCACGCCAGCGGCCGCGGCCAGCACCGTGCCCAGCAGGGACATGGCCAGCGTTTCCCAGGCCCCCACCAGCACCTTGTGCGTGAAGGCCGGGGACAGGTCGGGCGGGAAGAATTCGCCCAGGAAGCGGCCCATGCTGCGCGCGGCGTCCAGCGACAGGAACTGCGCCCATTGCAGGTCCAGACTCCAGAAGCTGGCCATCACCAGCACCAGCAGCCCGGCGCTGAACCAGCAGGCCCGGCAGCGCGCACTGAACAGGCGCGGCGGCAGCTTGTAGGGTGAGTTGGCGGCGTCGGGCGTGGTCATGACGGCTTCAGCCCAGCGCCTTGCGCAGCCAGGCGCTGGTCTTGTCGGCCAGCGCCACCAGGGCGATGAAGACCAGCAGCATCGTGGCGACTTCGCCGCCATTGAACATCTTCATCGAGTTGTCCAACTGCTGGCCCAGGCCCCCCGCGCCCACGAAGCCCAGCACCACGGACGAGCGAATGGCGCATTCCCAGCGGTAGACGGTGTAGCTGCACAGTTCGGCCGCGTTGGTGGGCAGCAGGCCATAGCAGAAGGCCTGCAGCCGGCCGCTGCCGTTGCGCAGCAGGGCTTGCGTGGCCTGCGCTTCACCGCTTTCCAGGATCTCGCCATAGACCTTGCCCAGCATGCCGCCGTAGGTCAGCGCAATCGCCAGCACGCCTGCCGTGGGCCCCAGGCCGACCACGCGCACGAACACCAGCGCCCACACCAGTTCGGGCACGCTGCGCAGCAGGATCAGCAGCCAGCGCACGCCCTGGCGCAGCCATGCCGGGCCGCGCGCCATGCGGCCCGACAGCGCCGACACCGACAGCACACGCGTGGCCAGCAGCGCCATCGGCACGGCCAGCACCAGGGCCAGGCTGACACCGGCTGTGGCGATGGCCACGGTGCGCCAGGTCTCGCGCGCCACCATGGCCAGGAACTCGCCGCCGTAGGCCAGCGGGAAGAAGCTGCCGATGAACTGCGCGCTGACCTTCAGGTTGTCGGGTTCCAACAGCACCCAGGGGCGGAACTCGGTGGCCACGCCCAGCGGCCAGAACAGCACGACGGCCGCACTGGCCCAGAACAGGCGCGGCAGCCAGGCGGGGTCGCGCAGCGGGGCGGCGGTGGCCGATGACAGCTGCGCGTTCACCGGCAGTGCATCACCACGGGCGGCGGGCTGACGTCGGCCAGCGGCAGGACGGCCGGCGGCGCGCCCAGCAGTTCGTGTTCGTGCTGGGCATACAGACGCGCCAGTTTGTCGGGCGTCACGTCGCCGGCCGGCAGGTCGAAGGCCAGTTCGCCGTCGCGCAGGCCCACGATGCGCGGGAAGTGCGCCAGCGCCACGTCCACCTGGTGCAGCGTGGCCAGCAGGGTGGCGCCGCGTTCACGTGCGCTGCCCAGCAGGCTGGCCACAGCCTGGCGGCTGCGCGTGGGGTCCAGCGCCGACAGGGGCTCGTCGATCAGCCACAGCGTGGCCGGCGCCACCAGCGCGCGCGCCAGCCCCACGCGTTGGCGTTCGCCGCCGGACAGGCGGTCCACGCGTTCGAAGATCTTGTCGGCCAGGTCAAAGCGGTCCAGCGCTGCGTGCGCGGCCGGGATGTCCGACGGGTAGAACAGCGAACGGATGCTGGCCAGCAGCCCCATGGCCGGCAACTGCCCGGCCAGCACGGCCGTGACCACGCGCTGCCGCGGGGGCAAGGGCGGCACTTGTGGCGCCAGGAACAGCCGACCGCGCAGCGCCTGCAGCGCCCGTCGGGGCAGGGCCCAGGGGTCTTGCCCGCCCAGGCGCAGGTGGCCGCCAGCCGGTGGCAGTGCGCAGGCCAGCAACTGCAAGAGGGTGGTCTTGCCAGCGCCTGAAGGGCCGATCACCGCCAGGTGTTCGCCGGCAGCCACGCGCAGGCTCAAGGCCTTCAGCGCCGGGGCCGCACCCGCGCGCGCCGCAGGGTGGCGTGCCGCGGCGCGGTCCAGTTCGATGTCCACTGGCGTGTACGGGCCGCTGGGGCTTCAGAGCAGGCCGGCGCTGCGCGCGGCGGTTTCCAGGCCCTTGTAGTTCTCGGGCGTGGTGGGCACGTAGCGCGTGGCGCGGTTGAGCTTCAGGATCTCGGCCTGGTCGGGCTTGGCCGGGTCCAGGCCCAGCAGGGCGGCCTTCACCTTGTCCTGCAGCGCCTTGGGCATGTCGGCATGCACCGACCAGTTGTAGTTGAAGTAGGTCGGCGTGGTGAAGAACACGTCCAAAGCCTTGGTGTCCACGCGGTTCTCGGCCACGAACTTCTTCCACACCGTGATGTCCAGCGCTGCCGCGTCGACCTTGCCGCTGACCACCGACGCGATGGTCGCATCGTGTGCGCCGCTGTAGGCGATGCGCTTGAAGTCCTTCTCGGGGTCGATCTTCGCGGCCAGCAGGAAGCTGCGCGGCATCAGGTGGCCCGAGGTGCTGCTCTGCGAGCCGAACGACACCTGCTTGCCCTTCATGTCGGCCAGGCTCTTGATGCCCGAATCCGTCTTGGCGATGAACACCGACTGGAAGCGCGTGTCTTCCTCGCGCTGGGCCAGCGGCACGATCTTGCCGCCCGAGCGCAGGTTGGCCTGCACGTGCGTGAAGCCGCCGAACCAGACCAGGTCGACCTTCTTGTTCACCAGCGCTTCCACCGCGGCCGGGTAGTCGCTGACGGGAGTGAATTCCACCTTCATGCCCAGCGCCTGTTCCAGGTAGCTGGCCAGCGGGGTGAACTTGCGCACCTGTTCGGTGGCGGCTTCTTCGGGGATGGTGGTGACGCGCAGCACGGGTTGCGCCTGCGCCAGCGCGCCGAAGCCCAACACGGTGGCGGCCAGCGCGGCTTGCAGCCAGCGCAACGGGCGGGGGGACGGGAAGTTCATGTCGGGCTCCTGGCTTGTGGATACGGGTGTGGGCGTGGGTTCGGGGCTGCCGCGGGCCTGGGTTGGGCAACAGGCCGCAGGCCCGGTGTTCCGCGTGCGCGATTGGAACCGATCTGCCGCCGGGGGGTGGTGCGGCTAGAGAGCACAGGTTCTGAACCCGGCAAAGATGTCGGAGCGTGCGGCCGGAAAGTAATTGCGATAGCGCGGATGGTGCAGGCGCGGCTGGGTGGCGAAACTGGCCCCGCGCAGCACCGGCCGGCCGTCGAACCAGGGGGCGGAATAGTCGCGGTACGGGTGGGCTTCGAAGCCGGGATAGGGGGCAAAGGGGCTGGCGGTCCATTCCCAAACTGCCCCCCAGTGGAAGCGACCGGGTTCGCTGATGGCCGCGTGTTCCCATTCGCTTTCGGTGGGCAGGCGGCGGCCGGCCCAGCGGCACCAGGCCAGGGCTTGGGGTTGGCTCAGGTGGCAGGCGGGCAGGGCCAGGTCCAGCGCTTGCCAGCCGCCCCATCGCTGCGCCTGCCAGCACCCGTCTTGCAGGCGCAAGTAGCGCGGCACGCCCACTGCTTCGGCAGGCGGCACCTGGCCGGCCAGGCAGGCTTGCACGAAGGGCAGATAGTCGGCCCAGCTGAGCACACGGCTGTCGATCGCGTAGGCCGCCAGGGTCTGGGCATGGGCGCCGCATTCGTTGTCGAAGGCAAAGCCTTCGGCGAGCGTGCTGCCCTGGCGCAGCACGCCGCCGGCGATGGGCAACAGGGCCCGAGCCGCGGTCAGCGGCTGCGGTTGCCAGCGCGGGTCGGCCACCGGCAGGCCCAGGGCCTGGGCCATGTACAGCGCGGCTTCGTGGTGCATGTCTTCGTGCAACAGGGCCAGGCGGTGGAAGTACAGCGCTTCGGGCGTTTCCCGGCCGTCTGACAGCTGGGCCAGGCAGGCTTGCAGCTGTTCGGCCATCTCGGCCTGCAGCGTGCGGGCATCGGGCAGCGGCAGCGCCCAGCGCGTGGTGTGGGGCACGCGGCTGCTGTCGTACAGCGCGTCGGCGGGTTGCGGCATGCGGGGTGCCGCGGGGTCCGCCAGGTGGCCCCGCAGGCGCTGCGGGTTGCGCAGCGTCCACCAGGCCTGGAACCAGCCGATGTGGCCCAGTTCCCACAGCGGCGGGTTCAGGCTGGGGTCCACCGGCACCTGCAAAGCTTCGCCCAGCGCCTGTGCATAGACGTCAAATGTGGCCAGGGTGTCGGCACGGGATGCGCACAGCGCTTGCCCCAGGCTGGCGGCGTCGCCTGAACGCGCTTGCTGGCCTGCCAGGGCTGGCTGTGGGGTGGGCATTAAGCTCATGGCCATGACGAGAACAGACATCGTGTTGGTGACGCCAGCGCTGGCCGACGCCAACAACGGCAACTGGCGCACGGCCGAGCGCTGGGCACGACTGCTAGCGGCGGATTATCGAGTCCACATCGCCACCGGCTGGCCCCACGGGCCTTCTACGCCAGCACAGCCACCGCGCGGCCAGCAGCCGCAGGCCATGATCGCCCTGCACGCGCGCCGCTCGGCGGCAGCCGTGCAGGCCTGGCGTCAAGCGCACGCGCAGCGCCCGCTGGTGGTGGTGCTGACAGGCACGGACCTGTACCGCGACATCGCCACCGACGCTGACGCCCAGCGTTCACTGCAGCTGGCCGACCGCCTGGTGGTGCTGAACGAATGCGGCCTGGCTTCGCTGCCCGCCGAGCTGCACGCCAAGACGGTGGTGTGCTTGCAGTCCAGCCCCGCGCGCAAGGCACTGGCCAAGACGCCGCGCCACCTGCGGGCGCTGATGGTGGGCCATCTGCGCGACGAAAAGCACCCGCAGACCCTGTTCGAAGCCGCTGCGCTGCTGGCCAGCCGCCAGGACATCCTGCTGGACCATATCGGTGCCGCGCTGGACCCGGCCCTGGGTGCTGCAGCTCAGGCCTGCACGCAGCGGTTCCCGCAGTACCGCTGGCTGGGTGGCCTGCCGCATGCCGTCGCAAGGCGCCGCATTCAGCACGCGCATGTGCTGGTGCACACCAGCCGCATGGAAGGCGGGGCGCAGGTGCTGATCGAGGCCATCACCAGCGGCACGCCGGTGCTGGCGTCCCGCATCGACGGCAACCTGGGGCTGCTGGGTGAAGGCTATGCCGGCATCTTCGATGTCGGCGACAGCGCGGGCCTGGCAGCGCTGCTGCAGCAGTGCCGCGACGATGCGGCTATGCTGCCGCGCCTGCAGGCGCAATGTGCCGCACGCGCAGGCCTGTTCAGCCCCCTACACGAACGCCAGACCCTGCAGCGCCTGATGTCGGGCCTGTTGGCCTGAAGCAACCCCCCTGATCCGAAAGCCCACCATGACCGCAGCCCCGACGCCCACCGAACCCCGCCTGACCAGCCTGTCGCACGGCGGCGGCTGCGGCTGCAAGATCGCCCCCGGCGTGCTGAGCGAGATCCTGAAGGGCACGGCCGCCATGCCGATTCCGAAGGAATTGCTGGTGGGTATCGAGACCGCTGACGACGCCGCCGTCTACCAGCTGAACGACGAGCAGGCGCTGATCGCCACCACCGACTTCTTCATGCCCATCGTCGACGACCCGTTCGACTTCGGGCGCATCGCCGCCACCAACGCCATCAGCGACGTCTACGCCATGGGTGGCAAGCCCATCCTGGCCCTGGCCCTTGTGGGCATGCCCATCAACGTGCTGTCCACGCAGACCATCGGCCGCGTGCTGGAAGGCGGCGCCAGCGTGTGCCGCACGGCGGGCATCCCGATTGCGGGCGGCCACACCATCGATTCAGTTGAAGCCATCTACGGCCTGGTGGCCCTGGGCCTGGTGCACCCGAAGCGCGTGAAGCGCAATGCCGACGCCCAGGCTGGCGATGTGCTGGTACTGGGCAAGCCGCTGGGCGTGGGCGTGATGAGCGCAGCGCTGAAGAAAGGCGAACTGGGTGATGCCGGCTACGCGCAGATGATCGCCAACACCACGAAGCTGAACACCCCAGGGCCCGACCTGGCCGCCATCGACGGCGTGCATGCGCTGACGGATGTCACCGGCTTCGGCCTGGGCGGGCATGCGCTGGAACTGGCGCGCGGGTCGAAGCTGCAGGTGCAGCTGGACTGGGCTGGCGTGCCGTTGCTGGCGGGCGTGCGCGACCTGGCGATGCGTGGCTTCGTCACCGGGGCCTCGGGCCGCAACTGGGCCGGCTACGGCAGCGACATCGCCTTGCCCGCCGGCTTTGCCGATGTCGACCAGGCCCTGCTGACCGACCCGCAAACCAGCGGTGGCCTGCTCGTGAGTTGCACGCCGCAGGCGCTGGACGCCGTCATGGCCGTGTTTCGCCGCCATGGTTTTGAGCAGGCAGCCGTGGTGGGCCGGCTGGCGGCACGCCCGGCGGGCGGGGTGCCGCTGACGGTGGCCTGAAGCCTCGGGCCCCGGCGCGTCGGCTTCAAGACGCGGCAGTGGGCTGGTGGGCCTACTCCTGCAGGGCTGCCCGGCGCCGTTCGTATGCTGCGGCGCGCTCGGCATCGCCTGGCTGGCCACGTTCGCGGTACAGCGTGGCCAGTTCTTCGAAGACATAGCCGTCGGGTGTAGCGGCAGCGTCGTTGTCGGCCAGCAGCTGCAGCTGCATGGCCAGCGCTTCGTCGGTGCGCCTCAGGCTGCGCAGTGTCCACGCCACCATCCAGCGCGCTTCGCGCTCGGCGCGTGGGTTGGCGGCCTGCAGTCGCAGCTGATGGGCCTGTTGCAGTTCGGCCAGTGCTTCGTCGAAGCGCCCCAGCTGATGCAGCGCGTAGCCCAGGTTGTTGCGGATCGACGCTTCCCAGCGTCGCGCCGCGGGCTGGTTGGAGGCCAGCGCCAGCACCAGCGCTTCGCGCGCCCACTTCAGCTGGTCGGCTGGCGCGGTGTCGACGAACGCCAGCATGTGCACGACGTCGATGGCCAGCGCGTCCAGCTGCGCGCCGCGGGCGATGGCCAGGGCCTGGTCGAAGGCCTGGCGCGCCTGGGCGCGGGTGGCGTCGGTCTGCTCGTCGGCACGATGCCGGGGCGATGCCCAGCTGCGACCCCATTCCAGTGCATGCCGGGCCTGCACTTCGGGCCCCGCAGTCGCCACCCGCGGCGCCATGGCGGCCAGCGTCGCGCGGGCGCGTTCGAAATCGCGACGCAGGCCCCAGGTGCGGGCGATCTGGGTCTGCAGGATCAGGGCTGGGTCGCCCTGGGCGCCGGCCAGCGCGCTCAGAAAGCGCTGCTCGCTGCCGGCGGGGTCGTTGAAGTCCCAGAGCGCGGCGATGTCGACGGCCGGGGGTTCAGGAGCGGCAGGGGTCTGTGTCATGGCCAGCAGCGCCGCCAGGGCGCATCCCAGGTGCTTCATGCGGCCGAATGCTAGCGGCGTTCGCAAGCTGGATAGCCATCGGGGCGAGCCTTGCCTGCATTCAGCGGCGCGATGCCCGGCGAAAACGCAGGCCTGAATTCCCGAGGTGTTGCGCCACAGCGGCATCGCCGCTGGTCGCCACGAAGGGCAGCCGCGAACCCAGAGATTCGAAGAAGGAAACGGCAATGAACAAGCTACTGGCCGAGGGGTTCGGTACGTTCTGGCTGGTGCTGGGGGGCTGCGGCAGTGCGGCTTGACCAGCCATTCGCCGGGCGCCCCATGAGACGCAGCATCCAGGCCTGGCTGGTGGGCGCAAGCCTGCTGCTGGGGGCCGCCGCGGGGCTGGCGACGGCAGATGGACCGGATTTCTTGGCCGTGCGCGATGTCGCCGTCACCGACGTGTTGAACATCCGCGCCCAGCCCGGTGCCCAGGCGCGGCGCCTGGGTTCGATCCCGCACAACGCCCAGTGCATCCGTAACCTGGGTTGCCAGGGCGGGATCAGCTTGCAGGAATTCACCAGCCTGACGCCCGAGCAACAAAGGCTGCGCGCCCGTGCGAACCCGCGCTGGTGCAAGGTGCAGTACCAGGGGGTGACGGGGTGGGTGGCGGGCCGATACCTGGGTGAAAGTTCAGAAGGCAGCGGTGGCCCCTGCACGCGCTGAACCACAGGCTGCAGGCCTGCAGCTTGGCCAGCCGGGCGACGCTGCGCTTTCTGGATAGCAAGGCCCGCATCGAACTGTTTCACTGCTGGGGCAGACCTGCAGCCCCAGCACGCCAAGATCCGCGTCCACCGGCAGCGCGGTGTCGGCGTGGCCCGGTCGGTTCTACTTCTCAGCATCAGGAAACTCGTCATGCACAGCACCCGACCCCAGCAGTACTTGACCCTTTGCGCGGCGCTGGCCCTGGCCCTGAACGGCCTGCCCGTCCACGCCCAGACGGTGGACGAGCTGAAGGACCTGGTTGGCGTGAAGGGCGCCAGCGGTGAGTCTGAACTCGAACGCCGGGGCTATACCCACATCGACACCAGCAAGGCGCGCGATGCCGCCTACGCCTACTGGTGGAGCAACCAGAAAAGCCGCTGCGTGCGCGTCACGACGCGGGACGGTCGCTACCAGGCCCTGACCGACGTGGACGCATCGGACTGCGGCCAGACGAAGAAGGAAAGCGGTCTGAGCGACGGCGCCAAGGTGGCCATCGGCGCGGCCGCCTTGCTGGGCATCGCCGCCCTGGCCCACAAGTCGCACCACCGCGATGACCGCAACTACAACGAACAGCAGACCGCCGACTTCGAACGCGGTTACCGCGACGGGCTCTACAACAACAGTTTCAACAGCCGAGGCGCCGGTAGCGAATACCGTGATGGCTACAACCAGGGTGTCAGCGAGCGCGGCCAGCAGTCCAGCTACCGCAACCGGGGCAACAACGACGTCTACAGCGCGGGCTGGACACGTTGCGCCCAAGAGGGCGAGTACTGTCGCGTCGACGGCTCAGCCCGGGTGCGCTTTGGCGGCGACAACCGGTACGAGTACCGGAACGTCACAGGCGGCATCCAGTGCTCGACGCGCGAGTTCGGCGACCCGGCCTACGGCGTCAACAAGAGCTGCGACATCCAGCCCCGCGGGGGCGGCTACGGCAACGTGAACTACGGCAGTGGCTGGGACCATTGCAGCAACGAAGGCGGTTTCTGCAGCTTCAGCGGCTCGGCCGAGGTGCGCTTTGGCGTGAACGGCCGGTTCGTCACGCGCCGTGGTGTCAATGGCCTGCCGTGTGACATGGAAACCTTCGGCAACGACCCCGCTTACGGGCAGAAGAAGCAGTGCTTCGTGCGCCGAAGCGGGCGCTAGGCGCCTGCGCTGCTTCGGCGGCCAGCCTCAGCCCGCTGCTTTTTGCGGCCAAGTGGCCAGCAGCAGGCCCAGCAACGCCAGTGCGAAGGCCGCCAGATGCGCCGGCCCGAAGCTTTCGCCCAGCACCAGCACGCCCACCAAGGCCGCGCTGACCGGCAGCAGCACCGTGAACACGCCAGCGCGCGATGACGGCACGTGCCGCAGCCCGCGCATCCACAGCCAAACCGTCACCATGCTGGCCGCCAGGGCGTAGAACACCAGCAGCACCCAGCTGGCCGTGGGTACGGCGGCGAAGTCGAAGCGACTGGCCTGCCACAGGCCGAAGGGCGTGACCAGGGCCAAGCCCCACAGGTTGATGAGCGCGCTGATGCGCCGCGGTGAGACATTGCCCGTGAGCCGCTTGCCGATGACGACATAGCTGGCTTCGCACACCACCGCGGCCAACAGCAAGGCATACCCCAGCGGCGACGCTGCCGCGCCAGCCTGGGCCCCGGCCGCACCGCCGCTGTCGCTGCGCGCCAGGGCCAGCAGCGCAATGCCCAGCGCCGCGCAGGCGATCGCAGCCATCACCCGTGGCCTGATCTGTTCGCCCAGGAACACGCGTGACAGCACGGCCACCACGGCCGGGATGGCCGCCATCACCACGCCAGCAGCCAGCGCCGATGTGAGCGCCACACCGTACAGCATGCAGATACTGAACAGGAAGTTGCCGAGGAAGCTTTCCCAGAACAGCAGCCGCCGGTCGGCTGACGACAGCGGCGCTTCGCCCCGGCCGCGCCGCACCCAGTGCGCCATGGCCACAGCCGCGATGCCAAAGCGCAGCCAGGCCAGCAGCAGCACCGGAAACACCGCCACCAGCAGCTTTGAAAGCCCCACATAGCTGCCCACCAAGGCCATGCTGGCGGCCAGGCTCAGGTACGCGCCCAGCGGCACAGCAGCCGTCACGCTGGCGAGGCCTGCAGGCGGTTGGTCTTCGGCGGAATCAGAAGCTGACCACCACTGAAGCGCCCAGCAGGTGATTGCGGCGCGCGTAGCCGCCGGTCTTCACGTCCAGAAACACCGGCTGCGTGGCCGCGTCCAGGCGGTATTCGAGCTTGAAGATGGTGGTCTCGTCGAAGAGGTAGTTCATGCCGGCCGACAGGGCATAGCGATTCGATCCCACGCTCTCGCCGCTCGCAAAGCCGTTGTTGTCGCCCACGCCGCGGCCGATGCCGTTGATGTCGTCGTCGAAGCTGAAGCCCAGCAGACCGCCGCCGTTCTTCGTGTTCTTGACGTAGTCGGCGCGCAGCACGCCTTCCAGTCGCGGCGTGAACTTGTAGCCGGCCAGGCCCGAGACACCCCACCACTGTGCGTCGCGCAGTTGCCCGTCGCTGTTGAAGATGGCCGAGCCCTTCTGCTGGCCATAGCTGACCTGGCCGAACAGGGACAGGTCGCCCCGGGTGTAGAAGGCATCGGCCTCGATCAGGTGGATGTTGGTGTAGCGCCCTGCGCCGGCAAAGGCCTGCTCGACGCCATCGGCGTCGATGTAGGTGCCGTCGGCAGCGAAGTTGGCTGCCTTGCCGTGCAGGCCCGTGAAGCCGAAACCGCTGAATTCACCGCGCGAATAGTCGACGCGATAGATCAGCACCGGCTGGCGCGTGCCGGCCGGCGTGCGCGCCGTGTTCATGTTGGCCAGGCCGGCCCGAACCCACCACTTGCCGCTGGTGATGTCCATCACCGCGCCTGTGTAGGCCGTGGGCGCCATCGTGTCGAACAGCAGGTTGTGGGTGATGAGCTTGTTGCCGGCGGGCAGGGTGATTTCGTAGCCCGTCCAGTCGGGGATCTGGCCCACCCAGAGCCGGGTGTTCGAGTCCGACAGCGGGATCGAGACCGAGGCCTCGTGCACGATCGACCCACCGTTGGCCAGGGCGCCGGTGCCGCGTTCGGGCGCCAACGTCAGTTTCCAGCGCGCACCGCCTTCGGTTTCCTTTTCGAAGTCCAGC
Organism: Rubrivivax sp.; assembly: GCA_027485165.1. Classification (GTDB taxonomy): domain Bacteria; phylum Pseudomonadota; class Gammaproteobacteria; order Burkholderiales; family Burkholderiaceae_C; genus Rubrivivax. Next base: position 180,071 of record JAIXRN010000017.1, read on the forward strand.
ACCGCCATGCCGAAGTAGCCGTTGTCGTAGGTGTAGCGGCCGCCGCCGTTGTTCAGCAGCACAAAGCTGGCGTTCTTCTGCCGGCGGTTGTAGATCCAGGTCGGGTCGATCTGGCCGCTGATCTTCAGGCCCTTCAGCCCCTGGTCGGCAAAGCTGTCTTGCAGGCTTTCGGCCTTCACTGCGACACGGCTCAGTTCGCGCGCCTGTTCGGGGGTCATGCCCCATTGGCCGGGTGCCGGCGCAGCTGCTGGCGGTGCAGCTTGCAGCTTCTTTTCAAGTTCGATCACGCGGTCGCGCAGCGCCCGCAGTTCCTTCAGCAGCTCTTCGTTGCTTTGGGCGGCAGCGGGCAGGCTGGCGGCCAGGCTGGATGCCACGGCGACCGGAAGAACCAGGGCCTGGATGCGCAAGGGGCGGGGACGGGCCGGCGGCTTCATGCGGTGCTCTCCTCGGGGGGCGTTGTTGTTCAGGGTGTCAGTGGCGGCGCGCGGCAGCCAGGTCGCGGGCGCGCTGGCGTTCAGCCCGTGCGATGAAGTAGCTGGCCAGCACCACGCCGATGGCGACGATGACGATGGTGACCGTGGCGACGGCGTTCACGCTGGGGTTCAGCCCCAGGCGCGCCCGCGAGAAGATCACCAGCGGCATGGTGGTAGACCCGGGCCCGGACAGGAAGGCCGAGAGCACCACGTCGTCCAGGCTGATGGTGAATGTCAGCAGCCAGGCCGACACCAGGCTCTGCGCGATCATCGGCAGCGTCACCAGCCAGAACACCTGGTGCGGGCGGGCGCCCAGGTCCATCGCGGCTTCTTCCAGCTGCGGATTCAGGTCCTGCAGGCGCGACTGGATGACCACCGTGGCATAGGCCATGCCCAGCAGCAGATGGCCCAGCCAGATGGTCGTCATGCCGCGTTCAGGAAAGCCCAGCGCACGCTGCACGCTCACCAGCATCCGCAGCAGCGACAGGCCCACCACCACTTCGGGCATCACCAGCGGCGCCGTCGTCATGCCCGCAAAGAGGGTGCGGCCCTTGAAGCGCTTGTACTTCACCAGGCTGAAGGCCGCGAGCGTGCCCAGCACCACCGAACCGCAGGCGGTGAGGAAGGCGATCTTCAGGCTGAGCCACAGGCCGGCGATGAGCTCGGTGTCGGTGGCGAGCGCCGCGTACCACTTCAGCGTGAAGCCGCGCCAGACGTTCGGAATGGCCGAATCGTTGAACGAATACACCACCAGCGCCAGGATGGGCAGGTACAGAAAGGCGTAGCCCAGGCTGAGCCAGCCGCGGCCGAACCACAGGCCCGTCTTGGATGCCTTCATCGGCCTTTCTCCTGGGCTTCAGCCTGGTATTTGCTGAAGATGGCGATCGGCACGATCACCAGCAGCACCATCACCACGGCCACTGTGCTGGCCATCGGCCAGTCGTTGTTGCTGAAGAACTCGTCCCACAGCACGCGGCCGATCATCAGCGTCTCGGGCCCGCCCAGCAGTTCGGGAATGACGAACTCACCGACGCAGGGAATGAACACCAGCATGCTGCCGGCGATGATGCCGGCCTTGGACATCGGCACCGTGATCTTCCAGAACGCCACCCAGGGGCTGGCGCCCAGGTCGGCCGCGGCTTCCAGCAGCCGCAGGTCCATCTTCACCAGGTTGCCGTACAGCGGCAGGATCATGAAGGGCAGATAGGTGTAGGTCATGCCCAGCACCAGCGAGAACGGCGTGTGCATCAGGTTGCCCTGCGTGGTGATCAGGCCGAGCGCCAGCAGCACCCGGTCCAGCCCCAGGCCGACGATGAAGTCTGCCGCCCAGCCGTTGTCGCTGAGCAGGCCGCGCCAGGCGTACACGCGCAGCAGAAACGACGTCCAGAACGGCAGCATCACCAGCATCAGCAAAAGCGGCTGCGCGGTGGGCCTGGCCCGCGCCATGAAATAGGCGAAGGGGTAACCGATGAACAGGCACAGCACCGTGGTGGCCGCCGCGTACTTCAGGCTGGCGATGTAGGTCTGCACGTACAGCGCGTCCTGCGCCAGGAAGACGTAGTTGCTGTACTTCAGCGTCAGCTGCACCGCGCCATCGACGAAACTGAGCACGTCCTTGAAGACCACGTTGTCCATCTCGGACACGCTGATCTTGCCGACGATGAAAAACGGGAACAGGAAGAACAGCAGCAGAAAGGCGAACGGCACCGCCACCACCGCGGTGCGCCCCGACAGCAGCTTGCCGGTGCCGGCGGGTTTGTTCATTGCGTCAGCACCACGTGGGCGTTGTCGGCCCAGCGTGCCCAGACCTGGTCGCCCCAGGTAAAGGCGTCGTCGTTGTGGCGGCGGGTGTTGGCCTGGCTCACCTTCAGCTTGGCGCCGCTGGCCAGCTGCAGGTGGAAGACGGTGAAGCTGCCGAAATAGGACATCTCCTTGATTTCGCCGCGCACGCAGTTGTGGCCCGGGCCGTGCGGATGCTGCGGCTCTTCACGCGTGAGCTCGATCTTTTCCGGCCGCAGTGCCACCGTCACGGCCATGCCTTCCGTGCCGGTGATGCCATGGCCGACGTAGTGCTGGCAGTCGGCGCAGCCGATCACGCAGTGGTCCTTCTCGTCGACGTCCAGCGTGCCGTCCATCAGGTTGACGTTGCCGATGAAGTCGGCCACGAAGCGCGTGGCCGGTGTTTCGTAGATGTCGCCTGGCGCGCCCACCTGCAGGAAGCGGCCTTCGCTCATGATGGCCACGCGGCTGGCCATGGTCATGGCCTCTTCCTGGTCGTGCGTGACCATCACGCAGGTCACGCCCACGCCTTCGATGATGTTCACCAGCTCGATCTGCGTCTGTTCGCGCAGCTTCTTGTCCAGCGCGCCCAGCGGTTCGTCCAGCAGCAGCAGCTGTGGCTGCTTGGCCAGGCTGCGCGCCAGCGCCACGCGCTGCTGCTGGCCGCCTGAAAGCTGGTGCGGTTTGCGGTCGCCGAACTTGCCCAGCTGCACCAGCTTCAGCATGGCGTCCACACGGCTGGCGATCTGGTCTTTCGGCAAGCCTTCGCGCTTCAGGCCGAAGGCGATGTTTTCCCACACGCTCAGGTGCGGGAAGAGCGCGTAGCTCTGGAACATCATGTTCATCGGCCGTTCGTAGGGCGGCAGCGTGGCCAGGTCACGACCGTCCAGCACGATGCGGCCGCTGGTGGGCGTCTCGAAGCCGGCCAGCATGCGCAGCAGCGTGCTTTTGCCGCAGCCCGAACTGCCCAGCAGGGCGAAGATCTCGCCCTTGGCGATGTCGACGCTGACGCCGTTGACGGCCTTGGTGCCGTTGAAGTCCTTGACGACGTTGTCGATGCGCAGGAATGCCGCGCCCTTGTCGGGTCTTGTGGCGGGGGCAGACACGTTCAGAGCCCTGTCTTGAAGCTGGTGAAGGTGCGCGTCATCAGGCGGCGCAGGTCGTTGTTCAGGGTGTCGGGCGGCACCATGCGCGCCAGGTCAGTCGGCGGCAGGAAGACGGTGGGGTTGTTGGCCACTTCGGGCTTCACGAACTTCTTCGATTCCAGGTTCGGGTTGGCGTAGAACACCTTGTTCGTGAGCGAGGCGTGCACTTCCGGGCGCAGGATGTAGTTGATGAACTTGTGCGCGTTGCCCGGGCGCGGGGCGTCGGCCGGGATCACCATCACGTCGAAGAACAGCAGCCCGCCGTTTTTCGGCACCAGGGCTTCGATCTTGTGGCCGGTCTTGTTGTCGATGGCGCGCTGGCGCGCGATGTTGATGTCCCCGCTCCAGCCCAGGGCCACGCAGACGTTGCCGTTGGCCATGTCGTTGATGTAGCCCGAGCCGCTGAACAGCGTAACGTGCGGCCGCACCGCCTTCAGCAGCGCAGCGGCGGCGGCATAGTCCGACGCGTTCTTGCTGAACGAAGGCTTGCCCAGGTAGTGCAGCGCGGCGGGCACCACTTCGGTGGCGGAATCCAGGAAGCTGACGCCGCAGCTCTTCAGCCGGCTGATGTATTCGGGCTTGAACACCAGGTCCCAGGCGTTGTCGGGCATGGGCAGGTTGCCCAGGGCGGCCTTCACCTTGTCGACGTTGATGCCCACGGTGGTGTAGCCCCAGAGCCAGTTCACCATGTAGTCGTTGCCCGGGTCCATGCGCGCCAGCTGGGCCTGCAGGGCCGGGTCCAGGTTCTTCAGGTTGGGCAGCAGGCTCTTGTCGATCTTGCGCAGCAGCCCGCCTTCGGCCTGCAGCTTGGCCCAGTGCGAAGACGGCACCACGATGTCGTAGCCCGTCTTGCCCGCCACCAGCTTGGCGTGGACGATCTCGTTGTTGTCGAAGTTGTCGTACCGCACCTTGATGCCGGTTTCCTTCTCGAAATTCCGGATCGTGTCTTCGGCGATGTAGTCCGACCAGTTGTAGATGTTGAGGACCTTCTCCTCTTCCTGCGCCAGGGCAGCGCCGGGGGCTGCCAGCAGGCAGGCCATCGACGCCAGGGCGGCCAGGGCCAGGGCAGCGGACTTCAGCTTCATGCGTTGCATCTCCTGCGGGCTTCTACTTGCGGTGGGCGTGTGGTGGGTGAGCGGTGTACGTGTGGTTGGGCGCGCGGTGGTTCGGTTTTCGGGGCGCGATTCTGTCAGCGCTGGCCCGGGCCCTCACGCCAGCCAGCCATTGTTGTGGGCGTCGGCCAGGGTCAGGTCCAGGCAGCGGCGGATCAACACCATCATCTCGTCGATCTGCGCGCGCGTGATCACCAGCGGCGGGGCGATGATCATGCGGTCGCCGACCGCACGCATGATCAGCCCGTTGCCGAAGCAATGCCCGCGGCAGACCATGCCGATTTCGACGTCGCTTGCAAACGGCGTGCCGCGGGCCGCGTCCTTCACCAGCAGCAGGGCGCCCATCAGGCCGCAGGTTTCGGCATCGCCCACCAGCGGGTGGCCCTTCAGGCCGGCGAAGCACTCGGCCAGGTAGGGGCCCAGGTCTTCGCGCACGCGTTCGACCAGCCGCAGTTCACGGATCAGCCCGATGTTGGCCAGGGCCACCGCGCAGGCCACGGGGTGGCCGCTGTAGGTGTAGCCGTGGTTGAACTCGCCGCCACGGTCCACCAGTGCCCGGGCGATGCGTTCGCCCACCATCACCCCGCCCAGGGGCACGTAGCCGCTGGTCACGCCCTTGGCGAAGGTCATCAGGTCGGGCCGGAAGCCCAGCGTCTGGCTGCCCCACCAGTTGCCGGTGCGGCCGAAGCCGCAAATCACTTCGTCGGCCACCACCAGCACGCCGTACTGGTCGCAGATGCGCTGCACCTCGGGCCAGTACGTGGCCGGCGGGATGATCACCCCGCCCGCGCCTTGCACGGGTTCGCCGATGAAGGCCGCCACCTTGTCGGGGCCGATGGCCAGGATGCGGTCTTCCAGCCAGCGCGCGGCCACCAGCCCGAATTCGTCCCGCGTCAGCCCCTGGGGCCGGCCGTGGTCCCACCAGTAGGGCTGTTCGATGTGCTCGATGCCCGGGATGGGCAGCCCGCCCTGGGCGTGCATGCCGCTCATCCCGCCCAGCGAAGCGCCGGCCATGGTGCTGCCGTGGTAGGCGTTGTGGCGGCTGATGATGACGCTGCGCTGCGGCTGGCCCAGGATGTCCCAGTAGCGACGCACCATGCGCACCACGGTGTCGTTGCCTTCGCTGCCCGAACCGGCGAAGAACACGTGTTCGAAGCCGGGCGGGGACACTTCGGCCAGCAGTTCAGCCAGCTGGATGGCCGGCGGCGTGGCCGTCTGGAAGAAGGCGTTGTAGAAGGGCAGCTGCCGCATCTGCTGCGTGGCCGCCTGCACCAGCGCTTCCTGGCCGTAGCCCACGTTCACGCACCACAGGCCGCTCATGGCGTCCAGGATCTTGTGGCCTTCGCTGTCCCACAGGTAGATGTTGTCGGCGCGCTCGATGATGCGCGCGCCCTTTTGGGCCAGGCCCTGGAAGTCGGTGAAGGGGTGCAGGAAGTGGGCGGCGTCGGCCGCCTGCCATTGCTGAGTGGTACGGGGGCTCATGTCAGTCACCTTAAACGTGCAGCAAGAGATGTTCCCGTTCCCAGGGCGAAATCACCTTCATGAACTCGGCGTACTCGATCTCCTTCACCTCGGTGTAGACGGTGACGAACTCTTCCCCCAGCGCGCGCGCCAATTCCTTGCCTTCGCGCAGCAGGGTCAGGGCTTCGCCCAGGCTGCGCGGCAGGTCGAAGTCGCCCAGGTAGGCGTCGCCCTTGCATTCGGGCGAAGGCTCGATCTGGTTGACCATGCCCAGGTAGCCGCAGGCCAGGGTGGCGGCCAGCGCGACGTAGGGGTTGGCGTCGGCCCCGATCACGCGGTTCTCGATCCGCCTGGCCGCCGGCGTGGCCACCGGGCTGCGGATGCCCACGGTGCGGTTGTCGGTGCCCCACTGGATGTTGATCGGCGCGGCATTGCTGCGCACCAGCCGGCGGTAGCTGTTCACATAGGGCGCAAATAGCGCCATCGCCGCCGGGATGTATTTCTGCAGGCCGCCGATGTACCAGAAGAATTCCCGGCTGGGCGTGCCGTCGGGGTTGCTGAAGATGTTCAAGCCGGTGGCGGTGGACAGCACGCTTTGGTGCACGTGCATGGCGCTGCCGGGCTCGCCCGCAATCGGCTTGGCCATGAAGGTGGCGAACATGTCGTGCCGCAGCGCGGCTTCGCGCACCGTGCGCTTGAACAGGAAGACTTCGTCGGCCAGCCCCAGCGGATGGGCGTGGAAGAAGTTGATTTCCATCTGGCCGGCGCCGACTTCGTGGATCAGCGTGTCCACGTTCAATTCCATCTTCTCGCAGTAGGCGTAGACGTCCTCGAACAGCGGGTCGAACTCGTTCACCGCGTCGATGCTGTAGGCCTGGCGCGATGTTTCGCTGCGGCCGCTGCGGCCCACTGGCGGCTTCAGGGGCACGTCGGGGTCGGTGTTGCGGGCCACCAGGTAGAACTCCAGTTCAGGGGCCACCACCGGGTCCCAGCCGCGTGCGGCATACAGGTCGCACACGTGGCGCAGCACCGAGCGCGGTGCGAAGGGTACGAGCAGGCCTTCGCGGTCGTAGCAGTCATGAATGACCTGGGCCGTGGGGTCGGTGGCCCAGGGCACGATGCGCACGGTGGTGGGGTCGGGCCGCAAGTGCATGTCGCGGTCGGTGGGTTTGATGACGTCGTAGTACGGCCCTTCTTCCGGGAACTCACCCGTCACGCCCATCGCCACCACGGCTTCGGGCAGGCGCATGCCGCGGTCTTCGGTGAACTTCTTGCGCGGCAGGATCTTGCCGCGTGCCACGCCCGTGAGGTCGGGTACCAGGCATTCGATTTCGGTGACGTGGTTGTCGTCGAGCCAGAGCTCGAGGTCGGCAAAGCTGAAACGGTCGCGGGCGATCATGGGTGCTGTGCAGGGTTGTCTTGCGGGCGGCGGGCCAGGCGCCGGGCCTGGTGCTGGCGTGCGGCCTGGCCGAAGGCGCTGAAGATGGCCATCGACACCGGGTTGCGGGCCGCCTGCCATTCAGGGTGCCATTGCAGGCAGAGGTTGAAGCCCGGGGTCTTTTCAGGAAAGGGCAGGCTGAAGGCCTCGATGAAGCCATCCGGCGCCAGCGCTTCCACACGCAAGCCCGGAGCCAGGATGCGCACACCCTGGCCATGCAGGGAATTGACGTCGAAGCTGCTGCGCCCGGTGGCCGCAGCCAGCACGCCGCCGGGCTGCACGGCCACGCTGTGCGCCGGGCCGTAGGCGACGTCGACACTGACTGCGGGGTCGGCGCCTTCCGGGCCGCGGTGGTCCAGGAAGCCCGGCTCTTCCTGCACCGCCTGGTACAGGCTGCCGCCCAGGGCCACGTTCACTTCCTGCGTACCGCGGCAGATGGCCAGCAGCGGCAGGCCGCGGGCCAGCACGGCGCGGATCAGCGACAGGGTGAAGCCGTCGCGCGCCGGGTCCAGCGGCAGACTGGGGTTGTGCACAGCTTCATGGAAGTGCGACGGGTGTACGTTCGACGGCGACCCGGTCAGCAGCACGCCGTCCACGCCGTCCAGCAGGGCTGCCAGTTCGCGGGCGTCGCAGGGCGGGGCGAAGAGGGGCACCGCGCCGGCCAGACGCACGGCGTCGGCGTACTTGCGTCCCACGGTGTGGATGGCGTGGCCGTCGTGTTCGCGCTGGCAGGTGGGCAGTACGACCAGGGGTAACGACGGCGGTAACGGCAGGGGCAACGGCAAAGGCAGGGCGGGCGGGGCTGGTGTGGCTGGGGGCGGCATGGTCAGCCGAGGATATCGCGCAGCCGGTACCAGGCCATTGCCAGCACCAGGGCCGGGGTGCGCAGCGCAGCGCCGCCCGGAAAGGGCCGGTGCTTCAGGCGCGCGAACACGTCAAAGCGGTTGGCGTCGCCCAGCATGGCTTCCGCCGCCAGCCGCCCGGCCAGCCCGGTGAGCGCCAGGCCATGCCCGGAAAAGCCCTGCAGGTAGTAGACCGTGGCGCCCAGGCGGCCGAAGTCCGGCGCGCGGTTCATCGTGATGTCGACATACCCGCCCCACAGATGCGCCACGTCCAGCGCCGGCAACTGCGGGAAGGTGGCACGCATGCGCGCACGCAGCCGGTCCTTCAGCCCGCGCGGGGTGTGGGTGCTGTAGCTCACCCCGCCGCCGAACAGCAGGCGGTGATCGGCCGTCAGGCGAAAGTAGTCGACGACGAAGTTGGTGTCGCACACCGCGCTGCGGCTGGGGATCAAGCTGGCGGCCAGTGCCGCGTCCAGCGGCAGGCTGCAGGCCACATAGGTGCCCACCGGCATCACGCGCGGGCCCAACTGCGGGGCCAGTGCGGGGGCCAGCGCCTGCAGGTGGGCATTGCCGGCCAGCAGCACCTGCTGCGCCCGCACGCTGCCCTGCGCGGTGCAGACCAGGGCGTTGTCGCTGCCGTCGGCCAGCGTCAGGGCCGGACTGAATTCGTAGATCTGCACCCCCGCCGCGATGGCTGCGCGTGCCAGGCCGCGCAGGTACTTCAGCGGATGCAGGTGGCCGCTGCGCGGGTCGTGCACGCCGCTGTGGAAGCGCGGGCTGTCGATCCAGCCGCGCAGCGCGGCCGGCGCGATGCGGGCCAGCGGGTAGGCATAGACGCTGTCCACGCGATCGGCCCAGGCCGCCAGTGCGCGGCCCTTGCGTGCGCTGGTGGCCAAGGCCAGGTAGCCGTCCTGCCAGTCGCAGGCGATGTCGTGACGGGCGATGCGTTCGCGCAGCAGGTTCAGGGCTTCGATGGACATGTCCCAGACCCGGCGGGCCTCGGCCTTGCCCAGCTGGGTTTCCACCCACTCCTGTTCGCAGGCCAGGCCATGCAGGGCCTGGCCACCGTTGCGGCCGCTGGCGCCATGACCCAGGCGCCGCGCTTCCAGCAGCACCACACGGCGGCCGGCCTGCGCCAGGTCGATGGCGGCCGACAGCCCGGCCAGCCCGCCGCCGACGATGGCGACGTCGGATTCGACATCGCCGCGCAGCACGGGGCAGGGGGGCCCGGCCGGCGCGGTGGCGGCGTAGTAGGAATCGCCTGCCAGCGCTTCGTCGCGCCGCAGGAAGGCCTGCCCGGGCGGCAAGGCCCTCAGGCTGCGCGCCGCAGCGCGCCGCGCAGGGTGTCGACGATCTGGTCGATGTGGCTGCGCTCGATGATCAGCGGCGGGCTCAGCGCCACGGTGTCGCCGGTGGTGCGCAGCATCACACCGCGTTCGTAGCAGTCCAGGAAGACACCGAAGGCGCGGCGCGTGGGTGCGTCGGCGATCGGCGCCAGTTCGATGCCGGCCACCAGGCCGAAATTGCGCACGTCGATCACATGCGGTTCGCCGCGCAGCGAATGCACGGCGTCGGCAAAGTAGGCCCCCAGGTCGCCGCTGGCGCGCGTGAGCAGGCCGTCCTCGGCGTAGGTGTCCAGCGTGGCGATGCCAGCGGCACAGGCCAGCGGGTGGCCGCTGTAGGTGTAGCCGTGCATGAACTCGACCATGTGCTCGGGGCCGTGCATGAAGGCGTCATGGATCTCGTCCTTCGCCAGCACGGCGCCCATGGGCACGCTGCCATTGGTCAGGCCCTTGGCGATCGTCATCAGGTCGGGCGTGACGCCGAAGGTCTGGGCCGCGAAGGGCTGGCCGGTGCGGCCAAAGCCGGTGATGACCTCATCGAAGATCAGCAGGATGCCGTGCTTCGTGCAGATTTCGCGCAGGCGCTGCAGGTAGCCTTGGGGCGGAATCAGCACGCCCGTGGACCCGGCGATGGGTTCCACGATCACCGCCGCGATGGTGCTGGCGTCGTGCAGCGCGATGCGGCGTTCCAGTTCGTCGGCGAATTCCATGCCGTGCGTCGGCTGCCCGCGGCTGTAGGCATTGCGCGCCGGGTCGTGCGTGTGGCGGATGTGGTCCACGCCCGCCAGCATGGCGCCGAAGGTCTTGCGGTTGGCCACCATGCCGCCCACGGAAATGCCGCCGAAGTTCACACCGTGGTAGCCGCGTTCGCGGCCGATCAGCCGGGTGCGCGTGCCTTCGCCGCGCGCACGGTGGTAGGCCAGGGCCATCTTCAAGGCCGTTTCGACAGCCTCGCTGCCGCTGTTGGTGAAGAAGGCCTTGCCCATGCCGGCCGGGGCGATGGCGGTCAGGCGTTCGGCCAGTTCGAAAGCTTTGGGGTGGCCCATCTGGAAGGGCGGCGCGAAGTCCATTTCCGCTGCCTGGTCCTGAATGGCTTTGACGATCTTCGGCCGTGCGTGGCCAGCGTTCACGCACCACAGGCCGGCCACGGCGTCCAGGATCTGCCGGCCGTCCACGTCCCAGTAGTGCATGCGGTCGGCGCGCGCCACCAGCCGCGGCGCTTTCTTGAACTGCCGGTTGGCGGTGAAGGGCATCCAGTAGGCGCCCAACTGGCTGCCCGTGGCTTCAGCGGCTTGCATCAGGGCGGGGTCGATGGCTTTGTTCATGGCGGCTGTTCCAGGCAGGGTGCGGTCGGGCTGCGTGCGGATTCTGGGCGGAGTCTAGACCGCAGCCAGTGTTGCGCCAGCCTTCTGCGCGGCGACCCGGCCGCACAAGTAGGTCCAGACAAAGTGCGCTGCGGCCTGGCTGCTGAGCTCGGCATGGTCGTAGGGCGGCGAGACTTCGACGCAGTCCATGCCCACGAAGGGCAGGTCGGCCAGTTCTTCCAGGATCGTCAGCACCTGGTTGGTGCTCAGCCCGCCCGGTTCGGGCGTGCCGGTGCCCGGGGCGTAGGCCGGGTCCAGGCAGTCGATGTCCAGGCTCAGGTAGACGGGCGGATGGCCGTGTTCGGCCAGCCGCTGGCGGATGGCGGCCAGCACGGGCGCCAGCTGGGCCGGGCTTTCCAGCCCGCGCAGGCTGCGGGCGGTGAAGATCTGCCCGCCGCGCGTGGCCACAAAGTCCCGCGCTGCCCGTTCGCCGGCTGAACGGATGCCGATCTGCGCGAAGCAGGCGTCCAGCACCAGGCCTTGCTGCATCGCTTCATACACCCAGGTGCCGTGTCCGCTGGGTTCGCCGAAGTGGCTGTCCCAGGTGTCGCAATGGGCGTCGAAATGGATCACTGCCAGCGGCCGCCCCAGCCAGGCACGGTAGGCCTGCAGCAGCGGCAGGGTGATGGAATGGTCGCCCCCCAGCCAGGCCATGTGGTGGCCGCGAATCAGCGGGCCCGCCTGGACTGGCAGCGCGGCGCGCATGCGGTCCAGTGACGTGTTGGGCAGGGCCAGGTCGCCGGCGTCGCCCAGTTGCCCCAGCGGCGAGACGTTGAAGTGCGGGTGGGTGCCGTCGCACAGCATCTGGCTGGCCTGTCGGATGGCGCGTGGCGCCATGCGGGCACCAGGGCGGTTGGTGGTGCTGCCGTCCCAGGCAAGGCCGGCCACGGCAAAGGGCAGACCGGGCTGCAGGCTGGGGGCGGCCAGGAAGCCGGGGTGCGAGAGGTAGGCAAAGGACGTCAAGGCGGGCCTGCGGTGGCTGACGAAGGGTGGCTGGAGCCGACACGCGGGCCGGACGGCCCGTGGTGCGGCGCGACGCCAGCGGCTGGCGGAGGGGTCGCCCTGGATTATCTGCAGACCTGCGGCACAGGTTTTCGCATCGCCCGCAGCCGCTTTCGCCATATGAAATTTCGGCACGCTGCAGTGCAGCAAAATTCGCCATATGGGAAAACGCGATTCCGCATAGTGGGAATGCGTCGCCAAGTGCCTGATTTTGAACGAAACAATCTTTTGTCTTATATAAGACATATGTCTTGGCGACTGAGCTCGGCATCGCTAAGCTGACGAGGTCAAGTACCCCTTCCCACCCCTGGAGCCCCCATGAGCCAAGCCACCCGCGAACAACAAGCCGCCGCCCTGCAGAAAGACTGGAACGAGAACCCCCGCTGGAAGGGCATCCAGCGCGGCTACAGCGCCGCCGACGTCGTGCGACTGCGCGGCAGCCTGCCCATCGAGCACACCCTGGCCAAGCGCGGTTCTGAAAAGCTCTGGAACCTGCTGCACAGCGAACCCTTCGTCAACAGCCTGGGCGCGCTGACGGGCAACCAGGCCATGCAGCAGGTGAAGGCCGGCCTGAAGGCCATCTACCTGAGCGGCTGGCAAGTGGCCGGCGACGCCAACAGCAACGGCGAGATGTACCCCGACCAGAGCCTGTATTCGGTGGACTCGGTGCCCAAGGTGGTCAAGAAGATCAACGCCACCTTCAAGCGCGCCGACGAAATCCAGTGGAGCGAAGGCAAGAACGACATCGACTTCTTTGCCCCCATCGTGGCCGACGCCGAAGCCGGCTTCGGCGGCGTGCTGAACGCGTTCGAACTGATGAAGGCCATGGTGGAGGCCGGTGCCGCCGGCGTGCACTTCGAAGACCAGCTGGCCGCAGCCAAGAAGTGCGGCCACATGGGCGGCAAGGTGCTGGTGCCCACGCGTGAAGCCGTGGCCAAGCTGGTGGCGGCGCGCCTGGCCGCCGACGTGATGGGCACCCCCACCATCCTGCTGGCGCGCACCGACGCCGAAGCCGGCGACCTGGTGACGAGCGACATCGACGACAACGACAAGCCCTTCTGTACCGGCGAACGCACCGTGGAAGGCTTCTTCCGCACCCGCAACGGCCTGGAACAGGCCATCAGCCGCGGTCTGGCCTACGCGCCCTATGCCGACTTGATCTGGTGCGAAACCGGCAAGCCCGACCTGGCCTTTGCCAAGGCGTTTGCCGACGCCATCCACGCCAAGTTCCCGGGCAAGCTGCTGGCCTACAACTGCAGCCCCAGCTTCAACTGGAAGAAGAACCTGGACGACGCCACCATCGCCAAGTTCCAGCGTGAGCTGGGCGCCATGGGCTACAAGTTCCAGTTCATCACCCTGGCCGGCTTCCACGCCCTGAACTACGGCATGTTCGACCTGGCCTACGGCTACGCGCGCAACAACATGAGCGCTTTCGTGGAACTGCAGGAAAAGGAATTCGCCGCCGCCGAGCGTGGCTTCACGGCCGTGAAGCACCAGCGCGAGGTTGGCACAGGCTATTTCGACGCCGTGACGACGACGATCGAGCGTGAAGCCAGCACCGCCGCGCTGAAGGGCAGCACCGAAGACGAGCAGTTCTTCGAAGCGAAACACGCCTGACGCGGCTTTGCCGGGTGTTTGCCGGGTATTTGCCGGGTGGTTCTTCGGTGATGCCCCCGGTTTGAAGCGGCCTCAGCGCTTGTACAGCGCCGGGGCCGTGGCATTTGGGCGGGCTAACGGGCCCGGTGTGTGCAGCTTTGCGCAGCTTCCCGCCGCCCTGTCATCGACGCCTGAACGGGAGGTGACGACAATCTGGCGTGCCAATTGGCGGAGTGCCTGAAGCGCCCGCCTGCCCGCCCATGCCGATGCGATACACCGAACCGAAGGACCGAAGTGCCGAACTGCTGCGCCTGGCCTTGGCGCAGATGGGTCGGCAACCGGCCGCCTTCAATCCGCTGACCTTCACGCTCTGGTACGAGGTGGTGGCCGGCAGCAACCCGCGCCTGAACGCTGCCGTGCAGGCCCTGCAGGAAGCCGGTACCGCGATCGATGATGAGCGGGTGCTGCTGCTGTGCCGGGACCACGTATTCCCGCCCGACGAAGACAACCTGGACCGCGTGCGTTCCGACATGCAGCAGCTGCTGCTGGGCGTGCAGCGCCGTGCCGGCGACACCGGCCGCCATGCTGGCGACTACGGCGCACAGCTGGCCGAGCTGACGCAGGTGCTGGCCACTCGCGACGCTGAACGCATCAGCCCGCAGGTGGACGGGGTGATCGAGGGCACCGTGCGCATGAAGCAGTCCGTGGATGACCTGCAGGCGCAGATGCAGGCCAGCCAGCATGAAGTCGAGCGCCTGCGCCTGGCGCTGGAGCGAGCGCGTAGCGAAGCCCTGATCGACCCGCTGACGGGCGTGCTGAACCGCAAGGGCTTCGACAAGACGCTGCGCGCGATGCTGGACGCGCAGCCGCCCGAAGGCAGCACGCATGTGCTGGTGATGCTGGACATCGACCACTTCAAGAAGGTCAACGACACCCACGGGCACCTGATCGGCGACCGTGTCATCCAGGGCCTGGGCGAGATCCTGCGCGCAACCGTGAAGGGGCCGCAGGCGGTGGCTGCGCGCTACGGTGGCGAGGAATTCGCCATCCTGCTGCCGCAGACATCGCTGGCCAGTTCGCAGCAGATCACCGAAGCGGTGCGTGCGCGCACCAAGGCGCTGAAGATCCGCAACCGCAGCACGCAGGAAGTTCTGGTCACCGTCACCGTCTCGGGCGGGGTGGCGGCCTGGCGGCCCGGCGACGCAGCCGACGACCTGGTGGCGCGTGCTGACGCTGCGCTGTACGCGTCGAAGAAGGCCGGGCGCGACCGCATCACCGTGGTCTGATCGAGCTGGTCGCCAAGCCTGCAGTCAATTCGCCGCGCTGGCGCCACGCCGGCGCCAGTCCAGCAGCAGGGCGAACAGTGCCCCTGCCGACAGCACGCAGCCCAGCAGCAGCGGGCTGGCCAGGGCTCGCAGCGCTGACAGGTAGTCCTGCAGCAGCCAGGCCGGCACTTCCTTCAGGGCCTGCGCCGGCGACAGCTTTGAATCGGCCTGCAAAGCTTCCTGCCCGGCACCGAGCACAGCCTGCCCCGCGTGGCGCAGCACCTCACCCAGCGTCAGCGCCACAGCCCCCTGGCCCAGCCAGCGGTCCAGCATCAGCTGGGCCACGACGAGGGCCAGCAGCAGCACCGGCAGGCCCCAGCGCTTGAGGTAGGCGTTCGCCAGCACCACGGCCAGCAGCAGGGGTGCAGCCCACAGCACCGCCAGCGGCAGGCCCACCAGCCCGCGCAGCACCAGGGCCAGCGCGGCCGGTACCAGGTCGGCCCAGGGCAGGGCCAGCCAGGCGCTGAAGCCGACCAGCCTCGTCACCAGCAGAACCGAAGCCAGCCAGCCGCCGGCCAGGCCCACCACCAGGGCCGCGGCCGGCACCAGCAGCAGGTGCGTCAGCAGTGGCGCAGCCAGGCTGGCCGTGTGCGAGGTGGGTAGCGACAACCAGAATTCCACCGATCGGTCGCCATGGTCGCGGCGTGCCAGCCCGGTGAGCAGGATCAGCGACGTGGCAGCCAGGATCACGAAGGTGACGATCGTGCCGGCGCCCAGCGCGATCATCGCCAGCATCGTGGGGAAATCAGGGCCGGCACGTTCTGCGGTGTCGAAGTCCAGTTCGATTTGGCCGAAAGACAGGCCCAGCAGGGCCAGGCCCAGAGGCACCCCGGCCAGCAGGGTCCAGCCGAAACGGTGCTGCAGCCATTCGCGCTGGATCAGCGCTGGGAAAGCGTTCATGGTGGGGGGCTCCGGGGCAGGTCAGAAACTGAACATCAGAAGTGCTGGCGGTCGAGTTCGGGCTTGCGCGTGAGCGCCACGAACAGGTCCACCAGGCTGGGGCGCACGCGCTGGCCCAGGGCCAACACGTCTTCGGGCGGGGCGCCGTCGAACACGGCCGTGGTCGCGCCGCGTGCCCCACCGCTGGCAGGGTTGCTGCGGTAGCGCAGCAGCGGGTGCGCGGCGGCCATGCGGTCGGCGGCTTCGGGGTCGTGGCTCAGCGCCACGAAGCGGCGGTCCATGTCTTCCAGGCTGATGGACAGCACGAGCTTGCCTTCGTTGAGCATCAGCACGTCCGACAGCAGGCTTTCGATCTCTTCCACCTGGTGTGTGCTGATGAGCACGCTGCGCTCGCCGTCGCACCATTCGTCGACCAGCATTTCGTAGAAGGCCTTGCGCGAGATCACGTCCAGGCCCAGCGTGGGTTCGTCCAGGATCATCAGCCTGGCGTCGATGGCCGCGATCAGCGCCAGATGGGCCTGCACCATCATGCCCTTGGACAAGGCCTTGACCTTGTCGTTCAGGCCCACGCTGGTGCGGCGCAGCAGCGCACGTGCACGCTCGGCCGAGAAGCCCGGGTGCAGGCCGGCCATCAGGCGGATGAGGTCGCCTACCTTGGCCCAACGCGGCAGGATGGCCACGTCCGGGATGTAGCAGGCGCCCTGCAGCAGGGCCACGCGGTCCTGCCGTGGGTCCAGCCCCAGCACCTTCAGGCTGCCCTGCACCGGCGCCAGGCCGACCATGGCCTTCATCAGCGTGGTCTTGCCCGCGCCGTTGTGGCCCAGCAGGCCGACCACCCGGCCTTGGGGGATGCTGAAGCTGATGTCGTCCACGGCGCGCTTGGCACCGTAGGCGATGCTGACGGACTGTGCTTCGACCAGGGCTTGGCTCATGTCGTGGGTTCCCATTGCAGTTGTTCGGCGCTGATGCCCAGGCGGCGCAGCCGGTCGCGCAGGCGCGGCCATTCGGTTTGCAGGAAGCGCTGGCGTTCGGCCGCGCGCAGGCGTTCACGCGCACCGGCGGTGACGAACAAGCCCAGCCCGCGCCGGGTCTCCAGCAGGCCTTCGTCGCCCAGGGCCTGCAGCGCGCGCTGCACCGTCAGCGGGTTCAGCAGGTGCTGCGTGGCCAGGGCCCGCACCGAAGGCATGGCCTGGCCTTCGGGCGGCTGCCCGTCCAGCAGTTGAGCGGCCAGCAGGTCGGCCAGCTGCTGGTAGATGGGTTGTCGGTCGTCCCAGGTCGGCATGGTGCGCGGTCCCCTTGGGTGTGTTGCTGAGGTAGCACACCATAGCAGCGGGGGCGGGGCGCAGCACCGGTCATGCGACAGGTTGCAGATGCGGCCGACTGGCCGCGCGGGCCCGAAAGCCACCCCGCGGCCATTCCCGGCCCCGCGGCTTACATCGCCGCTTGCAGCATCTGCAGGTAGTCGTCGCGCGTGGCGATGCGCGGGTTGGTCTTGTGGCAATGGTCGGCCATCGCGCCGTCGACAACGCGGTCGAACACCTCGTCCTTCACGCCCATCGCGCGCAGCCCGCTGGGCAGGCCCAGGCGGGCGTTCAGGGCGGTGACGGCGTCGGCCAGGGCATGGCCAGCGCTGTCGCAGCCCGGCAGGCCGATGGCTTGCGCCATGCGTTGCAGCCGCTGTTCGGCCTGGATCGAAGGCGCGCTGGCATTGAAGCGGATCACCGCCGGCAGGAACATCGCGTTCAGTGTGCCGTGGTGCAGCCGCGGGTTCACACCGCCCAGGCTGTGGCTGAGCGAATGCACGCAGCCCAGGCCTTTCTGGAACGCCATCGCGCCCTGCATGCTGGCGCTGAGCATGTTCCAGCGCGCGCTGATGTCGCGGCCGTCGCGCGTGGCGCGTTCGATGTGCGCCCAGCCGCGCGCCAGCCCGTCCAGCGCGATGCCGTCAGCCGGCGGGTTCACGGCCGGGGCCATGAAGGTTTCCAGGCAGTGGGCAATGGCGTCCATGCCCGTGGCGGCGGTCAGGCCCGGGGGCAGGGCCAGGGTCAGTTCCGGGTCCAGCAGCGCGGCTTTCGGCAGCAGGTGCCAGCTGTGGAAGCCCAGCTTGCGGCCGTCGTCGACGATGACGATGGCGCCGCGCGCCACTTCGCTGCCGGTGCCGGCCGTGGTGGGCACGGCGATCAAGGGCAGCACCCGGTCGGTGATCAGGCTGCTGCCGCCTTCGATCGTGGCGTAGGTCTTCAGCGGGCCCGGGTGGGTGGCCGCGATCGCCACGCCCTTGGCCAGGTCGATGCTGCTGCCCCCGCCCACCGCTACCAGGCCGTCGCAGCCTTCGCGGCGCAGCTGGTCGACGGCGGCGCGCACGGCGGCTTCTGTGGGGTTGGAAGGCGTCTGGTCGAATACGGCGTGGGGCAGGGCGCCCAGTGCGTCCAGCGCCGGCTGCAGCACGCCGGCGGCGCGCACCCCGGCATCGGTCACCAGCAGCGGGCGGCGCATGCCTGCGCGCTCGCATTCGGCTGCCAGCAGGCGCACCACGCCGGGGTCGATGTCGATCTGGGTCAGGTACAGGATGCGGGCCATGGCGGGTGGGCAGGGCGGGTGGCGGGGGGGAAAGTATGCTCTGGCGACCGGTTTTTTCCAGGGCCTGGCCCTCAGCCATCCGAATTGCCGACGATGTCCCTGCAGTTGCTTTCCCCTGCCATGGCCGGTTTGCTGGACCGCATCCGCCGCGCCAACTACGCGCCGTTCCACACCATGACGCCGGCCCAGGCACGGGCGGCCTACCTGGCCGGCGCCGAAGTGCTGGACCTGCCGCGCGCCGCGCTGCCGCGGGTGCAGGACATCCAGCTGCCCGGCGGTGACGGCCAGCCGCGCCCGGCGCGGCTGTATGCGCCTTCGCGCGAGCCCCTGCCGGTGCTGCTGTACCTGCACGGGGGCGGCTTCGTCATCGGCGGCATCGAAACGCACGACAGCCTTTGCCGGCAACTGGCCCTGCGCAGCGGCGTGGCCGTGGTGTCGCTGGACTACCGGCTGGCCCCTGAACACCCGTTTCCCGCAGCCGTGGAAGACAGCTGGGCGGCGATGAAGGCGCTGACCGCCAGCCCGCAGCACCTGGACTTGCGCGCAGGGCCGATTGCCGTGGGTGGCGACAGTGCCGGCGGCACGCTGGCGGCGGTCTGCGCACTGCAGGCGCGCGACATCGGCCTGCCGCTGGCGCTGCAGCTGCTCATCACGCCCGGCACGGCCGCCCATGCCGAAACGCCTTCGCACAAGCTGTTTGCCAATGGCTTTCTGCTGGAAGCGGCGGGCATCGACTGGTTCTTCGACCACACGCTGCCGCGTTCGCAACGCAGCGACTGGCGCTTCGCGCCGCTGCTGGCCGAAGTCGACGGCGTAGCCCCAGCCTACGTGCTGCTGGCCGAATGCGACCCGCTGGTGGACGAAGGCCTGGCCTACGCCGACCGGCTGCGTGCCGCCGGGGTGCCCGTGCAGCTGGACCTGGTGCGCGGGGTCACCCACGACTTCCTGAAAATGGGCCGCGCGCTGAAGGTGGCGGTGCAGGCCCAGCAGGACCTGGCTGCTGCGCTACGGCAGGCGCTGAACCCCTGAATCCCTGAACACCCCCCAGCCCATGGCCCAGCCCGACCGCGCCCCTGCGCCCGAACGCCAGCACTTCCGCTTCTTCGACCGCCTGCGCGTGCGCTGGGCCGAAGTGGACATGCAGAAGATCGTCTTCAACGGCCACTACCTGATGTACTTCGACACCGCCGTGGCGGCCTACTGGCGCGCGCTGGCGCTGCCCTACCACGACACCCTGCACGCGCTGCAAGGCGACCTGTACGTACGCAAGGCCACGCTGGAATACGAAGGTTCGGCGCGCTACGACGAGGTCTGCGACGTGGGCCTGCGCTGCGCCCGCATCGGCAACAGTTCGATGCTGTTCCAGGCGGCACTGTTCCGCGGTGAACAGCGCCTGGTGCATGGCGACCTGGTCTACGTATTTGCCGACCCCCTGACGCAGACCCCCCGGCCGGTGCCGCCTGCACTGCGGGCCGTGCTGGAAGACCACGAGGCGGGCGCTGCCATGCTGACGATCCAGGAAGCGCGCTGGCCCGAGGCGGCCGCTGATGTCACATCGCTGCGCTCAGCCGCAGAGACAGACGCGCCCGGCCGGGCGGCCACGACGATGGCCGACGCCCGAGACGGCGCAGCGGTGCATCTGTTAGCACACAACCGCTTGGGCCGCGCCGTGGCGTGCGGCTCGCTTGTGGGTGAGCAGGGCCAGGCAGGCGACGTCAGCAGCCTGCTGGTTGTGGCCGCCCTGCGCGGCAGTGGCATCGGGGGTGCAGTACTGGCGGCATTGGTCGAATGGGCCCGGCAGCGGGGCCTGACCAGCCTGCAAGCGGATGTGCCGCGCGAAGCCGCCCGCCTGTTTGCCCGCGCCGGGTTCATATCGGCATCAGATGCCCGGCAGCCGCTTGCCGCGGCGCCTTCTGCGCCTTCAGCGCCTTCAGCGCCGTCAGTTCCTCTAACCCGGATGCTGCTCGTGCTGGGCTGAACCAGGCGCCTGCCGGTAGCGTGGGCCAGGCTGAACTGCTAGCGCTCAGGCGCTGATGAACGCCTCGAAATGACGTTGCGGCGCGCCCAGCGCCTGCAGGCCTGCGGTGCCTGCGGCGGCGATGGCGTGCTCCAAGGCGGCGTCGACGCCGTCGGGCGCTGCATAGGTTTCCATCACGGTCACCAGCCCCGGCATGGTTTCCGCCACGGCCGGTGGGGCGGCGCTGGCAGGGGCGCGACGGTACAGCCCCGCACGCAGGCCCTGGTTGGCAGCGCACAGCTGGGCCTGCCATGCCCGCGCAGCCGCCAGCGCGGCTTCAGCCTGGCTGGCGGACACTTTCCAGTAAATGAACAGGCTGCGCATGGTGGCTGCCGGGGGCCTGGGGAGATGCGGAAAACTCAGGAAGGCTCTGGGCCTCAGGGCACTTCTTCGGCGATCGCGTACGGCAAGGGCTGCAGCGCCAGCAGCGGCCCGGCGGCACCGCCGGCGTGCAGGCTGCCGCCTTCCAGCGCGGCCAGCTTCAGTTCGACCAGGGCGCTGTAGCGGCCGCTGGCCAGGCTGCCCGCCAGCACCACCATGCCGGCGGGTTGGTCGGCGTCGCCGCTGTGGAAGACCTCCTGCCCTGGCTGCAGCGGCTGGGTGCTGGTCAGCACCTGCGCGCGGCGCTTGATGGTGCCGCGGTACTGGCTGCGCGCCACCACTTCCTGGCCCGGGTAGCAGCCTTTTCTGAAGCTGACTCCGCCGACCTGTTCGAAATTCACCATCTGCGGTACGAACTGTTCAGCAGTGGCCGCCAAGATGCGTGGCACGCCGCTGTGTGCTTCCAGGGCTTGCCAGACGGCCGGGGCCAGCGCCGGTCCTTCGGTCACGGCGGGCGAGCCGGGCGGGGCGGCATACAACCAGCGCGGCACGGCCTGACCGTCGACGACGGCATCGGGCAGCCGCACTGCGTGCGCGTCGCCCTGCCGCGTGTGCGACCAGATTGCCGCATCGGCGGCTGCCCCGGGGGCCGCCGTGGTGCCGGCAAGCCCCCACAGCGCCAGCTCGGCGCTGGCGTCACTGAGCTTGCAACGTGCGCGCAGCACGAACATCTGCAGCCGCTTCAGCACGCCGGGCAGCAGGTCAGCGCTGCAGGCCAGCAGGAGCTGGTCAGGCGCTGCCCGCCAGACCACGAAACTGGCCATCAGCCTGCCCTTGGGCGAGCAATAGCCGGCCAGCGTGGCGCGGTCGGGCGTGAGGGCTTCGACGTCCTGGGTCAGCTGGCCCTGCAGGAACTTGGCAGCGTCTTCACCCTGGGCGCGGATCAGCCCCCAGTCGTCCAGTCGGGTAGTGCCTGCAAAGCCGGCAAGGCCGGCCAGGGCAGGCGGGTCGGACGGAGAAAGCGCCGGGTGCGGCGCAGGCTGCGGGGCGGGCAGGGCGGTGTCGGTGACCATGGCGTCATTATCATCAGCCGCCATGTCGCGTCGGTCCTTGCTGTCTCGGCTGGCCCGGGGGCTGGCGGTCTTGTTGCTGCTGCTGGCGCTGGCCGCAGCCGCCGCCGCCTGGCTGGCTTGGCGCTGGCTGGACGCGCCCCTGGCGCTGCGCCAGCCCAGCGTGGAACTCTCCATCGAGCCCGGCACCACGCCGCGCGCCGTGGCCCAGGCCTGGGCCGATGCCGGTGTGCAGACATCGCCACTGTGGCTGTACGAATGGTTTCGCTGGTCGGGCCAGAGCCGCCAGATCCGCGCCGGCAGCTACGAAATCGAAACCGGCGCCACCCCGCGCAGCCTGTTGGCCAAGCTGGTGCAGGGCGATGAAGCGATGGAACAGGTGCGCTTCATCGAAGGCTGGACGCTGCGCCAACTGCGCGAAGCCCTGGCGCGCGCTCCCCAGCTGAAGCCCAGCACGGCAGGCCTGGACGACGCTGCGCTGATGGCGGCCGTGGGCAGCCCCGGCGTGCCAGCGGAAGGGCGCTTCTTTCCCGACACCTACCGCTACAGCCGCGGCGTCAGCGACCTGACCGTCTTGAAGCGCGCTCACCGCGCGATGCAGCAGCAGCTGGCCGCAGCCTGGGCGCAGCGTGCACCCGATTCGCCGCTGAAGAGCCCCGACGAGGCCTTGATCCTGGCGTCCATCGTCGAAAAGGAAACCGGTCTGGCGGCCGAGCGCGGCCTGGTGGCCGGCGTGTTCGTGAACCGCTTGCGCATCGGCATGCCGCTGCAGACCGACCCTACGGTGATCTACGGGCTGGGCGCCAGCTTCGACGGCAACCTGCGCCGGCGCGACCTGGAAGCCGACACGCCGTACAACACCTACACGCGCGGCGGCCTGCCACCCACCCCGATCTCGCTGCCTGGCCTGGCTTCGCTGCGCGCGGCGGTTCAGCCGGCAGCGACGCCCGCGCTGTACTTCGTGGCACGCGGCGACGGCAGCGGGCGCAGCGTCTTCAGCACCAGCCTGGCCGACCATAATCGCGCCGTGAACCAATACCAGCGCGGCGGCCGGTGAACGCGGGCCGGGCGGCACGCGGCCGCTTTATCACCCTGGAAGGCATCGACGGCGCGGGCAAAAGTTCGCACCTTCAGAGCATCCACGACTGGCTGCAAGCGCGCGGCCTGCAGGTGGTGACCACGCGCGAACCGGGGGGCACTCCGCTGGCCGAGACCCTGCGCGAACTGGTGCTGCACCAGCCCATGGACGCGCTGACCGAAGCCCTGCTGGTATTCGCCGCGCGGCGCGACCACGTGCAGCAGGTCATCGCGCCAGCGCTGGCGCGTGGCGTCTGGGTGCTGTGCGACCGCTTCACTGACGCCAGCTTTGCCTACCAGGGCGGCGGTCGCGGCTTTGACCTGGGCCTGCTGCAGACCCTGGAAACCTGGGTGCAGCAGGGTCCACCCGCCCTGCAACCCGACTTGACGCTGTGGTTTGACGCACCAGCCGCCACGGCCGCGGCGAGGCGCGCCGCCGTCCGCACGCCCGACCGTTTCGAAGCCCAGGACGAGGCCTTTTTTGACCGCGTACGGGCCGGCTACGCGGCCCGCGCTGCCGCGGCGCCCGGGCGCTTCGCCCGGCTGGACGCCGCTGGTAGCCGCGAAGCCGTCTGGCAGCAAGTGCTGGCCGTGCTGCAGGCGCGCTGGGGCGGGCTTCACGCCCACACGGACGGCGCCGGCCCCAGCCCGTCACCCGGAGCCGTTCCATGATGCCGGTGGCCGACGCCCAGGGCCATCTGCCGCTGCCCTGGCTGGCAGGCCCGCTGGCCGCAGCGCTGCGCCAGCAGCGCGGCCACGCCACCCTGGTGCACGGCGCAGCAGGCGTGGGCGCGCTGGAATTCGCCCTGGCGCTGGCGCAGGCCCTGCTGTGCGAAGCCGCTGCCCCTGGCCTGCCCCCGGCGCCGCCCTGCGGGCATTGCGGCAGTTGCCGGCTGCTGCAGTCCGGCCTGCACCCCGACCTGTTCGTGCTGCTGCCGGAAGCGCACAGGCGCGACACCGGCTGGCTGCTGGCCACCGACAAGCCCGAAGGCGACGAACTGAAGCGCAAGCCCAGCCGCCAGGTGCGCATCGACGAGGTGCGCGCCCTGATCGACTGGTCGCACAAGACCAGCGCGCGCGGCCGCGGCAAGCTGGTGGTGCTGCACCCGGCCGAGGCGTTGAACCTGCAGTCCGCCAGCGCCCTGCTGAAGACCCTGGAAGAACCGCCCACCGGCACCCGCCTGGTGCTGACCACGTCAGACCCGGCCCTGCTGCTGCCCACCGTCTGCAGCCGCTGCCAGCGCCTGGCGCTGCCGGCCCCGCCGGCCGATGTGGCCGCGGCGTGGCTGGCAGGGCAGGGCGTGGCGCAGCCCGACGTGCTGCTGGCGGCCTGCAACGGCCGCCCCCTGGAAGCCCGGGCCCTGGCGGCCGCTGGCGTGGACGCTGCCGCCTGGGCTGCGCTGCCCGGGGCGGTGGCCCGCGGCCACACCGGCGGGCTGAGCGGCTGGCCGCCGCCGCTGCTGGTGGACGCGCTGCAGAAGCTCTGCCACGACGCGCTGGCGCGCAGTGTGGGCGGCTCGCCGCGCTACTTCCCGGCCGCCAGCCTGCCGGCTGCCGCCGCGCTGCCAGGCCTGCTGGACTGGGCAAACGAGCTGTCGCGCGTGGCCCGGCATGCCGACCATCCCTGGAGCGAAGGCCTGCTGCTCGACGCCCTGGTGCAGCAAGGCCGGCAAGCCTTGGCATCTGCCACGGCAAGCGGCCGGGCCGGGGCGCCGGCCGCCGCTAAACTGCGCCCATGAACGAACGTGCGCCCGCGCGCCCTGCCACCCCCGTGGCTGGCAGCATCCCAGCCAGCCCGGCCAACCCCGCCAGCCCGATGACGGCAGCGGCGTCCAGTGGCGGTACGGGCATGGGCACGGTGCTGCCCGCCGGTGCGGCGGCCAGTGCCGCGGCCGCTGGCGGCCTGGCACCCACCGGTGGTGCGATGGCGGCGGCGGGCCGCCCCAGCGTGATCCAGCTGGTGTTCCGCGAGCGCGGCGCCCTGTACGCGGCCTACATGCCGCTGCTGACCGACGGCGGCCTGTTCGTGCCCACGGCGCGCGACTACCGGCTGGGCGACGACATCTATCTGCTGATGTCGCTGCCCGACGATCCGCAGCGTTTCCCGGTGGCCGGCAAGGTGGCCTGGATCACGCCGGCCAACGCTTCTGGCGGGCGCACCCAGGGCGTGGGCGTGCGGTTTCCCAACGACGAGAAGACGCGCCAGCTGAAGATCAAGATCGAGGAAATCCTGGGTACCAGCATCTCGTCGGCCAAGCCTACGCAGACCCTCTAGCCCGGGCCGGCCGCCGCGCCCGGCGCCCGTGCCAAGCCTGCCTTTCCGATCGTCCCCGATGTACGTCGACAGCCACTGCCACCTGAGCTTTCCTGAACTGCAGGCCCGGCTGCCCGAAATCCGCAGCGAGATGGCCACAGCCCAGGTCGACCGTGCGCTGTGCATCTGCACCACGCTGGAAGAATTCGACAGCGTGCACGCGCTGGCGCTCGCGCACGACAACTTCTGGTCGACCGTGGGCGTGCACCCGGACAACGAAGGCGTGCAGGAACCCAGCCTGCAAGACCTGCTGGACCGTGCAGCCAGGCCGCGGGTGGTGGCCATCGGCGAAACCGGGCTGGACTACTACCGCCTGAACGGCCGCAGCCTGGCCGACATGGCCTGGCAGCGTGAACGCTTTCGCGTGCACATCCGCGCCGCGCGCGAAACCGGCCTGCCGCTGGTGGTGCACACGCGGGAGGCCAGCGCCGACACACTGGCCATCCTGGCCGAAGAAGGCCAGGGCAGGGTGCGCGGCGTGTTCCACTGCTTCACCGAAACCCTGGCGGTGGCCCAGGCCGCGCTGGCCATGGGTTTTCACATCTCGTTTTCCGGCATCCTGACCTTCCGCAACGCGAAAGACCTGTGCGAAGTGGCGCGCCAGGTGCCGCTGGACCGCTGCCTGATCGAGACCGACAGCCCCTATCTGGCGCCCGTTCCGCACCGCGGCCGCGCCAACAGCCCGGCCTACGTGCCCTTCGTGGCAGCCAAGCTGGCCGAACTGAAGGGTCTGGACGTCGCCACCGTGGCAGACGCCACCACGCGCAACTTCGAATCACTGTTCGGCTTGCCGCCGGCCATCCCCAGGACCTGAAATGCTCAGAATCTGCTTCAAGATTGCGCTCTATCTATCGGTAGCAATTGGTTTTTCGACCGCGCGGGCAGACGCCTACGTCGACTTTTTCCGGGCTGTGAATATCGACGACGTGCGCACCGTGAACCAGCTGCTGGCACGCGGGTTCGACCCCAATTCGTCCAACACGCGTGGCCAGCCGGCGCTGGTGCAGGCGCTGCGCGACGAATCGCCCAAGGTGGCCGCTGCGCTGCTGGCGCACCCGGGCCTGAAGGTTGACGCCACCACGCCGGCTGGCGAAACCGCGTTGATGATGGCGGCGCTGGCCGGCGACCTGGAATGGACAGACAAGCTGATTGCACGCGGCGGCCAGATCAACCGCAGCGGCTGGACGCCGCTGCACTACGCCGCCAGCGGCCCGGAACCCAAGGTGCTGGCCTTGCTGCTGGACAAGGGCGCCGATATCAATGCACCTTCCCCCAACAGCACCACGCCGCTGATGATGGCTTCGCGCTATGGCAACGAAGACGGCGCGCACTTGCTGCTGGCGCGCGGCGCCGACGCACGGCGGCGCAACGACCTGGGCCTCTCAGCCGTGGACTTCGCGCGCACCGCCGGGCGCGAGGCCCTGGCGGCCAAGCTGGAACAGGCGGCGCGCTGAACGTGTAGGAATTCCGCTGACAGGCGATGTGTCGCTGCGTCCACTGTGTCGGCACTCGTGCGCTGCCTAGAGTTGCCGATAGCGCTGCCATCGCAGCCCAGGAGCGCCCAGATGTCTGTCGAATCCCAAGTCCGCAACCCGTTCATGCTGATGCTCAACCCCGAGGTCGTGATTGCGGCCATGGAAGCGTCTGAACGGCTCAAGCAGCTGAACCGCCATGAATGCCGCCCGCTGGACCGCGTGGTGGCGCCGCCGGGCGAAGACCAGGCGGGCGCGGTGCCCGACAACGAAGACGAATGAAGCGGGTGGCCTGCCTGCTGTGGTGGCAGGCAGGCTGCTGCTTTCACCGACGTTATGCAGCGCTAATAAGTGCGTACGATGTATATTATGTTAACTAACGAATCGATCTGACTGTGACGGGATGGTGGGCGCGGTGTTTGGTGATCTAGCGGCACCTGAAACTGGTCTGTGTCCCGGTGCATCCACCCCAACAGAACCTGACTGCACAGCCTAGAGCAGGCTCACCTGACGAGACAAAACCTAGATCGTGGCACCTGAACAGGCCGCAAGAGCATTCAGCGCCTGAACGGCTGAAGCCAGTGAGGAACAGATCGACGGCTGCGTGAACTCTCTATCAGCCCTCTGGAGGGACACTGACCACACGCACGCCACTTCGTCTCGGTTACGCCATCCACCTTCGGCGTAGGTCCTGGCGAACAGCCCTAACGCTTTGCAGTGCGACTTGGTCGCTTCCAGCGCCGCTCTGCAGCGGTCCCCTTCGCCAACCGGTCCTCGAATGCGGCTGCGAACTGGGAAAGGCTCGGCTGGCCGATGGCGGATAGCCATCGCTGCAACTCCACAAGGTCCAAGCGCTGCAGTCCCCGCTCGACCTTGCTTACAGAGCTCTGGCCGATCGAGAGCCGCTCCGCGAGCACCTTCTGTGTCACGCCGGCTGATCTGCGCGCGGTGACCAAGAGCTCGGTCAGGATGCCATACGGTGGTGGAAACGGCTTTTGGGACATGGGCCACGCGTCGTTGTGGCCCAAGGGTCTATGCGAACTTAGAATATTCGAAATTGGACTATTGTTCGGCGCTTGCGCGCGGATGCTGTGCGCTGCGGCAAGCACGCGCGCCAGCATTGATCACCTGGATGGAGCGACCATTGACTACTTCGACCGGGCACAGAAGACGGCCCAACCAGCGTGCCCGCATCAGGCCTGCCGCCGTGGAACTCTTGCAGCTGCACCCGGGAGGGCTGACGTACACCGAGTTGGTCCAGGCGATGCGTCAACTCCACCCGGACCGGAACCTCAAGAGCCTCTCGAACGATGTAGTGAATCTGGACCGCCACTTCCCGTCAAAGGTGTACAAGCCGGTCAAGGGGGTCTATCGGCACGTCCAGTTCAGAGACCCACCAGATGCACAGCCCGGGGAGGACAAGTCTCGATCCGTTGCGCGAGTGGCGCGCATCCCCGAAGAAAAGTTCTACCCGCTGTTTGCCGCTTGGCTGACAAACGACATTGAAGAGGTCACGGTCGCCATTCCCCTCGGCGGCAATGCGTTCAGAGATCGCTGGGGCACCCCGGACGTCCTTGGGAAGAACGAGAGCCGTAGAAGTGACGTGATCAAGGGGCCGACAAGCATCGTCTCCGCTGAGATCAAGGTCGACACGGCGAGCCTGCTGATCGGGTTCGGACAGGCCTGTGCCCACATGCTCTTCTCGCACAAGAGCTACTTGGTGGTGCCAGCCGACGCATCTGCTGAAGAGCTCGATCGCCTTATCGCCCTCTGCCAGATGTTCGGTCTTGGCCTGGTCATCTTCGACGCCTGTAGCCTTGCTAGGCCCGCCTTCCGACTTCTAGTTCGGCCGGTGAAGCACGAACCCGATCTGCACTACACCAACAAGTACATCAAGCGCGTCGAGGCCAAGCTCTTCACCTGATCGGTTTCCGGTCGCTCATGTCGGGACAACATTCGACCCACGCAGCGCCGCGACTGCGTTCCCACGGCCAAGAGCAGGGTATGGACCTGTTCCCTGATAGCCCATGCGTCCCCAGGTGCTCGCGCCGTACGAACCGAGGGGATATCGGACACCCTCTTCGGCGCTGCAGCATGACCACACCGCCACAGACAGCTTCCCAGTAAGCGGGACGGGCGCTGCTGCCCCGCCGCTGACCTAGCTTCAACAGATCTGACCGCCCCAAAGCGGTAGCTCAGTGGGGCAGTCCGTTAGCTCCAGTGGCTGCGTCATCAGGTGCGTGGTGCCGTCGCGCGAGGGCGTCTTCAGCTACAGCACCAACCCTACCCGCGGCGTTCGTGGGGCTCTGCCGGGCGGGTTTCCTCCGCAGCCACGCAGATTGCCCTGCCACAGACCACGCCCACCGGCGAAGCGCATCTACCTCCTTCTGCGAATTCTGACGAAGCAATCAAGGAAGCAGATTTCCAGGCCAACCCGAAGCTGCAGCTCAAAACGGCACACCGGCAGCGAATTTTGTGCGCTGGGTCTGGAACGCGGTGTACACATCCCGAGGCGGAAGAGCTCTTGTGGAACTAACTGTGTCAGCAAACAGAGCGTAGTACGGCATGAACTTTGCCTTGTCGCTGCCCCACTTGTTGGTCCAGGTCGCTGCTGGCAAGCGAGAGAGGACCTCGTTGAACAAGAAGTTATTCGTTGTCTTCACAGCTCCAGTCGCGATCGCAATAGCGCTTTGCAGCGCTGGGTAGGTCAAGAGAAGTGGCTTCTCCAGACTGGGCTTGTGCTGCCTCAGGCCCAGGAAGATCGCGTTCTTGACACCTAGCTTTCCGAAGCGATGAACCGCGCAGTGCCGGAGCTGGCAAACCGCGGCATAGTCCTTGAAGGTAGTCAGCAACTCCGGGGGCAAGCTTCCCCTCACCCCAGCAAACTCCCGAATTGCGTCTATGAGGCTCTTCTCACTGACGAAGGTGACCCGTTCGAGCAAAGCCTCGGGCATCATCGCTTTATCCAAGTGCATTGCAGCTCCGAACGCGACAGCCTGATCTTCGGTGCACGATTGGCATTCCGCGTCCAGTGTTATCAAGCCTCGAAGTACGGTCCGGAAGTAGCTCTCAACAGCTGCGACGACGCCAAGCAATATCAGCTGCGCTTGCAGTGGGTCGAAGGCTGTAGGCGGCGGCGTCAGCCTGTTGATGGACGCCAACCGCGTCAAGTACTGATCAATTGCGGACTGATTCGGTTCAACATGTGCCACGTCAAACAAGGATGCGGTCGCCAATGTGGGATTGACCGGCGACCGGCACACAGACAGTTTCGATCGAAACGTTGCCATGATCAGGACAAGAACTCTTCGATTACGCGCTCCACCTTGCGAATGATTTCGCCAGCACGCACCGGACCGACGTAACTGGCGCGCTGTAGGTCACCCGACGCGTTCTGTGACGCATAGACATCCCCGACAGTGCGCAGCTGAGTGTCTTCACGCAAGCGCCTGACCATCGCCTGACTTATCTCGGGAATCTTTTCGAGAGGCAGCTTCATGCATTCTTCAAACATAGACGCTGCTACTAACTCCTCGCCACACTGATGACAGTACTTCTGCGACTCGTTGATTCGCTCCGTACCGCACTTCTGGCAAGGTGGCAAGTCAAGCTTCATTCGTGCTAGCCCATCTTGGGGCAGCAGCGTCGACAGCTCGCGACGTACAGGATGTTTGGTGGAAGGCGACTGCATACAAGCGGTTAGACCCGTCGACCAAGCTGAACGACCGAACGCCCCCTTTCTCCACAAAAAAGCTAGGTGCGGGATGTACCGGTCGTACTTCCTGTCAGGACCGTGAGAAACCGGCTGCAGTGGATAGAGCAGACCAACCTCGACCAAAAAGCGCAGCATCCGTTCTGCCAAGGGCGAGCGATTCTTCTCCTGTTGAAGTCCAAGGACGATGTTCCGCACCCGCGTATCGGTTGTTTGCGCTGCAGCGACATCCTGAACAGCCTTGTCAAACAGCTCACCACCCGCCTGCACGATGGAAGCAAACTGCTTGAGTTTGATGCGCAATGAGTCAAACTCAGCGCGCATCAACTCCGCTTGCGCTTCGACGATCCCGTTGACCTGCTGTTGTGCGGATCGGGGCTTGGAAGTCAGCAACTCTCGCAACAGGCGTAGATATGTTCTTGGCACACCAAAGGAAAGGTACTTCAGCAACTCAAGGATGTCAGGATTGATCCCGGCAACCTGCTCCGGCAACAATCGTCGAGCAGCGATGTCGCCCATGATCTGCGAATACTCTGCGTCTTCGACCGATAGCCAGAGGTGAACCTCTTCGGCTTCATGAGACGCGTGGAACGTAGGTCCGTACTGTGTTGAACCAGGATAGACGGACGCCTTGGGCGCGATGAGCTCAGTCTTCAGTTGACGAAAGATCTCGAAGAACGCGACGAGGTACTCATCTGCCAAGCTGAGCGCTGCATCGTCCAGCAATAGAACGGCACGCGTACGTCCAGAGACTTCTAGCAACTTTCCTACTGCCTTGAGCACATGATCAACCGTCAGCCGTTGGCCTAGCGCCTCATAGAGCTCTTCGCCTGTTCCTCGTTCCAGGCGAGCAACTAGCTGAGAGAGGTCTTCGCGCTTGAACAGCGGATCAGCAGCCTGTAGCTTCGCTTCGTCCTTCCCTGCATCCCTGAGCCAGTCGAATGCACTAACTAGCAGTTTCGCGAGTACCCATGAGTGAAACCGCTGCTTGGCATCAGGAGACTTCTTGAGCAAGGGCTCGAGGTTCAGGTAGCGATTGAATGTGGCGTAGAGGGCAAGCGGCTTGTCCACTTGGTTCATTGCCTGTGCGTACGCGTAGCGCATGATGTGCGTCTTGCCAGTACCTCGAGGTCCGACCAGGAGCTTTGCTCCTCGTCCAAGCAACTTCGCACGCGCTCGTCGGAACACCTCGCCGTCGGCCAGAGACGCGTCGATTAGGGCTAGGCTAAGCTGATCTGCCCGCTCCTCAAACTCGGCCGCCTGTGTCGATGAAATCATGGTGCCGGTCACTTGCATGCATCCAGGAATACTGGAAAGGTTAGGAGGTCGGCCATGCTGAGATGCTTGGCTCCAACACCGGAACTTCTTGAAGCAAGCCATACCCGGCCGGACTCGCTGGACAGCTGCTTCAGGGCTTGCCTTGCGAGATTGCGCGGCATTCTGATCCGATAGATGCAGTCGGTTAGCAATGCACCTCCACTGTGGACGCCAAGGACCTTACTTTCTAGATTTCGCCCAACTCTGGCGACAAGCAAGTCACCTGAACGTGCCCATACTCGTCGCTCACCATCATTGGACTGCTTTGGCGGCAGTGCAATCCATCGCCCTGCCATAGATGGCAGCATGTCGGTCGTGTGGAAGACTTCGATGCTCGCCTCACGCGAAGCCGACGCTTGCATAGAGCCTCGCTGAACGCACTGCACCAGGTCGCTAAGAGGGCGAAAAGTTTTCTGGTCTACTGAATAAGTCGAGACCACAGGCGTCGTGTGATAGTCGTAGTCCATGCGATAGGTTGCCTGCTCAACGTCCACCAAAGCAACCCGGGTCAACATCCGACCATTCACAAGCTTCCGCAATGGCACCTGATCCGAACCGCCGTAGCCCTTGCGGATGACGACGATGTGTGCAAGCGCATCCGTGTACATAAACGAGTTCGTGGGTAGTCGGACAACCACGTCAACTCGATACCTTCGGAGGAGCTCACGCCGGAATTTTCGGTACTTCGCACCGGAGACTAGACTGTCTGGGAGGATGATCCCAAGTGTTGAGCCTTGCCCAAGCAGCCTTAGTGCTTGAGAAAGAAAGAGCAACGCTGAGTCCGAATCAGCGAGGACAGGCATGCATCCGCTGAAGCCAGACTCTTCAAGAATCTCATCAAACCCGGATTTCCAGATTGGAGTCGTGAAGGGTGGGTTGCAGACAGCTGCATCTGCCCTGCCAAACTCCTCACGGACCAGACCTGCCAGACTCGGTTCAAGTGCATCAGCATGCAGGTGGAGGTGAGACCCAATCTCCTCGCGGGATAGCAGTTTGCTGAGGCGTCGATCGGACGCCGGATCAACGTCAATGGTTAGCAGATGGAGATTCGACCAGCGCCGCGCGGCAGCAACAGTCAGCGAGCCGCCACCGACACCCAAGTCGATTAGCCCCGCAGGTTGCCGCAAGTTCATAAGGTCGACCAGCGTTTGGCCGATCACCGGCTTGGTGTAGTAGCGTCCGAACTTGGACCTTGAGCACTCCGTCATCTGGTTCTGTTTTCTTTGGCTCAGCTGAGAATCCAGCGACCGTCACGGATGATGTTCCGTGTTCACACTGGCCAGTCCGCTTGCGGGAGCGAACCCTTCTTTCACGATCACCAACTGTAAGCCTCCGGCCCCCTTGCTAGGAAGCCCATCCCTGCGCGGCTGGCTCACTTCCGCACCACTGGTGGCAGATGCCCCACGCCCGCGCGGATGGCGAGTGGCGAGTGGCGAATGGCAGGTTCCGTCATCAGCTGCCGTTCAATGGTCAAACCTGCCCGGCAGCATCCAGTCTCAGGGAGCCTTCGGTGTCGATCTTTTGCGTCGCGCAGCCGGCTGGAGTGGGGGCGATGGGCTGGCCTCTAGCATCGCTGT
The DNA here is from genome assembly GCA_027485165.1 of Rubrivivax sp. Lineage (GTDB taxonomy): Bacteria > Pseudomonadota > Gammaproteobacteria > Burkholderiales > Burkholderiaceae_C > Rubrivivax. The sequence goes on from JAIXRN010000017.1 coordinate 213,308, forward strand.
CAGCCGTTCAAGTGTCTCGTGTAGCGCAGTGGTTTGGTCACGGGCGGCGCGCGCAGCGGCCTCCTGCGCTTGGGCTGCACCCTGGGCATCTTCGCGCAAGGTGCGTTCTACGACGAGGTCTGCCATGGCCGCAGCGAGCTGGCCCTGGAGCTGCAACTCCCTTGTGTGCGCCAGGTCCAGCTTGCGCCGGACTTCGTCGGTGGCTGTGACAGTTTCGCGTTTGGCAGCATCGGCCTTGGCGGCCCACCCCTCCGCCGCACGCTCGGCCTTTGCCCGGGCAGACCGCTCGCGCTCAAGTTCCATAGCGACCCGGCGATCCGCCGCGTCAGCTCGCTCAATTGCTGCAGCCAACTGCTGAGCAGCCTCGGCGCGCTGGGAGGCCAGCTCCGCCTCTAGCTGTTGAATACGCAGATGGCCGGCTGCCAAGGCAGCGCGAACCTCATCAACGCGCGCTCTTTCGGCGGCGTAGTTGCGTAGAGCCTCCTCAAGGGCGCCCGCATCGCGGCTCACTTTTTCCTCTGCACGCTGCGCTGCCAGCGCCGAGGCCTGAAGAGCGGCCTCCGCCCGCTGCGCACGGGCCTCAAGCGCCTGTACACGCGCTTCGGCTTCGGCCACTCCCTGGGCAACGCGCTTGTCGATGTCTCGCCGGGCCTCGGCTTGTGCGGCCTCCCAGACTTGCGAGGCGGCCGCATGCACGGGATCGGGCACGCCGCTGGGCGCGGCGAACGCGGCCGGATCCTGAATCCGTGCGCCAAGGCCCTTGAACCATGTGTCCAGGTGCGGGCCGACGGTGTTGGGCGAGCCGCGGCCCAGATGGTGGCGAACTCGTTCGATGGTTGGGCGTGAGCCGCTGACCAGGAGGGCGTCGCAGGCGGTGAAAACGTCGTTTTCGGTGATTCCTCGAGGCATCAGTTGGTCTCCTGCGTTTTGCGCATTGCGCCGCCCTACTCTAGTCACGATAATAGATACTTACCGTGACCTATGGTCAATTTGCGTATCACATCATACATAGCATGTTTGCTACACAACAGAATTTAGGATGATCAACCGCACGCAAAGGCTCGAATTGGCCCCGCTGGCCGCGAGATCCACCGACGTCGCGCCCCTGGATCCCGAGCAGCTCGGGCCGATGGCCGAGGACGCCGTCCGCGCGCTGGTTGCGGAGGGTGAGTCCGAAAACACCGTCCGCAGCTACCGAGCGGCGCTTCGGTACTGGGCCGCATGGTTCGGGATGCGCTATGCGAAGCCCATCGCCCTGCCCGTTCCTGTTCCGGCCGTCATCCAGTTCATCGTGGACCACGCCGAGCGCAAGACGCAGGCTGGACTAGGTTCAGAGCTACCTGAGTCGATCGACCTTGCTCTGGTCCAGGGCGGCTTCAAGACTGAGCTCGGCCCGCCTGCGCTGGCCACCATCACACACCGGCTGAGCGTCTTGTCGAAGGTGCATCAGCTCAACCAGGCTCAGAACCCCTGTCAGGACCCCAAAGTCCGCGAGTTGATCTCCAAGACTCGGCGCGCGTACGCCAAGCGCGGCGTTAGGCAGGACAAGAAAGCCGCGCTGACGAAGGAGCCACTGGAAGCCCTTCTCGCCACCTGCGACGAGTCTCTCCGCGGTGTACGCGATCGCGCCCTCCTCCTCTTCGCGTGGTCCAGCGGCGGTAGGCGCAGATCCGAAGTCACCGACGCCACGATGGAGAACGTCCGCAAAGTGGGCGAGCGCGCCTACGTCTTCACCCTGCTCCGGACGAAGACCAATCAGTCGGGAAGCGAGAGGCAGGACAGCGCCAAACCTCTGGTCGGCAGGGCCACCGACGCGCTTGAGGCGTGGCTCAGTCGAAGCGGCATAACCGCCGGCCCGATCTTCCGGCGCATCCGGCGCGGCGACCGTGTTGCCGAGCCGCTCTCCCCTGCCGCTGTACGCGAAATCGTCAAGGCGCGAGCCGCGGCAGCGGGCTTGCCCGACGATTTCTCAGCGCACTCGGTCCGATCAGGCTTCGTCACAGAGGCAGCACGCCAAAACATTCCCATCGGCGAGACGATGGCGTTGACCGGCCACGCTTCCGTGGCCACGGTCGTTGGCTACTTTCGGACTGCTGCATCGCTCGAAAGCAAGGCTGCCCGCCTTCTGGGTGAGGACTCATAGTCTTGGGGCAGATACAGCCTCGGCAGTCCTCTGGGTAGCTCGGATTCTGAGCGAGCGGTCAGGCACACTTTGGCGATCATGTCAGCAGCTATCGCTTCCGCCCGGCGCCTGCACCGCAGGGACAACGTTCGATGAACGCCGTCCGGATCGCGGCATCTCTTCGCCTCCTGCGCGAGCAGCCGCAGTGGCAGTTACTGGCTGCGCTCAAGGCGGCACCCATCCTTGCGGTGTTGCGCGCCGTACTGTTCGAAGGCGACTCCGTGCTGGCGGGGTCAGTACTGACCGAGCGCATCGCCCGCGAGCTCGATGCTTTGCGCGAATCCGGCGAAGAGCTGCCGCAAACGGCCCAGGCCTATGTCGCTGACTGGCTGCGGCAAGGCTGGCTCGTACGGCGGCTGCCGGACGGCGCTTCCGAGGAAACCTATGAGCTCAGCGCGGACGCAGTGGCAGCGCTGCGCTATATCGGCTCGTTGCTTGCCCCCAAGACCTCGGCCACCGAGAGCCGGCTCGCCACCGTCATCGACCAGATCACCAAGCTGGCCGAAGAAACCGACGCGCAGCCCGAGCGCCGGATTGCCAAACTGCAGGCAGAGCGTGATCGCATAGACCGCGAGATCGCCGCGCTGCGCGGGGGCGTCGTGCACACCCTGCCCCCCGACCGTGCCCTGGAACGTGCACGCGAAGTGATCCGCTTGGCCGACGAGCTGGCCGGTGACTTCCGGCGCGTACGGGATGACTTCGACCGGCTGAACCGCAGTCTGCGACAGAGCCTGGTCGAGAACGACGGCAGCCGTGGCGAGGTTCTGGAGCAACTGTTCGCCGGCATTGATGTGATCGGCCAGAGCGATGCCGGCCGAACCTTCGCTGCGTTCTGGCGCCTGCTGACCGACTCGCTGCAGTCGTCGGCGCTGTTCGACGCGCTGGAGGCGGTGATCGAGCGCCCGTTCGCCCGGCAGCTCACACCCCGCGATCGTCGCTTTCTGCTGGGGCTGACTGCGACCTTGATGAACGAAGGCGGGGGCGTCCACGATGTCCTGCAAAACTTCGCGCGCAGCTTGAAGGCGTTCGTGCAGAGCCGCGAGTTCCGCGAACAGCGGCGCCTGCATGCGCTGCTCAAGGAAGCCACACAGGCGGCTTTGCAGGTCAAGGAGGCCGTGCGTCCGAACCAGATCCTGCCGTTCACGATGACACTCACCAGCAGCAGCGTCCGGTCGGCCTCGCAGTGGCAGTTGTACGACCCTGCTGAACGGGTGGCGGACGCCTCCATGGACGCAGAGGTGCCCAGCGAGCTCAGCCTGGAAGCTGTTGCCGCACTGGTGCGCCAGTCGGAAATCGACTTCCGTACGCTGCGTGCGCACATCCGCGATGCCCTACAGAGATCCAGCCAGGTGTCAGTCGGTGACCTGCTGGCGGAGTTTCCGGCTGAGCAAGGGCTGGGCAGCGTGGTGGGCTATGTGGCGCTGGGCGCCCGGCATGGCGAGGTGACCATGGGCTCCGAGGACGTCAGTTGGGTCGGCGCGGACGACCAACGACGCCGGGCGCGCGTGCCCGCCGTCTACTTCATTCGGGAGCGCTATGTCGAACTCGTGGATTGACCCGGCGGACCCTTTGTCCGCGGCAGCATCGTCGGTCGAAGTTTCTGCTGAAACCTCCGCTGACACGGCCGTTCAGGGCGAGGTGTCGGTCAACGGCACCTTTGCCGGAGATACCGGCCAACTCCCGCTGGAGACGCGGCGGGTTCTGGTGCAACTGCTGCTGGGGCCATCGATAGATGCCACTCGGCAGCGTCTTCTGTGGCCAGTGCTGCTGCGTGACCAAGCCGTGCTGCGATCCCGCCTGCACGACCTGTTTCTGGAACTGGTCGTCGACACCGACCAGCAGGTGGCCTTCACCCGCCAGGTAGTGGCCGAGGACATCGATGCCCCGGTGCTGCTGCGCAAGGCCCACCTCACTTTCCTGGAAACGGCGCTCGTGCTCTTCTTGCGGCAACGCCTAACTCAGGCCGACGCGGCGGGCGAGCGCGCCGTCGTGTCGTATGAGGACATGCAGGCCCACCTGGGCGTCTTCGAGCGTGTCGCCAATCCGGACGAGGCCCGCTTCGGCAGGCAGGTCGTTGGCGCGATCGAGAAAGTGAAGAAGCTCAGCCTCGTGCGCTTGCTGCCCGGCGGCCAGCAACGCTTCGAGGTGTCGCCGACTCTCAAGCTTTTGTTCCCGGCGGAGGCGATCCAGGCGCTCACGCAGACCTACCAAGCGCTTCTGAATGGTGGTGCGCAGCCATCCGCGGCGGTTGAGGCGGACGATGACGATCAGGAGGGCAGCGAGCCATGAAGGATTTGTTCGACGACGATCAGGTCGTCCCTGCATCCGGCTTGCCGCCCGAGACATCGACTGGGAACGCCGATGATCACAGCCACCAGTTCCGCCTGACCCGGCTGCAGACCTTCAACTGGGGCACCTTCAGCGGGCTTCTGGACATTTCAGTCCCTCCCGAGGGCTACTTGTTCGTCGGGCCGTCCGGCTCGGGTAAGTCCACCCTGCTGGACGCACACGCCTGCCTGTTGACCCCGCCGAAGTGGGTGGACTTCAACGTCGCCGCGCGCGAAAGCGAACGCCAAGGCAAAGACCGCAGCCTGCTGACGTACGTGCGCGGTGCCTGGGCCCAGCAGAGCGGCGAAGGCCGCGAAGTGGTCTCGCAGGTCCTGCGGCCCGACACGACCTGGACCGCCATCGCCGAAACGTATGCCAACGGCGAAGGCCGTGTGGTCGTGCTGGCCCAGGTGCTGTGGGTGCGGGGCAAGTCGGCGCTTGCCACCGACGTCCAGCGACTCTACCTGGTGGTGACAGAGGCGCTCGACATCACGACGCTGGAGTTCTTCCCCCGGCACGACTTCGACGTTCGCCGCTTCAAGCACGACCTTCCCCGCGCCTACGTCACCCGCGAATTCAGCGCTTACCAGGAGCGCTTCCGTGGTCAGCTGGGCATAGCCAGTGAGCGGGCATTGCGCCTGCTGCACAAGACGCAGTCGGCCAAGAACTTGGGCGACCTGAACACCTTCCTGCGCGACTTCATGCTCGACGCGCCGGAAACCTTCGAGGTGGCCGACCGGCTGGTGGCCGAGTTCGGCGAACTGCACGCCGCGCACCAGGCCGTGGTGGCCGCCCGCCGACAGATAGAAACCCTGCTGCCCGCGTCCGAAGCGTACGAAGAGCGCGAACGGTGCGGCCGCGACAAGAACCTGCTGGCGGAGGTGCAGACCGGACTGGACGGGTGGCGGGACGAGCAGCGCGAACGGCTCGTCAATGAACGTATCGCCGACTTGCGCGTAGATGCCGAGGGCGCAAAGCAGAAGGCCGCTGGCCTGGCGGAGTTGGCCGGCCAGGAGTTCGACAAGCTCACCGATCTGAAGCGTCGACGCCATGACAACGGCGGACGAGTGATTGAAGACCTGCAGCGGCAGCTTGATGAGGCCGAGCGTGCCAAGCCCGAACGGCTACGCAAGCGTGAACTGGCGCGCGCTGCCTGTGAAGTCATGGGGTGGGCCATGCCCGACGAGGTGGTGTGGTTCGTGCAACGCGCTGAGGCCGCGCGCGAGCACATCCGCAGGGCGACAGAGCGCGCTGACGAAGCCGAAACCCGTAAGGACGAGCTCAAGCGGAGCAAGGTCGAGGCCGAGAAGGCCTTCGCCGAGGTCGTTCGCGAAGTGCGTGCGATGGAGCGCCAAAGGTCGAACATCCCTTCGCGCCTGTTGGACCTGCGCTCGCGCATGGCACAGGCGCTGGGTCTGGCCGAGGAGCGCCTGCCGTTCGCGGGCGAAGTGCTGCAAGTGAAGGTCGACCAGGCGGCCTGGCAAGGCGCCATCGAGCGTGTGCTGGGTGGCTTTGCGCGATCCATCCTGGTGGACGACAAGCACTACGCCGCCGTCTCGTCTTGGCTCGAGGAGCAGAACACGGGCGAGCGCCTGTTCTACCACCGCATGCTGCCTCAGCAGGCGGGTAATCGGTCCCCAGGCGCCAACTCGCTGGTGCGCAAGCTGGATATCGCGCTGGGTCTGGACAAGGCCGTGGCCGACTGGCTTCGAGAGGAGCTTCGTGTGCACTTCGACTTCGAGTGCACCGAGACGATGCAGGCCTTCCGCGCCGCCCAGCGCGCCGTGACACGCCAGGGGCAGATCAAGCACAACAGCACGCGACACGAGAAGAACGACCGCCAGCGCATCGACGACCGCAGCCAATGGGTGCTGGGCTTCGACAACCGAGACAAGCTGCAGCTGTATCAGCAGCGCGCGGCGGACCTGGGCGCCTCGGTGGCTGCCATCGACAAGGAACTGTCCGCCAGGCGAACAGAGGACGAGAAGCGCCGCAAGCAGGACGAGGCGTGCATCACGCTGCAGAACCTGAGCTGGAACGATGTCGACCTGGCTTCGCTCGTCAGCCAAGCCGCCGATCTGCGCGAACGGATCGCAACAGAGGTCGCCGCCAGGCCCGATCTGGAGGCCTTGAACCGCTGGATCGAACGCCAGGACGCCACGCATCGCAAGGCAGTCGATGCCCACCTAAAGGCCGAGGCGCAGGCACGCGACGTCCAGACTCAGATCGGCAAACTCCAAGGAACGCTGGTTTCATTGCAGAACCGTCCCGAGGTGGAACTGACGCCAACCCAGCGCACCGGCCTGGAGGATCGCCTCGCGCGCATCGGCCGCCCGCTGGAGCTGGAGGCTCTGGACGACATCGTGCGCCAAATGGAGCGCGCAATGTCCAAGGAGGAAAGGGATCTGGACCTGCACATGGCGGACCTGCGCAACGCCGTCGAGGCCCGCCTGGCCGAGTTCAACCGGCTCTGGCCCGCCGAAGCCGGCGGCCTGGACCCGACGATGGCTGCGGCCCTGGATTACTTCGGCAAGCTGGCCCGCCTGCAGACCGACGGCCTGCCGCGCTACGAGCAACGCTTCATGCAACTGTTGCGCGAGCAGAGCGACCAGAACCTGACGCTGCTGTCCAGCAAGATCGACCAGGAGCGCAGCGCGATCCGCCAACGCATGGAACTGGTCAACGAGAGCTTGTTGACGGCGCCATTCAACCCAGGCACCCACCTCGTCATCGACACTCTGCCCCGCGAAGGCGACGAAGTCCGCCAGTTCAAGCAGACCCTGCGCGATGCGCTTAGCCACAGCCTGTCATCCCAAGGTGGGCAGACCGACGCCGCAGTCAGCGCTGCTGCCGAGCAGCGGTTTGCGCTGTTGAACCAGCTCGTGAAGCGGCTGGCCAGCCAGGAAACGGCCGACCGTCACTGGCGCGCGCTGGTGCTGGACGTGCGCCAACATGTCGAGTTCATGGCGCGCGAGATGGACGACGAGACGGGTGCCGAGATCGAGGCTTACCGCAGCGGCGCTGGGAAGTCGGGCGGACAGCGGCAGAAGCTGACGTCCACCTGCCTGGCTGCTGCCTTGCGCTACCAGCTGGGTGGCCGCGACCGCGCACGGCCGGCGTTCGCCACCGTCGTGCTGGATGAGGCCTTCGACAAGGCTGACGCCGAGTTCACCCGCACAGCCATGAACATCTTCACCACCTTTGGCTTCCAGATGGTTGTGGCAACGCCCCTGAAGTCGGTGATGACCCTAGAGCCCTTCATCGGTGGCGCCTGCTACGTGCACAACACCGACCGCCGCAGTTCCAGCGTGCTGCGCATCGACTACGACCGGGAACACAGGCGCCTGGATCTGCCGCAGCAGCTGATGGCAGCGAAAACGCTGACAAAGGCGAGCGACACCGCCGATGCCGAAACTACTGCATCCTGAGGACGTCCGTGCCCGGTGCAAGCGGCAGTTCGCCCGCGAGCACTTAGCGTGGCTGGGTTCAACGACCGGCTTGGGCGAGGCGCAGGCGATCGCGCTGGGTACCCTTACACAGAACGAAGCGGCGGCAGACCCTGAGTCCGTACGTGCCTGGGCAGCAGCGTGGAGCGCCTGGGAGTCCAGCAGGCAACCGGGAGCTGTTACCTGGGAGACCCGGCAGTGGCCGCGCCTCGGCACACAAAGGCTGCCTGCATCGTTGGTCATCAGTTCGCTGGAAGACATTGCAAAGCTCGCCGAGCAAGCTGGTCGCTGGCAGCGTGCTGCGGCTCGCCACCAGCTGCTGTCCCAGGTCTGCACCTGGCTACCGGGCCGCCCAGTGCCGCAGCGGCTGTTCGACGCGCTGGCCGATTACAACGACGTTGACTTCGAGCGCTTGCTGTCACTGATGCGTTGGCTATCCGAGCATCCTGCTTCGGGCCTGCAGTTGCGCCAGTTGCCCGTCGCAGGGCTGGACACGAAGTGGGTGGAGCAGCGCCGCGGTCTGATCATCGACCTGCTCCAGTGCCGGCCTTCGCTGCCAGCAGGCGATCAGGCTGGCCGCGACTTGCATACGCTACTCGGACTGGCCAAGCAACCCACCCGCATGCGGGTGCGCCTTCTTGGCGACGATCTTCGGCGCCAGGTCGGTGGTCTTTGCGACATCGAAGCGCCGGTTGACGAGTTGGCCGGTCTGCCCATCGCACCCCGGCTGGCCTTCGTCGTTGAGAACCTCGAGAGTGGTTTGGCATTGCCGGCCGTTCCCGGTGCGGTTGCGCTGATGAAGCTGGGGCATGCAGTTAACCTGCTGCGACTGCTGCCCTGGCTTCGTGCCTCCAGAGTCGTCGTGTGGGGCGACGTCGACACGCATGGCTTCGCGATTTTGGATCGTGTCCGCTCGGTGCTGCCGCAGGCGGAGTCGATCCTGATGGATCGCGACACACTGCTCGGCCATCAGGAGCTTTGGGTCGAAGAGCCTAAACCCTACGTCGGGCCGCCCCTGGACCGACTCAGCCAAACCGAACGAGTCGTATTCGACGGCCTAGTTGGCAGCGTTTGGGGCGTTGGCGTTCGCCTGGAACAAGAGCGGCTCCCCTGGCCTCTTGTCGTATCGGCGCTAGCAAATCTTTAGTCAGCTCCACTCAGGCTATACCGCTGTAGCCAGCGCTATCTCGATCCGCCCACGGCTTGCCGCGCGAAGTCGCTGCAGACCCAGCTCACGTGCCATGGCGATCACAGCGTCCTCTCCGTCCAGCCCCAAGTCGCGAATCTGTTGGGCTAGTGATCTGAGTTCTTGCAGGCAAATCTCCTCCACCCCCCGGGAGTTACCTTCCGCCAGCGCTGCCCGATACGGCACCGCCGAGCCCGGTTCCACGTGCTTCGGCCAGTAGAACGTGCCCACGCCATCTTCTTCGGTGGCCGCAAACTCGCCCGCAGCCCGCTGCTCAACGCGTTCCTGGATGCGTGAGCCCGTTCTGGCAAAGCCATGGGCTCGCGCGATCTTGCGCGCGAGCGCCGCGTCCAAGATGGGGCCTTCGATCTCGACAACGTGCCGCACCATCGCAATCAGGATCTTCTCGTATCCAGGATCGAAGAACAGCGCCGCATCGACCTGTCCTTCGCTGACGGCGTCCAGGGGATCGGCCTCGACGAAGCAATTCAGCTCGCGGCCCGCCTTCGGTGCGCGACCTGCTCCGCCGCCATTGGACGCAATCGCGACGTTTCGGTCGTCCTCAGGTACGGGGATGGCCGACTCCGGTGGCGCGACCGGCAGGGACCCATCGATGGCCGTCGTCGACGAGGCCTTGACGATGGCCGCATCGGCCTCTGCACTCGCAACATCGTTGACAGCCTGTCTCTGCCTGTCGGCTTCCAGCAAAGCGTCCAGTTGCGCATGCACACGCTCAAGCGTGCCACGTGGATCGATCCACCAGTCCGTCGACCAGACCCGCACGATCTCCCAGCCGAGTCCCCGCAGCACCTGCTCTCGCAGCTTGTCGCGATCCCGGGCTGTTGCCGAGCGGTGATAGGTGGCACCGTCACACTCGACGCCAGTCAGATATCGGCCGGGCATGTCGGGATGGACGACACCCAGGTCCACGCGGAACGCCGATGCACCGATCTGCGTATGGACTTGCCAGCCCTTGCGGGACAAAGCGGTCGCAACTGCCTCCTCGAACGGACTTTCGAAGTCGCCACGGCTGCCCATCGTGGCCTCGGCCAGCGCGCGCGGGCCGCGTTCGGCGAACTCCAGAAAGTGCTTCAGATCCCGCACGCCGAGTGCCTGGGTGCGAGACAGGTCCATCTGCTCCCCCTTCAGGCTGGAGAACACCCGAAGCTCGTGCCGCGCCCGCGTCACCGCCACGTTGAGCCGCCGCTCGCCGCCATCGCGGTTCAAGGGGCCAAAGTTCATCGACACGGCGCCGGAAGCATCAGGGCCGTAAGTGATCGAGAAGTACATGATGTCCCGTTCGTCACCCTGCACGCTCTCCAGGTTCTTCACGAAGACGGGCTCGAGCTCGACCTCGGCGAAGAACGGTTCGATCGACGGGTCGCTGCGCCGGGCTTCGTCGAGCAGGTCTTCGATGAGTGCCTGCTGCTCCGAGTTGAAGGTCACGACGCCTATCGTCAACTTCGACTCTCGGAACCCAGGTGACTTGAGCCGGCGTACGAGGTCGGTGACGAGTGCCTTCGCCTCCGGCTTGTTGATGCGCGCCCCACCCTTCTCGTACACGCCCTTGATGTGGTGGAAGCTCACGGCCCGGTCGTCCGTGACGGGCGATGGGAAGGTGACCAGACTGCCGCCGTAGTAGCGGGCGTTGGAAAACGCGATCAGGCTCTCGTGCCTGGAGCGGTAGTGCCAGTTCAGGTTGCGCGTCGGCAAGCTGGCGCCCAGACACTCATCGAGGATGCTCTCCAGGTCGCCTTCCACATCCTCATCGTCTGCGTCAGTTTCGGCGCGATCGAAGAAGTTGGTAGGCGGCAGCTGTTTGGGGTCACCCACCATCACTACCTGGCGGCCACGCGCCATCGCGCCGATGGCGTCCCAGACCGGTATCTGGGACGCTTCGTCGAACACCACCACATCGAAGTTGCTCGCATCTGCGGACAGATACTGAGCGATCGACAGCGGACTCATGAGGAGGCACGGTGTCAGGCGCAGCACCACAGACGGGATACGGGACAGCAGTTCCCTGAGCGGCAGGTGCCGCTTCTTCTTGTTGACCTCATGCCGGAGCACGCCCCACTCGGTGTTCTTGTTGACCGACTCCACAGATGGCAGCTCGGCGCACAGACGCGCCCGGATCCACTGCCGCGTGATGTCGGTGAACTTGTCGTCGAGCGCACGGAAGTCCCCGATCCGCCGCTCGTGCTCGGCAGAGATGAAGGTCCGTATCACGGCTTCGTCCTCGACCACGGTCGACAACCACCAGCGGCAATAGTTGACCTCGAACGCTGCTTGAATGTCCTTTCCTGATAGCGCCCCCGTCTCAATGGCCGAGACCAATGAACCGAGGCCCGCCGCGGTAGCTTCGTCGCGCACCTTGCGCCAAGCGCACCAAGCTCGCATGCCGGCCTGCTGGCCAACGATCTGCCGTGACCGCTCCATCAGTTCCGAAACCCCGAAGCTCAGCCACTCCTGTTTCGTGGGCTCGGCAAAGGCGCCAATCTCTGCCAACCGCTCGATGGACGGAGACAGCTGCGCCCAGGCCTCCAGATACTCGGCGCCAACCATAGCCACCGCCGCGCCTGGCGCGAGCAACTGATTCTTGTCGGCAATCAACGACCGGAGAGCGCTTTGGATCTCAGCCGCATCCTGCCCTTGCTGCGCCAGGCCTGTGACTGCCGCGTGCAGAGAGCTGTGAAACTTCAGAGCCCTATCCACGAGGCCAAGGTCTGTCGCCAAGCCTTGCCAAAGGTGCAGGGTGCGCTCTGCCAGCCCGCCGTGGGCCAGCAGCGCCTGCTCCACCGCAGCGCGCTGGGTCATGCGGCTATGTTCTGCGCGCAGTCGCGCCCCACACTGTCCTTGTGCCACTTCAGTGTGTTCACTGCGCAGTTCACCACTGGTGCCCAGGGCAAGCCGCTCGCGTTCAAAGGCCATCGCGGCAACCAAAAGGTCTCTCCGCGTCGTGTGGCCCTGCCACAGGCCGTCGCAGAAGACGAGCTGATCAGCTCTGGCCACTATGTCCGCGTCCAGGGTTCGCAGCCGGCGCAGCCGCGCCACTTCCGCTGACCAGCGTTCACCGCAGCGGCCTTGTGCAGCGACTTCCAGGCCTGTGTCCTCCCAGGTGCGACCCGCGCGAGCCGCTTCGAGACAGCTGTTCGCGCGCAGAGCGCTCCGGGCGACATCGGGCCGCGTCTTCAGGCCGGCCCACACCTCTTGCAGTGGAGCGCCCAGGTTGACGTCGGACACCTGGTCACGCAGGGCCCGGATGGCGACCCAACTGGCCAGGTCTTCGGCGACCTTGGGCTCCCCTGCCCCTTCGATGACAGCCTCCAGCTGGGCCCGTACCTTGCGCTTGCCCAACCAGGACAAGGGCCAGATGGCAGCTTCGGCCTTAGCCCACTCACGTTGCAGCTGGGCAACGTTCAGCGCTTCCACTTGCGAGGTGTACTTGACGGACAGCTGAGCCCGGCGCGCCTCGATCTGCTCGAGCAATTGCAGGCCCTGGTTCAGCTCTTCTGCCATGTGGGCAGGCCACGCCGTGCCCAGCTGACCGTGAACCTCTTCCCTCTCTTCCAGAACACGAAGGGCGGCCGCAAGTGCAGCCGACTGTTCGACAGTCCAAGGTGCACTCATCTCGGCGTTGATCTGACGATGCCGGGTGACCAGCCCTGCGGCAGACTTCAATTCGACGCAGGTCGCGACAGACTCGGGGGCGAGTAGAAAGCCCCATTCATGCCCATGTGCCGACGGCAAGGCCTTCGCCAACACGCAGATGGCGCCGCGGGCATGGCGTTCGAGGCCGCACGCCGGCAGCCCGACCGCTGCGGCAAAGCGTGCGTAGGCAGCAGCCAGGCCCTGCGCTGCCTTTGCCACCGCTTCAGCGGCTTCCACAGCGAGCTGTTGCCACTTCGGTGACCACTCGCTGCGGCCGATGGGCACCAACGCCCCGCTACTCAGATCTTGCGGCCCGACCGCTGTCGAGTTCACTTCCAGCCGGTCTGCGATATCGCGCAGCCTGGCCATCTCCTGCGCATCTTGGCTTGCCAGAGACGGCCAGCTGAACTTCAGCTGCGGGAGCGAGTCGCCGCTAACCACACGGCCGATCGCACCATAGATGGTCCAGCCGTTCGGGTGCCTGTGGTGCAGGCGCTCGACGTAGGCAGACAGCTCGTCACGGATCTTCTTCAGCCGCTGTGCCTCTGCCTGCCAGGCCACCTGGTCCACACTGCCCTTCGCATCCCAGGACTTCGCCAGCTGTGCCAGTACGTCCAGCTTGCGCGCCTTGTTCGAATGCAGTTCTAGGCAGAACTCCCCCAGACCTACTTCCCTCAAGCGCCGGAACACCACATCCAGCGCGGCGATCTTCTCGGCCACGAACAGCACCCGCTTGCCCTCGGCCATGCACTGGGCGATCAGGTTCGAGATGGTCTGGCTCTTGCCGGTGCCCGGTGGGCCGATCAGCACGAAGTCCTTGCCCTTCACTGCAGCCATCACGGCCGACAGCTGCGACGAGTCAGCGGGCAGCGGGCAGAACGTCTGCTGAGGGGAGAACTCGGCGTCGAGCCACCGCGCTTCCGGGAAGGCCACGCTGGACGCATACGCCTCACGCGGTGTGTCGATGAGGTGCTTGACGACAGGGCTCTGGCGAAGTTGCTCAGTACGTTCTGTAAGGTCCTTCCACATCAGGAACTTCGCGAACGAGAACATGGACAGCACTACGTCCTCGGAAACCTCCCAGCCCTTGACGTCCTTGATGGCGTGCGCCACTCGGCGCCAGATGGCCGCAACGTCGATACCAGTGTCGTCCCGCGGCAGTTCACCGTCGCCGACGCCGAGATCCAGCTTGAAGTCTTGCCGCAGCATCTCCAGCAAGGTCGGGTTGAAGCGCGGCTCGTCCTCGTGCGCCGTCATCGTGAAGCCCGAGCGCGCGCTCTTGCGGTTCAGCGTGACCGGCAGCAGGATCAACGGGGCCTTGATGCGCTGACCCGGCTTGTCGTCGCGGTTCCACACCAGGAAGCCCAGCGCCAGGAACATGGTGTTGGCGCCACCCTCCTGCATCGCGTTCCGGGCACCGCGGTACAGGTCGATCAGGCGCGCTTCCATGTCCGCCGCCGCCAGCCGGACGAAGACCTCGCGCTTGCCCAGCGCTTCCCTGGCGTGTTCCTGGCGTACGTCTTCGTTCTCGCGCGCCTCGTGGAGTGCCTTGCTGCGCGGGTCGTCGCCGTCCATCAGGTCGGGATGGGCCAACAGCTTCAGCGCCTGGCCCTCGGCCAGCAAGTCTTCCAAGGCACCTGGGTCAGGCGCCTCCAGGGTCATTGCTTTCTTGCCCGCCTTGAAATTCAGCAGCGAGTTGCGAAGCGAAAGGTCGAGCAGCTTGCGCTGCCACCGGGCCAGTCGGTCTTTCGGGTCCAGCTGCGCGCTGGGGACCACCTGGCTGTCATCTTCTGGCAGGTCGGGGGCTTCTTCGAAGACCGGCACCGTCTCTTCAGGCACCTCTTCCGCCGGCTTGGCAACGGCCGCCTCGGCTGACGCCAAGGGCTTGATTCGTGTCATCCGCGCGCGCCGCACATCGACCGCCAGTTCGAACGCGTCCTGGTGCTCTTCGGCGATCTGCTTGACCGCGTTTTCGCACGCCTGCGTGAAGCTGGCCGCCGGCCGATGCGTCACCAGCGTGGTTTCAAAGAGGATCAGCTCCTTGAGCTTGACCCGCTTGCGCAACGCGGTGACGTCGTCGACGACCGTTGTCGAAAACTCCTCGGGCCGGAGCCACAGACCCACAAACGCATGGCCCTTGAGGAAGACGATCAAGGGGTTGAGGTGGGCTTGCTCCAGGCAGGCAGCGAACAGGAGCGCGAGATCCATGCAGGTCGCCAGCCCTGTCTCTGCCACCTGGCTGGGGCCGCGAACCTTCTGCCCGGTGTGCTCGAAGCTGGCTGGCGGCAGTGAGTAGTCCAGCCGCATGGCCACCACCGCGCCCCAGACCGCGGACGCAAGCTCCCAGGCCCGCTTGGCGCCATGCTTGTAGCCGTCGATCGCCCCACTCTTGCTGGCCCGGTGCAGCACGCCAGCGGCCGCCTTGAGGATGTGCTCGACGGCAGGGTCGTTCGGTTGCACGAAGGCCGCGGCCATTTCCGGCATCTGGCCGATACCCGCCCAATGGTTGCGCGGCAGCAGTTCGACCACCACTTCCAGCGTGTGCAACTCGACTTCTGGCTGCTCGCGGCGGGTCAGCGTGAACGCGACCGTTGACTTCTCGGACTCGGTCAGGCGCGACAGCAATGCGCCGTCCAGCTGCAGGTCCAGGTCCTTGAGATGCACGGTCTGACCGACGCCGACGGCATCCAGATGCCAGGTGCGAGGCTTCAGGAATGCCGGCGCTGAACTGACCGTGAGATCCAGCTCTTGGAGCACAGCGTCTGTGCTGTTGCAGAGCGCCAGTTCCCGCAGGGCCGGAACAGCATTCTGAAAGTCGGCCAGGTTCAGCCGCGGCACCAGCGCAGCGTGAAGCTCAAGCTTTCCCTCCTTCCCCTGCGCCGATGCATCGGTCGCATCGCGTTCGCTAGGCATCTTCTGGTCTCCCTTTGATAGCGCCTCTATGCACCCGCGCCCGTGCACCGGCTATGCGACTGATCTGGCCGCGGATACCCGGTTAGGTGTAACACAAGCTATCGCCCAAAACCTGGAGGTCGAGAACCCGCAAGGGTCCAGCCAGTACCGCGCTGACTGAGGTAGCTCGAACATTTCCGAATACTCCATCGACCAAAGGCCTAACGTTAGACACAAGCGCCGCAAGTTTTCAGAGTTCCCTTCTTGCGGGCGATTTCTGGTCGGGTCCAGTATCAAACGCCACTCGCGAGCCAAATGACGCATCGCATGTAGCAGAACGCAATGCTGCCGCGTTGACCATACAAGCAGGAACTTAACCCGCAGTTCATCACAGATCACTTTTTCTCGCAGATCCGACCCTTTGACCACCCGATGTGACGCGGGAGTACGTCACAGTGATCGACGGGTTGCTGTACGAAGTTCCGTCGTCGGTTACGTCGAAGTAGCGGGTCACGTTCACCGCCTCATCCTTCGGCGTCGAAAAGGCGAAAAAGCATGTTCCCGGACAAACGTCAGGCACTACCACGGTGCCGCGAGTTTCGACGCTATCCCGGCGAACAACCCTTGATCCCGGCCGACGCCCTGCCCGAAGTTCGATATTGATCAACCCCGAGTAATTCGACGAGTTGATGCGAAGAGTCACTTCAGACGGGCACGCCGAAGCCGGCTGGGACGCCATCACAGCAAGTCCGAAAGCAATCGATGCCAGCAGTTTCTTCAACTCAATATCTCCACCGGTTAACCCGCCACATCCTCTCAGTGCCTGAACTCCCATGGCGGGATAGGTTCAGGTCCCATCCAGAGCCCAATCCTGGCCCGCCGCGCACCGACTTCTGCGGACGCGTAAGCCATCTGGTCGTCGCTGCTCTGCTCGTTGGCGTATTGCTTGTAGTGCCACGCCATCCCCGGCTTAACCTGTCCAAGTCCCACATCCCTGGCGTCGATACTCACCTTGCCGACGATCCGACCGTACCGATCCGCCTTGTGTCAGTCCACGAAGACCGACTTTCCTACCAACTGACTCTCAAGATACTTCTTCGAGGCTTTTCAATACGCCTGTCGCCGTTCCGGAGCGTCTATCCCGGCCAATCGCACTCTGTATCGCTTGAGTTCAGCGTCTGTGATCGTGATGGTGTCGCCGTCGCTCACCCGGACGACCTGACCGTAGAGTTCAGCGGCCTGCCCGACACTGTGGAGCAGAACCGATGCGATGCCGAGGAGGCATACCGCCACCCTCACATCATTTCCCGAACTGCGGACTGCAAGCCCGGCATCCACGAGCTAGGCAAGATAGGACCCTTCGTGCGCTTTGGCTGAATTCCTTTTGTGATACGGGCATACGTAGATGGTCGCCGCCGGCTGCCCATCAGCCGACGGCTGATAGATGTCAATCATCCCGCTGGTCACATCCTCGGCACTCGCTGAACCCATGCGATTGGCCGTCACCCGACGTCCGTCTTTCGTCCTCAGGCTTTTCAGATACGCATTCGACCCGACGACGCTTCTAGTTGGAGTCGGATTGGTTTTGCACAGACCAAACGGCCCGTAAGCCTTCGGGATGTCGTCGGTGTCCACCCCATCGGCTCGCGCCTCGACCTGAAACTGAACGATCGCCTTCAGGAGTTCAGCGGTCTCCACGTCTTCCTTCTTCCTTCTTCCTTGTCCCGAAGAAATCAAAAAACCCATGATGCCCCCGTTAATTCATCCGAGTAAATCACTCAAGTGCCTTAGGCCGGACTGCTTGAATGCCATCCTTATTATCTTTTCCAAAAGGTGTGCATTCGGAACCTGAATATACGAAAGGCTGGCATACGCCTTCTTATCGTCCTTGGCGCCAATCACCACAGCGCCGTCAGCAGACCAAATCTGAACCTGCGACCAAGGGTATCGAACTGCTTCGTTGGACCCGAGAAACTTGTGCTTGACGAGGGTAACTCCATCATCTCGGACAGTAGCCTCGCCAAAGTGGAATTCTGAGCCATCCTTCAATGCCTTCAGAATATCCGTCATCAAACGCACGCAGACCGCACGCCAGAGCTTCTCGGTGAACTTTGTGTATGTTGCTTCACGCTTGATCGAGACGACCGACTCTGTCCTGTTGTCGCCAAACGCCACCGTGTAGTCGGTCCCGGTTGGAATTCCGTTAACCGAATGGCGAACCCCGCCCCACCTCACGCGTGTGATGCTCTCCAGCGGGTATGTCTTCTCTTTCCATGAGATACCCATCGCCGAGATTGAAAGGGTATCTCTGAAAACCACACCTACGTCCGCACTGAAAGCAATCTCCTCTTCCCACTCGCGTTGCTCACGAGCGGACTTCTGCCTTTGCTTTGCAATATCAGACAGCGCTTGCGTGTCGGCAGAAACCCGCTCGACAAACTCTGGAAGCTCGGAGAAGAGCTCGGACAGCAACTTGGTCAGCCGCTGTGACTGAACTAGCAGATCGTGCTCGTTGAAGAGATCAATGGCGAGGCTGCGGATCGAGTAGGCGAACTCCTTGCTTGGCTCATGCTCAAGCCCGCGCGCCTTCGAACTTAGTTGAATGGGCTGGGCGATCTTGTCCCACGTCCTCGCTACCGACTCGAGCTTGTCGATCAGCGGCCGAACCGCCGCTTCGCCCGCCTTCGCGCTCTCCAGTGCAGTGCGTATCAGTCTCTCCGCGGTCTGCGCTTCCTTCGCAAGCACACCTTGCGTTTCAACCGCATACGCGTCCACCAATTCGTCGATCAACTCCGGTGCGTGAACCTCCCCGCCGAGCGTAGCGTTCTCGACCACCATCGTCATGGTGGACACCAACTCCGGAGAGTTCAGTCTGTTGAGTGCTTCCTTGATCGCATTCCGGTAGTAGCGCTTGCGCTCGGCTAGCTCTGCCTCAATCAGGTCGATGTCCCGGACCTCTGGAAATCCAGATACGGCACGGTCTTCGTTGATTGAGCGAAGCACGTCCTCCGGATCGATGTCATCGACCAGGAGCGCAAAGTCGTGAATGAAGTCTGAGACTTCATCACTGGAGAAGTCGGCGTCAACAACCTCCGAAGCGGCAGCCAAGAGATTCGCCTTCGCAAGTGCGGGCAACCCGTCCTCCTGCCGGATATCCCAAGGCTGCGACTTCAGTTTCTCAACCAAAGCAGACGCCCTTCTGGGTGAAAGTCCCGGCAGCCACGCCAACTCCGCCGAAAGGCGGGTTCGCGGATTCGTCAGATCTGCCCTGGCCTTCTGGCACGTCTCTGCGTCGAGATGAAGCGCCTGCTCCTCGGCATTCGCCACGATCCTCCTCCTGTCGTCGCGCATGCTGACTGACAAGAGATGGAACGGACTGCGGTGGAGCGCCGTCGTCAGCCCGATACCCGCTTTCGGCGGGGTCGCCGCTGCCATAGGCGTGGAGCGCTGTGTTGACGGCAGCTTGTGAATCGTCTCTCGGATCAGCACAGCTGCCAGTTCGTGAATCTCCGGGAACCGCCGGGAAAGACTGCTCTGTGCGCGCGGATCGGGGGGACGATCTTCCAACTCCCGACAGATGAAGTCGAAGACTGCGTCGCCCAATTGCGCTTGAGCCGGTGCGTTCGGAAGCGATCGAAACGTCAACGCTTTGCCCGTCTTGGCTTGACCCGATACCACTCTGGTCACCACAGCGCGAAGCTCCTCCGTCGCATCTGGATACTTCTTCTCAAGCTTGCGCTTGAATTCATCAAGGCGATCGCCTACCGGGAAGCCGGCGTAGGAGTAACAGATGTACGTGATCGGCTCCTCCCAAGCACGTCGTTCTGGATTGAAGTGGACTCCGTCTTCATCAGACCCAAAGAGCAGCGCTCCACCGCAGCCCGGGTGTACGAATGGCAGACTTCCTTTGCATTCGTCTAGTACTGACGGATCGATAGCGGTCAGGTGAGTGCTTCCGCAGGTTAGGCACCGGCCGCGAGTTCTGGTTCTGCTCCACTCATGCCAGGCGCTACGGTTCTTGATGACCAGTCGTGCGTGATTGGCGTTCGGTGTCCCGTACCAGTCCCACTCTCCAGACACGAACTTTGCCAAGTTGCCCTTCATCCCATCGACAAAGTCATCGATCTCGGCTGTGCCTGGGATGTGCTCATGTGACTGAATGCCGTTGCAGTCCTGACACCACCCTAGGCGCTTCAGCAAGGGGAAGGATTCGGACGAGCCGTTCGAGTACACCCATTGCGTCGGGGCGGATCGGAATCCGGTACTCCTACTCAAGAAGTACTCGAAATCGCACTTGCTGCAGTGTAGAAAGTATCGGGTGAAAATTCCCATTGGGTAGAGTTCTTTTCGGGCAGCGGGGCATTACGTCCGCGTCACCAGTTCACGATCATCCAGCCGATCAATCCAAGCGATATGGCGATGTGCCACTTGTCAAAGGCTCTGAGAGGGCCCTTCCCCAGATATCGGTATCCGCCGCCAGTCGGCATCACCCGATATCGCGCGATTGGAAAGATCGGCAAGGCGAAGAAGATAAAGTAACAGGTCGCCATATGCGACCCGTTCCAGGGATTCTTGTCCGTGCTTCCGTACAGAGTAAAACGGCCCGGACTTCTCTTGGCAACAGTTGAAGCAGATCGCGGTCATCTCTTGACTCACTTGACGGGACGAGACGTCATCTGGGTCGGAGCCTTGCAACTTGCCGGGAAACGCACGCGTTGTAAGCGGCTGGCCCATCTAGGACCTTTTGCGTTGAGCAGGCTGACTCGATAGAGTCACGCTCTTCCGAAGTGAGCTTCGAGACATCTGGACGCGCACCCTGATTTCTCAGAGCACGCAACTTGGAGGAAACGCATGCGTTGTACGCTGCCGGGCCGTCGAGGACCTTCTGGGTTGAGCACGCCGACTCTATCGAATCGCGCTCCTCCGCACTCAACTGCGAAACGTCCGGACGTGCCCCCTGACTCTTCAGAGCTCGCAACTTCGAGGCAACGCATGAGTTGTACGCGGCTGGACCATCAAGGACCTTTTGGGTCGAGCACGCCGACTCTATCGATTCGCGCTCCTCCATACTCAACTGCGAAACGTCCGGACGTGCCCCCTGATTCTTCAGAGCTCGCAACTTCGAGGTAACGCATGAGTTGTACGCGGCTGGACCATCAAGGACCTTCTGCGTCGAGCACGCCGACTCTATCGAGTCACGCTCCTCCGTCGAAAGACTCGACTGACTGCGACTAACTTCATCATTAGACCCAGACTTTTCTGGAATTACTGCCCTGCTCTTGGGCGAGGCCGACCCTCCAGCTGCGAACCTAGCTCGTCCATCAGCCTCTAATGTTCCTCGGAAGCGATCAACATCTGCCCTGGCACTTTCAAGCGCACCGCTCCGATAGCGAAACTGTCCGCAGCGACCGTTGTAGTCGGCAACCATTTCGTTGAAGCGATCAACCTGCGTTTCGTTGTAGTTACTGATGACTCCCTCGGCAGCGTCCAGACGGATCTTTTCCGCAACGCAGTAACGAAGCTGTGCGGAAGTGAGGACGTTGTTGGTGCCGACAGGTGGTCTCTCCTCAGACGGACGGATGGGGGCTGGGGGCTGGCTCGGTGCGGGCTGCCAGCTAGGGCTAGGCGATGCGACGGACGAAGCGTCGCTGCTCGGCGTGAAGGCAGGCGCAGGCGATGAAGCCTTGTCTCCTGACTGAGAGACAAGCCAGAGCAACCCCGCGACCACACCGATGCCGAGCAACCACTTGCCGGTTGACGAGCCTCCACTCGACTGTGCTGGTGCCTGGTAAACCGGTCGATCCGGCTCCTGGTCATCGGTCGATCGCGCGCGCTCAGCAGGCGCAGGAGCAGGAGCAGACGCTGCTCTAGGAGCCGGCTTCGACTCGCGCGCTGGCTGCGAGACGGTGCTGTCTGCGTCTGAGATCATGGACGACAGCCCTGCGAAGCCCTTTTTGCGATCCCCTCTTTCTTGATCTTCTCCCTCCACCACAGGTCCCCCTCAGATGAAACCGATCGTTCGCTGCTGACCGCCTTCACGTGCACGGGCAGGGGCAGATTCCAAGGCCGCCAACAGGCATTCTTGATCGAGCGCGTTCTTGCCAGACCTGGCGGCCAGACGGGCACCCTCGCGGACCACGAAGGCAACGTCAGACAGCGGTCGCCCCGCCAGTTCGTGCGCGAATGGCGTCGGATCAACGTCGTCGGACTTGGGCAACGTTGACAGCAGCTTTTCCAGCAGCGACAGGATCTCCGTCTCGCTGGCGAAGTCGACCTTGATGACGTGATCGAACCGCCCCCTGCGCAGAATCGCCGGATCAATCATGTCAACGCGGTTCGTCATCGCGACGATCAGCACCTCGTTCTTCGTGGCCTCCGGGATTCGCCGCAGGAACTCGGCAACTTCCTCGACCCGGTGATGACCCGACCCCATCTCACGATCAGCAAGAAATGCCTCCATTTCGTCGATGACCAAGACGGAGGGTGCGTTCTGCATGGCCTTGTCGAAGACCTCCGCCACCTTCTTGCTGGTCTCGTGGATGTAGGGGCTTGCGACGCTGGACGCATCGATCTGGAAGCTCGGCCACCCCAAGAAGTCGACTAGGCGGTCAACCGCAAACGTCTTGCCGCAGCCCGGTGGTCCATGCAGAACGATCGCCGAGGGGAAATCAATCCCCAGCGCCTTGTATCGGTCGCGGTGCTGAACGATGTCGATGACGTGCTCGTTGAAGAAGGCCGCCAGCTCGGGTCGGCCTGCAAGCTCGAAGACTTTCGGCCCGTCGTTCGCAACGGGCTGCGCCTGTTGTGGCTCTTTCCGGGCCGTCTGTGAGGCCTCCTGAGTCGAAGTCGAAGTGCGAGCTGGTTGTGCAGGCATCACCTCGGCAACTTCGAAGCCAGCCGCCTGGACGACATCCTTCAGATGCTGCGCACCCAGCCAGCTCATGGTCTGGCGCAGCCTGCGGAACGACTTCGCGGAAACGCTCGCACCACCGGTCAACCAGTAGCCCAGAACCACATCGTCGTCAGCTCGGAGGCTGATGCTGTAGGTGGGAAGAAGCCTGCTGATCCTCTCGACATACAGCGCATCTTGCAGCGGAGTCTCAGTGTCGATGCTTCGAGTCGCCTTCAACGCCAGCGCGAACGAGAGCGCTTCGGCTTTTGTGTCCGGTGACCTGCCATCGGCAACGGGGCACAAGACCTGGCTCGGGCCGCACGAAGCCGCCCATAACCGTCGGTCGCCATAGTTGAAGTCGCTGAACTGGCCAGGCTCAACTAGCCCAGCATCTAGCCATCGCGCACTGAGATCTTCAAGCGCTACTAGCGCTCGCCCGTCGCCTTGCGTCTCCAGGATCTGCCAGTTCTGACCTCCGAAGAGTGCCGCTCGCGTCTTCGCCCCGTCAGGCAGCCTGAAGCCAATGGGTAGCCAAGCATCCAGCGCCATCGCTTAACTCCGCACGATGTTGGCGCCGGCCATCATCTCGTCGTCGCCGCCCGACCCGATCCGGACAGAGTCGAGTTGCGCAACGACGGCGCGCAGCTTGTTGATGTCATTCGCCTTCAAAGCATCTGCTCCCAGGCTGACCAGTTGCGCGTGCTCCCGCGCATCGGTGAACAGGTAGGTGTCTTTGGCCAGCCACTTGAAGCGATCGATCACGAACCAGTCTTGGCGCCACAAGATCATGAAGTTCTTGCCGCGCAACTCGTCCAGGTGGGCTTCGAAGTCGCCGCTGTTGTTGTCGATTGATCGTTGAGCAGTCTTCGCGAGGTTGTCGAAGGCATTGGCCTCCGTGGGGCGCGCTTGCTCCCGGACATGCTTGTCGAAGAACTCGACGGTCTTGTCCAGTTCCAGCTGACGGATGTCCTTCAGATGCTCCTTGCGCGCCAAGGCCAGCAATCGCTTGGCCTCCTGCACGTTGTCCATGGCCTGCTTGGCGAGCTCGGGGTCCGTTTCGCCAGACTTGATCGAATCTGCTTGCTCCAGCTTCTCTCGTGCCTGATCCAAGCGAGGGTCGTCGATCTTCGAGGCCATTTCTTCGAGCCTCTGCATCGCATGTTCCGACTGCTCCGCGACCAGCTTGGAAGCCTGGCTGTAGTCGATCTGCCCTTCCTGTCGAGAGTAGAAGTTCCGCCCGCTGTGGAATGAACCTCCGATGGAGGGCACGGAAACCTCCATCGTGATGTTTCCCGAGTCCAACACCTCGTACTCGCAGATCAACTCCGCACCGGCGGGAATCACGGCGCCGTCCTCGATGTCGGATCCCTTGATCTCGAACATCCCGATGAAACGGTTGTCGTTGATCGGATCGGCGATGTCACCTTCCCAGAGTTTGAACTTGATCGATCCCGCGCTTCGAGCTTTCAGAGACTCCTCGGTCTTGAAGACCTTCTTTCCCTTCTTGGGCAGCTGATCGCCCTCACGGACCAAGTAGTCCAACACAAGACGACCGCCCAGCTTCTCGCGCGCCTCGACACCAATCGAGTGCGAGGCTGGAATCGCGTCGATGCTGGCAGCCGTACGAGCAATGACGATCTTGTCTTCCTTCAGAGAAACCGGCCCGCCCTTCGAGTCGAATACGAAGATCTTAAAAGTGTTCTCGCCGGGCTTCGCAAGGCTCAGCTCTACCGTCGCACCATCCTTGAGCGCGATCCGTCCAGATGACCAGCCAGTGTCCAGGCTGTCGATCTGGAACTCGGACCCCGCAGCCGCCGCACCGCCGACCTTCACAACAATTCGCGCCTTGGAGTCAGGCGTGCGCGCGATGTAGTTGAACTGAAGGTCGAGCGCCCCGCCCGCACTGATCGCCCCACGCGCGCTCTTGCGCCCACGGCTTTGAGAGGCCCAATCGATCGACTCCGCGAAGACAGCCGCCCCCTCGGCAACTGCCGTCATGGGGTTGACGTCCGTGGACGATGCGATGCCAAGCTCAAACGCAACCTTGTCGCGAAGGGGCTTGTACTGGGTCGGTCCACCGACGAACACGACTCGCTCGACGTCGTGCGGGGTCAGCCCAGCCTTCTCCAGCGTCTCGCGCGCAGACTGGACACCTTCGTCCACCTTCGCCGCGATGAGTTTGTCGAGTTGCTTGCGCTCGAACGGGATGTCGACATAGATCTCGGAGCCAGACTCGTCACTGACACCCAGGTCCGACTCGTTCAGGCTGATGACCGATTCCTCCTTGGAGGACAGTTCAATCTTTGCCTTCTCGGCGGACCAGAGGCACATACGAAGCAGCGACTTGTACTTCGGGTTGGCACTGAAGTCGTCCGGGAGGTCGAACTTCTCAAGTAACCAGGGCTTGACGACGTTGTCGAGGATCGCGCGGTCGAAGTCGGTCCCACCGCACATCGCGACGCCGCCATGTGCCAGTAGGCTGACGCGGCCGCTGATACTCTCGGCGATGGCGATGTCGAGGGTTCCTCCGCCCAGGTCGAAGACCAGAAAGACCCCATCGCCCTTGCGCTGCTTCATGACGCACATGACTGCTGCGACCGGCTCCTGCATGAGCGCGACGCTGCCGAGCCCTGCCATTTCAGCAGCAGCCAGGGTTGCGTCCTTCTGCATCTGGTTGAAAGCAGCAGGGACTGTGATCACTGTTCCGGTCTTGCCACTGTTTCGGATCTCTTCAGGCAAGAAGCCGAAGCAGAGCTTCAGGATTTCGGCCGAGCACTCTTCAGGCGTCATGGTGACGTTCACGGCAGAGAGCTTGACAGGCGTGCTGGTACCCATCATCCGCTTGAACTTTGTCGCCGCGTTGTCTGGGTTTTTGGCTGCGCTGTCGTAAGCTCGCTTTCCCAGGTACTTGTTACCCCGGCGATCGATGAAGATGGCCGAAGGTGTCACGTCGTGTTGATCGGGGCTCTTATACAGGCGCACTGTCTCCCCGTCATACGAACAAATCGCACTGTTCGTCGTCCCGAGGTCGATTCCGATGTAGTTCATCCTTGCACCTTCCTGAGCATCACCGTGCCTTGTTTGCGCAGCCCCTCGGGGCCCATGATGATCGGCTCGAGCATCTGCTCGACCACCAGAACGTCGTCGGGGCCGAAGTCGCCGATGTTGATGGCCGATGCCGCCATACCCGGATCGAACTGATGGCCCTCGACGTTGACGAGTTTCAGCCCGCTTGCATCGAGACTCTCTTCGACCTTCTTCTGAAAGTACCGGATCTGGTTCACATAGCGCGATCCCTCGCCGGCATCTAGTTTGCTGACTAGGCGCGCGAAGAGCCGGGAAAACCGCCAGCTCTCCACTGCGACATCAATCAGCGAGCGCTCTAGCTGCTCGTTGTCATTGGATTTCTCAGAAGTCATTCACACTCCCTGATCACTTACCACCTCGGCGAACTCAGCGCTGCGTGCGTGAATCCCGTCGAATACAGCCTCCAATCCCCGATGAGCGCCACGAACACCACCGACGACCTGCACCGCCCATTCGAAGTTGGCTTGCTCGCGTTCCGCTGAACAGTTCGTCGGCGGCGCCGCCACGATAACTCGAAGGTTACATAGTTTGACCTCGCCCACCTCAAAGCTGGGGCGCCCAGCCTTGCCAGCCCACTGCAGGTAGGGCGCGCCGCGGCGCTTGATCGCTTCCAAGGCACTGCGCTCTGGGGGGACGCCGTGCCAAGCCAGCAGCTTGGGCTTCACTCATTCTTTCTTCTCTCCCTTGGTCACTCCTGATTAGCGATGAAGTTCAGCAGGCTCATCCTTTGAGCCAGTGAAGCGCGAGGATGACCGCATCCATCAAGGAGATGCGCCATGCCGATGAACCGAGTGCAGTTCCAGCCAGGAC
>JAIXRN010000023.1 GCA_027485165.1 Rubrivivax sp.
CTTCATGGGGGCGGGGCCTCGGTCGGTTTCCAGCGCCACTGTTGCACAAGCAGCGCGAGGCCGCCGGCGACCACACCCCAGAACGCCGATCCGATGCCAGCGAGCGAGAGACCGCTCAACGTGACGAGGAAGGTGATCAGCGCGGCCTCGCGATGGGTGTCGTCGCGAACAGCCACCGCCAATCCGCCACCGATGCTGCCGAGCAGGGCGAACCCGGCGACGGCCACGACCAGCTCTCTGGGAAAGGCGGTCAGCAGCCCCGTCACCGCTGCGCCGAAGAGGCCGATCAGGCAGTAGATGGCACCACAGACGACCGCCGCCACATAGCGTCGATCGGGGTCGGGGTGCGACTCGCGGCCCATGCAGATGGACGCGGTGATGGCAGACAGGTTGAGCGCATAGCCCCCGAAGGGCGCGAGCACCAACGTTGCTGCGCCAGTCAGGGTGACGATTCGAGACACCGGCATCTCGTAACCGGCGGCGCGTATCGCTGCCACGCCCGGCAGGTTCTGCGATGCCATCGTCACGAGGAAGAGCGGCAAGGCCAGACTGACCATCGCTCCCACACTGAAGTCAGGCATGACGAACACCGGCGTCGTGAGCGACCAGGACACGGCCTCCAGGTGCAGCCCACCGCCGGCCGAAGCGATGGCCACGCCCACCAGCAGAACACCGGGTACCGCGTAGCGCGGCCAGAACCGACGCCCGAACAGGTACGCGGCCAACATCGCGAGCACCAGCGGCAAGGCGGTGCGCGCGGCCATGAAGGCGTCCAGACCGAATCGCGCGAGCACTCCGGCGAGCAGCGCGCTGGCCAGTGGCAGAGGGATGCGATCCATGAGCCGCTCGAACCATCCGGTCGCGCCCACGAGGATGATCAGCAGCGCGCAGACGATGAAGGCGCCCACGCCCTGAGCGAGCGTGAAGCCACCGGCTGCGGCTGTGGTCGCCAGGACCGCAGCCCCGGGCGTGCTCCAAGCCACCATGACAGGCTTGCGCCACCACAACGACGGCACCAGGGTGCACAGGCCCATGCCCAGACCCAGCGCCCACATCCATGAAGCGATCTGCGCCGAATTGGCACCCAGCGCCGTCGCGGCCTGGAAGACGATGGCCACCGAGCTCGTGTAGCCCACGAGCACCGTCACGAGTCCGGCGGTTGCCGCGGAGAGGGACGCGTCGCGCAGTAACGGTTGGAGTGGGCGCATGAGACGACGATCAGACGACAGCAGTGTGCGCAGGCAGAGAGGGCACACATTCCGTCGGGATCGCGACCGCCTGAGGGCAGCGGTTCAGATCTCGACCTTGGAACCGAGTTCGACCACCCGATTGGTGGGCAGGCGCAGGAAGTCGGCCGCAGCGGCGGCATTGCGGTGCATGCTGGCGAACAGCTTCTCGCGCCACATCGCCATGCCGTCGCCCAGCGTCGGAATGACGATGTCGCGTGACAGGAAGTAGCTCGTGTCCATCGGGTCGAGCTGCACACCGTGCGCGCGCAGCAACTCGAGCGCTTCAGGCACAGCGGGGTCGTTCTTGAACCCGAAATTGAGCGTCACCTGCCAGCAGTCGTGACCGAGCGGCTCCACCTCGCAGCGTCGGTCGGGGCCCAGCCAGGGCACTTCGTGGTGGGTCACGGTGACGAACAGGTTGGTGGTGTGCAACACCTTGTTGTGCTTGAGGTTGTGCAGCAGCGCGTTGGGGGTGAAGCCCTGTTCGCTCACCAGGAACACGGCCGTTCCGGCCACGCGCACGGGCGGGCTGACAAACACTGCGTCGAGGAACGAGCGCAGGTCGATCGCGTCGTCGCGCATTCGGTGGCGCATCAACCGACGCCCCTGCTTCCACGTCATCATGAGGAGGAACATGATGCCGCCGAGCACGAGCGGGAACCAGCCCCCGTCGAAGAGCTTGACGATGTTGGCGGCGAAGAACATCGCGTCAACGAGAAAGAAGAAGCCCGTGGCGGCCAGGCACAGCGACCATGGGTAGTGCCAGGCGTAGCGGATGACGAAGAAAGTCATCGTGGTGGTGATCAGCATGTCGATGGTCACGGCGATGCCGTAGGCGCCAGCGAGCTTGCTGCTCGAGCCGAACACCATCACGGCAATGACGATGCAGGCGAACAGGCTCCAGTTGACGAAGGGCACGTAGATCTGCCCCGTGTCCTTGTCCGAGGTGTGCAGGATGCGCAGACGCGGCAGGTAACCCAGCTGGATCGCCTGCTTGGTCACCGAGAAGGCCGCGGCGATCAGCGCGTGCGACGCGATCACCGTGGCGCAGGTAGCCAGCCCGATGAGCGGGTACAGCGCCCAGGTCGGGGCCATCTCGTAGAACGGGTTGCGCACGTTCTGGGGACTCTGCAGAAGCATTGCCCCCTGGCCGAAGTAGTTGAGCACCAGCGCAGGCATGACGAGGGAGAACCAGGCGAAGCGGATCGGCCTCTTGCCGAAGTGACCCATGTCGGCGTACAGCGCCTCGGCGCCAGTGACACACAGCACCACCGAACCGAGCGCAATGAAGGCGATGCCCGGCTGAGCGACGATGAATGTCGCGGCATGGTGCGGGCTCATCGCCCAGAGGATCGCCGGGTGCTCGACGATGTGCACCAGACCCAGCACCGCGAGCGCGATGAACCACACCACCGTGATGGGCCCGAAGAACCGGCCGACGCTTCCCGTGCCGTATCGCTGGACAACGAACAAGGCCGCGAGAACGACCAGCGTCACCGGCAGCACGTACCGGTGCAGCCCGGGCGCTGCCACTTCCAGTCCTTCGACTGCGGACAGCACGGAAATCGCCGGTGTGATGACCCCATCACCGAAGAACACGGCGGTGCCGAAGATGCCGAGCAGCAGCAACCGGCGCCGCAGCAGCGGCAGCGGCTTCACCGCCTGCGATGCGAGCGCCAGCATGGCGATCAGTCCGCCTTCGCCGTTGTTGTCGGCGCGCAGGATCAGCATCACGTACTTGATCGAGACAACGATCGTGAGCGTCCAGAACACCAGCGACAGCACACCGTAGATGTTGGCCGGCGTCAGTGGCACGTGTCCGTGAGCGAAGACTTCCTTCAGTGCGTACAGCGGGCTGGTGCCGATGTCGCCATAGACGACGCCAATAGCGCCGAGCGTCAGGGCGGCAAGGCTGGAAGCGGGTCGGGGAGCGGTCAAGGGGATCTAGGCCGGAGTCGTTCACGGCCATTGCACACACTGGAGGGATTGTGGATCCTCAAGGACCCCTGTCTCGGAACAAAAGACCCGTGCAGGTCAGGCTTGTCGGCAGGTGCTGGGGTCGGGCCCCGTCATTCGTAGATCTCGGCGTCGGGGTCCGTGGCCTCGAGTTCGTAGCTGGCGGCCACC
>JAIXRN010000007.1 GCA_027485165.1 Rubrivivax sp.
ATTCGGCGGTGCGGGTGACCCACCTGCCCACCGGCATCACCGCCGAATGTCAGGACGGTCGCTCCCAGCACAGCAACAAGGCCAAGGCCCTGCAGGTGCTCACCGCCCGCCTGCGCGAGAAGGACCGCAGCGAACGCGCCGCGAAGGAAGCCGCCACGCGCAAGGGCCTGATCGGCAGCGGCGACCGCAGCGACCGCATCCGCACCTACAACTTTCCCCAGGGCCGGCTGACCGACCACCGTATCAACCTGACGCTGTACAAGCTGGGCGCGGTGATGGACGGCGACCTGGACGACGTCACCGCCGCTCTGCGCGCCGCCCGCGCCGCCGAACAGCTGGCCGCCCTGGAAAGCGGCAACGGCTGATCATGCAGCTGCGCGACCTGCTGCAGGCCGCCCACCGGCTGGGCGTGGACCGGCTGGACGCGCATTGGCTGCTGGGCCACCACCTGCAGCGCCCCCGCGCCTGGCTGCTGGCGCACGACGACCATGCCCTGCCCCCTGCCCTGGCGCAGACGGTGCTGGACCAGCTGGCCCGCCGCGCCACTGGCGTGCCCCTGGCCTACCTGACGGGCGAGCGCGAATTCTGCGGCCTGGCCTTGCAGGTGGGGCCCGAGGTGCTGATCCCGCGGCCGGAAACCGAAGGCCTGGTGGAATGGGCGCTGGAACTGCTGCCTGCAGGCCAGCCCTGCGACGTGGCCGACCTGGGCACGGGCAGCGGCGCCATCGCGCTGGCAGTCGCTGCGCGCCGGGCGGGCGTGCGCGTCACCGCCACCGACGCCAGCCCGGCTGCGCTGGCCCGCGCCAGCGCCAATGCCCAGCACCTGGGGCTGCCGGTGCACTTCCTGCCTGGCAGCTGGTGGCAGCCGCTGGCGGGCATGCATTTCGACCTGGTGGTGTCGAACCCGCCGTACGTGGCTGAAGGCGACCCGCACCTGGCCGCGCTGCAGCATGAACCGCGCAGCGCGCTGACCGCCGGGCCCGACGGGCTGGCCGACCTGCGCCGCATCGTCGCCAGGGCGGCGCAGCACCTGCGTCCGGGCGGTTGGCTGCTGCTGGAGCATGGCCACGACCAGGGGGAAGCCGTGCGCGGCCTGCTGGCGGCCCAGGGCTTCGAAGCGCTGCAGACGCGCTGCGACCTGGCCGGCCTGGCGCGCTGCACAGGCGGCCGCTGCGGCAGCATTTAACGGCCGTAAGCCGCGGTTTTGGCAAAGCAGCAGCCTATTCGCGGGCGTTGCGGCGCATGATGGGTCATCGGACAGGTTTGTCCACATGCTGATGGAGTTCCGGATGTCTGCTCCTTCGCGCTCTTCGCTTCCCATGGCCCATCTGGCGCTGGCCACCAGCGCGCTGCTGTGCACAGGCGCTGTCAGGGCCGCCGACGGCCTGATGCCGCCCGCCGGCCACCAGCTGTGGCCCAGCCTGTCAGCACGCATCGCCATCCAGACCGCCGCCGTTTCGCCGCTGTCGCTGGCCGGCCTCTCCGGGCCTGGGCCGGGCCTGCGCGGTGGGGCAGTGCTGGGCGACTATGTGTTCGCGCAGCCCTCGTTCGGCAGTTTCCGCGCCACCAGCGGGCTGGTGTTCGGCACCCAGGGCGGCGCGCCCAGCTTCAGCAGTGCCGGGCTGATGCCGGGGTCGCGGCTGGGCATCAGCGTCAGCCAGGGCGGCGCCCGCACCTGGGCGCCGCAGGCCGACAACTGGCAGGCCGCACCGTACCTGGGCCTGGGCTTCAGCAGCGCGCTGGGCAGCAGTGGCTTCAGCCTGAGCGCCGACCTGGGCTGGGTCGCTGAAAACACCAGCGGCGCTGGCCTGGTGTCCAGCCGGGCACCCCTGGGCGTGCAGGGCAGCGACAGCCAGCGGCGCGACCTGCGCCTGTCGCCACTGCTGCAGTTCGGCATGCGCTACACGTTCTGATGGGCTTGCCGGCCGCAGCCGCGGCTGGCAAATGGGCTTGGCGCACAATTCAAGATTGAATTCACTGCCCCACAGGACATGCCCATGAGCCAGGCCCAGGACGTACAGCAGCGCATCGACGACCTCGTCAAGAACCACCCCGTCATGCTCTTCATGAAGGGCACGGCCCAGTTCCCGATGTGCGGCTTTTCGGGCCGCGCCATCCAGGTGCTTAAGGCCGCTGGCGCGAAGGAGGTCAAGACCTTCAACGTGCTGGAAGACGAGGAAGTGCGCCAGGGCATCAAGGACTATGCCCAATGGCCCACGATCCCCCAGCTGTATGTGAACGGCGAATTCGTCGGCGGCTCGGACATCATGATGGAGATGTACGAATCGGGCGAACTGCAGCAGCTGCTGGCCAAGCCCTGATGGCCTGCGCCGGCCGCCACCTGGGCGTGCGGGTTTGAAACCGCGGCTGGTCGTCGGCGTCACCGGCGCCACCGGGGCGCTGTATGCGGTCAAGCTGCTGCAGCGCGCGCGCGAACTCGGCATCGAGACGCATCTGGTCGTCACGCGATCAGGTGTTCTGAACGTGCACCACGAAACCGGGCTGGACCGGCGATCCGTCGAAGCCCTGGCCGACCACGCGTATGCCCCTGGCGACGTGGGCGCCTGCGTGGCCAGCGGCAGCTTCGACACGGCCGCGATGGTGGTGGCGCCCTGTTCGATGAAGACCCTGGCCGCCATCGCCCACGGCTTTGCAGACAACCTGCTCACGCGTGCGGCCGACGTCACCCTGAAAGAACGCCGACGCCTGCTGCTGATGGTGCGTGAGACGCCTTTCAACCTGGCCCATCTGCGCAACATGACTGCCGTGACGGAGATGGGGGGCATCATCTTTCCGCCTCTGCCGGCCTTCTATCACCGGCCCAGCAGCATCGACGAGCTGGTAGCCGAAAGCGTGGAACGCGTGTTGGCCTTGCTGGGCTTGCAAGGCGCCGCCCCAAAGATCTGGAACGGGCTCTAGGCCGGCGCCATCAAGCGACCGGGATGTCCCAGGCGCGCCGCGCGCCGTAGACCATATCCGGGTATACCGCCTTGCCGCGGCTGCCGTTGTAGCGGCCCAGGGCCATGAACATGTCGCCACGTTCGCGGTCCAGGTAGTGGCGCAAGATGACGCAGCCAAAGCGCAGGTTGGTCTGCAGGTGGAACAGCCGCCGGTCGTCACCGTCGCCTATCAGCCGGGCCCAGAAGGGCATCACCTGCATGTAGCCACGCGCACCAGCGCTGCTGATGGCGTACTTGCGAAACCCGCTTTCCACCTGGATCAAACCGAGTACGAGGGCCGTTTCCAGGCCCGCGCGCCGGCTTTCGTACCAGACGGCTTCCAGGAATTCGATGCGCGTGTGGTGATCGCTCTTGCGGCGCTGCAGTCGGTCGCTGGCCTGCCCCAGCCAGCGCAGGTAGGCCATGCGCTGGTCGATGCTGTCGAAACTGGGCTTGGGCGGCGCGGCATCGGCCACCGCCGCTGACAGGGCCGAACGCACGGCATTGGCCAGCGGCTCTTCCACCTGCGCCCCGGCCAGCACAGGGCCGGACCAGGCCCAGGCCGGCGCGGCCAGCAGCAGCGCCCGGCGCGCAGGCGTCATGCCGCCGTCATGCCGCCAGACGGCCCTTCAGCAGGGCGGGCACATCGGCCAACGCCACTGCCGCGGCCTGGGCCTCGCGCCGGCCCTGCAGTTCCACCGTGCCCGCCTTCAGGCCGCGGTCGCTGATGACCACGCGCTGCGGGACGCCAATCAGTTCCCAGTCGGCAAACATCGCGCCCGGGCGCTCACCGCGGTCGTCCAGCAGCACGTCGACGCCAGCGGCGGCAAGTTCGTCATGCAGCTGCTCGGCCGCGGCCTTCACCTCGGCGCTGCGGTCCATGCCGATGGGGCAGATGACAACGGCGAACGGCGCCATCGCCACGGGCCAGACGATGCCGCGGTCGTCGTAGTTCTGTTCGATGGCCGCCCCCAGCAAGCGCGTGACGCCGATGCCGTAGCAGCCCATTTCGAAAGGCTGGGGTTTGCCGTTTTCGTCCAGGAAGTTCGCGCCCATGGGGCCGCTGTACTTCTTCGTGCCCAGATAGAACACGTGCCCGACTTCGATGCCGCGCTGGATGGCCAGCACGCCCTTGCCGTCGGGGCTGGGGTCGCCGGCCACGACGTTGCGGATGTCGGCCACCAGTTCGGGCTCGGGCAGGTCGCGGCCCCAGTTCACGCCGGTGTAGTGGAAATCGGCTTCGTTGGCGCCGCAGACGAAATCGGCCATCTGCGCCACGGTGCGGTCGGCCACGACCTTGACCGGCTTGACGGTCGCGATGGGGCCCAGATAGCCCGGCTTGCAGCCGAAGTGGTCTTCAATCTCGGCCACGGTGGCGAACCGGAAGCCTTCCTTCAAGCCCGGCAGCTTGCCGGTCTTGATCTCGTTCAGGCTGTGGTCGCCGCGCACCAGCAGCAGCCAGACGGTGGTCTTGGTGATGTCGCCGGCCTCGTTCAGCACATCGGTGGCCAGCACCAGCGACTTGACGGTTTGCGTCAGCGGCAGGCCCAGCAAGGCGGCCACGTCTTCGCAGGTGGCCTTGCCCGGGGTGGGGGTCTTCAAGCAAGGCTGCCCTGCGGCTGCGCGTTCGGGCAACAGCGGCATGGCTTCGGCCAGTTCGATGTTGGCGGCGTAGCTGCTGTCGGGGCAGTAGGCGATGGCGTCTTCGCCGGTGTCGGCGATGACCTGGAATTCATGTGAAGCATCGCCGCCGATCGACCCGGTGTCGGCCGCCACGGCGCGGTACTGCAAGCCCATGCGATCGAAAATCGCGCAATAGGCCTTGTACATGCTGTCGTAGCTCTTCAGCGCCGAGGCCTTGTCGCGGTCGAAGGAATAGGCGTCCTTCATCGTGAACTCGCGCCCGCGCATCACGCCGAAGCGCGGCCGGCGTTCGTCGCGGAACTTGGTCTGGATGTGATAAAAGTTTCGGGGTAGCTGCTTGTAGCTGCGCAGTTCCTGCCGCGCGATGTCGGTGATCACCTCTTCGCTGGTGGGCTGGATCACGAAGTCGCGGTCGTGCCGGTCCTTCACGCGCAGCAGTTCAGGGCCGTACGCCTGGAAGCGGCCGGTCTCTTGCCACAGCTCGGCCGGCTGTACTACGGGCATCAACAGCTCGATGGCGCCGGCGCGGTTCATCTCTTCGCGGATGATGGCCTCGACCTTGCGGATGATGCGCAGGCCCAGCGGCATGTAGTTGTAGATGCCGGCGCCCAGGCGCTTGATCAGGCCGGCGCGCAGCATCAGCCGATGGCTGACGATCTCGGCGTCGGAAGGCGCTTCCTTGAGCGTGGAAATGAAGGTCTGGCTGGCTCTCATGTCGGCAGGTTCTGTCTCGCGCGGTGCTGCATCGTCAGCGGCTGCGGGACAGGGTCTTCCTGGCCGTGGAGGGCAAGCCCGGCGGCTGCGGGTTACCGAGGATTCGCCGTCCGCACCGCGTCGGTGCAATAATGAAATTAGTCACAAATTCGAGGTCTGATTATGCTCGACCGGGAAGGCTTCAGGCCCAACGTCGGCATCGTCTTGCTCAACTCGCGCAACCAGGTCTTCTGGGGCAAACGACTGCGCACCCATTCGTGGCAGTTTCCCCAGGGCGGCATCAAGTACGGTGAGTCGCCCGAGCAGGCGATGTTCAGGGAGCTGCACGAAGAAGTGGGGCTGCTGCCCGACCACGTGCAGGTCATCGGCCGCACCCGGGACTGGCTGCGCTACGAAGTGCCTGACCACTTCATCCGCAAAGACGCGCGTGGGCACTACCGTGGGCAAAAGCAGATCTGGTTTCTGTTGCGCCTGCTGGGCCGCGACAGCGACATGAACCTGCGCGCTACTGACCACCCGGAATTCGACGCCTGGCGCTGGAACGACTACTGGGTGCCACTGGAAGTGGTGATCGAATTCAAGCGCGGCGTCTATGAAATGGCGCTGACGGAACTGTCGCGCTACCTGCCGCGCACGCAGGTGCACAGCCCGCAGAACCCACAGAACCCTCAGAACCGCTACCTGCGGTCCGGCCTGCGCGCCCAGCGCAGTGACCAGGAACGCCTGCCGGCGCCTCTCCTGCCCGGCGCCGACGGCCCCA
Organism: Rubrivivax sp.; assembly: GCA_027485165.1. Taxonomy (GTDB): domain Bacteria; phylum Pseudomonadota; class Gammaproteobacteria; order Burkholderiales; family Burkholderiaceae_C; genus Rubrivivax. The sequence goes on from JAIXRN010000007.1 coordinate 6,058, forward strand.
CTGAAGACGCTACATCAGCACCAGGTTCGTACGGTGAATGAGCTCGGGCTCGTGGGCGTAGCCGAGCAGGGCTTCGATCTGCGAAGAAGGCTTGCGCGCAATCAGCCGCGCTTCGCGGGCTGAATAGTTGGCCAGCCCGCGCGCCACTTCTACACCCTGGGGGCTGCGCACGGCGATGACGTCGCCGCGCACGAAGTCGCCGTCCACGTCCAGCACGCCGATGGGCAGCAGGCTCTTGCCTTCGCCCTGCAGCTTGGCCACAGCGCCTTCGTCCACCCGCACCGCACCGCGCAGCTGCAGCTGGTCCACCATCCACTGTTTGCGCGCGGCAAGCTTGGCTGTGGGCGCCAGCAGGGCGGTGCCGATGCGTTCACCTGCGGCCAGGCGCACCAGCACGTCGGGCTCGCGACCCCAGGCGATCAGAGTGCTGGTGCCGCTGGCCGCCGCGCGGCGGGCTGCCAGCACCTTGGTCAGCATGCCGCCGCGGCCGATGGCCGAACCGGCCCCGCCGGCCATTGCTTCCAGCGCCGGGTCGCCGGCACGGGCTTCGTCGATGAAGCACGCCGCCGGGTCACGCCTTGGGTCGGCCGAATACAAGCCCCGCTGGTCGGTCAGGATGACGTATGCATCGGCGTCGACGAGGTTGGCCACCAGGGCGCCCAGGGTGTCGTTGTCGCCGAACTTGATCTCGTCGTTGACGACGGTGTCGTTTTCGTTGATGACCGGAATCACGCGCAGGCCCAGCAGCGTGAGCAGGGTGGAACGGGCGTTCAGGTAGCGCTCGCGGTCGGCGAGATCGGCATGTGTCAGCAGCACCTGCGCGCTGGCCATGCCTTGTTCGGACAGACGGCTTTCGTACATCTGCGCCAAGCCCATCTGCCCCACAGCGGCAGCGGCCTGCAGTTCGTTCAGTTCCTTCGGGCGCTGGGTCCAGCCCAGGCGCTTCATGCCCTCGGCAATGGCACCGCTGGAGACCATCAACACCTCGCGCCCCTGCCCGGCCAGCACGGCCAGCTGGCGCGCCCAGTTGCCGATGGCCTGGGCGTCGATGCCGCGGCCTTCGTTCGTGACCAGACTGGAACCCACCTTCACCACGATGCGGCGGGCGCCGGCCAGAGGCCCGGGCGTGGGCAGGCCGGTCACACGAATTTCCCGGTATCGGCCCCGACGTCAGGGGCTGGCGCGTCGAAACGCTGGTCGGGCAGCACTTCGGGCCGCTGGAAGCTGGCCACGTGCTCGTAGATTTTCTCGACCAGGGGCTTCAGGCCCTCGCGCGCCAGGGCCGAAATGGCAAACACCGGGCCCTTCCAGCGCAGGCGGCGCACGACATCCTTCACGCGCGCCTCGCGCTCGTCGCCCGGCACCATGTCCAGCTTGTTCAACACCAGCCAGCGCGGTTTGGCGTGCAGGGACGGGTCGTACTTCTTGAGTTCGGCCACGATGGCCCGCGCCTGCTGAACCGGGTCGCTGTCGTCGAAGGGCGCCATGTCGATGACGTGCAGCAGCAAGCGCGTGCGCTGCAGATGCCGCAGGAACTGGTGCCCCAGCCCAGCGCCTTCCGATGCGCCTTCGATCAAGCCCGGGATGTCGGCCACCACGAAGCTCTTTTCTGGTCCCACACGCACCACGCCCAGGTTCGGGTGCAGGGTGGTGAACGGGTAATCGGCAATCTTCGGCCGCGCGTTGGAGATCGCGGATATCAGCGTGCTCTTGCCGGCATTGGGCATGCCCAGCAGGCCCACGTCGGCCAGCACCCGCAGTTCCAGCTGCAGCTTGCGCGCTTCGCCCGGCCAGCCCGGGGTTTTCTGGCGCGGCGCGCGGTTGGTGCTGCTCTTGAAATGCAGGTTGCCGAATCCGCCATCGCCGCCCTTGGCCAGCAGGGCGCGCTGGCCGTGTTCCAGCAGCTCGACCAGGGTCTCGCTGCTGTCGGCGTCGTTGATGATGGTGCCCACCGGCATGCGCAGTTCGATGTCGGGACCGGCGGCACCGAACTGATCGGATCCCCGCCCCGCTTCACCGTTCTTGGCGATGTGGCGCCGCGCATAGCGGTAGTCGATGAGCGTGTTGATGTTGCGGTCGGCCACGGCCCAGACACTGCCGCCACGCCCGCCGTCGCCACCGTTGGGGCCGCCGAAGGGAATGAACTTCTCGCGCCGGAAGCTCATGCAGCCAGCTCCGCCATCGCCGGCGGCGATGTCGATGGTGGCTTCGTCGACAAACTTCATGGTGCGGGGCTCGGTTCGGTTTCGCCAAGCAAAAGCCCCGGCGGACCGGGGCTTTGTACGGCGTGGCGCGTGGGCCTTAGACCGGCGTCACGAAAACCGTCTGGCGGTTCAGGGCGCCTTTGGTTTCGAAGGACACGGCGCCGTCAGCCAGCGCGAACAGCGTGTGGTCCTTGCCGATGCCGACGTTGGTGCCGGGGTGGAACTTCGTCCCACGCTGACGCACGATGATGGCGCCGGCATTGACCTTCTGGCCGCCGAACACCTTCACGCCCAGCATCTTCGGCTGCGAATCGCGGCCGTTGCGGGTTGAGCCCCCGCCCTTTTTCTGTGCCATTTCTGTGCTCCTTCAGTCGAGGATGGTCAGGGCCATCAGGCGACGACCAGCGAGCCGATCTGCAGCTCGGTGTAATTCTGGCGATGACCGCCGTGCTTCTGGTAGTGCTTGCGGCGGCGCATCTTGAAGATGCGTACCTTGTCATGCCGACCATGCGCCAAGACAGTGGCCTTGACGCTGGCCCCTGCGACCCAGGGAGCCCCAACCTGCAGGTCGGCGCCGCTACCGACGGCCAAGACCTGCTCGATCACGATTTCCTGGCCCACGTCCGCAGCAATCTGTTCTACCTTGATCTTTTCGCCGGCAGCAACTTTGTATTGCTTGCCACCGGTTTTTATGACCGCGTACATATGTGACCTTTCAACTTTCACGAAATCAGCTTCGGCCGCAAGCGCTGGTGCGCCACCAGCAGCGTCCGAACAGCCTTTGAGCATAGCACGCCAATGGCCTGATGGGGCTGGTTGCGACACTGAAAATCAAGCCCGCCCCCGCCTGCCGGGGCCCTGTGGCGCCTGTCTGGACCTGATTCTTATAGACTAGAGAACCTTGAACGGGCCGCCCCGTGCTAGAGACCACAGCCCCACCCATCGCCGCGCCCGACCTGACCGACCTGGCCATGCGCCAGGTGGACAACGTCATTCGCGAGCGTCTGTCCTCTCGTGTGGCGCTGATCGATCAGATCTCGCGTTACATCATCGGCGCTGGTGGCAAGCGCATCCGGCCGCGGCTGGTGCTGCTGTTTTCGGAAGCCCTGGGCTTCGACGGCCCCGAGCGCCTTGAATTGGCCGCCGTGGTGGAGTTCATCCACACGGCGACCCTGCTGCACGACGACGTCGTCGATGAATCCGCCCTGCGTCGCGGCCGCCCGACCGCCAACGCCATGTTCGGCAATGCCGCCAGCGTTCTGGTCGGCGACTTCCTGTACTCGCGCGCCTTCCAGATGATGGTGTCGGTGAACCACATGCGGGTGCTGGACGTGCTGGCCGACGCCACCAACGTCATCGCCGAGGGCGAGGTCCTGCAGCTGATGAACATGCACGACCCCGACCTGTCGGTGGCCGACTATCTGAAAGTGATCCGCTTCAAGACCGCCAAGCTGTTCGAAGCCAGCGCTCGGCTGGGTGCGGTGCTGGCCGGCGCCAGCGCGGAAGTGGAAGAAGCCTGCGCGGGCTATGGGCGCGCGCTGGGCACGGCCTTCCAGATCGTCGACGACCTGCTGGACTACGAAGGCGACAGCCTGGAGCTGGGCAAGAACGTGGGCGACGACCTGCGCGAAGGCAAGCCGACGCTGCCGCTGCTGCTGGCGATGGAGCGGGCCAGCACCAGCGAGCGCGCCCTGATGCGGCGCGCGATTGAACAAGGCGAAGAAAAAGGCCTGTCCGACATCCTGGCCATCGTGCGCCGCACAGGCGCGCTGGACGCCACGCGCGAAGCTGCACGGCTGGAAACCGACCATGCCTGCGGCCTGCTGCAGGCGCTGCCCGATTCGCGTGCTCGGCGGGCTCTGCTAGAATTGTCGGTTCGGGCTGTGCACAGGTCTTCTTGACCGCACTGTGCTGACGACACATCGGGGTGTAGCTTAGCCTGGTAGAGCGCTACGTTCGGGACGTAGAGGCCGGAGGTTCGAATCCTCTCACCCCGACCAGGTTTTCGAATGCAAGGGCCGTGTTCGGTGCCCCCTGGTCATCCTGCAAATCTGCAGCATTCCTTGTCACTGCGCCACCCGCACCCGGCGCGCGCCGGCTCGCTTGTGGCAGAGTCCGCGTTGACCAACCCCATAGCGGGTCGTTTCCTCGCAGCTCCCGGATGCGGGCCTCGCTCGGCCCCGACGCACTGACCGCCCATGGCCACTGACACCCTGGTTGAACCACCGCAATCCTCGCTCACGGGCGTGGCGCGGGTGCTCGTCAATGCGGGCAAGCTCAGCGGCAAGACGGCGGAGGAACTGACCAAGACAGCGCGCGAGCGCAAGACCAGCTTCATCACCGTGGCGGTGACGTCCGGCGCCGTCAAGCCCGATGATCTGGCGCACGCCCTGTCCAGCGCGCTGGCCCTGCCGCTGATCGACCTGAACGCCGTCGACCTGCAGAAGCTGCCGCGCAACCTGGTCGACGCGAAAATCGCGCAGCAGTATTCCGTCATCGCCCTGGGCAAGCGTGGCAATCGCCTGTTCATCGGTGCCGCCGACCCCACCGACCAGGAAGCGGTGGAGCGCATCAAGTTCGCCACCCAGCTGACGCCCGAGTGGGTGATCGTCGAATACGACAAGCTGATGCGCGAACTGGAAACCCAGGGCACCAGCGCGAACGAGACGCTGGAAAACCTGGCCAGCGCCGAGTTCGATTTCGACGTGACGGAAGAAGACACTTCCGTACCCGAGAACGCCGACGTCTCGACCGAAGTCGAAGACGCCCCGGTTGTGCGATTCCTGCAGAAGATGCTGATCGACGCCATCAACATGCGCGCGTCAGACCTGCATTTCGAGCCCTACGAATACAACTACCGCGTGCGCTTCCGCATCGACGGCGAGTTGCGCGAAATCACCCAGCCGCCGATTGCCATCAAGGACAAGCTGGCCTCGCGCATCAAGGTCATCAGCCGCATGGACATCGCTGAAAAGCGTGTCCCGCAAGACGGCCGCATGAAGCTGAAGTTCGGCAGCAAGGCGATCGACTTCCGCGTCAGCACCCTGCCAACGCTGTTCGGCGAAAAGGTCGTGATCCGGATCCTGGACCCGTCCAGCGCCAAGCTAGGCATCGAAGCTCTGGGCTACGAGAAGATCGAACGCGACCGCCTCACACAGGCCATCGGCCGGCCCTACGGGATGATCCTGGTGACCGGGCCCACCGGCAGCGGCAAGACGGTGTCGCTCTACACCTGCCTGAACATCCTGAATCAGCCCGGTGTGAACATCGCCACGGTGGAAGACCCGGCGGAAATCAACCTGCCGGGCATCAACCAGGTGAACGTGAACGACCGCGCGGGGCTGACCTTCGCGGCAGCGCTGAAGAGCTTCCTGCGGCAGGACCCGGACATCATCATGGTGGGCGAAATCCGCGATCTGGAAACCGCCGACATCGCGCTGAAAGCCGCCCAGACCGGTCACCTGGTGATGAGCACCCTGCACACCAACGACGCGCCCACCACGCTGACCCGTCTGCTGAACATGGGCGTGGCCCCTTTCAATATCGCGTCGAGTGTGCTGTTGATCACGGCCCAGCGCCTGGCCCGCAAGCTGTGCGAAAACTGCAAGAAGCCGGCCGATTACCCTCGTGATTCGCTGCTCAAGGCCGGCTTCAAGCCTGAAGAATTGGATGGCAACTGGAAGCCCTACCGCGCGGTGGGCTGCAGTGCCTGCAACAACGGCTACAAGGGCCGCGTTGGCATCTACCAGGTCATGCCCATCACCGAAGCCATCCAGCGCATCATCCTCAGCGAAGGCACGGCACTGGACATCGCCAAGCAAGCGCATGCCGACGGCGTGCGCGACCTGCGGCAGTCGGGGCTGGTAAAGGTGAGGCTGGGCGTGACGACGCTGGAAGAAGTGATCACCGTGACCAACGAATAACCCCGGCATCAACCCGCGTCATCCAGGAAACGGCAGCAACCATGGCCACCGCATCACTCGCCAAGAACACGAAGGAAACCATCTTCGAGTGGGAAGGCAAGGACAAGAACGGCAAGCTTGTGCGCGGCGAAATCCGCGCCGGCGGCGAAGCTGTGGTCAGCGCCAGCCTGCGCCGCCAGGGCATCCTGCTCACAAAGGTGAAGAAGCGCCGCACCAGCGGCGGGCGCGCCATCAAGCAGAAGGACATCGCCATCTTCACGCGCCAGCTGGCGACGATGATGAAGGCTGGCGTGCCGCTGCTGCAGAGCTTCGACATCGTCGCGCGCGGCAGCACCAACCCGCGCATGACCAAGCTGCTGACCGACATCCGCAACGACGTCGAGACCGGCACCAGCCTCTCGTCCGCCTTCCGCAAGCACCCGCTGCACTTCGATTCGCTGTACTGCAACCTGGTGGAAGCCGGTGAAGCGGGCGGTATCCTGGAAGCGTTGCTCGACCGCTTGGCCATCTACCAAGAAAAGACGATGGCGATCAAGAGCAAGATCAAGTCGGCGCTGATGTATCCGGTGGCGGTGATCGTGGTCGCCTTCATCGTGCTGACGGTGATCATGATCTTCGTCATCCCGGCTTTCGAAGACGTCTTCAAGTCCTTCGGTGGCGAACTGCCGGCACCCACTCTGGCCGTGATCTGGCTGTCCAAGTTCTTCGTCACCTGGTGGTGGGCGATCTTCGGCGTCATCTTCGGCGGCGGCTATTTCTTCTTCGAAAGCTGGAAACGCAGCGAGAAGATGCAGATGACGATGGACCGGCTGCTGCTGCGCATCCCGGTGTTCGGCGACCTGATCAACAAGTCCGTCATCGCGCGCTGGACGCGCACCTTGTCCACCATGTTTGCGGCCGGCGTCCCGCTGGTCGAAGCGCTGGACTCCGTCGGCGGGGCTTCGGGCAATGCGGTCTACGCACAAGCCACCGAACAGATCCAGAAGGACGTCTCCACCGGTTCGGCGTTGACAACGTCGATGACCTCCACCGGCGTCTTCCCGACCATGGTGCTGCAGATGGCCGCCATTGGCGAAGAATCCGGTTCGCTGGACCACATGCTGGCCAAGGCGGCGGAGTTCTATGAAGACGAGGTGGACGAGATGGTCAAGGGCCTGTCCAGCCTGATGGAGCCCTTCATCATCGTCATCCTGGGCACGCTCATCGGCGGCATCGTGGTGTCGATGTACCTGCCCATCTTCAAGCTCGGCTCCGTCGTCTGATGCTGGACCCGGGGCTGGCCGCGGCGCTGATGTCGCCGCTGGGCCTGGGCGTGCTGGGGCTGCTGGTGGGCAGCTTCCTGAACGTGGTGGTGCACCGCCTGCCGGCCCAGATGTGGCGCGCCTGGTGGCAGGACTCGGTCGAATTCCAGCTGGCCGACCCGCTGGCTTGGCAGCCCCTCTTCGGCGGCAAGTCCGCACCGCCACCCCAGCTGGCCGCAGCTGCCCAGGCCGTGGCAGCTGAACTGCAGAAGCTGCCCGAAGAGACCCTGCTGCGGCCGCGTTCGCGCTGCCCGCAGTGCGGGCATGTGCTGCGCTGGTGGGAAAACATTCCTGTCTTCAGCTGGCTGGCGCTACGCGGGCGCTGTTCGGCCTGCAAGACGCGCATCGCCTGGCGCTACCCGGCGGTTGAACTGGTCACCGCAGGGCTGTTCTCGGCCGCGGCGGTGCACTTCGGCGCGCAGCCGGCCACCCTGCTGTGGTGCGCTGCCCTGGCCCTGCTGCTGACGATGGCGCTGATCGATTTCGACACCACCCTGCTGCCCGACAGCCTGACCCTGCCGCTCATCGGCCTGGGCCTGGGCGGTGCGCTGGCCGGCTGGACCGCGGTCACGCCCACCGCCGCCGCCGCCGGTGCGCTGGCGGGCTACGGGTCGCTGTGGCTGGTGGGCTTCATCTGGCAGCTGCTGCGCAAGGTCAACGCCATGGCCGAAGGCGACATGAAGATGTTCGCCGGCATCGGTGCGCTGCTGGGCTGGCAGGCCCTGCCTTCGGCCTTGACGCTGGCCGCGGGTGTGGGCGCCGTGGTCGGCATCGTGATGATTGCCGGCTGGGGCCGCGACCGCAGCAAACCCATCCCCTTCGGCCCCTACCTGGCGCTGGGTGGCATCTGTTGCGTGTTCTTCGGGCCGGCGCTGCAGGCCCTCTGGTTCGGCTGATGCGCCTGGGGCTGACCGGCGGCATCGGCAGCGGCAAGAGCACCGTTGCCGCGATGCTGGTCGAACGCGGCGCCCTGCTGGTGGACACCGACGCCATCGCCCGCCGCCTGACGGGCCCTGGCGGTGCCGCCATGCCGGCGCTGCAGACGGCGTTTGGCCCCCGTGTGGTGGCAGCCGATGGCGCCCTGGCGCGCGACGCCATGCGCCAGCTGGCCTTTACCGACCCCGACGCCAGGCGCCGCCTGGAAGCTGTGCTGCACCCGATGATCGGCAGCGAAGCCCGGCGCGAAGCCGCCGCCGCGCAGCCCGGGCAATGCGTCGTCTACGACGTGCCCTTGCTGGCCGAGTCCGCCCATTGGCGCGGCCGCGTGGACAAGGTGCTGGTGATCGACTGCGAAGAAGACACCCAGATGGCGCGCGTGGCCCGGCGCCCCGGCTGGGACGAGGCGATGGCGCGCCGTGTGCTGTCGCAGCAAGCCAGCCGCACCCAGCGCCGCGCCGTGGCCGACGCGGTGATCTTCAACGACGGGCTCAGCCTGCAGGCCCTGGCGGGCGAACTGGCCGTGCTGGGGGCGTGGTGGGGGCTGTGGAACAATCCCGCCACGGGGTGAGTCCACCCGGCACCACCCGTCCATCCCGCCCACTGCCCGCCGCACGGGCCACGCCGCCTTGGTTCTCTACGAGTACCCGTTCAACGAGGGCATCCGCACCATGCTGCGGCTCGAGCACCTGTTCGACCGCCTGGGCGTGCTGGTGGCGCGCGACGCGGCCATGGACCACCACTTCGCGCTGGCCACGCTGTTCGAGATCATGGACGTGGCCTCGCGGGCCGACCTGAAAAGCGACCTGCTGAAAGAACTGGAAAAGCACCGCAGCCAGTTCGAAAGCTACCGCGGCCACCCCAGCATTTCAGAAGCCGCGCTGGACGAAGCCGTGGCCCGCATCGACCGCGCGCACGAAGGCCTGAACGCACTGCAGGGTAAGGCCGGCCATGCCCTGTCCAGCAACGACTGGCTGATGAGCATCCGCAGCCGCATCAGCATCCCCGGTGGTACCTGCGAATTCGACCTGCCGGCCTACTACGCCTGGCAGCAGCACAGCCCCGAGCGCCGGCGTGCCGACCTGGATGGCTGGCTGGCCAGCCTGATGCCGCTGGCCCAGGCGCTGCAGGTGCTGCTGGGACTGCTGCGCGACAGCGGCCCGCTGCAGCGCATGGCCGCACCGGGTGGCGTCTATCAGCAGAGCCTGCCGCAAGGCCGCAGCTACCAGCTGCTGCGTGTGCGCGTGGACAGTGAAGCGGGCCTGGTGCCGGAAATCACCGGGCACCGCCTGATGGTGGCTGTGCGCTTCATGCGGCCCGACGCCGAAGGCCGGCTGCGCCCTGCCGCCGCCGACACCAGCTTCGAACTGGCGCTGTGTGCCTGAAGGCCTGATCGTCCTTGTCCCCGTCATTCGGCCCCCGCCCCCACACCCGCCGAAGCCCGCTGAAGCCCGCTGAAGCCCTCTGACGCCCTGCCGGCATGACCGCCCCAGACCCCGCCTCATCCACCCGCCGCGTGCCCTGCCCCAGCTGCAAGGGCCCGGCCATTTACGACCCCAGCAACCGCTGGCGGCCGTTCTGCAGCGAACGCTGCCGCGTCGCCGACCTGGGCGCCTGGGCGAGCGAGAAGTTCCGCGTGCCGGGCGAAGCCCCCAGCGAAGACGACCCCAGCGTGCCCGGTGGGCGCTGACCCCGGTCCTGGCGCCGCAGGCGCGTGCCTGGCAGGCCACATCCTCGGCCCGCAGGGCTTCGTGCGCGGGCGGCTGGACATCGTGGACGGGCGCATCGCCGCGCTGTGGGGCGTAGCAGTGGACGAAGCTCAGGTGCGGGGCAGCGCCCTGCCCGTGGTGCTGCCAGGCTTCATCGACCTGCACGTGCACGGCGGCGGCGGTTTCGACACCATGGCCGGCGGCAGCGCCCTGCAGCACATGGCCGCACAGCATGCCCGCCACGGCACCACGGCCCTGCTGGCCACCACCATGACGGCGCCGCGCGACGAGATCGAAGCCGCACTGCGCGCTGCAGCACCCCTGTGCAGCCACCGCCCCCCGGGCACGGCGCGCGTGCTGGGCGTGCATCTGGAAGGACCGTACATCGCGCCCGACAAGCTGGGCGCGCAGCCGGCTTTTGCCACCACGGCCACGCTGGCCGATGTGCTGGCCCTGCATGCCATCGCGCCGCTGCGGCTGATCACCATCGCACCTGAACTGCCTGGCCACCTGGCCCTGATCGTGGCGCTGCGGGCGCAGGGCTTCGTGGTGCAGATCGGTCACAGCAACGGCAGCTACGAAGACGGCGTGGCCGCGCTGGCGGCCGGGGCCAGCGGCTTCACGCACCTGTTCAACGCCATGAGCGGCCTGCACCACCGCGCCCCTGGGCTGGCGGGTGCTGCGCTGGCGCATGCCGAGCGCGCCGAGATCATCCCGGACCTGCTGCATGTGCACCCGGGGGCCATCCTCGCGGCGCTGCGCTGCATCCCGGGCCTGTACTGCGTGACCGACGCCACCGCTGCCGCCGGCATGCCCGATGGCCGCTACCCGCTGGGCCGCCACACCGTCAGCAAATGCCTGGGCGGGGTGCGGCTGCCCGACGGCACCCTGGCCGGCAGCACGCTGACGATGGACCAGGCACTGCGCAACCTGGTGGGCCTGGGCCTGAGCCTGGCCGAGGCCTCGCGCCGCACCGCCACGCTGGCGGCCGACCACCTGGGTCTGGCCGATCGTGGCCGACTGCAGCCCGGCGCCTGGGCCGACGCGGTGGTGCTGGACGCCGAACTGCAGCTGCGCCAGGTGTGGGTGGAAGGGGAATGCCTTGAACCCGCCGGCCGGCCCTGAAAGCAGCCAGATGCGGGCCGAAGCGCTGCAGGCCCCGCAAGCCGTGGCACTGGCCCTGGCGCAAGACCAGGATCTCTTCGACGCCCTGGCCGCACAGCTGCGCGCCCACCCGCCGCAGGGCGTGGTGACGCTGGCGCGCGGCAGTTCGGACCATGCCGCCCAACACTTCGCCTACTTGACGATGGCCCGGCTGGGGCAGCTGGTGACGTCGCTGCCGCCGTCGCTGCTGACGCTGCAGCCCCACCGATTGCCTGCCCCGGGGCTGCTGGCGCTGGCGTTTTCGCAGTCCGGCCAGAGCCCGGACCTGGTGGGTGCGATGCAGACGCTGCGCGCCGGCGGCGCCTGCACCGTGGCCTGTGTCAACGACGCGGCTTCGCCGCTGGCCCAGGCCGCGCAATGGCGGCTGCCGCTGCGCGCCGGGCCCGAGACCAGTGTGGCCGCCACCAAGAGCTGCATCGCCCAGCTGGTGGCCGGGGTGCGGCTGCTGGCCGCCTGGCAGCAGGACAGCGGCCTGCAGGCCGCACTGCGGAGCCTGCCCGCCACGCTGGCCCAGGCCGCCGCCAGCGACTGGCACGCCGCGCTGCCGCTGCTGGCGGGCGTGGACCGCATGTTCGTCGTCAGCCGGGGCGCGGGGCTGGCCGTGGCCCAGGAAGCGGCGCTGAAGTTCAAGGAAACCTGCGGCATACAGGCCGAGGCCTTTTCCAGCGCCGAACTGCGGCACGGGCCCATGGCCCTGGTGGGCGCCGGCTACCCGGTACTGGTGCTGGCCCCGCGCGGGCCGGCACAGCCCGGGTTGCTGGCGCTGGCGGCCGAACTGCAGGCCCGCGGGGCGGTGCTGCTGCTGGCGGCCCCGGCGGGGACGCCCGGCGCGGCACAAGCTGCAAGCGCCCACCTGCCGCTGCAGGTCGCCGCCGATGAAGCGCTGGACACGATCGCCGCCTTGCAGGCCTTCTACCCCATGGTCGAAGCCCTCGCCCGCGCCCGCGGGCGCGACCCGGACCGGCCAGCCTTCCTGTCCAAGGTGACGCTGACGCGCTGACAGGCGATGGCGCTAAGGCCCGATGACCGCACGGCGGTTCGGCGGCCAGGTGGCCAACAGGCCTAGAAACCCACAGACCATCCGCTCAATTCGACAAGCTGTGCAGGAAGGCCAGCAGGTCGTCCTGCTGCTGTGGGCTCAGCTTCAGCGGCCGCAGGATGCGTTCACCATCGGCGTGCAGGCGGTCTTCGTTCAGGTCGCTGTAGTGCTGCACCACAGCTGCCAGGCTGGGCACGCTGCCGTCGTGCATGTAGGGCGCCGTGGCGCGCAGCCCGCGCAGGCCGGGCACGCGGAATTCACCGAAGTGCCGGTGCTCCCGCACCAGGTGCCGGGTGGCCACCGCACGTGGGTCGGCCGCGGCACCCGCGTCGTTGTAGGCCCCCAGCCGGTTGTGGGGCGACGCCAGCAGCCGCTGCAGGCCCGCGTGGCGGCCCGGGTCCACGCCGCCTGGCACGAAGAACGGGCGGCCGATGTCGGCGAATTCGCCGTTCGTGAAGGCCGGCCCGGCGTGGCACACGCTGCAGCGGCCTTCGCCCATGAACAGGCGCAAGCCGCGCTGCGCGGGCAGCGGGTAGTGCGCGGCAGCGGCGCGGTCGCCGCGCAGCAGCGCGTCGCGGAAGTCGTCGAAGGCGGTGCGCGGCGACACCAGGCCCGCCTGGTAAGCGGCCAGGGCCTTGGCCAGGCCGACGGCCAGGGCCGCGTCGTCTGCGGGCAGCGGGCCCAGTGCGCGCTGATAGGCCTGCGCCAGCGCTGGCGTGCCCCGCACCCGCGCGGCCAGGCTGGCCAGGCTGTGCCCCATCTCGGCCGGCGCCAGCAGCGGCGCCAGGCTGGCAGCCCAGAGGCTGTCGTGTTCGCCGCCCCAGCCCAGCCAGCGGCGCTGCGCGGCGTCGATCAGGCTGGGGGTGTTGCGCACACTGGCCGGCTGGCCGTCACGCAGGCGCGGCACGGCCTGCCCGTCCTGGAAGGCCATCGCCGGCACATGGCAACTGGCACAACTGGCCCGTTCGTCGGCCGACAGGCGCCGGTCGAAGAACAGCTGGCGGCCAAAGGCGCGTGCCGCCGCCTGCTGCTGGCGGGCGTTGGCGGGGTCGCCCTGGGTGACAGGCGGCCAGGGGCCGTGGCTGGCCAGCTGGGCCCGTTCTTCTGCCGTGAAGTCCAGCAGGGTGGGCGATGCGTGCGTGGCAACACTGGCCAGCGCCAGAGCCACAGCGGATACCCAGCGCCACGGCACACGGCTGACAAGCCGCGCTGGACCGCCAGGGCGAACCGCCACGGCTAGCGCAGCGTGACCGAGGTGCGCAGCACTTCGGTCTTGCCCCCGTGCTGCACGTCCCAGCGCAGTTCCCAGCGCCCGGCCATGTGCCAGAGCAGGCCGTCCACTTGCCAGCGAACGGGCCCACCGGCATCAGCCGCGGGCAGCGGCTTGATCGTCGGCCGGTAGTTCATGCCGTGCCGGTGTTCCGGCATGCTGGCGTCCACGCGCAGCAGCTGCGCCCCGGCCGGGCACACCGCCACCTGAAGCGTGAAGGGCTGGCCGTTGGCGATCGCAGCCGGGCTGCTGCGCCAGGCCAGCTGCACGGCGCCTTGCTGCAGGGTGGCGCCATCACGCGCGCCCAGCGTGCAGGCCTGCGCTGTAGGCGGAAGGCCCGACCAAGCGACCCAGCACACCAGCACGCACCAGGGGCTGGCCGTGCAGCTGTGCGAACCCGGGCTGCGCTTCATCGTGCCGCCAGCAGGCCGCCGAACAGGCGTTCGCCGTTCTTCCAGGCGATGTTCTCTGCCACCGGGGGCGGCAGCGTGGCCAGCCACTGGCGCGCGCTGTTGGCATGGTCGACGACGTAGTACCAGCGCTCGGGGGTGAAGGTGTCGGTGCCCACCATGAAGCGGTCGGGAAATTCCAAGAAGGCCGCGCGCCAGGCATCGTCGACCCGGCCCATGCTGGCGTGGTCGCTGCGGAAGGCCAGGTCGCACCACAGGCGCGGGTGGCGGCGCAGCATCTCGCGCACCTTGTCCGGGCTGTCAAAGCCGGCATGCGCCCACAGGATGCGGGCGTCCGGGTCCTGCTTGAACTGGCGTTCGATGGCGTCGGCATCGGAATGCGAATGGAGGAACAGGCGGTGTTCGCGCGCCAGCGCCACCACGCGACGCATCACGGCACCGTCGGCGTCGCTGCTGTAGATGTGGAATTCGCCGATCGCGACATAGCGGTACTTCGCCAGCCGGGCTTCCAGGTGGGCGACGACGGTGCTGTCGTTCATCCAGCTGCCGATCTCGCCGCGGCTGCGGTACGGGCGCAGCGAAGGCAGCACCAGGTCTGGCGCGGCCTGGTAGAGCATCTGCGTGCCCTCGTCGCTGCTGCTGCTGACCATCGCCCGCTTCAGCCCTGCCTGGCGCAGCAGGGCCACGGCCTGCGCCGGCGGCAGCCGGTCCCAGGCGTCGTGGCTGTAGTGCAGATGGGCGTCGAAGATGGGCAGCGCGGCCGGGCTGGCGGCGGCCGCGCTGCCGGGGCCTGCGGCGCTGACGGCCAGCGCCCAGGCCGGCAGGCAGGCCAGGCCCGCTACGCGCAGGCATTGGCGGCGGGTGTGGCTGGCGGGCGGGCGCAGCGGCGAAGTCAGCATATGCATCGCCAGATGCTAGCCAAGGCCCGGCCGGCCTGCACGATCCAGCGTTGGCGCGACAGGCCAGGCCAGCGCCGGGTCAGTGACACCCTGCACGCGCCGGCCGCAGACGTTGTGGCGCCGGCACGGCGCACATCGCAGGGGCGCGCTACGCTCGCAGACCGGCGACCGCGATGGGGTACGCGTCGCACCAACCCTGTCCCATGATCCGCCTGCAATGGCCGACGCCGACCTGCAAGAACTCTGGCCCGATGCCTACGGCGAACTGCGCCGCGTTGCGCTGCGCCTGCTGGCACGCGAGCGGCCCGGCCACACGCTGACGCCCACCGCGCTGGTCCACGAGGTCTGGCTGAACCTGGCCGCCAGCAAGCGGCCGCTGGCGGTAAACGACCGCGTGCATTTCGTGTCGCTGGCGGCGCGCGCCATGCGGCACATCCTCGTCAACCACGCGCAGGCGCGGCTGGCCGACAAGCGCGGCGCGGGTGCCGTGCACTTCACGCTGTCGGCATCTGAAGACGTGCCGGCGGCCCAATCCGGCCCCGCCGAGCTGCTGGCCGTGCATCAGGCGCTGTCAGCGCTGGCGACCGATGACGCACGCGCTGCGCAGGTAGCCGAACTGAAGGTGTTTGGTGGCCTGGAAGTGCCTGAGATCGCCGCTGCGCTGGGCGTGAGCGAACCCACCGTCAAGCGCGACTGGGTCTTCGCCCGCGCCCACCTGGCGCGCAGCCTGGGCTGAGGGCTGGGGCCCCGCTGGCGCGCGCCCCGGGCCGCACCAAAGAACGCAAGCACAACAAAAGAAACCAACCGATGCCGGACCCCACCACCGCGCCTACGCTGGAAGCGATCAAGGACGCGCTGTTCGCTCTGTGCGAACTCGAAGAACCCGCGCGCAGCCAGCACCTGGCTGCTTTGGCGCAGCAATCGCCGGCGCTGGCCGCGGCCGTGCAGGGCCTGCTGCCGGGTGCGGTGGCCACCGTGCTGGGCGTGCAGGCGCCAGGCCGCTGGCTGCAAGACCTGGCGCACAGCGGCCTGCCCGAACGCCTGGGGCCGTGGCGCGTGCTGCGCGAAATCGGCCGCGGCGGCATGGGCGTGGTGCTGCTGGGCGAACGGGCCGACGGCGCCTTCAGCAAGCAGGTGGCCATCAAGGTGCTACCCCCGGTGCTGGCCGGGGCCGACGGCGCGCGCCGGCTGGCCGCTGAAGCGCAGGCCCTGGCCCGCCTGGAACACCCGCACATCGCGCGGCTGCTGGACGCCGGCGTCGACCAGGGCTGCGCCTTCCTGGTGATGGACTTTGTCGCCGGCCAGCCCATCACCGCCCATGCCCAGGCCGCCGGGCTGGGTCTGCGCCAGAAGCTGGCGCTGCTGCTGCAGCTGTGTGCTGCCGTGCAATTCGCGCACGGGCAGCTGCTGGTACACCGCGACATCAAGCCTGACAACGTGCTGGTGGACGGCGCCGGCCAGGTGCAGCTGCTGGACTTCGGCATCGCCCGCGTGCTGTCGTCGGACGTATCCACGGCTACCGTGCACGCCGCCTTCACCCCGGCCTATGCCAGCCCCGAACAGCTGCTGGGACAGGCCCCGGCAGTAGCCGGCGACGTGTTCAGCCTCGGCGTGCTGCTGTTCGAACTGCTCACCGGCCAGCACCCCTTCCCCACCCCGGACCCGGCTGCCGGTGGCACGGCGGCGGCGCTGGCGCAGATGCGTGCCGTGCTCGACACCGCACCCGACAGCGCTGCGCTGCGCCGCGCCGGTGTGCCGGCCGACCTGCAGGCCGTCGTGACGAAAGCGCTGGAAAAGCCGCTGGCACGGCGCTACGCGTCGGTTGAAGCCCTGGCCGGCGACCTGCAGGCCTTCCTGGACGGCCTGCCCGTCAAGGCGCAGCCGCCCGGCTGGCGCTACCGCGCCGCCAAGTTCGTGCAGCGCAACCGCTGGCCTGTGCTGGCCGGCACGCTGGCCGGCAGCGCCGTGCTGGGCACCACGGTGTGGGCGCTGTACAGCGCGCAGCAGGCGCGCCAGCAGGAAAGCCTGGCGCAGACGCGGCTCCAGACCGTGCGCGCCATCGCCAACAAGGTGGTGTTCGACTACAACCGCGCGCTGGAACCGGTGCCCGGCACGCTGGAACTGCGCAAGACGCTGATCGCCGACGCGCTGACCTACCTGGACGCGATGGCGGCCGACGCGCAGGGCGACCGCGCGCTGCAGGCCGACATCGCTGCCGGCTTCGAAGCCGTGGGCGACGTGCAAGGCCGCGGCGTCACCGGCGGCAACCTGGGCGACCTGGGCGCCGCGCAACGCAGCTACGAACGCGCCGAAGCCCTGCGCCGGCCCTTGTGCGAAACCGCGCCGGAAGGCCCCGCCGCAGCCGTGGCAGCAACGGCAACGGCAACGGCAACGGCAACGGCAACGGCAGTGGCCAGTACGGCAGCCACCCCGGCCACCGCTGGCGCTGCCGCCTGCGCAGCCTGGGCCGCCACGCTGGTGCGACTGGGCGACAACGCCTTCACGCAGCGCCGCACCGACGATGCCATCGCGCGCTTCGACGCCACGCGCAACGCCGCCCAGCGCGCGCTGGACCTGCCACTGCCCGCCACCGACGCGGCGCGGCAGTCAGCACTGGACCTGCGTTCGCAAGCCAACCAGCGCCTGGCCGGCCTGAGCATGCGCCAGACGGGCGCCGCCTACGACCGCGGCCTGCAGCTGGCGCGTGACCAGCTGGCCGCAGCGCAGGCCCTGGCGCAGGAAGTGCCGGGCGTGAAGTCGCAGGAAGCCCTGCGCGTGGCGCAGGACTTCATGGGCGTGCGGCTGCTGGCCGAAGGCCAGCCCGCGCTGGCCCTGCCGCACATCACGCAGGCCGTGGGCCTGGCCCGCGCGCAGCAGGCCCAGCGCAGCGCGCGCGACGCCGGCATCTCGCTGGCCGCTTCGCTGGTGCGGCAGGCCGAAACCCAGGCCCATCTGCTGCAGCCCGCGCAGGCCCTGCCCTTGCTGCAGGAAGCGCTGGCCATCGTGTCAGGCCTGCACCGGGCCGAACCCGAAGACCGCCACCTGCGCGCGCGCTACGCCAACCTGAGCTGGCGCATGGCCGAGGTCTACCACCTGCTGGGCGACGCCGCGTCGCTGCGGGCCAGCGCCGCATTGCTGCAGGACGCCGCCACCGCGGCGGCCGTGTTCAAGCCCGAAGACGGTGTCTTCCACGTGCAGCGCCAGCGCCTGCAGCAGGAACTGGCGCGCAACGCCCTGCGCCGTGGCGCGGCGGCCCAGGCGCTGCAGGGGCTGGAGGGCTTTCCCACGGCCATGCCCACACGGCCCGATGCCGCCGCCGACCTGGCGGAAGTCTTCCTGCTGCGCGCAGAAGCCCTGCGCGCGCTGGGCCGTGCCGAGGCTGCCCGGCAGGCCTACGACGCTGGCCACGCCGCCCTGCAGGCCGCAGCGGAACGCACGCCGGGCCATGTGCAACTGGCCTGCCGGCTGGTGCAGGCGCGGCTGTGGGCGCAAGCCTGGGCGCAGGCCGAACCAGCTACGGCCGGCGCCTATTCCAGCCTGGGCGCACCAGCGCTGACCACCCGCGCTGCGCTGCAGGCGGTCGGCAAGCTGAGCCCGTACTGGGCGCAGGCGTTACCCGCGGCGATGTAGGCACCGGAGCACTCAGGCGCGACCACCCCACGCGAACCGGGGGGGCCCGTCCGCGGCGTGATCTGCACCGGCCGGTTTGGCTGCTTCGTAGCTCAAGGCCGCCGCGGCCGAGATCCCCAGCCACCACATGAGGTCCCGTATGTCTTCCAACACCGCTTCCGTCATCACGCGCGCCGGCACCCGCCGCACCCTGGCCGCCATGGCCGCGTTCGCCACCCTGGGCCTGGCCACGGGCGCAGCCCAGGCCGCCGGCTTCACCAACGGCAACTTCAGCAGCACCGCCGGCTGGGTGCTGGGGGGTGCTGCGTCCTATGGCAACACCACCAGTTTCCCGGGGTCGACCCTGCCCGCCAGCCAAAACGTGGCCGTGCTGCAGATGTCCCCCGGCGGCGCGGCTGCGTCGTTCACGCAGACCTTCGACAAGGCCGCAGTCGCCTACGACATCTCGTTCGACATGGCTGCCCCCGTGAACGACGCGGCATTGGCCCTGAGCGTGCGGCTGAACACCATGAACGTGACGTTCTCGCCGCTGTACCCGGTACAGCCCGGCGCCACGATGTTCAGCTTCGCGCCCAGCGGCTGGATCCGCGTGCAGTTCCTGAACGTGGCGGCCGTCCAGCCGTTCACCGGCTCGCCGCTGGGCAACACGCTGGACGAGATTTCGTTCAGCACGAACAGCCCGGCACTTAACAGTTCGCAGCTGCTGCTGCGCAACGTGGTGCTTACCCCTGTTTCGGCCGTGCCGGAACCCGAAAGCTACGCGCTGATGCTGGCCGGCCTGGGCGCCGTGGGCCTGCTAGCCCGCCGCCGCCGCCCGCAGCAGGGCTGAAGCGGCAGGGCAGCCCGTGCAGCGCAGCCGCTGCACGGGCCCCTTGGAGCAAGGGCCGAATGCGCCCGACATGGCACGGGCCTGATGGCCTCTGTGCCCAGGTGCCGTGGTGATGACAGTCATCCGCTAACGCAGGTTCTCGCCGCCAAAGGGCGCACGGGTGAGGCATTCTTTGCGCGGGGTTCGCAAAGCGCCACACGCCGGCGATCTGCTGCGATGGACCATCCGCTGTTGGCGGCTGCATCGGCGCGCCTTCCCACCCGCAGGCTGCCACGCACCGAACCCTCGCCGAACGGCCTCTGCAAGCTGCACCCTCGCCTGGGCTGCTGCCTGACCTGGCGGCCGGCTACGCCGTCGCCGCCAACATCAACAACTCAACGGCACCGACAACACGCTGTGGCGCAAGCTCATCGGCTCGCCCGACGTGCTGCGCCAGCGCGTGACACACCCTTGCACGGACGGACGCGGGCCCTATAATCCGCTTGCTAGCACTCATCGCAGTCGAGTGCTAACGATTGGCCGGTGGCCTGTACGTCCGCTCTCAGCGGGCTTGAATTTCGGCCAATCGACCTGATGTGAATGAGCACTGACTTCGTCAGTCCTCACCATCCAGCCTCATGAACCCTCAAGGAGATGATATGAAACTTCGTCCGTTGCACGACCGCGTGATCGTCAAGCGCCTGGAACAGGAAACCAAGACCGCCTCCGGCATTGTCATCCCCGACAACGCCGCCGAAAAGCCTGACCAGGGCGAAGTCCTGGCCGTGGGCCCGGGCAAGCGCAGCGAGAAGGGCGACTTCATCGCCCTGAACATCAAGGTCGGTGACCGCGTGCTGTTCGGCAAGTACAGCGGCCAGACCGTGAAGGTCGACGGCGACGAACTGCTGGTCATGCGCGAAGAAGACCTCTTCGCCGTGGTCGAGAAGTAAGCACTTCTCCCGCACCGACAACCTCAAGACACTGGAGTCAAAGACATGG
>JAIXRN010000102.1 GCA_027485165.1 Rubrivivax sp.
GTTGCCGTCGCGATCCAGCGCCGGGTTCTGCGCGATGTCGCAGCTGTCCAGCACACCGTTGTTGTTGTCATCCCGCGCGGCGCCGGTGGACAGGTCGTACCCATCGGGGCTGCCATTGCCGTTGCAGTCGGCATCGCAGGCATCCGGCACCCTGTTCTGATCGAGGTCAGCGGCGCCGGCGGCGATCTCGTCGTCGTCGGAGATGCCGTCCCCGTCGCAGTCGTAGATCTTCAGGACGCTCGTGTGGTACTCGCCGGCGGCGATCGCGGCGATGCCGGACGTGGCCGCGGCGGGAATGTCGCGGATGTTGTAGGCGCTGTAGCCCCACCTCACGAACGCACCCTCCTTCAGGGCCACGGAGTGATACGCGCCCGCCGCGATGGCGGACACTCCCGTGAGCGCTGTGGCAGGCACCTCGCATTGACCGGCGTTGTTCAAGCCCCAGGCGAGCACCGCACCGTCGCGCAGCGCGAGGACGTGGAGTCTGCCGCTCGCGATCGCGGAAACACCTGCACTCGCAGAGTCCGGGACGGTGGTTTGACCGTAGGGGTTCCAACCCCACGCGAGCACCGCCCCACCGTTCAGCGCCACGACGTGATCGGAACCGCTGGCGATGGCTGACACGCCGGACGTGGCGGCACCCGGGACATTGCATTGACCGGAGGTGTTGAAGCCCCAGGCGAGCACGCCCCCATCCTTCAGGGCGACCGTGTGATACTCCCCGGCCGCGATGGCTGACACACCGAAGGTTGCGGCCCAAGGAGTGTTGCACTGTCTCAGGAGGTTGTTGCCCCACGCGAACACTCCGCCGCCCTTCAATGCAACCGTGTGTTCGCCGCCGCCCGCAATCGCGGTCACTCCCGACGCGGCACCGGCCGGAACGATGCACTGGCCGGACGTGTTGGCGCCCCACGCCAGCACTGCGCCGTTCTTCAAGGCGACGGTGTGGCGGTAGCCATTCGCGATCGCGGACACGCCAAACTTGGCTGCGGCCGGAACGCTGCACTGGCCGAACGCGTTGTCGCCCCACGCCACCACGCCTCCCGTGTCGCCCAGCGCGGCAGAGGGCACGCCCATGCACGCGGCAGCGGTGAGGAAACAATTCGCGAGGGTCAAACTGCGGGACGCCTGATGTTGCATGCAACTCCTTTGGGAAAGCCTGACCAAACTAGGGCTTGAACAGGGCGCGTACAAGAACAACCTTCAAAATAGACAGGATTTCAATCGGTCTGGCAAGCCCGAATGGCAAGTGTTTCCAGCCCTACCGCTCACTGCGTGCAGGGACCGAAGTTCAGCAGCGCCAGGCTGATGTCGGCGCCTCCGACCTCGCCGTCGCCGTCTAGGTCGCCACACTCAAGCCGATCCACGAGCAAGGCGTTCTGCGCGAGCGCGGCGACAAGCTGGGTGTTTGAGGCGGCAAGTTGCGCGTTGGCGTCGGCAAGCTCGACCAGATCGAGAATGCCGTTGCAGTTCGAGTCGAGCGCGGGTGTCTGGGCGATCTCGTAGCTGTCCAGCACGCCGTTCTGGTTGCGATCCAGCGCCGGATTCTGCGCGATCTCCCAGCTGTCCAGCACGCCGTTCTGGTTGCGATCTAGCGCCGGGTTCTGCGCGATCTCCCAGCTGTCCAGCACGCCGTTGACATTGCGATCCAGCGACGGGTTCTGGGCGATCTCCCAGCTGTCCAGCACGCCATTCAGGTTGCGATCCAGCGCCGGATTCTGCGCGATGTCGCGGCTGTCCAGAATGCCGTTGCCGTCGCGATCCAGCGCCGGGTTCTGCGCGATGTCGCAGCTGTCCAGCACACCGTTGTTGTTGTCATCCCGCGCGGCGCCGGTGGACAGGTCATACCCATCGGGGCTGCCGTTGCCGTTGCAGTCGGCGTCGCAGGCGTCCGGAACACCGTTCTGATCCAGGTCGGCTGCGCCCGCGGCGATCTCGACGCGGTCGGACACGCCGTCACCGTCGCAGTCAGGCAACTTCAGGGCGAAGTTGGTAGAGCCGCCGCCCGCGATGGCAATGACGCCGTTCTGGGCAGCGGCGGGAATGGTGCACTGGCCGTAGCGGTTGTTGCCCCACGCAAGGACAGCGCCATCCTTCAGCGCGATGGTATTGAAGTCGGTGGCGGCGATGGCCTGAACGCCGCTCGAAGCAGAGGCAGGCACGTTGCATTGGCCGTCGGAGCCCGCTCCCCATGCAAGCACCGCGCCATCCTTCAGGGCAACGGTGTGATACATGCCGCCCGCGATCGCCGACACGCCGCTGGAGGCCGATGCGGGAATGTTGCATTGCCCCTGTCCATTGTTTCCCCAGGCCAGCACGGCGCCACTTTTGAGGGCGATGGTGTGGTACAAGCCACCCGCGATGGCGGACACGCCACTTTGGGCCGCAGCAGGAATGCTGCACTGCCCCTGGTCGTTGTAACCCCACGCAAGAACCTGGCCACCCTTGAGTGCGACGGTGTGATACCAGCCGCCCGCGATGGCGGAAACGCCGCTCTGGGCGGCAGCGGGAATGTTGCATTGACCAAAGTCGTTCCTTCCCCAGGCAAGAACCGCACCGTCCTTCAAGGCGATGGCGTGGAAGCCCTGACCACCGACCGCGATTGCGGAAACACCAGCGTTGGCAACGGCAGGAACATCGCATTGGCCCTGGCGGTTGCTGCCCCACGCCACCACCCCTCCCGTGTCGCCCAGTGCGGCAGAGGGCACGCCCATGCACGCGGCAGCGGTGAGGAAACAATTCGCGAGGGTCAAA
>JAIXRN010000075.1 GCA_027485165.1 Rubrivivax sp.
CGCATCCTGGGCCTGACGAAGAAGACCAAGTTCTATCAGGCCAGCACCAGCGAGCTGTACGGGCTGGTGCAGGAAGTGCCGCAGAAGGAAACCACGCCCTTCTACCCGCGCAGCCCCTACGCGGTGGCCAAGATCTGTGCGTACTAGGTCGTGGTGAGCTACTGCTTGGCCGACGGCATGTACGCATAGAACGGCATCCTGTTCGCCCACGAAAAACCGCTGTGAGGAAGTAACCGCCTAACACGAAAGATTACCCAGGCAACCGTCCCCATTGTCCTGACCGCGTACCGATACCTGCACTTGGCCTACGTAGTCAGGCTGCATGCCCAAGATAAAACGTCGGTTCTGGAAAACCTAACTGCGATAAATTCATTTCGCTGAACCGCGATTCACAATGGCAAATACGAGTTCGCTTATGCCCAAGAATCGTAGGCAGCATAAAAAACCTTGAGCGAAATACTCTAGGAACCAACGCTTGGCACCGTAGTTCCGGGTGGAAGCGGGTCTACTGGTACACCACTTCTTTGCAAAGTAGTTGCCCTTCGATCAAATACAAGTAATTGTGACAATCCGCAGGCTACCTGCCCGAAACTACGCTCACTATGAGGACTGAAGATGAATTTTGGAAAAAAACTTATTGCAGGCGCAAGCGAACGAAAAACCCGTCTGCATGACGAACTCGGAAATCGAATAGATCTCTCCCGACTTTTGCGCAACGGTCCACGAGCTCTTATTACTGGCCTATTGCGGATGGGGCTGGATCTTCGACCGGCAACACCCTGGATTTCATACGACGCCAAAAACAATTTAGCAAAGCGGTTAAATAAAGAAAATGCAAAGGCTCTAGAATTTGGATCGGGAATGTCCACTGTTTGGCTAGCCAGTCAATGCGCGCACGTGGTTTCAGTTGAGGACTATCAGCCCTGGTTTGAAAAGGTAACAAAAGAACTCACGCAACGACGGATAGCAAACGTCACCTATGTATACGCTGAAAAAGAATCCGAATACTGTACACATGGCGCCCTTCAACGCAACGCACCCTATGATTTTATATTGATTGACGGAAGCTACCGTGCGACGTGCGCTGCCTTTGCCGTGCAAGGCGTTTCACCAAACGGCGTGATATATCTTGACAATTCCGATAAGGGACCTGGCGGTCTACCTGGCGACGTACCGCTAGCGCGGGACATTTTGCGTAAGTTTGCAGATTTTGATGACCGAAAAGTTGTCTACTATACTGACTTTGCCCCAACGCAGCTTTTCGCGCAGCAAGGTATGCTAATACTAGAAGCAGGCTCTCGATCCTCACAGAAAAGCTGAATTGCCGCTCAGCCCGCCCAGCTGCGTAAAATCAACTTATACGCGTACAGTCAAATCCATTTAGTCGCCTGGTGAGCCGCGAGCTCCAGGACCCACTGCATTTGGAGGATTCTGCCTCCCGCAGCACCCGACGGATCAGTAAACATTACGCGTGCCACTGATTCAGTTGCAATGCGGGAACTAGAGTCTGCTCGACAACGCACTTTTTCGGCCAAGTACTCACACGGAATTCTGTTGCTCGACTTACCAAGATATGACCCACGGCGCAGTTGATGTGACCAAATAATCCCCTACAAGGCCCAAATCTGACGTACAGACGACGAGGAATCAATTGGCTTCTGGATTCATACGGCTGTCACTCGCTCTAATTGTTTTTGCGCATCACCTCTCCTCTATTGGGATTGGCAAGCTTTGTGTGTTTGTATTCTTTGCATTGAGTGGCTTTTGGGTAGCTCGGATGTGGGATCAAAAATATAACAAACGGATGCATACAACAAGAACCTTCCTTGTTGGGCGCTATCTGCGTATTTGGCCACTGTTTTTTATCATAAACATCGGTGCCACTGCGCTTGAATACAGTACCGGGCGAAGAACTGCAGCGCCATGTAATGAACTCACGGCAATAGAGTGCACTAGAGAGATATTCTCAAATTTGTTTTTACTCGGGTATACATACCAAACTCACCACAGTTTACCGCCAGCATGGTCCTTAGACATTGAGCTACAATTCTATTTAATTTTTCCTCTGCTAGCGCTAATGCAGCAAAAACTGGGAATTAAGCTCTTGGGAATTGCGACAGTTCTCCTGGCCGTTGCTAGCACACTAAGCCCTGTTATCCTGCTGACCACATATTTGCCGTTCTTTGTCTTGGGCATGGCTTGGGCAGCGCACACTCGACCGATTTACGGGAAAACGTCTGTGCTGATGGGCATCTGCGCGCTTGGGTTGGTCATCGCTGGATTCGCATCAGATTTTGGACGGCAAATATTCATAACAGGAGCAACACCGGGACGCCTTGCGGAGTACAACGAAGCAGCCAATTATCTAGTAGCACTCCTGATTGTTCCAATCGTACTAAATCGAGCTGTACTGGATGCCGATACGTTCGGAAGGCAAAGGAGTATCTCCAACACGCTTTCAGATTTGGCGTTTACGATCTACCTGACGCATTGGTTAGCCGTAATACTCATCAGCGAAGTCTGGGGATCGTTGCCTGCGCGAGAACGACTGCCATACGTCGCAATGGTTGGAATCGCAACTCTTGCATTGTCACTTTTTGTACAACGACATTTCATTGCGCCGCTAGAACGCTATCGAAAGCAGATTATCTCCGGTCCAAACGATGGCGTGCACCGCTCGGATACTACGGCGGACCTTAGCGGCGGACGCGACTGCAGGAATGATCCGTGACCCGCTATAGCTTTCGAAACTTTAAGGAAATCATCGGCGCAAATGCTGTTTCCCAGCTATCGAGCATAGCTCTTCTCTTGCTGACGGTCCCAATTTTTCTGCACTTTTGGAGCCTTGCTGAGTATGGAACTTGGCTGGCACTTACTGCCCTGCCAAATTATCTCGCTCTTGCGGACATAGGACTCTTCTGGTATTCCTCGAATTTGATGTTGAGGCAAAAATCCAATGGGTTGTACGCCAAAGCGCAAGAGACATTCAGTGCGACGTTGGCTTTTCTGGCCCTGCTTGGCATACTCTGCGTGATCATTTCAGCGGCCATCTGGACCTGGCATGCTTCCGTGTACGCTGATACTATTGCAGCGCTAATACTTTACACCTACTTAGTATTATCGCTCAATGCTCCGGTTTCTTCGCTTCGTGCTGATGGGTTTGTAGCCAGCAGCGTGAACTTGCAAACAGCAGGAAAGATATTAGATTTTCTTGTTACTACAGCTTCTCTGTTGCACGACGCGACTTTCTCGGAGTTGGCCGTATGGTTATTTACTGTGCGGCTTGGGTTCACTGTGCTCGTCATCATTTACACCAAGAACGTCTGCCCAAGTTGGGCTTGGACGCTAAGCTTTACAGAAGCCAGGCAAATACAGCAGTTGCTCCGCAAGTCGGTTCCGAGTCAAGGCGTACCCCTATCGCAAATGATGACTTCCCAGGGCGCGATCGCAGTAATTGCACTTTTGCACAAACCAGAGTATGCGGCTATTTATAGCGTGACGCGTCAAGCGTCACGACTCGCCCTACAATTCTCTTCAATCCTATCTAATTCAGTTTCTCACGAGTTTGCAAAGTATGATCCGAGCAGGTCTAGAGCTGACGTTATTTCGCTATTTCAAGCTGTTGATTATCGTGTGGCCGCAATTGCGCTAGCATTGAGTTCTGTATTTATTGTTTCAGCATCCACAATCATTCCATTCTGGTCAAACGGCAAAATCGCTCCGGATTTTATTACCCTGTTGTTGGTAACTTTAACTTCGTTGATGACCGCGCTGTACACCACATCCCAAATATGGCTGCTATCTCAGAACAAATTCTGGGGTTTATCTCTTGCGTCCGTTCTTAGCAGTACGTGCGGATTACTCGGAATGGCAGCAATGTTTTTAAGCGATGTTGGGCCCGTTTCGGTTGTATCTATGCTACTGGGAGAAATAGTATTGCTGTACGCGGTACGTAGGATGGCTCGAGCTCATTTTGATGCGCAACTAGCCGACGACATAAAGTTGTAAATGATGAACATCCAGTCAGCACTGAAGATAGCCGTTCTCATGACGTGCCATAACCGGAAGGAAACCACCAGACGATGCCTCGCGAATTTAGTTGGTCAAACTGGTGCGGAAAAGCTCGAAATCTTTCTTGTCGACGACGGATCAACTGACGGCACAGCAGCAATGGTTTCTGCTTGTTTTCCCACCGTAAACGTAATCAGCGGAACTGGGTCCCTATACTGGAACGGGGGGATGCGGCGTGCATGGCATGCAGCAATAGAAAGCAAAATACAGTTCACTGGTTATCTCTGGCTAAATGATGATGTGACGCTCTTCAAGACGGCGATCCAAGATTTGGTGGCTGGTATCGAAGCGGTACGAGGAACGTACGATAAACCCCCATTGTTGGTTGGGGCAACCATCGACTCCGAATCAACTGCGGTGACTTACGGTGGGCACGTAATCGAAAACTCCAATAGGCCGTTCCGACTTAGACTTGCAGCAACAAATGGTACGTTGCAACGCGTGGACAACTGCAGCGGCAATTTTGTTTATGTACCCTCTAGCGCCTATGAAAGCCTAGGAAGTTTACGCGCCGATTTCATCCATATCTTTGGTGATCTCGATTATGGACGTCGTGCAGCTGATGCGCAGATTCCGATTCTTCTACTTCCACGTGTCGTAGGCTGCTGTGATAGCAACAGCTTGGCTGATACATCGCTCGACCGAAGCCGAGGTAAGCTGAAGCGATTACTTATACGATTTCGGGAGGAGAGCAAGATTCATTCTATTGATTGGAGAACCTTTGTCTGGCTGCATGAGAAAAAGCTTTTGCGGAGAATAGGGTACATAGTATCGCCATATCTTAAGATTCTTTCTGATTAGCATAAACGATATGGGTATTTAATTTGGTTACTACGAACGCCTCCCTTAGCGTCATTCAACTTGGCGCACGCATGCATTACGCTGTTGCGAGAATATTCTCGGATGCAGGTGTTCTTCATAAGCTCTACACAGACTGCTATGCCGGCAAAGTTCCAATGTCGCTGCTGCGAAGCGTTCCGTCGACTTTACTTCCGGCAGCGTTTAGGCGGCTTGCTCAGCGGATAGAGCCAGCTATTCCGAATCGCTTAGTACAAGCACACAACGCGCTCGGGCTGCTGTATGCGAACGAAAGGCTACGAGCGCACAATGAAGAAGCAGCGATGGGTGTGCATCTAAAGTATGGTGCAGCACTAAATCGTGCATCTATTCGGTCCGGAGCTTTGGACGCAAATATCGTTTGGGGATATAACTCTGCGTCACTTGAGATTTTCCGCGCGGCGAAAAGAAGCGGGCAACATACAATTCTCGAACAGACCATTGCTCCTCGGGAGCTAGAGCAGGCGATTCTCCAAGAAGCGGGCAAACGATATCCACACTGGAGCATTGATGACCCGGATGTGCGCGGCCGCAACTGGACCGCTTTTGTAAATACAGAGCGTGAGGAGTGGTCGCTTGCAAACCTTATTCTTTGCGGCTCAAGCTTTGTGAAACAGTCAATCATCAGTTGCGGCGGGCCAGAACACAAGTGCGTCGTGGTTCCATATGGCGTCAAACTTGCCAGTGCGTCAACGCAAATCTGCGCAGTTCGCGATAGGAAAACAAAGCTTAAAGTGCTTTTTGTTGGCGCCGTAAATTTGCGCAAAGGAGCACCAATTGTGCACGAGATTAGTGCGCGAACTTCCGCGATAGCAGATTGGCGAGTAGTTGGCCCAATTCAGGTACCTGCGAATGCCCTCGGATGGATCAAGCGCAACGCAGAAGTTTATGGCCCAGTTACAAAAAGTGAAGTCCGAACGCAATTGGAATGGGCCGATGTTCTTGTCCTGCCGTCACTATGCGAGGGCTCCGCAACCGTTACCTACGAAGCACTCGCAATGGGTGTTCCAGTAGTTTGTTCACAAAGCGCGGGCAGCATTGTCGAACATCGTAGCTGTGGCTTTGTTGTAACGGATCCGCTTGATGTATCCGCTTACGTTAACGCACTCTCCGAGCTGCACGATGATCGAGATTTACTTGCCGAATACTCAGAGAAGGCGTTAGCGAGAGCTTCATATGGCTCATTGGAAGCGTACGCATGCCGGCTGCTCGCAACAGTTGGACTCAAAAGGGCGAGTGTATGAATGTAGAACTGGGGATAACCGTTTCGGTTATTACTCTCTCCGCATCCCTGTGTGTCTTCATGCTGTGCCGCAAGCAGGAGTCCTTGATTAGTCCGATCTTTCTCTACTTGTTGTTTTATGCGTTTGTTTTTGTAGTTAGGCCTTTACTCCTGGATGGTTCTGGTAGCGCGCCAGTATATACTTACATGAGATATCAGCCAACCGATGCAGACGTTGCGCAAACATATGTAGTAAGCAGCTTCGCCACTATCACATTCCTCGCGGGCGCTTTGTACGCAAAGCTACGAGCTGTAAGACATTTCGGAAAGCCGCCGCCAAACTGGGCCATGATTGAAATTGACCCGCGGAGTCTAACTGTCGTATGGGCAACGCTGGGAACTGTTGCTTTGTATTCGGCGCTCTTCGTGGGTGGCGATGTCTTTTCCGGAACTAGCAACATTCAAATGGAGCGCGTTGGAAACGTCACTATAAACGTTAACACAAGCGGCTATATTCTAGATGCACAATTTATGCTGGTCGGCCTGTGCATTCTTTTGGTTTCAGTTACCAATTTTAGCAAATATGCCGTCGCAGTGCTGCTGGCTTTCTTTTTATACAGGGTTCTAATCGGCTGGGGACGTTGGACTATTATCCTTACCGCATTTGCGGTGTACGCGCTCTACTTGATTGCGCGAGGTCGACGCTGGCCGGGGGCGCCTGCATTGGCGACTGGCATTGTTATCCTTGCCCTCTTTAGCGTTATTGGCCAAGATCGGGAGTTTTTTCGGTCAATGTTCTTTACTGGGTCTGGCAATTCGTCGGGTGGCAGCTACCAGTATCTTGGCTTTGCTGAAACAGCGAAGGAAGCGTTATCAGGCTTAGATTTCGCCAACTTCGAATACCTTACATATATATTGCGAACTGTGCCAGATCTTACGGAAACCTTCACGTTCGGTCTGCAGCATCTACAGATTTTTACCGAGCCTATACCAAGGACTCTTTGGCCTGGGAAACCTGCAGGCGCACCCATTACCTTTTTTGACCTCAATGACTACGGTAACTTCTTCGGCCTGACAAACTCCTTAATCGGCGACGGATGGATGTCTGGCGGATATGCTGGAGTCGCAATCACTTTTTTGCTAACTGGCTTCTGGCTAGAATACTGGCACCAATTTTTCTTGAGACACAAGAACAGACAAGTTGTAGTTTTACTTTATGTTTCGACTGCAGCGTTATTGTTCCAGCTCTTCCGGGACGGTAGTATTGTGGCTATTGCAAAGTTTTGGAGCTTTTCCTGCCTACCCATAGTTGCCGCATTGCTCTTAGCGAAACGCCGACAGAGCTGACGGAGTTTTGCAACTGGCGACTCGGCTGATAACAATTCATGGAGTCCTCTGGCAGCATGCGCGTGTTATTTTTAGGGTTGCATTTCCCGCGACCGAATAACCCTACAATTGGTACGTGGGCCTTACATCAGTTGTTGGCGCTTCGCGCGCGCGGAATTGAATGCACAGTAATTTCTCCGGTAGCAGCGGTACCGAAGTGGGTTACCAAGTTACTAGGGCGCGGCACATCGGCGTGCACACCAAGCCATCATCGCTGGAAGAGTTCTGATGCGGCTGTCACTGCGCTCTATCCCCGATGGCCAGTCTATCCGGTCGGCCCGCTGAAAAGGGTCATCCAGTTTATTCCTGGCCCTTTTTTGTGGATCGGCTGGCTATATCTTCGGAAGTTTTTGCTTGCGCAACTTAGGCTGAATGCACCTGAAATAATATTTGCGCACCATGGAGAATTTTGCGGATACTTGGCAAAAAAGCTTTCGCAGCGTGCTGGAATCCCGTACGTCATAACTGAGCATAGTTTCGGAGAAATCGAAAGCTGCAAGACAAAGCCCCTAAGGCGGCGACATTATGAATACGCTTTAGCGGGCGTCTCGCAATGGCTTGCAGTCGCTAGTGAGATGCAAGGCACAATGAGGGCAGTATTTCCTCAAATACCAAGTGCAGTCCTTCACAATGGCGCAGTCTGTAGTCCAAGTAACGAGCGAATTGAGTCGTTTGCGCAGCGATTCGTGGGCAACGATGTAATATTTTGTGCTGCTTTCTTCTACAGGCGGAAGAATGTGCCGCTGTTGGTTGAGGCGTTTGACGCAGTGGCACATCGCTTCCCCAGTGCATTGCTCGCCATTGCTGGGTCAGGCGAGGATTTAGACAAAGTGCTCTGTGCTATCTCACATGCCAAGAGTAAGGAAAGAATTTTGTATCTTGGCCATCTAGCTCATGAGGACGTCCTGGCAATGATGCATTGCGCAATTGCCTTCGCTAACATAGGGGTGCGCGAACCGTTTGCCACTACCTTTTCAGAAAGCATGTTGGCTGGCTGTCCGATTTTGTATTCGCGCGATGGTGGGATATGTGACGTGGTTGCCGATGGGGTGCATGGTCTAGCGGTCGATCCGGACAATCTAAATTCCGCTTCAACAGCGATCGCAACGATGCTCGGGGATTTGCATTTGAGAGAACAACTCGGCCAGAACGCCAAAAAACTGGCTAGTGAGAATCTCACTTGGTCCAAGAATGCTTCCGAATTGGAGGCGATGTTTTCTAATATTTTGATACGCAATCGGTCCGCGGATTAGAGCTAGGCTAGATCTTTTTGGATTCTTTGGTATTGCTCTGTCTTCAAAGCATTTCGACTTTCTATTTAATTCCACTGAGATGTACTGTGCAACATAATCAGTCAGCCAATAAAGGTTAACAGACGTATGGTGAGCCTGTTGGCGGTCAGACCGTCGCCGGCCAGCAATGCGGCAGCAGCGCGGCGATCTCGGAATTCCGCTCTGGGTCGGCAATCGCTCGAGCACATCCTTGATGTACGAGTTCGCGTAATGCTCGTCGAGCTTGGCCGACTGGACCATGCTGGTGATGGCCGCCGAACGTTGACCCCTAGCTAGTGTTCCCGCAAAGAGCCAGTTCTCGCGCCCGGTACCCCACTAGGGTCGGGATAACCCATGTTCGTTGACTGTGGTGCGCGCTATCTTCATCATGCGCACCATGCCTTGTGCGTACTACGCGGTCACCATGACTTGGCTGGACGCTCACGGCAGGCTAGTGCCGAGGCCGGAGGAATCTACAAGGCGTCCCGGCGCAGAAGGCATTCGGCGGCATGTTGCCAAGAACCGTGCTTCGCGCCCCGATCACAGTGCCGTCTCCAATCGTTACGCCTGGCGCTACAAATACGTCGGCTGCAATCCATGCCGCTCGACCGATCCTGACCTCAAGCGCTCGGATGGCAAACATATCATCCGCCATGTCGTGGTCAGCCGCGCACAAATAGGATTTTTGTGATACCACCGCGTGCTCACCAATACTAATCCGTCCTAGACTGTACAAAACTGCGTCATCGCCAATCCATGCGTAGTCACCAATTTCCACGTGCCATGGGTAAGTCACGGTGACTGACGGCCGCAGCAAGACTCGCTGGCCCACCTTCGCACCGAACATACGAAGTAAGGCTGTACGAAACGGATATAAGAACTGTGGTGACCACCGGAACAACGTGGCCTGCACGCACCACCATAGTTGCACTTTCCACGCTGGGGCTCCCCGAAATCCGATTGGTAGTCGGAACTTGGAAAGGTCATGAGCAAGTGGCGCTGGGCTCTCTGGTGGTCTCATACAGCGCTCATAGCGTGAAACAGCTGTTGGCGTTTTTCGCTGGCTGCAGCAACAGCGTGAGCCATAGTGGCCTTGAGATGCTGCCGCCCTTCCTGCCGCTGGCCCGGGTCACGGTCAGCAAGAGCAGCAACAAATTCGCAAGCAGTCTTTATGAAAAGGCCCGCAGGCACGGCGGCGCCAGCGTCGGGGCTGATCATGCCGCCAATACATCCCCTGTCGATGGCAACCACCTGCACGCCCGCCTGCATCGCTTCCAGCAGCGTCACGGGTTCAGCTTCGTTTAGATAGCGGGTAGGGAAGAGCAAGACATCAATTCCGGCCAAGAACTTCTCTTTAGCTGCGCCATAGATTGGCCCGACATGTCGCGCAAGCGGTGCGCGGCCCAGTGCGGCCCGAAAGCGGCTTTCAATTCCCGGGTCCACCGGCCCTGCTACGGTGGCTTCATATGCCAAACCCTGTGCGTCTAGTTCATCAAGAGCCGCAAAGAACTCGAAGATGCCCTTTTCGGCTGTAATATTAGAAAGGAAGCCCACCTGCACGGGCTGCCGAGCAGCTTGTTGGAAGGGCGCATCTGGCAAGATGGTTGCGTTTTGCGGGGCGCTCAAAAGCGCGAGGTTAGACATGACGTGAACCTGCTCTGGCGAAATAGCATAGCGCTGTTGCAGTTTCTTACCCATGCAGGGGCACAGTGCAATGTGCTGCGCGGCGGGTACCAGCTTAGCCAAGGCTGCTGTGCTTGCCTGCCGCGCATTCAGATAAGCAAAACTGTGATGGTGGATGAATATCTTCAGACCGGAAACTCGGGCCACCACGCAATAGGCCAGATCAACCCACTGCCCCGCGCCGCCAGATAGCGCTAGATAAAGCGTGCCGCTCTTCAGCCTAGCGCACGCGCGCGAGTACCCCCAAAACAGGCCTGCCGTATTGCCAAGGCTTCTGAACAAGCGCACCCACTTGTTCCTGCCAAGCGGTAGCGGTGCACGGTCAAAGTATTCCACTGTGGTTTGCGCCTGAAGCAACTGCAACATGGCTGCGTTCATGGCTGAAAACCCATGAACAGGCGGCGGTAATGGCCCGACGAAAAGAACTGTCACGTTAGGTAGCTTGTCGGGCAATGCGCGCCGCGCCGGCAATGATCTGATGCGCAGCAGCGTGCGGGCTGAAACCGCGCATGTGTTCAATGCAGGTTGTCGCCACTTCGGCCGTGCTGCGTGTGTCTTCCGCAATCTGCTGCATGCGGCCTGCCAGTTCGACTGCGTTGCCAGCAGTAAACGCAAACCCCGTGGCGCCGGCAATCACCATTTCGGGCACACAGCCGCAGCGGTCACTTACCAGCACGGGGCAGCCCATGCTGAGCGCTTCGTTAACGACCAAGCCCCACGGTTCGCTGGTGCTGGGCAGTATCAGGGACGTAGCGGCGGCATATTCTTGGCTAATCGCGTCAACCCCCATGCTGCCCGCAAAGGTGACTGCTTCTGTCAGGCCTTTTGCTTGCGCCAAGCGCTTCAGTTCCTCCGCCATGGGGCCTGCACCCACCAGTCGTAGCGTGGCATCTGGGTACCGCCTTCGGAGGGCGCTCAGGGCCTGGAACAGCGTCGGCAGGCCCTTTTCAGCCGAAAGCCGCCCCACATACAAGAAGCGCGGGCCCGTGCCCGCCTTCGGCGCCAAGGCCAGCCGTTGCGCCAATGCAGCAGGTTCGGTGTAGCCCATCGGCAGTGCCGCCGCCTGGCAGCGGAAATAAATCTTGTCTTCCGGCACGCCGTGCTGCATTAGATACTCTTTGCTGCGCAAACCATAGCCAAAAAAAACATCACACAGAGCGAAGAAAATGCGTTTCGCCACAGTCTTGTGAAAGACCTTGGGCCTGTCGTAAGCAGTTGAATCACAGAAGACGGCCCGCTTGCGCCCACATAAAACCAGGGTGAACAACATCACCCAATACTCTGGCCGCTCGTAGCCAGGGAGTATCACCAGATCAGCGTCGCTAAGCCAAGCGCGTTTGGCTAATGCCAAACATCTAGCCCGCAATGAGGTGCTGTGGTAAGCGCCCTTGAAGATTAGTTCGTAGGGGTAGGTGTGGTAGGCGTAGTCCACGCCGCCCAGTGCAACCCTGTCGCCTTCGGTTTCGGCAATCTGTACAAACTGCAGCGTTACCACGTATTCAGGGGCCAGCCGGTACAGGGCCGAAAACACACCGCCTTTGTACTTGGACCAAAGAATGTTATGAAATACAGCAATCTTCACGCAGCGCAGCGGCGCATCGTGTACGCCGAATACAGGCTGGCCTTGCTGGCTTGTGCCAGTCGTCATTGGGTATCTTCCTCGCTGCCGCGGTAGGCGGTCTTGCTTCGCGCAGACAGCCGACAAGGGCCGTGTGCTAGGTGTTGCAGGGCAGCGGGAATCTAAGCAATGAAAAGGCCAACAAGATGAACAGTGGCCACCCGTTCAAAGGTGGGCAAATGCTCCGGAGCATGCTACTACTGCCTCAACTGCGCCCCCAGTTTTGGCCTTCAAACGCGTGCATAGTGCGGAATCGACCGCGCCAGCAGCGTGCTTGGCTGATAAATGGGGCGCACACTCGTATGCCCCGCTGCATGGATGCCGCCAGAATGATCGCACGTATGAGGCTGGCCCCGACCCCCTTGGCACCGCTAAGTTGGCAGACCAGCAAAGGGCAGGTGCTCGCGGCGATGGGACGCCCCTGGACGCCGGATTAACTTGTTCTGTGTCACTGGTGTGACGGTACACCCCCCTTCGTACGCCCCCAAACGGCTGCCCCCCTCAAAGCTCAACGCCAAAGTCCCACATTCCTAGAATTTTTCCAGGCTGGCCAGCCCCGCGTTGCACCGCCGCGGCGCCATTAGCACCGTGCGGCAGCAACTCCATCCCCTGTGCCTTACTGGAGATTCTGATGACGACCCCGTCGAACAACCGCATTTCCTTGACCCTGTCGGAAGCCGACCGTGCAGACCTGCAGGCCGCCATAAGGACGCTGCAAGACAAGCTGCTGCCCGTGCTGGTAGACCTGAACCCGCAAGACCGACGCGAACTGCCCAAGATGGGCGACAAGACGCTGGCCTTTGTGGCCAAGGCGCTGGATTACGCCCAGGCCAACCCCAGCCTGTGCCCGCCGTACCTGGACGTGGCTGAATTCCAGAAAGACATGGCCACGGTGCAGCTGCTGCAGGGCCTGTTGCGGCCGCTTTCGCAGGTGGCCGACATCGTGGACGACAGCCTGATGCTGGCCGGCAGTGAAGCCTATGCCGCCGCGCTGGTGTTCTACCAGTCGGCCAAAAGTGCGCAACGTTCGGCCGTACCGGGGGCCGCCACGGTGGCAGACGACCTGGCCACGCGTTTTCCGGGGCGCAGCGCCGCTAGCCGCGCGCCTGCAGCCGCCATGGCCCCCGCCACCCCGGCCGCGGGCCCCGCCGCTGCGGCCGTGGGTTAAGAAAAGCCGCCGCTGCCTGCCAGGGCAGCGGGGCCACCCCTTAGCGGTGCGTGCTGGGCTTTCGCCAAAGCAATTTGCCCCGCCAGGCCAGGCGGGTGCAGTGGATTTGTGCAGCCGTGCAGCGCTGGGGTGGGTGGCCGCAGCTGCGCAGCGCCCGGCTGAGCTGCGGCACAGCATTTCGGGCTGTCAGCGCCCAGCCCAGTCGTGGCCACGGCGTCGCACTGATCAGGCATGGCATGCACGATCAAGCAAGCGCGCACCACCGTTGACGAAGTTGGGTCGGCATAACGTGGCCCGGCCGCCCACCACGCAAAAGCAATTTCCGCGGGGTAGACACGCTAGATTGGCGACGCAACACAGCACACTGATGCCCGCAGCCCGCCTTTACCGCCGCCTAGAGCTGAACTTCCACACCCAGTATGCCGAAGCCAAGGAACGGGCTCGAACCGAACTGGCGCTGCTGCCGGGCACCCCTGGAAGCCTGACCTTGCGCACCATCAAAGGCCAAGGCTACTGGTACCGCCGCTACAAGGCGGTGGCGGGCAAGGAAGTAGAAGACTTTGTTTGCCGCCAGGCAGACGCGGCTGCCCAGCAAGCCATGCAGGGGCGAATGGAAGCAGCCGCGTGGATGCAGGCACAGGTACGGCAGCTGCGCCTGCTGGGGATGCAGGTTGCCGACAAAGACCTTGCGCGGCTGCTGGTCGAGCTGCACAACCGGCAACTCTTTGCCGGGGGCCTGGCACTGGTGGGCACGCTGGCCTTCATGTCGCTGCTGAACGAACTGGGCGCAGTTGCGGTGGCTGGCAGAACACAAGACATCGATTTGGCGCTGCGGCAAGCCTTGAAGCTGGCAGCACCCCTGGGCGGCCTCGTGCCCATACCCGAATTGGCCTGGCATGCGCAGACCGTGCCGTTCTTCGACTACCTGCTCCACGCGCCACGCGGGGGGGCCGTGCTGGCGGGCGGGCACTGCATCCCAGCCAACTTGCCAGACCCTGCACGCTTCGTGTGGCACAAGCTTTATTCCAGCACTCAGCGGCACGCTGACACGGCCAAGGCGCGCAAAGACCTGCAGCAGGCCGCTGTGTTGGCCGCCGTGCTGTCAGACCTGGAAGACGGGGCGTTGGAAGAAGCTGCGGCTGCGGCGCCGGCACCCGTGCTGCAGGCAGCCCACACGCGGCTTCCAGCGCTGCTGGACCTTCTTGCTGCCCATCCGGCAGCAGGTGAAGCCCTGCAGGCCGCCTTGCGAAGGTGCTAGGCAGGTCCTAGGAAGGGTTTCCGGGCCCAAAGGCTGCGGTGTGCGGTCGCTTGGGGGCCCGCCCCGCAGGTTTGGCGCAGCACCGGCCCCGCACATCGGGGGCATGCTGCAGTGCAGTAATTTGTTACCCTGATTAGGGTTAGCCCTTGCATCCAGCCGCCATCAGGGTCTTCCCTGGCATGGCGCGTGCAACGGCACACAACAAACAAGCCGGCACGCACCGGCACAGGGAGCGAGCCACATGAAGATCCTGGTCTACGGCATCAATTTCGCCCCAGAACCGGTGGGCGTGGGCCGCTACACGGGCGAAATGGTGCAAGCCCTGCAAGCCGCCGGGCACGACGTGCGCGTCATCACCGCCCTGCCCTACTACCCGGCGTGGAAGGTGTCTGAAGGCTACGCGCCGCACCGCTACGCGTTTGACACCTGGCAGGGCGTGCCCGTGGCGCGTGCGCCGCTGTGGGTGCCCTTCCGCCCGGGTGGGCGCAAGCGGGTGCTGCATCTGCTGTCTTTCGCCGTCACGTCGCTGCCTTTGGTAGTGCGCCAGCTGTTCTGGCGCCCTGATGTGGTGTGGATGGCGGCACCCGCCTTCGTCTGCGCGCCTGCCGCGCTGGTGGCCGCCAGGCTGACGGGTGCGAAGGCCTGGATGCACGTGCAAGACTTTGAAGTGGACATCGCCTTCGGCATGGGGCTGATCAGCGGCAGCGGCTGGAAGCGTTTTGTGTTTGCCTGCGAAAGCTGGCTGATGCGCCGCTTCGACCACGTTTCCACCATCAGCAAGGCCATGGTGGCGCGGGCGCGGGCCAAGGGCGTAGACGCAGACCGCATCAGCCTGGTGCCCAACTGGGCCGACGTGAACGCCATCACCCCGCTGCGCGGGCCCAGCCCCTACCGGGCGCAGCTGGGCATTCCGGAAGACGCCGTGGTGGCGCTGTACAGCGGCACCATGGGCGTGAAGCAGGGTGTGGACTGGGTGGCCGAAGCCGCCGTGGCGCTGAAAAGCCAGCCCAACCTGTACTTCGTGCTGTGCGGCGAAGGCGCGCTGAAGGCCCAGGCCGAAGCCACCTGCGCCGGTTTGCCGAATGTGCGCTTTCTGCCGCTGCAGCCGCTGGAACAGCTGGGCGCCCTGCTGGGCCTGGCCGACATTCACCTGCTGCCGCAGCGCGCAGACGCCGCTGAAATGGTGATGCCCAGCAAACTGACCGGCATGCTGGCCAGCGGCCGCCCCGTAGTGGGCATGGCCAGCCCGGGCACCGAACTGGCCGACGTGCTGGCCAGCTGCGGCCGCCCGGTGCCGCATGGCGACGTGC
The DNA here is from genome assembly GCA_027485165.1 of Rubrivivax sp. Lineage (GTDB taxonomy): Bacteria > Pseudomonadota > Gammaproteobacteria > Burkholderiales > Burkholderiaceae_C > Rubrivivax. The sequence continues at coordinate 15,825 of JAIXRN010000075.1, forward strand.
CCGCCTTTGCCGAAGGCATACGCTTCCTGGCCGACCTGCCCGGCCTGCGCCACGAACTGGGCCGCCAGGCCCGTGCCTATGCCGACCAGCACCTGGCCGCCACCACCGTGCTGGCCCAGCTGGAACGCCAGATGGTGGAACTGGCCAATACGCCACGGCCTGTGAAGCCCGCCAGGGGGGAACTGCTGTGACGGCCGCTGACGCCCTGATGCTGGCCCTGGCGCTGCTGGCCTGCGGCGTGGGTTTTTTGCTGCGGCAGCGGGACGACTGACAAGGTCGCTACCGGGGCTTGTCAGAAGCCTGGGCGCGCCACGAACCGTGCGACAGACCCGGCGGGGCGCGATTCGGTCACGCAGCACGCCCTTGCGTGGCGCGGCACCCCGCGGCCAGGGGGCCGGTGGCCGTGTCACCTGCCCTTAGTCTTGCAGCGCAGCCACGACCGGACCTTCGACGTCGGCACAACGCGCTGCATGTCACGGCCCTGCCGCTTGCCGGGCCGGCCCCAGGGAGGTTTCTCGTCATGGTCTGCCGTCGGTGCATCTGCGGGAGCAGATGTTGAAGGTGCTGGTTTACGGCATCAACTTCACGCCTGAACCATTGGGCGTGGGCCGCTACACCGGCGACATGGTGGCCGCACTGCAGGCTGCGGGGCACGACGTGCGCGTGGTCACCGCCCTGCCCTACTACCCTGAATGGTGCGTAGACGCGGCCTACCGGCCCTGGGCCTATGCCTGGGAAGAACGGCACGGCGTGCCGGTGGCGCGCGCGCCGCTGTGGGTGCCCTTTCGGCCCGGCGGGCGCAAGCGGGTGCTGCACCTGCTGTCGTTTGCGGTGACGTCGCTGCCGCTGCTGGTGCGCCAGCTGGCGTGGCGGCCCGACGTGGTGTGGCTGGCGGCACCGGCCTTCGTCTGCGCGCCGGCCGCGCTGGTGACGGCACGGTTGACCGGGGCGAAGGCCTGGCTGCACGTGCAGGACTGGGAAATCGACATCGCCTTCGGCATGGGGCTGGTCAGCGGCAACGGCTGGCGCAAGCTGGTGTACGGCGCTGAACGCTGGCTGCTGCGGCGCTTCGACCATGTCAGCAGCATCAGCCGGGCGATGGTGGCGCGGGCGGTAACCAAGGGCGTGGCGCCAGAGCGCACAAGCCTGGTGCCGAACTGGGCCAATGTGCGCGGCGCCTGGCCCGCAGGGCAGCCCAGCCCCTACCGCGCGCAGCTGGGGCTGCCGGCCGATGCGGTGGTGGCGCTGTACAGCGGCACCATGGGCGTGAAGCAGGGCGTGGACTGGCTGGCCAATGTGGCGCTGCGGCTGGAAGGGCACCCGCGGCTGCACTTCGTGCTGTGCGGCGAAGGCGCGCTGCAGGCGCAGACGCAGGCGCTGTGCGCGGCACTGCCCAACGTGCACTTCATGCCGCTGCAGCCGCTGGCGCGCCTGCCCGAACTGCTGGCCCTGGCCGACGTGCACCTGCTGCCCCAGCGCCCCGACGCCGCCGACATGGTGATGCCCAGCAAGCTGACCGGCATGCTGGCCAGCGGCCGCCCGGTGGTGGCCATGGCCGCGCTGGACAGTGAACTGGCCGACGTGGTGGCCAGCTGCGGTGTGGTGGTGCCGCACGGCGACGTGGTGGCCTTTGCCCACGCCGTGCAGTACCTGGCCGAACGCCCCGACATGCGCGGCCGCCTGGGCGCCGTGGCGCGCCAGTTTGCCGAAGACCACCTGGCCGAAGAAGCGGTGCTGGCGCGGCTGGAAGCGCAGATGCGCGCCCTGGTGGGGCGTGGCACGTTTCAGGTTCTTTAGTTAGAAAACCAAAGCCGACGCCGCCGTACACATCGCCCCGGCCAGCCCGGCAGGCGCTGAAGTCGACCTGTTGCTGGTACTGCCTGACGGACAGCACTGGGTCGTGGAAATCAAGCGCAGCCTGGCGCCGAAGCTGGAACGCGGGTTTCACCACGCTTGCGCAGACCTGCAGCCGCAAAGGCGCTGGCTGGTGTACCCCAGGCCAGACACTTGGCCGCTGGCTGAAGGCGTGCAAGTGCTGCCCGTTCAGGGCTTGATGGCTGAACTGCGTGCCGTGTAGCCGCATACAGGCCTTGGCCCTGGTGGGGCGTGGCAGGACCATCTGCTGGTGGCAGGCGCTGTTTTCGCCCGCCTGCGCGAACACTTGCGCGGCACACGCTGCCGGGCCTAAACGTCCAACATGAAGCTGGAAGTGCAGGCGAGCCGCCGGTCACCCTGGCGCTGACGACGCGGCAGGCATGCGTTGATCAGCATGCGCTAGAGCTTGGGCTGGGCAGCGGCGACATGCGCCACTACCCAACCGACCAGCGCAGATACACCGTGGGCGTCGCGCTGCCCTGGCAGCGGGTCGATGAACATGCGTTTATGCAGGTCCAGCCTGGAAAGGCGCTGCTGGCCCTGCTGCGCGTCGACTGTGTCTACCAGAACGATCGGGCCTTCGCCCACTCGCACGGCCTTGGCAAGCAGACCGCCGCCAATGTCCAGCCGTTCCTTCAGTTCGTAGGTCTTCGCTGTCATGAAGGTTCCAATCAGAGAGGTCTAGTAGACATCGTCGCGGCCGGTGACCACAACGGAAGGAAGACTGCCTTCGACCAGCACTTCCGCGTCACGGAGTGCATTGACCAGCACTTGAAGTTCATGGGCCAGACGCAATGGAAGAGTCTTGCCAAAACGGCCCTGCACGGGTGGGGCCGGCGAAGCCAAGCCGGCGACCAGCAGAGGCAGCAGGCCGGCGTCGCCGTTGTGGTCGTGCACCAGCGACCCGTTGCGGCCATGAACCACCGACGCCACAGGATCGAACACCCTGAAAATGCCGGGAGTCGCCAACTGCTGCAGGTCGACCTGATAAACGTACCCTGGATTGCCCTGGCTGGCCAGACCACCAGGCCCAGCCAGTGCATAGCCGCGCGCGATGGCGTACGACGTCGTGAACGATGTGAAGGGCGATGCCTGGGAGTAAGCCGTGATGTGGCTGATGATGAAGTTGAGCGTACCCGTCGCGGTGTGCGGTGCTCGAAAGCCCACCATTCGAGCGTCTGTCTTGTGCCAGTGGGTACCCGGTCCGGCACCCTTGTAAAGCAGCGGAAGGCCTTGATGCGCGATGGGACCCAAGGTTTTTGCACCGTGTGGTTGACTCGGGCGCTGAGCGTAGTGGCGAAGTCGTAGCCATCAAAACCAGCATGTCGTGGGGTTGCAACAGGAGCACGGTGTTTCCAACCCGAATGTACAGCTTGATGTCGGGCACACGCCCCTCTACCAGTTTCGCGGTTCTGGCCCAGCCGGGATAACCTGCGAATCGGGGAGAAGCTCGTGCCGATGGAACGCATTTAGCCCAGCCCCACGCCGCCGTAGACATCGTCCCAGCCCACCTGCAAGCCCAGGCTGGGCAAGGCCAGCGTGGTGCCGCGCGGCCAGGGCAGCAGGTCGCCCCACTGGCCGTCTGCACCGCGGTGGCAGGCCCAGGCGGCTTCTTCCATGCCCGACAGCAGCACCACGTGCTGCAGGCTGGCCAGCTTCTGGTACGCCTGCAGCTTGGCGCCGCGGTCGAAGTGCTGGGTGGTGGGGGAAAGCACTTCAGCCACCAGCTGGGCCTGCGTGAGTTCCGTCACCGTGGCAGGGCTGACAGCGGGAACTTGGGAAGGCTGGCAGTGCACCAGCACGTCGGGGTAGAAGACGGCGTCGTCGGCGATGCGCAGGCGCATTTCAGACATCTTCACGCTGCACCGAGTACCGCGAAGCTGCGTATGCAGCGCAAAGCCGAAATTCCTGATGATGTCGGCGTGCGCGGCGCTGCCGCCCGCCATGCCCCGGAACGCCTCGCCCTGGATGGCGTAGATCACCCCTTCCAGGTATTCGTGCTTGTAGCGGCTGGCGTTTTCCAGCACCAGATAGTCGTCGATCTCGATGTAAGCCACGGCCTTCTGCGGAACACCCATCTTGCGTACCCCTGCGGCGCCTCTTGCGCCAAGCACGTAGCTTAGCGAATCGAACCGCAGAGGCCGGACGGGCAGCCCGCCAGGCCAGGGCTTATGTGTTCAGCGACTGGGAAGCTGCGGCAGGCGAAGGCGCGGTCCCTGCATCAGAGGGCCCTTAGCCCAGGCCCACGCCGCCGCCTGCGACCAGGACGGAAGTGCTCTACGCGTTGCGGCGGCGCTAGCCGCCCGGGCCGTCTGCCAGTTCGTCCAGCAGCTGGCGCAGGGCCTGCACGGCGGCGACGAAGGGGCCCGACAGGGGCAAGCAGGCTTTGGCTGCTTCCACCAGCCCTTCGGCGGCCACGCTGTACCAGCGGCGCTGGGGCTTGGGCTGGTTGGCCTGGCGGGCCAGTTCCTTCAGGCAACGGGCGGCTTCTTCTTGTTCAGCGGTGGGCAGGCGGTGCAGCAGGCCTTCCAGTTCAGCCTGCAGCCGCTGCAGCTGCTGTTGCAAGGCCGCGCGGGCCGGTTGTTCTGCCAGCTGCTGAATGAACTGGGCTGCCACGCGGATGTCGCCATGGCTGTGCTGCTGCCCGCCGGCCAGCGACACCGTCCCGGTGTTGTCCTGCACGTTGAAGATCTGCAGGTTCTGGATGAAGTAGATCGCATCGCCCGCCAGCCTGTCTTTGCCCTCGGCTGCCATCGGTTTCGCGGGGCGGCGGGGGCCGCGCGGCGCACGCACACCCCGGCGATGGTGTCGGCTGGGCATGGGGCCACCTGGGCGACAGAAGCCGCTAGAAGTTGGCGCGGGTGCTGGCCGTGGTGGCGGGTTCAACGACCCGAACCTCGTCAAGCGACGGCATCGACAGTTCCTTGAAGCGAGTCAGGCTTTCGTCGACAGAAGCAATGATGCGGCCGCGGCTGCGTTCGCGAACGGCCCATTCGAACATGGCCAGCGCGTTCTGGAACAGGTCTTTCTGGCTTTCCATCTTGCATTGCCGCATCAGCGCCTGAAGGCGTTCGAACTTGTCTTCGGGCACTTCGAATTGCATTCTTTTCATGCTTGACAGCCACGCAGGCGTGGCGCTCCGTTTTGGGTAGCAAGATGGCCGGGGTTCAGGGCTCGGGCCTGGGCTTGACCCGTGCCTGACCCGGGCACGACAAATGGATGAACCAGGGGCAACCGGGCCCGGACGACGGGTTAGCTGCGGGAAGGGGATGTACTGGGCACGTCGTCGACGATGACGGTGTTGAAAAACTCGTCGGGCTTCATGCGGTCTTTGCCGGGCACTTCACGCACCGCAGGGCGCCGACAGCGCTGCTCGTCGGTTTTGGTGATGCGGTCGGGAAAGAGGCCGGGTTCCTGTTGCCCGTCGCGCCTGTCGCCACCCTTGCCTGAATCGGCCATGAACCCTCCGCGTTGCGCCCGGCCGTGCTGTCGTAGCGAGCACTTTGCAAGCCTGGGCGGCGGGATGTTACGGCGCGCGGCCAGCCAGGCGGCGCGGCGGTAGCCAGCAGGAACGACAGGACGGGCGACGGCCTCATGAAACCTCCGTGTAACTCACATTGATTGCTCACTCTAACTGCTATCGGCGCTCAGCCTAAGGGAGTGGAGCGGTCAAATTTAGGGGTTTACCCACCCAGTTGCGGGGTGACCGGCTGCGTGCCTGGGCTGTGGGCCGGATCAGGGTTCGCTCAGGTCCGCCAGATGCGAGGCGGCTGGGCCGTCAGTCCCCAGGCCTGAGCCCGCCAGGCGGCGCGCACGGCCGCCAGCAGCACCATCGCCGGTTCGACCCGATGCGCCAGCACGCGCAACAGCACGACGCCCAGCTGCGGGGCCGTGGCGCCTGCGGCCAGGCCGATGGGCCGCTTGGCGCCGCTGTCGTGCTGCGCGCCGTGCGGGGCGTGGGTGTTGCCGGCCAGGCCGCTGATGGCCGCCCGCGCGGCTTCCAGCAGGGCTTCGCGCTGATCCACCGGCCAGGGGCTGCCGCTGGCAAAGCACAGCGTGGCGCTGACGCTGCGCCCAGCCAGCCCCAGCGGGCTGTGCAGCAGCGTGCTGTCGCTGGCCCGGATGTGCCCGCGTTCCAGCCACTGGCCCGGCACTTCCAGGTGCTGCAGGAAGCTGCCGCTGTCGAAGGCCTCGTTCGCGGCCGGCAGCCCCAGGGCTAGAACGTCCCAGGCCATGGCCTGGGCGCCGGGCTGCAGGTGCAGCTGCAGCTGGTTTTCTGCCACGCAGCCGCGGTGGGCGATGGCTTCCAGCGGCAGCCATTCCATGCGCGCGCCTTCGGCCAGATGCAGGGCCACGCGCTGACGCGCGACGGCGCCTTCGCTGCGATAGAAGCGCGTCGCCCCTGGCGTGGTGCAGACCGCGTGCGTGCCCGCGTCCAGATGCGCCGTGACCCGCAGTTCATCGCCGCCCACGACGCCGCCGGGCGGGTGCACCAGCACGTGGTGGCAGATGCCCGGGCCTTCGGGGTACAGGCGCTTCAGCACGCGCAGCGGGCCGTGGTGGGTGTCCAGCGCGGTGGTGCGGTCGCCTTCGCGGCGGTAATGCAGCTGCAGGTGGGCAGGCCAGGTCACGCGGGGCGCCGATCAGAGCACTTTGACGCCGGGCAGCTGGCGCATGCCACGGTCGAACGTGGCGCTGAATTCGCAGCCCAGCCGCTGGTGCTGGGCCACGACCAGGCAATCCGAAAACCCGCATTTGGCCTGTGCAAAAAGCTCTACAGCCCTTTCGATGCTGGCGCGGTCCTGGAAACAGAAGGCCGGTTCATCCAGCAGGCTGCGCAGGGCCAACAGTTGCTGGGCGCGGCCTTGGCCATAGGCTGATTGCAAGGTCCACACCGCTTCGGCCAGCACGACATCCGTCACGAGCACGGCGCCGGGCTGGGTGCCATGCTGTGCGAAGAGCAGGGTGATGCGCCGGGCTTGCGCCGCATCGTCGTCCAGCCACAGGCGCAGCAGGACGTTGGTGTCAATGCCAATCACGGGCCAATCACGCCTGCACTGGCTTGTGCTTCTTCCCGCCCGGGCGGTGACGGGCCCGCAAGTGTTCGCCAACAGCCGCAGCTTCTTGCGCTGGCGACAGCGCGCGCGGCAGGTTCGACTTGAGCAGGCCGCGCAGACGCAAGGCATCTGGCTTGACCAGCCGCACTGTGATGGTGTTGTCTGGCTGCAGCTGGAAATCCAGGCGTGCGCCTGCGTCAAGGGCCAGGCGGTCGCGAATCTCTTTCGGAAGGGTGACCTGGCCTTTGCTGGACAGTGTGGCAAGCATCGTTGGCGCCTTTCGTGGCTGAACCTGTCTTACATCTTAGCCCGGGTAAGGAAATCGAGATCTGTTCAAGCCGATGGCATACCGCGTGCGCCCCAGAACCCTCGGTGCACCTGCGCGATGGCTTCCGCTGCTTCTTCCACCGGCCCCAGCACGCGCATCGGCTTCTGGCCGCGTGCGAAGACTTCGCGGCAGGGAAGGCTGAGCGTGGGGTTCTCGGGGTGGTTGCCGGTGATGGCCAGCAGCGCGGCTTCTTCCAGGCCGTAGACCAGCCCGCCGATGTGCGCCCAATACTGCGTGCCGGCGCACATGGCGCAGGGTTCCACCGTCGTCACCAGGGTGCAGCCCCACAGCTGCTGCGGTGTGAACTGCGCGGCTGCGGTGCGGGCCAGCACAGCTTCGGCATGGTTGACGGTGTCGACGTTGGTCTGGGTCAGCAGCACGGTGTCGCCGTCTTCGGCCACCAGCAGGGCCGCGAAGGGGTGGTGGCCGCTGGCTGCGGCTTCACGCGCCAGGGCATTGGCGTGCTGCAGGTGGCGCAGGGCTTGGGCGGAGGTCATGGCAGGGTGGCCTTCACTGCCGGCCAGGCGTCATGGCACCACTCAGGCCTTCGGTGGGTCGATGATGGTTCGTTTGCCATCGAGCGCCACGACCCAGACCTGTTCCGCACCCGCTTCCAGGTAGTAGCTGGCCTTCATGTGCATTTCGGCCCAGGTGTTGCTGGGCGACATGATCTCGACGCAGATCTCGGGCGCCCTTGGCAGCGGGGTCACCACGCCCAGCGCCTTCAAACGCGCAGCTGAAATCCAGGCAACATCAGCGACGCGTACGCCGTCGGTGGTCTGAATGCTGCACTCGGTAATGACCTTGCCGCCGCGGCGCTTGCGAAGCTCAGCCACGTAATCGCTTTGGACGATGCCATGCTGGTTACTGGCCGGGCTCATCTCGATGCGGCCCCAACGGTTCAGCTCGATCTTGAACGGCAAGTTCTGCAAAGAAGGGTCGGCCAGGACATCGGCCCATTTCAAGGTGGACATGGCAGGCGGCCTCGGAAGCGTTGCCGCGATTGTGCCCCGCTCATTCCCCCTGCGTCCCCCGGTGCGCCCAGCCCGTGGTGCGCTTTTCCACCCAGCTGAACAGCTCGTACATCGCCATCGCCATCGCGCCAATGGTCACCAGGCCGGCGAAGGCCAGGGGCATGCGCTGCTGGCTGCCGGCTGTCTGCATCAGGTAGCCGATGCCGCTGTCGCCGGCCGTCATCTCGGCCAGCACGGTGCCCACGAAGGCCAGAGTGATGGCGATCTTCAGGCTGCCGTAGAAATAGGGCATGGACCGCGGCAGGCCCACCTTCACCAGCACGTCCCAGCGCTTGGCGCCCAGCACGCGCAACACGTCTTCCAGTTCGGGTTCCAGCGTGGCCAGGCCGGTCGCGATGTTGACGGTGATGGGGAAGAAGCTGATGAGAAAGGCCGTCAGGATGCCCGGGCCCAGGCCGATGCCGAACCACACCACCAGGATGGGCACCACGGCCGCCTTGGGCACGGCGTTGAAGGCCACCATCAGCGGGTAGATGGCGGTGTAGGCCAGCCGGCTGCTGCCGATCAAGAAGCCCAGCAGCACGCCCACCACGATGGCCAGCGCAAAGCCCACCATCGTCACCCAGAAGGTCTTCCACGCGGCTTCCAGCAGCGGGCCGCTGAATTCGACGAACTGCACGGCAATCTGCGTGGGGCTGGGGAAAATGAATTCCGGCACGCTGAAAGCCATGACGATGACCTGCCACAGCAGCAGCACCGCCAGCAGCAGGGCCAGCGGCGACCAGCGTTCCATGGTGCGGGTGATCTTCATGCTTCAGCCCCCTGGCATGCGTGGGTTGCGCCGTTCATTGCGGCACCGCCACGCCCGTTTTGCGGATGGCGCCGATGTGCCCGCGCAGTTCGTGCACGATGTCGGTGAACTGCGGCGTGTACGTCACTTCCAGGTCGCGCGGGCGCGGCAAGTCGATGTCGCGCTTGACGACGAAGCGGCCCGGGCTCTTGCTCATCACGTACACCGTGTCGGCCAGGAACACGCTTTCGCGCAGGTCATGCGTGACCAGGATGACGTTGAATTTCTGCGCCGCCTGCAGGTCGCGCAGCGCGCACCACAGCTCTTCACGCGTGAAGGCGTCCAGCGCGCCGAAGGGTTCGTCCAGCAGCAGCATCTGCGGTTCGTGCACCAGGGCGCGGCAGATGCTGGCGCGCTGCTGCATGCCGCCAGAAAGCTGCCAGGGGAACTTGTCTTCATAGCCGCCCAGGCCCACGCTCTGAAGCAGCTTGCGCGCCTTTTCTTCGTACTCTTTGCGCTTGCTCTTGAAGCTGCTGCGATACGGCTCGACGATTTCCAGTGGCAGCAGCACGTTGTCGACCGTGGTGCGCCAGGGCAGCAGGCTGGGCGCCTGGAAGGCCATGCCGCTGATCTTCAGCGGGCCGGTGACGGCTTCGCCACCGATGCGGATGCTGCCGCGCGTGGGCATCTTCAGCCCCGTGGTCAGCTTCATGAAGGTGCTCTTGCCGCAGCCCGAAGGGCCGACGATGGCGATGAATTCGCCGCGCTGCACCTGCAGAGTGATGTCCTCGACGGCGAACTTGCCCTGGGCGTGCAGTTCTTCGTTGTAGGCCAGCCAGACGCGTTGGAAGTCGACGAAGGGTTCGCTCATGGTGTGCTTGTTGGCAAGGCCTGTGCCAGGGCGCGGAAGGCCTGGGTGTAGACGTCCGGGAACTGGCTGTGCAGTTGGCTGTGCGTGCCGCCTTGCAGTTCCAGCCATTGCACGCGGCCAGGCGCGGGCTGGGCTTGCAAGGCCACGTCGCGCAGGCGCCGGCCCAGGGTGACGGGCACGGTCTTGTCGGCCGTGCCGTGCAGCAGCAGTACGGGCGCGTCGACTTTCGGCATGCGGGCCAGGGCGTCGAATTCCAGCGTGGTGATGCTGGCGGCCACGCGGCCCCAGAAGCCGGCCTCGGCGGCCACGTCGGGCATGCGGCTGAAGCTGCTCTCCACCACCAGCGCACCATAGTCGTGCTGCCACTTCAGCGTGCTAGCCAGGCGCACGGCCACCGCCCCGCCCATCGAATGGCCGAACACCACGCGCCGCCCGGCCTGCGGCTGGCGGCGCGCCAGTTCAGCCCAGGCGGTGCGGGCGTCGGCGGCGATGGTTTCCTCATCCGGCACGATGACCGTGCTGTCGCCCCAGCCGCGGTAGTCCACCGCCAGCACGTGGAAGCCGGCGTCGCGGATGGCGTTGATCTTCGGCAGGTTGGGGTAAAGGCTGCGGAAGGTGCCGTGCAGGTACAGCAGCGCGGGCGCCTTCGGGTCGGGGTGGGGCAGCCACCACAGGGCCAGCTGGTCGGGCTGGGTGGGCGCGGGGCCGCGCGCACTGGCGATGCGCGTGGGCGGCACGGGCTGCAGCCAACGTTCGTCGCCGGGGCGGAAGATCTCGGCGTCGGGCGGCGTGCTGGCAGGCCGCCCCGGGCTGGGGCGCAGGGCCAGCTGGCTTTGCTTGGCGTCCAGCCAGGCGCAGCCGCTCAGGCTGGCGACGACCGTCAAAAGAAGCGCCAGGCGCCAGCCCTGCACCCCCTTGCGCGGGGTGTATCGGTCGTCTGTCTGGGGTTTTGCTGCTGCCACAATCACCGCCATGTCACGTTTCCTCACCCAGCCCGGCAGGGCCATTTTTTTGTCCGCCACCCTGCTGCTGCACACCGCGTGTGCCCTGGCCGCTGAAGGCCCCGGCCTGATGCTGCGCAGCTGGAACGAAGCCACCGACATGGCGGCCTGGAAAGGCGAAGGTTACTGGCGCGCCGCAGTGGCGCCCTTTGCGCCGCACTTCCGCCCGAGCGACGAACATCAGAACGTCTACGCCGTGGCCCTGGAACGCCAGCGCCCCGACCGCTGGCTGGCCGGTTTTTCAGCCTTCAGCAATTCGTTCGGCCAGCCCAGCGCCTATGCCTACGTGGGCCAGCGCCACACCGGACTGTGGGGCCAGGAACCGCTGTACTTCCAGTGGAGCGCCGGCATCCTGTACGGCTATGTCGGCAAGTACAAGAACAAGGTAGCGCTGAACGTGGGCGGCTTCGCGCCCGGCGCGCTGGTGGGGCTGGGTTGGCAATTCAACCGCCATGCTTCGGCCACGGTGCACCTGTTGGGCGATGCGGCCGTCATGTTCCAGTTCGCCTGGGATTACCGCTAGCCCCCGGCTTGCTGCCAGGGGCCGTGGCAGCTTACTTCTTCGCAGGCAGGATATTCAGCTCGGCTTTGGCGGGCAGGTAGGCGTCTGACCACACGGCGGTGGGGTCGACGCGGGTCTTGGTGCCGAAGGCGTCGCTCACCTGTGACGCCATCAGGGCCAGGCGGCCAGGCACGACGACGCCGAAGCCTTCAGCACGGGCGTCGGGGCTGGCCACCACGGCGTCGATGGCCATGCGCAGACGGCGCTTTTCCAGGGCCACGTCGATGATGCCGTCGCGCGCCTTCACGTAGTCGATAGCCGGGTCGGGGTTGGCGATGACTTCCTTCGCGCCCTTGGTGAAGGCCAGCAGGAAAGCCTTCACGGCCGCCGGGTTGTCCTTCAGCAGCTTGGGGCTGACGATCACGGCGTTGCCGTACAGCTTCACGCCGTGCGCCGGGTAGGGCAGCACGACGATGTCTTCGGCCTTGATGCCGCGCGCTTCCAGGTTCAGCAGGCTGGTGAAGGAAAAGCCGGTGATGGCTTCGATCTCGCCGCGCACCAGCATGGTTTCGCGCAGCGGCGGGTCCATGCTGGTCCATTGCACGCCGCTGATGCCGTTGGCCTTGGCGAAGATGGGGAAGGCCTTGCGCCCGGCGTCGAAGCCCGGTGCGCCCAGCTTCTTGCCGTTCAGGTCTGAAGGCTTGGTGATGCCGCTTTTCTTCAGCGCCAGCACGGCGGCCGGAGTGTTGTTGTAGACCATCATCACCGCCACGGGCTTGTTCGGCGCGTCGGGGTTGTTGGCGTGGAATTCCATCAGCGCGGCCATGTCGGCAAAGCCGATGTCGTAGGTGCCGCTGGCCACGCGCGTGACGGTGCCGCCGCTGCCGTTGCCGGCGTCGATGGTCACGTCCAGGCCTGCCGCTTTGTAGTAGCCCTTGGCCTGGCTGGCCAGGAACAGCGCGGCCGGGCCTTCGAAGCGCCAATCGAGCTGGAACTTGATGGGCGTCTGCGCCTGCGCCAGCGGCGTGCACAGCAGGCTGGCCGCAGCAGCAGCCAGCAAAACAGAACGGCGTGACAGGGCAGCCAGCAGGCGGGGTGTGGTCATGGGGTCAGGGCTTTCAGGTGGGCAGATACGAGGGATCGGGTGACACAACTGCCGCAGAGGCGGGCAAGTTCCGTGCTCAAGGCGCGCGCACCGCGTCGGTGCGCAACAGGTCGAACAAGGTGCGCGCCACCACGCGCGTGGCGCCCAGCAGGTCCGACAGCTGCAGGTGTTCGTCGGCCCGCTTGGCATTGCTTTCCAGCACGGTGCGGGGGCCGGCGCCGTAGATGACGGCCGGCACGCCGCGCGCGCCGTACAGCCGCACGTCGGTGTACAGCGGCGTGCCCGACACGGCGATGGCGTGGCCGAACACCTCTTGCCCGTGGCGCTGGATGGCCGCTACCAGCGGCGCGTTGCCTGCCAGCGGCTGCAGTGGCTGGGCCAGCAGCAGGCGCCGGATGTGCAGCGTGATGCCGGGGTGGCGGGCCACGGCGGCATCAATGAGCGCGCGCACTTCGGCTTCCACTGCGGCCGGGTCTTCTTCCGGAATCATCCGGCGGTCCAGCTTGATGATCACCTTGCCCGGCACGACATTGGTGTTGCTGCCGCCTTCGATGCGGCCCACGTTCAGGTACGGGTGGGTGATGCCGGCCACGGCTGAGGTGCGCTGGCGCAGCACCGTGTTGTGGGCGTACAGCGCCGTCAGCAGGGTGGTGGCGGCCTGCAGGGCGTCGATGCCGGTTTCCGGGTAGGCCGCATGCGAAGCCAGGCCTTGCAGCGTGACTTCCAGCTGCAGGCAGCCGTTGTGCGCGGTGACGACTTCGTGGCTGAAGCCGGCGGCAATCAGCAGGTCGGGCTGGGTCAGGCCTTTTTCCAGCAGCCAGCCCGGGCCCAGTTCGCCGCCGAATTCTTCGTCGTAGGTGAAGTGCAGTTCGACCTGGCCGCTGAGCGTGGTGCTGGCACCCTGGCCGCCCTGCCCACCTGGCCCATCCCGCCAGGCCTGCAGCGCCCGCAAGGCATAGGTGTAGGTGGCGAAGTCGCTCTTGCTGACGGCAGCGGCGCGGCCGTAGAGCTTGCCGCCCACCACCGCGCCCGAATAGGGCCCGTGCGTCCAGCCTTCCCCTGGCGGCACCACGTCGCCATGGGCGTTCAGCGCCACGGTGGGGCCGCCCGTGCCGAAGGCCTGGCGCACGATCAGGTTCGTCACCGACTGCAGGCCATACGACAGCGCCAGTACGTCGGGCACCGGGTGTTTTTCAGCCGCCAGGCCCATGGCGGCCAGCAGTTCGGCCGTGCGCTCGGCATGCGGGGCGTTGTGGCCGGGCGGGGTGTCGGTGGGCACCTGCACCAGGGCCTGCAGGAACTGCACTTCCTCGTCGAAGTGCGCGTCGATCCAGGCGTCCAGCTGCTCGTACGGGGTCATAGATTCGTGGCCAGGTGTTCGAAGGCGGCGACGCAGAGTTCGGCGTCGTCGGCGCTGATGCTTTCCAGCGGGTTGTGGCTGATGCCGGCATTGCCACCACGCACGAACAGCATGGCCTGGGGCATCACTTCATGCAGCTTCATCGCGTCGTGCCCGGCGCCGCTGGGCAGCGGGAACACCGGCAGGCCGAGTGCGGCCACGGCAGCGGCCCAGCGCGCCTGCCAGGCCGGGTGGCTGGGCGCGGCGCTGGCCGCCAGGGTTTGTTCCAGTCGATAAGCCAGGCCACGCCGGGCGCAGATGTCTTGCAGGCCAGCCAGCACGCTGGCGGCCAGCGCGTCGCGCGCGGCATTGGTGGTGGCGCGCAGGTCCAGGCTGAAGCTGCAGCGGCCGGGTACGACGTTGATGCTGCCGCCCGGCACATTCAGGATGCCGACCGTGCCCACGCAGTCCGGCATCGCCGAGGCCTGCTGTTCCACCCGCAGCAGCAGTTCGGCCACGGCCGCGGCGGCGTCGCGCCGCTGGCCCATGGGGGTGGTGCCGGCATGGCTGGCCTGGCCCTGCACTTCGCCCATGTAGCGCAGGCTGCCGTTGATGCTGGTGACCACGCCCAGGGGCAGGTCCAGCGCGTCCAGCACCGGGCCTTGTTCGATGTGCACTTCGACGAAGCCCAGGTACTGCGCGGGGTCGCGCTGCAGGGCGCGGATACTGTCCAGCGTGCCGGGCAGGCCGGCGGCCCGCATGGCCTGCTGCATGGGCATGCCGTCGGCGTCGACCTGGTCCAGCCAGGCGGCGTCGAAGCTGCCGGTGAGTGCGCCCGACCCCAGGAAGGTGGCCTTGTAGCGCTGGCCTTCTTCTTCAGCAAAGGCCACCACCTCGATGCCATGCGCCAGCCGCCGGCCGGCCTGCTTCAGCCCGGCCACCACGGCCATGGGCACCAGGATGCCCAGGCGGCCGTCGTACTTGCCGCCATTGCGCACGGTGTCGTAATGGCTGCCCGTCAGCAGGCGCGGGGCTTGCGCGTCAGAGCCGAAGTACACGCCCACGACATTGCCCACGGCGTCGCGCTGCACCTCGTCGAAGCCGGCTTCCTGCATCCACTGCTGTAGCTGTGCGGCGGTGGCCTGGTGTGCAGCGGTCAGGTAGGTGACGGTGAGCTGGCCCTGTTCGGCATAGCCCGGGTCGCTGTGCGCGGCCAGGGCTTCGGCCCAGTCCCAGACCTGCTGGCCGCGGTGGGGCACGTGGCCGAACTTGTCGTTCAGGCGGATTTCGGCGATACGGTGGATCTGGCGCAGGGCTTCGGCGAATTCGAAATCGGGGTGATTGCCTAGCCGGCGCTGGAAGCTGGCGATGATCTGCTGCCGCGTGAGCCCGGTGCCACGCGGGCCGCGCACGGCCAGCAGGAAGGGGAAGCCGAACGTCGCGTTGTAATCGGTATTCAGCTGCTGCAGGGTGGCGAATTCCTCCGGCGAACAGTCGGTCAGCCCGGCGCGGTTTTGTTCACCGGTGCTTTCCGCCGTCAGCGCCTGCCGCACCATGGCCTTGCCGGCCAGTTCGGGGTGGGCGCGCACAAGGGCCAGTTGTTCTTCACGGCTGGCCGCGCGCACCACCTCGACCAGAGCGCGTTTGATCGCCGGCAGGCTGGCGTAGCCCGCCGCCGGCCGCACAGCATGCGCGCGTTCGGCGATCCACGGCGAATGTTCGTAGACGCCGTCCAGCAGCGCGGCGAACTCGGCCTTCGATGCGTTGTTCAATTGAGCAAACGTGAGCATGGCCTCAGCCTGTGCAAGTTCAGCGCCACATGAAGGCGGTGCTGGCATCGAAGGGGTGCACGGCGCGCCAGTGTTGGGCAATGTCGATGCGCCGGCACACCCAGACATCGCTGTGGCGGGCGACGTGGTCCATGAAACGCTGCAGCGAAGCGATGCGCCCGGGCTTGCCCAGCAGCCGGCAGTGCATGCCGATGCTCATCATCTTCGGCCGGTCCAGGCCCTGCGGGTCGCCTTCGGCATAGAGCGCGTCGAAGCTGTCGCGCAGGTAGGTGTAGAAATGCTCGCCGGTGTTGAAGCCCTGGGCCTGCACGAAGCGCATGTCGTTGGTGTCCAGCGAATACGGCACCACCAGGTGCGGAACCGGCGGCGTGCTTTCGTCACCTGTTGCGGTGTGCACCTGCAGCCAGAACGGCAGGTCGTCGCCGTAGTAGTCGCTGTCGTAGGCGTAGCCACCGGCTTCGGCCACCAGGCGGCGGGTGTTGGGGCTGTCGCGGCCGGTGTACCAGCCTTGCGGCCAGGCGCCGCCAGTCAGTTCCTTCAGCACATGGGTAGCGATGCCGATGTGCTTGCGCTCGGTGGCTTCGGGCATGTGCTGGTGGTGGATCCAGCGCAGGCCGTGGTTGGCGATCTCGTCGCCCCGGGCCAGGAAGGTCTGCACCAGTTCGGGGTAGCGCTGCAGCGCGCTGGCCACGGCAAAGACGGTGAGTGGCCAGCCACGCGCGTCGAATTCGCGCAGCAAGCGCCAGATGCCGGCGCGCGAGCCGTATTCGTACATCGACTCCATCGTCATGTGCCGGTTCTCGTAAGCCTGCGCAGTGACGAGTTCGGACAGGAAGGTCTCGCTGGTGGCGTCGCCATGCAGCGGGTTGTTTTCGCCGCCTTCTTCGTAGTTCAACACGAACTGCACGGCAATGCGGGCGCCGCCAGGCCACTGGGCATGCGGGGGGTTGCGGCCGTGGCCGCGCAGGTCTCGGGGGTAGGCGCTGTCGCTCATGCTAGGGGGGCAGGTTCGGGTGGGCGGCCAGCGAAAGTGTATAGAGTGAGGCGCAAGAACCCGGGACGTCGCCACCCACAGCCTGGACCCGCCTGCACCTGCAGGCCTGCGCATGACCCCATGCGTGCCTGGCCGTAAGGCGGGACAGCGACCCCACCGGGCTGCCGACAATGGACGCGGGCCACCGGGCCTGGAGGGGAACGAATGAAGCACCTCGTGCTGGCGGCGCAGGCCATCCTGCTGGCTGCCGCGCTGCCAGGCTGGGCCGCAGCGCAGGACATCAGCGTGGGCATGGGCATGAGCGCAGGCCTGTCACGCCACAAGCTGTCCGATGATCTGGCCCAGGCCGTGGCCAGCCCGCTGCGCGGGCAGCAGGCCTGGCTGCGCGAACAACGCGGCGCACGCGAAGTGCAGGTGATCATCACCAGCAACAGCCCCGACCCCGAACTGCAGGACCTGCGGCGCGCCATCGAACGCAGCGGCGGCCGGGTGCTGGTGCGCTTCGGCGTGCTGCGCGCGCTGACGGCGCAGCTGCCCGCCGCCCGGCTGGCCGAGATCAGCGCCCACCGCGACGTCGCCCATGTGGCGCCCAACCGCGCCACGCGCAGCAGCAACAGCGTGGTCGAACGCATCAGCGGGGCCATCACGCCTGAAGTGCGGCCCATCAGCACCAAGCTGGGCTACGTCGGCCTGGACGGCACGGGCGTGGGCATCGCCATCGTCGACAGTGGCGTGGTCGACTTCCACCGCAGCTTCTGGGACGCCAACAACCGCAGCCGGGTGGTCAAGAGCGTGTCGATGCTGACCACGGCCACTGGCCGCTTCAGCAGCAGCGGCGCCACGTCCTACGAACCGATGAGCGCTGGGCAGCGCGCCTACGAACAGGCCGTGGACCGCAGCGCCCACCCGCGCAAGGACGGCTACGGGCACGGTAGCTTCGTCGCTTCGCTGGCTGCAGGCTTTTCGCGCAACGCGTACGCCACCACGCCTGACACCACGGGCGTCGCACCCAACGCCACGATCTATGGCGTGAAGGTGGTGTCCGACACCGGCACGGGCACCGTCAGCGACGCCATCGAAGGCATCGAATGGGTCATCTACAACGCCCGCGCGCTGAACATCAAGGTGATGAACCTGAGCATCGCCGCGCGCAGCACCGACAGCTGGAAGGTCGACCCGCTGTGCGCCGCCGCCCGCGCGGCGGTGGCCGCGGGCATCACGGTGGTGGTGTCGGCCGGCAACTACGGCTACGACAGCCAGGGCCGCGAGGTCTACGGCACCGTGGGTTCGCCCGGGCACGACCCCAGCGTCATCACCGTCGGGGCCACCAACTTCTGGGGCACCGAAGCGCGCGGCGACGACACCGTGGCGCGCTTCAGTTCACGCGGGCCCACGCGCGGCGCCTTCATCGACACCCAGGGCCGGCGCGTTCCCGACAACCTTCTGAAGCCCGACCTGGTGGCCGCCGGCAACCGCGTGCTGGGCGCGGTGGCCTTTGGCGACGGGGCCTGGAACCGCATCGCCAGCACCTACTGGAACGACGTGATCTCGCCGCTGGGCGTGCCGGTGTTTGGCGACGACGCGGTGATGCAGCTCAGCGGCACGTCGATGGCGGCGCCGCTGGTGGCGGGCACGGCAGCGCTGATGCTGCAGGCCAACCCGGGGCTGACGCCACCGCTCATCAAGGCCATGCTGCAGTACAGCGCGCAGCCGCTGCCGGGCGCCAGCCTGGTGCAGCAGGGTGCGGGGCTCTTGAACGTGGCCGGGGCAGTGGCCCTGGCCAAGGCGCTGCGCACCGACATCGGGCCGCTGGTGGACCAGGGCCTGCTGCCCATCGGCAGCAACCTGCTGGCCCCGGGCAAGCTGCTGCCAGCGCCCAGCAGCAGCATCGGCGGCAGCAGCTTTGGCTGGTCGCGCATGGTGTTTGCCGGCGGCAACCAGGTGCTGACAGGCCCGGCGCTGTTCCTGAAGCACCAGGAAATCTGGAACCCCCGCCTGACCTGGGCCGGCGGCATCGTGCGCGCCACGTCGCCCGACTACTGGAACGGCAGCAGCTACCCGGCCTGGACCTACGTGAAGGGCTTTCGCGTGCAGGACTTCAGCAGCTTCAAGCCCGTGGGCCCCGGCGTGCAGGTGGCCACGGCACTGGCGGGTGGCAGTTCGCTGCTGGGCCGCACGGGTGTGTTCCGGCCCACGGCGCAGCTGGGCAGTTGGCTGAGCAGCGCGCCCACCCTGCTGGGGCCGCTGACCATCGCCCAGGGCCTGGTGATGAGCGAAGGGCTGGTGATGAGCGAAGGCCTGGTGATGAGTGAAGGCCTGGTCATGAGCGAAGGGCTGGTGATGAGCGAAGGCCTGGTGATGAGTGAAGGCCTGGTGATGAGCGAATTCCGTCTGCTGATGGAATGACCGCCAGCCCCTGACCCCGCCCCCGGGTGTGAAAGCTGCTAGCGTGCCGGGCATTGCACATCGCCGGCATGCGTGCCAACACCGCCCATGGGCCATCTCAGCACCCACGTTCTCGACACCGCCCACGGCTGCCCGGCCGCCGGGCTGCGCGTGACGCTGCAGCGCATCGACGCCAGCGGCCCCAGCGGCCCGGTCACGCTGAAGACCCTGACGCTGAACCACGACGGCCGCGCCGACGGCCCGCTGCTGGACGCCACGGCCATGGCCGTGGGCCGCTACCGGCTGCTGTTCGACGTGGCGCCCTACTTCCGCGCGCGCGGTGTGGCCCTGCCCGAGCCGCCCTTCATCGACACCGTGGCGCTGGACTTCGGCATTGCCGACGCCGCCGGCCACTACCACGTGCCGCTGCTGGTCAGCCCCTACAGCTACAGCACCTACCGCGGGTCTTGACCGACGCGAAGGCGCGCGCCGCTGGCGGCATGCGTCTTGCACCCGCCCGCCCTGCCTGCATCACTCCCGCATGGACACCACCTACTTGCTCGACTGGGCCAACCTGCTGCTGCGCTGGGCGCACGTGGTGGTGGCCATTGCCTGGATCGGGTCGTCGTTCTACTTCGTCTTCCTGGACAACAGCCTCACGCCGCCGCAAGACCCGGCGCTGAAGGACAAGGGGGTCACTGGCGAACTGTGGGCCGTGCACGGCGGCGGCTTCTACCACCCACAGAAGTACATGGTGGCGCCCAAGAGCCTGCCGGCCAACCTGCACTGGTTCTACTGGGAAAGCTATTCCACCTGGCTGACGGGCTTTGCGCTGTTCACCGTGCTCTACCTGCTGAACGCGGGCACCTTTCTGGTGGACAAAAGCGTGTTCGACTGGGCGCCCGCGACAGCCATCGCGGCGGCGTTGGGCTTCCTGGTGGCCTTCTGGGTGGCGTACGACCTGATCTGTCGCTGGGTAGGGGAAAAAGGCGGCAAGGTTGGCGGCGACGCCATCGTGGCCGGCCTGGTGCTGGTCTACGTGGTCGCAGCTTCCTGGGCCGCCTGCCAGTTGTTTGCCGGGCGTGCGGCCTTCCTGCTGGTGGGCGCGATGCTGGCCACGGCGATGAGCGCCAACGTGTTTTTCTGGATCATCCCCGGCCAGCGCAAGGTGATCGCGCAGATGAAGGCCGGCCAGCCGGTGGACCCCATCCACGGTCAGCGCGCCAAGCAGCGCAGCGTGCACAACACCTACTTCACGCTGCCGGTGCTGGTGGCGATGCTCAGCAACCACTACGGCTGGCTGTACCAGGGCCGCTGGAACTGGCTGGTGCTGGTGCTGCTGATGCTGGCCGGGGCGCTGGTGCGCCACAGCTTCGTGGCCCGCCACAAGGCCCTGGTGGCCGGCCGGCGCGTGCCCTGGGAACATGCCGGTGTGGGTTGCGCCCTGCTGCTGGGCCTGGCCATCTGGCTGGCCCCGCCGCCCGCGCCGCCGGCCGCCGCACTGCCGGCCACGGTGAGCTTTGCGCAGGTCAACGCCATCGTCGAACAGCGCTGCGTGTTGTGCCACAACGCCCAGGTGCAGCAGAAAAACGTGGCCCTGCACACGCCCGAACTGGTGAAGAAACAGGCCCAGGCCATCTACCAGCAGAGCGTGGTGCTGAAGTTGATGCCGATGAACAATGCCACCCAGATCACCGAAACCGAGCGCGCGCTGATCGCCCGCTGGTACACCAGCGGTGCCCCAGACTGACCTGCCCCGAAAGGCCCCACCGATGCCCACCATCAACGTTCAGATGTTCGCCGGCCGCACGGTCGAGCAAAAACGCGCCCTGGCCGCCGCACTGACCGAAGCCACGGTGCGCGTGCTGGGCGGTTCGCCCGAAGCCGTGGACATCGTCTTCACCGACGTGCAGCGCCACGACTGGGCCACCGCCGGCGTGCTGTGGTCAGACAAGGGCTCGCAGCCGCCGCCCGAGCCGGCGTGACGCTCGCCCGAACTGGCCTGAACTGGCCTGAACCGGCCTGAACCGGCCCGAACATCCACCCGCTGCCCACGCCATGGCCACCCTGCTGCTGCGCAACGCCACCTGCCTGGTGACGATGGACCCCCAGCGGCGTGAAATCGCGGGCGGCGGGCTGTTTGCGCGCGACGGCGTGATCGAAACCGTGGGCGAAACCGCCAGCCTGCCGACCACGGCCGACACCGTGATCGACGCACGCGACCAGGTGGTGTTCCCGGGCCTGGTGAACACGCACCACCACATGTACCAGACGCTGACGCGCGCGCTGCGGCCGGCGCAGGACGCGTCGCTCTTCGGCTGGCTGCAAACGCTCTACCCCGTCTGGGCGCGGCTGACGCCCGAGATGCTGGCCACCAGCACCCAGCTGGCGCTGGCCGAACTGCTGCTGTCGGGCTGCACCACCAGCAGCGACCACCTGTACCTGTTCCCCAACGGCTGCCGGTTGGACGACACGCTGCAGGCCGCACAGGCCGTGGGCATGCGCTTCCATGCCGCGCGCGGCAGCATGAGCGTGGGCCAGTCGCAGGGCGGGCTGCCGCCAGACAGCGTGGTGGAAGACGAAGCCGCCATCCTGGCCGACACCCAGCGCTGCATCGACACCTGGCACGACCCGGCGCCCTTCGCGATGCAGCGCATCGTGGTCGCGCCCTGCAGCCCGTTTTCCGTCAGCCGCGAACTGATGCGCGACTCGGCCCTGCTGGCGCGCAGCTACGGCAGCGCGCATGGCGTGCACCTGCACACCCACCTGGCCGAAAACGACAGCGACATCGCCTACACGCGGGAGAAGTTCAACTGCACCCCGGCCGAATACGCCGACAGCCTGGGCTGGCTGGGCCCCGACGTCTGGCATGCGCACTGCGTGAAGCTGGACGCCGCTGGCATCCAGGCCTTCGCCCGCACCGGCACCGGCGTGGCGCATTGCCCGGGCAGCAACATGCGGCTGGGGTCTGGCGCAGCGCCCGTGCGCGCCCTGCGCGACGCCGGCGTACCGGTGGCGCTGGCGGTGGACGGCTCGGCCAGCAACGACAGCGGCCACCTGCTGGCCGAAGCGCGGCTGGGCCTGCTGCTGCAGCGCGTGGCCAGCGGCGTGGGCGCGATGAGCGCGCGCGAGATGCTGGAAATCGCCACCCTGGGCGGCGCCCGCGTGCTGGGCCGCAGCGACATCGGCGCCCTGGCCCCAGGCATGGCCTGCGACTTCGCCACCGTGGCGCTGGACGAACTGGCCCTGGCCGGCGCAGAGGACGACCCCGTGGCCGCCCTGCTGCTGTGCCAGGTGCCGGGCGTGAAGCACAGCGTGGTGCAAGGCCGCGTGCTGGTGCAGGACGGGCAGCTGACGATGCTGGACGCCCCGGCCCTGGTGCGCGCGCACCGAGCCCACGCCCGCGCCCTGCTGGCCTGAACGCCACGCCGCCGCCGCCGGGCCAAGCCCCGGCGGGCGCCCCGCCATCCAGGCCATGCCGCAGAATGGGCAGCTGATGCGGGCCCACCCGCGCAAGCCACCGCCTAGGAGACCTATGAACGGCCAAATGATGCAGCAGCCGCTGCTGATCTCATCCCTCATCACCCACGCCGAGCGCCACCACGGCGACCAGGAAATCGTCTCGCGGCGCGTCGAAGGCGACATCCACCGCACCACCTACCGCGAGCTGGCCGCGCAGTCGCGCCGGCTGGCCAAGGCGCTGGCCGCGCTGGGCGTTGGCCACGGCGACCGCGTGGCCACCCTGGCCTGGAACGGCTACCGCCACATGGCGCTGTACTACGCCGTCAGCGGCAGCGGCGCGGTGCTGCACACGCTGAACCCGCGCCTGCACCCCGACCAGGTGGTCTACATCGCCGACCACGCCGAAGACACGGTGCTGTGCTTCGACATGACCTTCCTGCCCCTGGTGGAAGCCGTGGCTGCAAGGCTGAAGACTGTGAAGCACTTCGTGGCAATGACCGACCGCGCGCACATGCCGGCGGCGTCGAAGATCCCGAACCTGCTGTGCTTCGACGAGATCGTGGCGGCGCAGGACGACCGCTACGACTGGCCCAGCTTCGACGAGAACACGGCGTCATCGCTTTGCTACACCAGCGGCACCACGGGCAACCCCAAGGGCGTGCTCTACAGCCACCGCAGCACCGTGCTGCACACCTTCGCCATCGCCATGCCCGACGCGCTGAACTGCAGCGCGCGCGACAGCATCCTGCCCGTGGTGCCGATGTTCCACGTCAACGCCTGGGGCCTGCCCTACGCCGGCTGCATGGTGGGTGCGAAGCTGGTGTTCCCCGGCCCGGGGCTGGACGGCAAGAGTCTGTTCGAACTGTTCGAAGCCGAGAAGGTGACGGTCTCGGCCGGCGTCCCCACCGTGTGGCAGGGCTTGCTGGCCTACATGGAAGCCAACAACGCGCGCTTCAGCACGATGCGCCGCACCGTCATCGGCGGATCGGCCTGCCCACCGGCCATGATGCGCGCCTTCCAGGACAAGTACGACGTGCAGGTGATCCACGCCTGGGGCATGACGGAAATGTCGCCCGTGGGCACCGCCGCCATCCTGAAGGGCAAGCACCTGGCCATGGACCACGAAGCCCAGTTTGCGGTGCAGGCCACGCAGGGCCGCGCAGTCTATGGCGTGGACATGAAGATCATCGACGCCGAAGGCAAGAGCCTGCCCTGGGACGGCAAGACCAGCGGCGAACTGCTGGTGCGCGGCCCGTGGATCCTGCAGGACTACTACCGCAGCGAAGGCGGCCAGCCGTTGGTGGACGGCTGGTTCCCCACCGGCGACGTGGCCACCATCGACGCCGATGGCTACATGCACATCACCGACCGCAGCAAGGACGTCATCAAGAGCGGCGGCGAATGGATCGGCAGCATCGACCTGGAAAACATCGCGATGGCCCACCCGGCCGTGGCCATGGCCGCGTGCATCGCCGCCTTCCACCCCAAGTGGGACGAACGGCCGCTGCTGGTGGTGATGAAGAAGCCGGGTTCTGAGGTCACGCGCGAAGAACTGCTGGGCTTCTTCGAAGGCAAGATCGCCAAGTGGTGGACGCCCGACGATGTGGTGTTCGTCGACGCCATCCCGCTGGGCGCTACCGGCAAGATGCAGAAGAACAAGCTGCGCGAAGCCTTCAAGAACCACCAGCTGCCCACGACCTGATGGACAAGGCCAGGCGCTGGCGCTGGGCGCTGCGCGCGCTGCTGCTGGCCGTGGCTGCGGTGGCCGGGTTCACGGCCCCGCCCGCACAGGCCCAGGACGAGGTGCCCTTCATCACCACGCCTGACGCGGTGACCCTGGCCATGCTGCAACTGGCCGGCGTGGGCGCGCAGGACAGGGTGGTCGACCTGGGCTCGGGCGACGGCCGCATCGTCATCACGGCCGCGAAGCGCTTCGGCGCGCGCGGGCTGGGCGTGGAAATCGTGCCCGACCTGGTGGCCCAGAGCCAGCACAACGCACAGGCCGCGGGCGTGGCCGAGCGCGCGGAATTCCGCGTGCAGGACCTGTTTGCCACCGACCTGTCAGCCGCCACGGTGGTGACGATGTACCTGCTGCCGGCCGTGAACCTGCAGCTGCGCCCGCGCCTCTTGGCGCTGAAGCCGGGCACGCGCATCGTGTCGCACGACTGGGACCTGGGCGACTGGCTGCCTGACCGCAGCCTGACGCTGGACGTGCCCGACAAGGCCATCGGCCGCGACAAGCGCAGCACCGTGCACCTGTGGGTAGTGCCCGCCCCAGTGCAGGGCCTGTGGTGCGGGGCGGGCGCCGTGCTGCAGGTGGCGCAACGGTTCCAGCAGTTTTCCGCCACGCTGATGGCCAGCAGCACGGCAGCGGGCACCCAGCCCGAAGCCAGCGCGGCCCCTGTGGCTGTGTTCGACGGCCGCGTGGGCGCGGCCGAACTGTTGGCCAGCGGCAGCCGCACCGGCACCAGTGCCCGGCTGGTGCTGGCCGGGCCGGCGCTGCACTGGCGCGAAGCCACCGGCGCGCTGGCGCTTTACGAAGGCCAGACCTTCACGCGCGCGGGCGCGGCCGGCTGCCCGGGCTGATCGGACTGATCGGACTGATCGGACTGACCAGCTGGCACCGCTTCTGATCGGCGCCGCCGCGGCCATCAGACCCAGCCCTGGCGCCAGACCTGGCTGTCGGTCAGGTCGCGCCAGTGCAGGCGCAGCACCCGCTTGGAATGCACGGCTTCCAGTTCCACGTGTTCAATGCGCACGGCCGGCGGCTCGGGTTCGATCACCTTGATCACCACGAAATGCTTCTCGCGGTTCACGGGCTGCACCGCCGTCCACTTGCTCAGCAGCAGCTTCTTCGGGCTGAGCGGGTTGCGCCGCGGCGGCGGGGTGTTCACGGCGCAGCGGGCCCTTCCAGGTCCAGCGCCGTCAGCCACAAGCGCGTGTCGAATTCGAGCTGGTGGTAGTCGGCTTCCATGTGCTGGCACAGCGCGTAGAAAGCCTTGCCGTGTTCGCGTTCGCGCAGGTGCGCGAGTTCGTGCACGACGATCATGCGCAGGAAGCGGGCCGGGGCGTCCTTGAACAGGCTGGCCACGCGCAGTTCACGCTTGGCCTTGAGCTGGCTGCCCTGCACGCGCGACACCGTGGTGTGCGTGCCCAGGGCCTGGTGAACGATCTGCAGCCGGCTGTCGAAGGCCACCTTGGCCAGCGGGGGCGCGCTCTTCATGAACTGCGCCTTGAGCTCGCCGACGTAGTCCACCAGCGCCTTGTCGCTGCGGACCGTGTGGCGTTCAGGGTAGCGGCGCAGCAGCAGTGCGTGCAGTTTCTTGTCGGCCAGCAGGCCCTGCACTGGCGCCAGCAGTTCGGCCGGGTAGCCCTGCAGGTAGCGCAGCTTCAGGGCGGGCACGGCGGCGGCGAACGGCGGCGGCACGGCGCGGCTGGGCTCGGTCATGCACCGGCCTTCAGCGCGCCGCCCGCTGCCGCACCCAGGCCAGCAGCAGGTTGTTGGCGGGCAGGGCCACGCGTTCGCGCAGCACCAGCCCGGCCTGCGCGGCCACGGTGGCGACGTCGTTCAGGTGGCGGATGCCCCAGGCCGCATCGCGCGCGCGCAGGTCGGCATCGAAGGCCAGGTTGCCCGGCGCGGTGGGCACGCCGTCTTCGATGTACGGCCCGTAAGTGACCAGCACGCCATCGGCCGACAGGTGCCGCGCCGCGCCCTGCATCAGGCCGGTGGTGCAGGCCCAGGGCGCGATGTGGATGAGGTTGGCGCAGAAGATCGCGTCCACCACTTCCGGCACCTCGGGCCATAGCGGCTGCAACACGTCCAGCACCACCGGCCGTCGCACGCGGGCCTGGCCCGCACACCAGGCGCGGATGGAAGAGAAGCCTTGATCGGTCCAGTCGCTGGGCTGCCACTGCCAGCCGGGCAGGCCGGCGCTGCAGAAGGCGGCGTGCTGGCCAGTGCCGCTGGCGACCTCCAGCAGCAGGCCCCGCGCGGGCAGCAGGCGCTGCAGCTGCGCCAGGATGGGCGGGCCGTTGCGTTCGGCAGCGGGGCTGTGGGCGCGGTCGTCCATGGGGGGCCCCGGTCAGCCCATGCGCAGCGCGCGCTCGGCGGCTTCCAGGCGCGCGTCTTCGATTTCGCGCAGCACGCTGCCCAGGTCCACCGCGCCCGGGCTGCGTTCATAGCGGCCGGTCAGCGGCGTGTCCGGGGCCAGGCGGCCGGCGGCGTACAGGTCCCAGATCTCGGGGCCGTACTGCGTGCTGCGCAGCTCGGGCGCGTGCTGGCCGAAGAAGTGCCGCAAGTTGTCGACGTCGCGCAGCAGCATGCGCGGCGCGTGGTTGTTGCCCGCGGCGTCCACCGCCTGCGGCAGGTCGATGATGACCGGGCCGTCCTGTGCCAGCAGGATGTTGAACTCCGACAGGTCGCCATGCACCACGCCGGCACACAGCATGCGCACGACCTGGCGCACCAACAGGTCGTGGTGCTCGAGCGCGGCTTCAGCCGTGTAGGGCACGTCGGTCAGGCGCGGCGCGGCGTTGCCGTTGGCGTCGGCTACCAGTTCCATCAGCAGCACGCCTTCGAAGAACAGGTGCGGCTTGGGCACGCGCACACCCGCCGCGGCCAGGCGGTACAGGGCGTCGACCTCGGCGCTCTGCCAGGCAGCTTCCTGTTGTTCGCGGCCGTACTTCGTGCCCTTGGCCATGGCGCGGGCCTGGCGGCTGTTCTTCACCTTGCGGTTTTCGGTGTAGTCCACCGCCTGGCGGAAGCTGCGGTGGGTGGCGGCCTTGTAGACCTTGGCGGCGCGCGTCTCGTCGCCCTTGCGCACCACGAAGACCTCGGCTTCCTTGCCGCTCTTGAGCTGCCGCAGCACGCTGTCGATCAGGCCTTCGTCCAACAGCACTTGCAGGCGGGCAGGGGTTTTCATGCCGGCATTGTCGGTGGCGGCTGTGCCGGGGGCTGGCCCTGGCCCAGCAGGGTCTGCAGCGCCTGTTCGCGCACGCCGAAGAAGCGCTTGATCTCTTCCACCTGCGCCAGTGCCGCCGCGGCGGCTGCGGGCTGCGGATGAGGCCGCTTGATGGCCAGGATCATCTTGTTCTTGCGGGTGTGTTCCAGCGCCACGAACTCGAACACCTGGGTGTCGTAGCCCTGGCTTTCCAGCAGCAGCGCACGCAGGCTGTCGGTCAGCATCTCGGCCTGTTGTTCGGCATGGATGCCGTGCTGGAACACGCTCTTCAGCGGGTGCGGCGCCAGCAGCTGCGGGCGCAGCTGCTTGTGGCAGCAGGGGCTGCACAGCATGACCTTGGCCCCGGCCTGCAGACCCAGGTGGATGGCATGGTCGGTGGCGGTGTCGCAGGCATGCAGGGCGATCATCACGTCCATGGGCTCGGCCTGCCAGTCGCGCACATCGCCTTGCTGCATACGCAGGCCCTGCAGCCCCAGGCGGGCGATGCTGGCGTTGCCTTCGGCCACCAGGTCGGGGCGCAGTTCAACGCCCGTCACGCGCGCGGGCAGGCCGCGGCCGTGGGTCAGCCAGTCGTGCACGGCAAAGGTCAGGTAGGCGCGGCCAGCACCGAAGTCCACCACGTCGATGCCCGGCTGGTGCGCCAGGCCGGCCGTGTCGATGGCATGCGCGAAGATTTCGACGAACTTGTTGATCTGCTTCCACTTGCGCGCCATCGCCGGCACCAGCGCGCCCTGCGGCGTGGTCACGCCCAGGGCGGCCAGGAAGGGGCGGTCCAGGCCCAGCCAGCGCTGCTTGGCGCGGTCGTGGGCCGCGGTGGCTGCCGCGACATCCGGCAGGGCGTGCGCACTCAAGTGGCCCTTGCCTTTCTTGCTCAGCACCAGCTGCAGTTCCTGCGTGGCGGTGTGCAGATGGGCGTTGCGGAACTGCGGGCCCAGCAGCGCGGCCACCTGGGCCAGGCCTTCGTCCAGGGGCAGGTTCTTCGTCACGTCTTTCGTCGGGTGGCTGTAGACGAAGCTCAGGCAAGCCTGACCGCGCAGCAGCAGCGGGCGCACCAGCACGCGCTGCAGCTCGTTGCTGCCGCCTTGCGACAGGGGCTTGGCCAGCAGCAGGCGTTGCCAGGTGGGGCCGGAAGGGGCCTGTGCGGCGTCTGCCAGGTGCTGCAGGAAACGGCTGCGGGCAGGGTCGGCGGCCAGGACGCCAGGCAGGGCTGCGGCCGGGTCTGCAGCGGGGTCAGCAGCGGGGTCAGCAGCGGAATGAAGGGAAGCAGGGGTCACGGGGCTGGATTGTGCGTGTGCGTCGTAAACTGCCGCGAATGACTGCCCGGGAGCCTGCCATGGACGTGCTGGAAGACGTGGAAGAAGCTCAGCTGATGCGGCGGCGTATCAGCGTGGACGACTACCACCGCATGGCCGAAGTCGGGCTGCTGCCGCCAGACGCGAAAGTGGAGCTGATCGAAGGGGAGATTTTTGACATGGCACCCACCGGGTCCCGTCACTACTGGGCTGTCGTGTCCTTGAACCGTGCGCTTCAGCATGCCGTTGGCGACGCCGCGATCGTCGCCATCCAGGCACCGTTGCATCTGGACTCGTTGAATGAGCCTGAGCCCGATCTCGCCGTGCTGAAGCCTGGCTTGCCGCTCACGGCCCTGCCCACCGGCGCCGACTGCCTGCTGGTGATCGAAGTGGCCGACACCACCCTGCCCTACGACGTGCGCATCAAGACGCCGCTGTACGCACGCCATGGTGTGCCCGAGGTCTGGGTGCTGGACCTTTCGGGCGGCATGTTGCGACGGTTCACCGCGCTGCAGGATGGGGTCTACAGCGAAGCCAGCGCCACCCGCCAGCCCGGCATCGTGGCCCTGCCGGGCCTGCCCGGCTGCAGCATCGACTTCACCGGCCTGCTGTAGGCGCCAGCGGCAGGCTGCCGGCCTGCCGCGCCCGCGGTTCCATCACGGGGGCTGATCGCGTCTTGCCGTGTCTTGCCGTGTCTTGCCGCGTCTTGCCGTGTTTTGCCGCTTCTTGCCACGTCTTCCCGTATCTCACCGCGTGGCGGCCGGCGCCGGCCGCGCCGGGATCTGCTTGCGCATGCCCTCGCAGGGGTCCGGCCGCGGCTGCGGCGGCGTGATGCGCACGGCGTCATAAGGCTGGCGTTCGCTTCCCTGACGGGTTTCCTGGCCGGCTTCCAGCCAGCCCACAGCCTGGCTACGGGCGCGTACATCAGGCTTCAGCCAGCGCGGGGCGCCGATGTCGGTGCGCACATGGCCGTTGCCGGCCAGCAGCACCACGCCGCGCGCGGCATGCTGTTCCAGCACTCGGGCCATGAACTGGTCGCGTGCCACCTGGGCCTGGGCCATGCGGCCGGCCATGGCCGCGTCGACCATGCCGCAGTGGCTGGCCACGATGTCGTCGCCATGCCGGGCCAGCACATCGGCCGGCACGGCGGGGTCAAAGCCCAGCGGGGCCAGGCCTTCGCGCATCACGCGGCGCGCGTCTTCGCGCGAGACATTGGCCGCCACGATGGGCAGGCCCGCCTGCAAGGCCGCGGCGATGAAGGGGCGGTAAAAGTCCCAGTTCCAGCCGCCGCCAGGGGCGCCCGCACGGATGATGGCGTCGGCACTGGGCGGGGTGCTGCCCGCGCGCAAGGCGTCGATGGCGCCCTGGTGTTCCCGGTCCAGCTGTTCCATGGCCAGCGCGGGCCGCGCACCCCGGGCCAGCAGGGCTTCGAAGCTGCGCAGGCGTTCGGCATGCTGCTGCGCGTTGTCGTGCACTTCGCCCAGCAGCAGCACGGGCTGGCTGGGCACGAAGGGCGCGGCCTGGGGGGCGGCGCAGGCAGTCAACATCGGCGCCAGCCAGGGCAGCAGCAACAAGGCCAGGCCGGCACGATGCCGGGGTAGTCGAACTGACGGTAGGTCCATCGCCTGCACTGTAGCCCCCAAGGCCAGACCTTCGCCCCGTGCGGCGCACCCGGCCCTGGGGCCGCTGGCGGCTGCTGCGCCTTGCCCGGCCCAGCCCTTCAAAGCTTGCGCGTCCACCACTCCCCGGCCAGTTGCCCCTGCAGCCAGGTGGCAAAGCCGCTGACCTTGGCCGGCACCAGGCGCGGCGACGGAAACACGGCGTGCACTTCCTGTTCGGGCAGGGTCCAGCGCGTCAGCAACGGCTGCACGGCGCCGGCACCCACCGATTCCTGCGCCACGTACCAGGGCAGCAGGGCCAGGCCCATGCCCTGCCGCGCAGCCGACAACAGGGCCGACAGGTTATTGCTGCGCAGCGGCCCCGTCACGGCCACCTGTTCCACCCGGCCTTCGGGGCCGCTGAAGACCCAGCGGTCGTCGCCCTGCACGCTGCTGTAGATCAGCGCCGCATGGCCTTGCAGTTCGGCCGGCTGCTGCGGCGTGCCGCGTTCCGCCAGGTAGGCCGGGGCGCCCACCAGCACCCAGGGGTTGCGGCCCAGGTGGCGCGAACCCAGGCTGCTGTCGGCCAGCCGGCCCATGCGCACGGCCAGGTCGATGCCTTGTTCGACCAGGTTCACGTAGCGGTCCTCGAAACTCAGGTCCACGTTCAGCCCGGGGTGCTGCTGCATGAACTTCAGCACCAGCGGCGTCAGCACCCGGCGGCCGAAGGCCACGCTGGTGCTGATGCGCAAGCTGCCCTGCAGGCGCTGCTGCATCAGCGCGGCCAGGTTGTCGGCTTCTTCCAGTTCGCGCGCGATCAGCTTGCACTTGTCGTAATACGCCGCGCCCACTTCGGTGGGGGTGGCGCCGCGCGTGCTGCGGTGGAACAGCCGCGCGCCCAAGCGCCGCTCCAGCGCCGCCACATGCTTGGTGGCCGTGGGCTGGGTCAGGCCCATGTCGGCGCTGGCCTTGCTGAAGCTGCCGGTCTCGACGACGCGGATGAAGAGCTGTATGCCGGTGACGCGGTCCATGACCCCCGAGTATCGGCTTCTCAAGCTGCTGCCGGGCCGGGCCGATAAGCCAACCACTGCCCACATCATTTGAGTCCAAGCATGACCCTTACGCTTCAAACACGCCTGTCGCTGGGCTACGCCGCCGTCGTGGCCATTTTCATGGCGGTGATCGGCATCACCGTGTTGAAGGTGGAGGCCGTGCGCGAGACCACCGCCGCCATGAAACGCGAAAGCGAGCTGTCGGTACTGGCCAGCCAGTGGCTGGCCGACGTGCGCCAGAACTCGGCGCGTTCGCTGGCGGTGGCGCACACGCCAGGCAAGGAACTGTTCGACTTCTTCAAGGATTCGATGACCGCCACCTCGCGCGGCACCAGCGCCACCCAGAAGGCCTTCCTGGAACAGGTGACAGACCCGGCCGCGCGCCAGCGCGCTGAAGCCGTGGGCGAGGTACGCAAGGAATGGCTGGCCGCCCGTGACGAGATCAACCGGCTGAAGGACGGCGGCGACGATGCCGGCGCCCGCGCGCTGGTGACGTCGCGCTTCGTCCCGGTGACCGAACGCTACCTGGCCGCGGGCCAGGCGCTGGTGGACGGCCAGCAGGCCGAGATGCACCGCCTGGAGGCCGCCGTGGCGGCGGCCTTCCAGAGCCTTTACCGGCTGGTGGCCGCGCTGGCGCTGACGGGCGTGGTTTGCGCCGTGGGGCTTTCCTGGCGCTTCGGCCGCGGCCTGGGCCTGGCCCTGAACGACGCCTGCCAGGCCGCCGACCGCATTGGCAACGGCCAGCTGGGCACCCCCGTGGTCGTGAAACGGGAAGATGAGATCGGCAAGCTGCTGAAGGCGCTGGAGCGTGCCCGCTCATCGCTGGTGGGCGTGGTGCGGGAAGTGCGCCAGGGCGTGGAATCGGTGGGCACGGCCAGTGACGAGATCGCCCGCGGCAATGCCGACCTGAGCAGCCGCACCGAGCACACCGCCAGCAACCTGCAGCAGACAGCCAGCTCGATGGAACAGATCACCGGCACGGTGCAGCAGTCGGCCGCTTCGGCCCAGCAGGCACGCAGCCTGGCCGAAACGGCGGCGCAGGCTGCGCAGCGCGGCGGTTCGGTGGTGGGCGATGTCGTGCAGACCATGGGCGCGATCCAGGCCAGCAGCCGGCAGATCGGCGACATCATCGGCACCATCGACAGCATCGCCTTCCAGACCAACATCCTGGCGCTGAATGCGGCCGTGGAAGCGGCGCGGGCCGGCGAACAGGGCCGCGGTTTCGCCGTGGTGGCGGCTGAAGTGCGCACCCTGGCACAGCGCAGCGCCGCCGCGTCGCGCGAGATCAAGACCCTGATCGGCAACAGCGTCGAACGCGTCGAAGCCGGCTCGCGCCAGGTCCAGGACGCCGGGCAGGCAATGGACGAGATCGTCAGCAGCGTGCAGCGCGTGGCGCAGATCATTGCCGAGATCAGCCATTCCGCGGGCGAGCAAAGCAGCGGCATCGGCGCCGTCAACGGCGCGGTGGCGCAGCTCGACCAGATGACGCAGCAGAACGCCGCGCTGGTGGAACAAAGCGCCGCCGCGGCGCAAAGCCTGAAGGAGCAGGCCCTGCGCCTGCAGGGCGTGGTGTCCACCTTCAAGCTCGAAGCCATGGCCTGACCGCCAGCGCCTGGCGCAGCGCGGGTTATTCCTGCGGGGAATGACCCAAATGCGCCTGTAGCGGCTAGCCGGGCCGCGCCATCGCCGCCAAGATCGCTTCAGTGCCTGGACACAAACCGACTGGAGACGACGATGGCAAAGATGAAGGCCGCAATGGCCGCTGTGCTGGTGATGGAAAAGGAAGGCGTGACGCAAGCCTTCGGCGTGCCCGGTGCCGCCATCAACCCGCTGTACGCCGCGCTGCGTGAACGGCAGAGCATCGGCCACATCCTGGCCCGCCACGTCGAAGCCGCCAGCCACATGGCCGAGGGCTACACCCGGGCCCGCGCCGGCAACATCGGCGTGTGCATCGGCACCAGCGGCCCGGCGGGCACCGACATGATCACCGGCCTGTACAGCGCCAGCGCCGACAGCATTCCCATCCTGTGCATCACCGGCCAGGCGCCGCGGGCGCGGCTGTACAAGGAAGACTTCCAGGCCGTGGACATCGAATCCATTGCCAAGCCCGTGACAAAGATGAGCGTGACGGTGCGCGAACCCGGCCTGGTGCCGCGCGTGTTCCAGCAGGCCTTCCACGAAATGCGCAGCGGCCGCCCGGGCCCAGTGCTGATCGACCTGCCGTTTGACGTGCAGATGGCCGAGATCGAATTCGACATCGACACCTACGAACCGCTGCCCGTCTACAAGCCGCAGGCCACGCGCAAGCAGATCGAAAAAGCGCTGGACATGCTGCAGGCTTCTGACAAGCCGCTGATCGTGGCCGGCGGCGGCGTCATCAACGCCGACGCGGCCAGCCTGCTGGTGGAACTGGCCGAGCTGACGAACGTGCCTGTCATTCCCACCCTGATGGGCTGGGGCACCATTCCTGACGACCACCCGCTGATGGCCGGCATGGTGGGCCTGCAGACCAGCCACCGCTACGGCAACGCCACGATGCTGGCGTCGGACTTCGTGCTGGGCATCGGCAACCGCTGGGCCAACCGCCACACCGGCAGCGTGGAGATCTACACCAAGGGCCGCACCTTCGTGCACGTGGACATCGAACCCACGCAGATCGGCCGCGTCTTCACGCCTGATTTCGGCATCGTCAGCGACGCCAAGGTGGCGCTGCAGCTGTTCGTCGAAGTGGCGCGTGAACGCAAGGCCGCCGCGGCCTTGAAGGATCGGTCCGACTGGGTCTTCCGCTGCCAGGAACGCAAGCGCCTGATGCACCGCAAGACGCACTTCGACCAGGTGCCCATCAAGCCGCAGCGCGTGTATGAAGAGATGAACAAGGCCTTCGGCCGCGACACGGTCTACGTCACCACCATCGGTCTTTCGCAGATCGCAGGCGCGCAGTTCCTGCACGTGTTCGAGCCCCGCCAGTGGATCAACTGCGGCCAGGCCGGCCCGCTGGGCTGGACGCTGCCTGCCGCCCTGGGCGTGGTGGCCAGCGACCCCACCAAGACCGTGGTGGGCTTGTGCGGCGACTACGACTTCCAGTTTCTGATCGAAGAACTGGCCGTAGGCGCGCAGTTCAAGCTGCCGATGGTGGTGGTGTTGGTGAACAACAGCTACCTGGGCCTGATCCGCCAGAGCCAGCGCGGCTTCGACATGGACTTCTGCGTGCAGCTGGCCTTCGACAACATCAACGTCGACGACCCGGCGCTGAAGGGTTACGGCATGGACCACGCGAAGGTGGTGGAAGGCATGGGCTGCAAGGCGCTGCGCGTGACCGACCCGGCGAAGATCGAAGCCGCCCTGGTGCAGGCCAAAGCCCTGGCGCACGATCTGCGTGTTCCGGTGGTGGTGGAATGCATTCTGGAGAAGGTGACGAACATTTCGATGGGCACGGAGATCGACAAGATCAACGAGTTCGAAGACGTGGACTGCCGTCACCCCGAAGGCCGCCAGGGCCTGGAAATGGCCGGGCTGCTGGAATAACACCCCTACCACAAGACCGGAGACACGATGCCCCGCTTTGCCGCCAACCTGTCGATGCTGTTCACCGAAGTGCCCCTGCTGGAACGCTTCGAGCGCGCCGCACGCGCGGGCTTTTCCACCGTGGAAGTGCAGTTCCCCTACGAGGCCCCGGCCTTGTCGATCCGCGACCGGCTGGTGGCCAACCGCCAGACCCTGGTGTTGCACAACCTGCCCGCCGGCAACTGGGCCGGCGGCGAACGCGGCATCGCCTGCCTGCCCGACCGCGTGGAAGAGTTTCGTGCGGGTGTGGCGCAGGCCATCGACTACGCCACCACGCTGGGCGTGAAGCAGCTGAACTGCCTGGCCGGCAAGGCCCCGGCCGGCGTGGACCCGGCGCTGGTGCGGCAGACCTTCGTGAACAACCTGAAGTTCGCTGCCGCCGCGCTGAAGGAAGCCGGCCTGAAGCTGCTGATCGAACCCGTGAACACGCACGACGTACCCGGCTTCTGGCTGAACACCAGCGCGCTGGCCATCTCCGTCATGGACGAGGTGGGTGCGGACAACCTGTTCCTGCAGTACGACATCTATCACATGCAGCGCAGCGAAGGCGAACTGGCCGCCACGTTGGCGAAGTACCTGGCGCGCATCGGCCACATCCAGGTGGCCGACAACCCCGGGCGCAACGAACCCGGCACGGGCGAGATCCACTACGGCTTCCTGTTCGACCACCTGGACAAGATCGGCTACGCCGGCCACGTCGGCTGCGAATACAAGCCCGCCACCACCACCGAAGCCGGCCTGGCCTGGCTGGAAAAGGCGCGCCGCCAGTTGCGCGCCACCACCTGAAGCCTGAACGCGAGCCACAGCGAAAGCGCACACGACATGAGCACGAATCTGAAGCTGGGTTTCATCGGCCTGGGCATCATGGGCACGCCCATGGCCGGCCATCTGCGCGCCGCCGGGCACACGCTGTTTGTCAGCACGCGCAGCAAGCTGCCGCAGGCCCTGCTGGACGCCGGCGCCGTGGCCTGTGCCAGCGCGCGCGAATTGGCGCAGAAGGCTGACATCGTCTTCACGATGGTGCCTGACACGCCCGATGTGGAAGCCGTGCTGTTCGGCGAAACCGGCGTGGCTTCCGGTCTTTCGGCGGGCAAGACCGTGGTCGACATGAGCAGCATCTCGCCCATCGACACCAAGGTCTTCGCGCAGAAGATCAACGCCCTGGGCTGCGACTACCTGGACGCACCCGTCAGCGGTGGCGAAGTGGGCGCCAAGGCCGCCAGCCTGACCATCATGGTGGGCGGGCCCGAAGCGGCGTTCGAACGCGTCAAGCCGCTGTTTGCGCTGATGGGCAAGAACATCACCCACGTCCGCGGCAACGGCGACGGCCAGAGCACCCAGGTGGCCAACCAGATCATCGTGGCGCTGAACATCGCCGCTGTCAGCGAGGCGCTGGTGTTCGCCAGCAAGGCTGGCGCCGACCCGGCCAAGGTGCGCCAGGCGCTGATGGGTGGCTTCGCCAGCAGCCGCATCCTGGAAGTGCACGGCGAACGCATGATCAAGCGCACTTTCAACCCGGGCTTTCGCATCGGGCTGCACCAGAAGGACCTGAACCTGGCCCTGGCCGGCGCGCGTGCGCTGGGCGTGGCGCTGCCGCAGACGGCCGGTGCCGCGCAGCTGATGCAGGTGTGTGCAGCCAACGGCATGGGGCAGCTCGACCATTCGGCGCTGGTGAAGGCGCTGGAACTGATGGCCGACCATCCCGTGGCGCCAGACGCCGCCTGAAGACAGCCTGTTCGCACCCGAAAGCGCCCCGGCCCCGGGGCCGGCACCCCAGACAGCGGCTCGATGGACGGCCCGCGTAGCATGGGCCGACATGGCCGAAGCCCCCGTCTCGATCCGCGTCACGCTGCGCCACACCGCCTTCCGCGCCCTGCTGACGGGCGGCACCATCTACTTCATCGGCAACGCCATGCAGGCCATGGCCACCGCCTGGCTGATGGTGGAACTGACGGGCTCGTCGTTCCTGGCGGCCCTGGTGCAGACGGCCGTGTTCCTGCCCATGTTCCTGCTGGCCCTGCCGGCCGGCGTGATGGCCGACACCACCGACCGGCGCCGGCTGATGCTGGGCGCACTGGCCGCGCAGGCGCTGGTGGTGGCAGCGCTGGCCGGATTGGCGCTGGCCGGCTGGGCCGGGCCGGCCACGCTGCTGCTGTTCACCTTCGCGGCCGGCTGCTGCACGGCCATGCTGTCGCCCAGCTGGAACAGCAGCATCGTCGACGTGGTGCCGCGCGACGAACTGCCGCAGGCCATCACCGCCATCGGCATCAGCTACAACAGCGCCCGCGCGCTGGGGCCGGCGGCGGCCGGCGCGGTGTTTGCGGCTGCCGGCAGCGGCTGGGTGTTCGCGCTGGCCGTGGCCGGCATCGTGGCCCTGTTCGAGGCCATCCGCCGCCACCCGCCGCGCCCGCACCCGCCTTCGCGCCTGCCGGCTGAACGCCTGTGGGGCGGCATGCTGAGCGCGCTGCGCTTCGCGCGCCACAACGACACCGTGCTGGCGCAACTGCTGCGCACGGGCGCTTATGGCGGCGCGGGTTCGGCGCTGTGGGCGCTGTTGCCCGTGATCGGGCAGCAGAAGCTGGGCCTGGGCGCCACGGGCTTCGGCTTCCTGATGGGCTGCCTGGGCACCGGCGCCGTGATGGCCGGGCTGGTGATCGGCCGCCTGCGCACCCGCATGGGGCTGGAACGCCTGGTGGCCGTAGGCGCTGGGGTATTTGCTGCGGCCATGGCCGTGGCGGCCCTGGTGCCAGTGCCGCTGCTGGTGTATGCGGCCCTGATGGCAGCGGGGGCCAGCTGGATGTCCGTCATGTCGACCTACAACACGGCCACGCAGACCAGCGCCCCGCCCTGGGTGCGGGCACGCGCCACCGCGCTGCACACGCTGTGCGCGCTGGGGGCATTTGCTTTCGGCTCGGCGCTGTGGGGCGCTGTGTCGGGCGTGCTGGGCCTGACGGCCGCGCTGCTGCTGGCCACTGCAGCCATGCTGGCCAGCCTGGGCCTGGCCAGGCGCTTTCCGTTGCGCATGAGCGAACTGGCCGAAGTGACCCAGGTGCCGCTGTCGCAAGACCTGTTCGTCAAGCACCCGCCAGCGCCCGACGACGGCCCGGTGGCGGTGGAGATCGGCTACCGCGTCAGGCCCGAGGCGGTGGCCGAATTCCTGGACGCCGTGGTGCAGCTGCGCGCCCCGCGGCGGCGCGACGGCGCCACCTTCTGGCGCGTGTACCGCGACCTGTCGGACCCGGCGCGCTACACCGAACGCTTCATCGTGGCCAGCTGGGCCGAATACCTGCACCAGCGTGCCCGCGCCACGCTGGCCGACCGCGAGATCGAAGCCCGGTTACGCGAGCATCTGGCACCGGGCGAAGAACCGGCGACGCAGCACTACATCGCTGAACGCTGACGGCATCTGGGGCGGGGCTGAGAACCGACACGGTCAGAATGCGCCCATGAACGCTGCTGCGCCGCCCCGCCCCCACGACGACCCGAGAGCCTTCCTGCGGGCGCTGTACGACGCTGCCGTGCAGCGCGCGCTGCCAGCGCACACCCTGGCCGCACACCTGCCAGCGCCGCCCCAGCAGGGCCGCACCCTGGTGCTGGGCGCCGGCAAGGCCGGTGGCGCGATGGCCGCGGCGGTGGACGCGCTGTGGCCGGCCGAGGCACGGTTGTCGGGCCTGGTCATCACGCGCTACGACCACGTGCCGCCGGCCTATGCCGCTCGGCCCGGCCGCATCGACGTCGTCGAAGCCCGCCACCCGGTGCCCGATGAAGCCGGCCTGAAAGCCACGGCCCGCATCGCGGAACTGGCGCAGGGCCTGACGGCCCATGACCTGGTACTGTGCCTCATCAGCGGCGGCGGTTCGGCCCTGCTGTCGATGCCAGCCCCGGGCCTGACACTGGCCGACAAACAGGCCATCAACAAGGCCCTGCTGCACAGCGGTGCGGCCATCGACGAGATGAACTGTGTGCGCAAGCACCTGAGCGGCATCAAGGGCGGCCGCCTCGCGGCGATGTGCGCCCCGGCGCGCGTGGTGACGCTGTTGATCAGCGACGTGCCCGGCGACGCGCCCGAGGTCATCGCCAGCGGCCCCACGGTGCCCGATTCCACCACCTGCGCCGACGCGTTGGCCATCCTGTACCGCTACCGCATCAGCATCCCGGCCGCGGCGCTGGCCGGGCTGGAAAGCGGTGCGTTCGAAACGCCCAAGCCCGGCGACCCCGTCTTTGCCGGCCATGCCGTGCACACCATCGCCACACCGCAGCAGAGCCTGGAAGCCGCTGCCGCGGTGGCGCGCGCGGCCGGCATCGAAGCCCACATCCTGGGCGACGACCTGGAAGGCGAAAGCCGGGAAGTTGGCAAGGTACACGCCGCACTGGCGCGCGCGGTGGCGCGGCGCGGGCAGCCCTTTGCCCGGCCCTGCGTGATCCTGAGCGGTGGCGAAACCACCGTCACCGTACGCCACCCGCAGCCGGGCCGCGGCGGCCGCGCCGGTGAATTCCTGCTGGGTTGCGCGCTGGCGCTGCAGGGCCAGGGCGGGGTGCACGTGCTGGCGGCCGACACCGACGGCATCGACGGCGTGGAAAGCAATGCCGGCGCCATCGTCACGCCCAGCACCCTGGCCCGCGCACAGGCCCTGGGGCTGAATGCCGCAGCCATGCTGGACCAGCACGACAGCTACCCCTTCTTCGAAGCGCTGGGCGATCTGGTGGTGCCCGGGCCCACGTTCACCAATGTCAACGACTTCCGCGCCCTGCTGGTGCTGTAGCACTGCCGGGCCACGGGGCTGCTGACCTTCATGGCCGCGCACCGGCTGCTGATCGACACGCTGCGCGCTGGCTTGCAGGCGCAGGCCGACCCGGGGCGCGCACCGGCCATGCAGGCCTACATGAAGTCGGCCCTACCCTTTCACGGCATCGCCGCACCACTGCGGCGGCAGGTCACCGCCGCCGCGGTGCAGCAGCACCCGCTGGCCGATGCCGGCACCCTGGCCGACACGATGCGCGCGCTGTGGGACGAAGCCCGCTTTCGCGAAGAACGCCATGTCGCCAGCGAACTGGCGCGCCAGCGCCCGCACCGCGCACTGCTGGCGCAGCACGGCCTGGCCCTGCTGCCGGTGTTCGAGCACATGATCGTCACAGGGGCGTGGTGGGACCACTGCGACGAGATCTCGGGCGAAGCCATCGGCCCGCTGCTGGCCCGCCACCCGGGACAGATGAAGCCGCTGCTGCGGCGCTGGGCGCAGGGCAGCGACCTGTGGCTGCGGCGCACCGCCATCCTGTGCCAGCGCGGGCTGAAGGCCGAGCCCGGCGGCAGCTTCGATGCCGAACTGCTGTACGCCTGCATCCTGCCGTCCATCGGCCCGGCCAGCGCCGCGAACCCCTGGCCCGACGAGTTCTTCCTGCGCAAGGGCATCGGCTGGGCACTGCGCGAAAGGTCGTACGACGCGCCCGACGAAGTGCGGGCCTTCTGCGCCGAATACGGCCCGCGGTTGGCGCCGCTGACGGTGCGGGAAGCGCTGAAGGCGCTGAAGCGGCGGGGCGGCGGATAGAACGCCGGGTGCAGTCGCCCGGGCCTGGTGCACCAGCCCGGCCAGCGGGCAGCGCGCCGGCCAGTGGCAGGCCGCGCCGCTACCAGCGGCAGCCGCCCTGGGCCTTCAGCGCGTCGGCCGCCAGCGGCAGCACGGCCAGCAGCCCCATGCGGGCGTGGGCCAGCCGGCAGTCGGCCGGGCCCGGCTTTTCGGCCGCGCGCGCGGCCTCGCGCTGCACTTCAGGCGGACGCGGCATCACCGACAGCAGCCCCGTGCTACCCAACGCCGACAGCTCGCCCCCGCGTGAACGCGGCAACTGCAGGTTCAACCGCGGCGCGCTGGCGGGGGCCGAAGGCGCCGTGGCGACGTCGGCGCCGGCGCGGCTGCCCGCGTCGGGCAGCCCAGGTGCGGCAGTGGACGATGCGAGTTCGGCGGCTGCACTAGAGGCCACAGGAGGGGCTGCCGTGGAGGCCGCAGTGGAGGCTTCGGTAGAGGCCGGAGCCGAACCGGGCGTTGATGCGGGCGTTGATTCAACGCTGGATGCAGCGCCGGATGACGCGCTCGGTGCAGCGCTCGATGCAGGCTTCTGTGCCGACGGCGAAGCGGCCATCGGTACGGGCCCGCTGGCCGCTGTCGGCAGGGCGGCCGGCGCAATGGGTGGCAAGGCCGACGCGGAAGGCCAGGGTGCGGCCAACGGCGGCAGCGCTGCTGGCAGGGGCATGGCCCCCAGCGCCGGCAGGCGGTCGATGGGGGTTGGGGCTGCAGCCGGCGCGGCCAAGCCGCGGCCAGGGGCCAGGCGAGCGTCAGGCGCCTGCAACGCGGGCAGGTCGGGCAGGTCGGGCATGCGCTGCAACGCGGCACCCAGCGTGGCTGGCTGCGGGAGCGCCGCCGCGGGCAGAGGCACTGGTGCAGCGGCGGGCGGCGCGGGCGCGGCCAAGGCAGGCAAGGCTCGCCATAGCGGTGGCGCCTGGGGGGTATCGGCCATGGGCAGCAGGTGCGGCAGCTGGCCCTGGGTCGCAGCAAGTGCTGAAGGCGCAGCGGCCATGGCGGGCAAGGCAGAAAGCGCCGGCAGGGCTGGCACGGCGGCCAGTGCGGGCAGCGGGGCACCAGCCAACACCTGATCCGACGCGGGATCGGGCGCGCGGCTGGCCCCGGGTTCCGACGCGACAGTCGGTGGGATGGGCATCAAGGGCGCGACAGGGGTGACAGGGGTGATGGGGGTGGCAGACGTTACAGAAGTGGCAGACGTGGCGGACGTAGCAGGGGCGA
Source organism: Rubrivivax sp. (assembly GCA_027485165.1). Lineage (GTDB taxonomy): Bacteria > Pseudomonadota > Gammaproteobacteria > Burkholderiales > Burkholderiaceae_C > Rubrivivax. The sequence continues at coordinate 57,559 of JAIXRN010000075.1, forward strand.
CAGCCGCCAGCGGCGCGGGGGCCGGCCCGGCCAACCCGGCTGGCGGGGTCCACTCGTCTGGCTCGCCTGGCTCGGCTGGCGCGGGCGGCAGAGCCTGCTCAGCCGGCGCGGCCGACGCGGTCGCATCGACGGCCGCCGCCTGCGGCGCCCAGTCGCCCACGCGTGCGGCTCCGGGCCCGGCATCGGGTGCAGGGCGCTGCGTGCGCACAGCACCGCCCCAGCGCGGGCTGGCGGCGTCGCCCGGCGGGCCCGTGGTCGGCAAGGGCAGCGGCGGCGGTGCTTCGGCGCTGCTGGGGCCATCGTCCTGCGGCTGCAGGCGCAGGTTGATCGCGCCCCACACGCCCTGCCCTGGCGAAGCGCTGCCCGGCGGCACGCTGCCCAGCACCAGCGCCAGCCACAGGTGCAGCAAGGCAGCCAGCAGCACCGCCTGCCACAGGGGCGTAGGCCGGCGCTGGGCGCGTTCGGCGTCGGTGGGCGGGTGCGGTACGCGTGCGCTGGGGTCCACCCAGTCGGCCGGGCGCGGCAGCACCCGCGGCCGAGCGGGCGGCAGTGGGGTGAGCGAAGGTGAAGGCGAAGGCGAGCGGTAGGTCAGGGCGGTCATGGCGCGGGCGCCCCGGCAGACCCGGCGCGCGCGCCAGTGTGCGGGCCGCCAGGGCGCCGCCAAAGCCGAAGCAGGGCCCGCCGCAGCGCGCTTTTCACCGTCTTGGCCCGGCAGGGGCGCCGCACACCGCCTGCAGTACGCCACGGCCAACAGAAAGTTACAGGGCAGGTACGGCAAACGAGTCGGGTCTAATCCGGGCTGCACGTTCGCGCCCCACCCCGAGGCACCACCATGAACCAGCTCGACCAGCTCAAGCAGTACACCACCGTCGTCGCCGACACCGGCAACTTCCGCCAACTGGCGCAGTTTGCGCCGCAAGACGCCACCACCAACCCCAGCCTGATCCTGAAGGCCGTGCAGCAGCCCGACTACGCGCCGCTGCTGGCCGAAACGGTGGCCCGCCAGGCCGGCCAGCCGCTGCCCGACATCGTCGACCAGGTGCTGGTGCGCTTCGGGCTGGAAATCCTGAAGGTCGTGCCCGGCCGCGTCAGCACCGAAGTCGACGCGAGGCTGTCGTTCGACACCGCCGCCACGGTGGCGCGCGCGCGGCAGCTGATGAAGCTCTACGCCGCCGCTGGCGTGGGGCCGGACCGCGTGTTGATCAAGATCGCCGCCACCTGGGAAGGCATCCGCGCCGCCGAGGTGCTGGAACGCGAAGGCATCCGCTGCAACCTGACCCTGCTGTTCGCCTTCTGCCAGGCCGTGGCCTGCGGCGACGCGGGCGTGCGGCTCATCAGCCCCTTCGTCGGCCGCATCTACGACTGGCACAAGAAGCAGCAGGGCGCGGCCTGGGACGAGGCCGCCAGCAGCGGCGCACACGACCCCGGCGTGCAAAGCGTGCGCGCCATCTACAACCACTACAAGCGCCACGGCGTGCCCACGCAGGTGATGGGCGCCAGCTTCCGCAACACCGGCCAGGTGCTGGCCTTGGCCGGCTGCGACCTGCTGACCATCAGCCCCGAGCTGCTGGCCCAGCTACAGGCCAGCAGCGCCCCCGTGGCCCCGGCCCTGAGCCTGGACGCCGCCCGCACGCTGGACCTGCCGGCCTTGCACTACGGCGCGGCTGAGGAAGCCGCCTTCCGCTATGCGCTGAACGACGACGCCATGGCCACCGAAAAGCTGGCCGAAGGCATCCGCGCCTTCGCCGTGGACGCCGGCAAGCTGGACCGTTTGATCCAGCAGGCGCCGGCGGCATGAAGGCCCAGACCCACCCGCGTTGCGACCAGACCGCCGCCTGGGCTGCGCTGCACGGTCACTACCAGGCCCACGGCCGCGGCTTCGACTTGCGCGAAGCCTTCGCGCGCGACGCCGGCCGCTTCGAAGCGCTGTCTGTGCAGGCCCCAGACGTCTTTGCCGACCTGTCCAAGAACCTGCTGGACACCGCCACCCTGCACTTCCTGCTCGACCTGGCGCGCGAATGCGGCTTGGAAGCCCGGCGCGACGCCATGCTGCGCGGCGACCCCATCAACAGCACCGAAGGCCGCGCCGTGCTGCACACCGCGCTGCGCGCGCCCCGCGGCGCCGCCACGCCCTTCAATGCCGACGTGCACGCCGTGCTGGACGCCATGCTGGCCTACGCCGAGCAGGTGCGCGCCGACGAGGACCTGACCGACATCGTGAACATCGGCATCGGCGGCAGCGACCTGGGCCCGCAGATGGTGGTGCCGGCGCTGGACGCCTATGCGCTGCACGGCAAGCGGCTGCACTTTGTCAGCAACGTTGACGGCCACGACATCAGCCCCGTGCTGCGCGGGCTGGACCCGCAGCGCACGCTGTTCATCATCGCCAGCAAGACCTTCACGACCCAGGAAACCATGGCCAATGCGGCCGTGGCGCGCGACTGGTTCACGCAGCGCGGCGGCACCGACATCGCGCGCCACTTCGCGGCCACCACCACCAACGTGGCCGCGGCGGCGCAGTTCGGTATCCGCACCACCTTCGGTTTCTGGGACTGGGTGGGCGGGCGCTATTCGCTGTGGAGCGCGATCGGCCTGCCGATTGCCATCGCCATCGGCGCGCAGCACTTCCGCGCCCTGCTGGCCGGCGCGCACGCGATGGACCAGCACTTCGCGCACGCCCCGCTGGCGCAGAACCTGCCGGTGCTGCTGGGGCTGCTGGATGTCTGGTACCGCAACTTCCATGGCTTTTCCAGCCGCAGCGTGGCGCCGTACCACCAGGGCCTGGCCCGCTTGCCGGCCTATCTGCAGCAGCTGGAAATGGAGAGCAACGGCAAGCGCGTGGACACCGCTGGCAACGCCCTGCCCTTTGCCACCAGCCCGGTGGTGTGGGGCGAACCTGGCACCAACGGCCAGCACGCCTATTTCCAGATGCTGCACCAGGGCACGGCTGGGGTGCCGGTGGAATTCATCGCCGTGAAGACGCCCAGCCACCCGCATGCCGACCTGCACACCAAGCTGCTGGCCAACTGCCTGGCGCAGAGCCAGGCGCTGATGCTGGGCAAGAGCCCTGCTGATGCGCTGGGCGAAAAGGCCCCCACCGCCGCGCCCGGCATCGACCCGCAGGTGCTGTCGCACCACCGCAGCTTCCCCGGCAACCGCCCCAGCACCACGCTGCTGCTGGACGCGCTGACACCGCACAGCCTGGGGGCGCTGGTGGCGCTGTACGAACACCGCGTCTTCACCAGCGGTGCGCTGTGGGGCATCAACAGCTTCGACCAGTGGGGGGTTGAACTGGGCAAGGCGCTGTGCAGCCAGCTGCTGCCCCGTCTGGCCAGCGGTGACGCGACGGGCCTGGACGCTTCCACCGCCGGCCTGCTGCAGCGCCTGCGCAGCTGAAAGGGATCTGCACCATGGCCCTGCCCCACATCGTGTTCGACTTTGGCGGCGTGCTCTTCCAGTGGCAGCCGCCCCGGCTGCTGCAGCGCGAGATTCCGCATGTCGCCAGCAGCCCGGAACGCGCCGCCGCGCTGGCCGCGCAGTTCTTCCAGAGCTACAACGGCGACTGGGCCGAATTCGACCGCGGCACCGTCAGCGTGCCCGACCTGGTGCAGCGCATCGCCGCGCGCACCGGCCTGGCTCCGCAGGACGTGCAGCGCGTGGTGGACGGCGTGCCGCATGAACTGCAGCCCCTGCCCGACAGCGTGGCCCTGCTGCAGCGGCTGCACGCCGCCGGCCGTGGCCTGCACTTTCTGTCGAACATGCCGCTGCCCTATGCCGACTACCTGGAAGCCACGCACGGCTTCCTGGGCTGCTTTTCCAGCGGTGTGTTCTCAGGGCGGGAAAAGCTGATCAAGCCCGACCCGGCGATCTTCGAATTCGCCGCCGCACGCTTCGGCCAGCCCCCAGGCCAGCTGGTGTTCCTGGACGACCACCTGCCCAATGTGCAGGCCGCCCAGGCCTGCGGCTGGCAGGCCCTGCTGTTCCGCGACGCGGCCCAGGCGGAAGCCGATCTGCAGGCGCACGGCTGGCTGTAGCGGCTGTGGCCAGGGCCGCGCGTGTATGCGCGTCAGGCGCCGTCGGCAGGCGCCCCGGGTGGCGCAGGCGCCTGGGCTGACGGCGGCGCCCCAGGCGGACCCGCCGGGTCATCGTCCATCCAGGCTTCCAGCAGCCGCAGGCCCACGGCCAGCACCACCGGGCCGACGAACAGACCCACCAGCCCGAAGGCCACCAGGCCGCCGATGACGCCCGCGAAGATCAGCAGCAGCGACAGGTCGGCCCCCATGCGGATGAGCGCCGGGCGAATGAAGTTGTCCACCGTGCCCACGAACGTCGCCCAGGCAAACAGGAAAATGCCCCAGCCCACACTGCCGTCGCCCCACAGCACCCAGGCGGCAGCCGGCAGCAGCACCGGCAGCGGGCCCACCTGGGCGATGCAGAGCATGAACATCAGCGCCGTCAGCAGCCCGGCAAAGGGCACTCCGGCCAGGGCCAGGCCGACCCAGCCCAGCAGCGACTGCGCCGCCGCCGTCACCCCCACGCCCAGAGCCACGCCGCGGATGGCGTCGCCGGCCAGCACCAGCGCGTCCACACCCTGTGCGCCCGCCAGGCGCTGCGCGAACCGGCGAGCGAAGCGGGCGGCATCCTCGCCGGTGGCGTACATCACCGCCGCCACCGCGACGGTGACGAGAAACTGCACGACCAGGAAGCCGATGCTGCCCACTTCAGCCAGCACCCATTTGCTGACATCGCCGGCGTAGGGCGTGATCCGGGTCAGCAGGTCGCGCAGGCCCATGGCTGCGGCCTGGTCCCAGAGGCTGTCGATCAAGCTGCCGATCACCGGCAGGCTGCGCAGCCAGGCCGGCGGGTCTTCGGCCGGGCGCCAGGCCGCGACGACGCGGATCCAGTCGCCGATCACGTCGACGTTGACAACGATGGTGCCGATGGCCAGCACCAAGGGCACCACGAACAGCAGCAGCAGGGCCAGCGTCATCACCAGCACCGCCACCCAGCGCCGCCCGCCTGCCCAGCCCTGCAGCCGCAGCATCAGCGGCCAGGTGGCCACCACCACCATCGTGGCCCAGATGGTGGGGCCCAGGAACGGCCGCAGGATCCACAGCGAGCCACCGATCAGCAGCCCCATGCAGAGCACAGCGAAAGTGGTGCGCGCCAGGTCGGCGCCGGGGGGTGAGCTGGGTTGATTCCTCATTCGAGGAACTCTAGCCCAGGGCTGTGGGGACGGGCGGCCTGCGGCTCAGAGCGGCCGCGGGCCGCTACGGGCCGTCAGACGCCAGCCGCCGTCAGCGCTTGCGGTCCTGATAGGGCAGCACTTCCTGGGCTTCGATGCGGTAGCTGGCGGCGCCCATGTAGGAATCGGTGCGTTCGGTCTTCAGCACGCCGTGGATCCAGACGGCGTCCATCGACTTCAGGTTCTTCGCTGGGGTGCTGGGCAGCACATGGATGATCTGGTTGGCCGGCGGCGGCGGGCTGTGGATGCAGGCGCCGAAGTAAGGCACGAGCAGGAATTCCTTCAGGCCGTCCTTGCTGTCTTCCAGCGGCACCACGAAGCCCGGGATGCGCACCTTGCGGCCCACCAGGCTGGGGTTGGTGGGGGCGTTGTCCCAGACCTCGCGCAGCTGCTTCAGCATCTGCTGCGCACGCGGGTCGGCGTCGCTCAGGGCCGACAGGTTGGTACCCTTGAAGTCCTTGAACGGGTCCCAGTCGGCGGGCACCAGCGCGTCCCAGTTGACCGTGGTGAAACCGTTCACCACCGGGGCTACAGGCTTGGCGGCCGGGGCACTGGCGGCGCCCAGCGGCGGGTTCATCAGCGGCACACCTTCGGCTTGTGCGGCCGGGGCCGGGGTCTGGGCGTGGGCCTGGAAGGCCGCGCTGGCCACCAGCGCGCACAGGGCGGCGGCACGGGCCAGCAGAGCAATCGGGGCAGGGTTGCGATGGCGCATGTTCAGGTTCTGGGAGACAGGCCGTCGGCCAACGAAAGGCGATAAGCCCGCCAGCCCGGCACCAGGCTGGCGAGCATACCCGCGGCCAGCACGGCCCCGAACAGCCCCCATTGCGCCAGGGTCGGCGCACCGGCCTGAAGGCTGATGCCGAAGCGCTGCTGCACCCAAGGCCCAGCGGCTACCACGGCCAGCGCGGCTACCGCCGCGCCCAGCAGCGCGCCCAGGCCCGTGATCAGGGCGCCTTCGGCCGCCAGCAGGGCCAGCACATGCCGGGGGCCGGCGCCCACGGCGCGCAGCACGGCCAGTTCGCGCCGGCGTTCGTTCAGCCCGGCCAGCACCACGGCCACCAGCGAAGCCAGGCTGACGGCCGCCACCAGCACGCTCATCGCCTGCAACGCCTTTTCGCCCAGGCCCACCACGGCCCACAACTCGTCCAGCGCCACGCCCGGCAGCACCGCCAGCAGGGCTTCGTCTTCGTAGTTGGCCACCCAGCGCTGCACGTTGAAGACGGCAGCCCGGCTTTTCAGGCCCACCAGCACGGCGGTGACCTGCTTCGGTTCCAGGTCGAACTTGCGCGCCTGCTCAGGCGCAATCACCAGGCCCGCAGCTTTCGGCAGGGGCGCGCCGCCCACCCAGTCCAGGTGGATGGCCTCGATCGCCTGCAGGCTGACGTGCACCGTGCGGTCCACAGGCGTGCCCGTGCGCGCCAGCACGCCCACCACGGTGAAGGGCTTGTCGGCATGATCGGCCGCCAGCGCACCGTCCAGGCCCCCCAGCCCATGCGCCAGCACGATCTTCTGGCCCAGGGTGTAGCCCAGGGCTTCGGCCACTTCAGCGCCGATCACGGCCTGGTACAGCCCGTCCAGCGTGCCGTCGAAGGCCTGCCCCTGGGCCAGCACCAGCGGCTGCCGTTCGCCGTAGGCGAAGTGGCGGAAATAGTCGGGCGTGGTGCCCAGCACCGCAAAGCCGCGGTGCGAATCGCCCAGGCTGATGGGCACCGTCCAGGCCACGGCGCGATGAGCGGCCAGCGCACGCACGCTGTCCATGCGGATGTTGTTGGTGGCGCCGCCCACGCGGAACACCGCATACAGCATCAGCTGCACGGGCCCGGTGCGCGCACCCACCACCAGGTCGGTGCCGCTGACGGCCAGCGCAAAGCTGCTGCGGATGTCGGTGCGCAAGCGTTCCAGGCTCAGCAGCAGGGCCGTGGCCAGGGCGATGGACAACAGCACCAGGGCCAGGGTGCCGCGCCGGTTCCAGGCGCTGCGCGCGGCGATCGCCAGCAGGGCCTTCATGCCGGCACGCGCCCGGCCGCAGCGCCAAGTTCACGGCCAGCCTGGTTCAGGGTGGGCAGGGACAGGCGCTCGTCGAACTGCTGCGCCAGCCTTTCGTCGTGGCTGACGAACACCAGGGTGGCGCCGCTGGCGCGGCATTCGCCCAGCAGCAGGGCCATGAAGTCGTCGCGCAGGGCAGCGTCCAGCGCCGACGTGGGCTCGTCGGCGATCACCAGTTCAGGCCGGCCGATGAGCGCCCGCGCCGCGGCCACGCGCTGCTGCTGGCCCACCGACAGCATGGCCGCCGGGCGGCCCCAGGCCGCTTCGGGCAGGGCCACCTGCTGCAGCAGCCGGCGCGCCGCTGCTGCCGGGCCGGCTTCGCAACGTGCGGCGCGCGCGCTGGAAAAGCGGCAAGGCAGCAGCACGTTGTCCAGCACGCTGAGGTAGGGCAGTAGGTTGAACTGCTGGAAGATCACGCCCACGTGGTCGGCACGGCGGGCGTCGCGGGCGGCGCCGCTCAGGCGGGCCCAGTCCTGGCCCAGCAGGCTAACGCTGCCCTGGCGGGCCACCAGCACGCCGGCCAGCAGGCCCAGCAGGGTGCTTTTGCCGCAGCCGCTGGGGCCATGCAGAAACAGCGTGCGGCCTGCGCCCAGCGTCAGCCGGGGGATGACCAGGGCGTCGGCGCTGGCGCCACGCCAGCGGTAGCGCAGGTCCTGGATCTCGAGCACGGGGCGGTGGGGAAGCGGGTGCCGCCCCGGCGGGGCCGCGAAGCACGGGATTGTGCCGCGGGCCCCCGGCACCCCATCGGCTGTCGGTGCTTGTGCCGGGACGACCGCCCGGCAGGGGCCAGGGCAGGTCGGTCGGCGGGCCGGTCAGCGGCGCAGCACGGCCGCCAGTGCGCGGCGCAGCAGCGGCGGCTTGGCACCCGCGGCCGGCAGTTCGCGGACAGGAGCCAGGCTGTCGTACAGGTCTTCAGCGAAGGCTTCGCTGCGCCAGCACGTGGGCTGGGTTTCGGCCCAGCCCGAGGGCCCGGCATGGCCCAGCAGGGGCGGCGGTTTGACGTGTTCCGTCGGCGTTTTCATGGTGGGGCTCCCTGTGGCACGGTGCTGACCTGACTGACTGGCAGGGGTGACATGGACTGCTGTGGACTTCTGCACCGGCCTTGCGCAGCAGTCTGCCCTCTGGATGTTTCGTTGTCATGTCAAGTCGTACTATCAAGCGCCTATGCCCGCATCGCTGAACGGCCAGCTCGTGGTGGCCATTTCGTCCCGCGCACTCTTCGACTTCGAGGAAGAGAACCGCGTTTTCGAAGAAGGCGACGACCGCGCCTACATGCGGCTGCAGTTGCACCGTGTTGCACAACCCGCCCTTCCGGGTGTGGCTTTTTCGCTCGTGAAGAAGCTGCTGGCCTTCAACCCCCCCGCGGACGCAGGGCCGCCCCGCGTCGAGGTGGTGATGCTGTCGCGCAACGACCCGGTCTCGGGCCTGCGCGTGTTCCGGTCGGCGCAGCACTTCGGGCTGCCCGTGCAGCGCGGGGTGTTCACGCGCGGCCAGTCGCCCTGGCGCTACCTGCGGCCGCTGGCAGCCAACCTGTTCCTGTCGACGAATGAAGCCGACGTGCGTTCAGCCCTGGCCGCTGGCGTGCCCGCGGCACGCGTCTACCCGCAGAGCGCCCGCGCGTCGGCCGCGCACCCGCACGAGGTGCGCGTGGCCTTCGACGGCGACGCGGTGCTGTTTTCCGACGAGGCCGAGCGCGTGTTCCAGGACCAGGGCCTGGCCGCCTTCCAGGACCACGAGGCCAGCCGCGCGGCGCTGCCGCTGGCGCCAGGCCCGTTCAAGCCGCTGCTGGAAGCCCTGCACCGGCTGCAGCAGCAGCCCGCCGGCGGCATGCGCATCCGCACCGCCCTGGTGACGGCGCGCAGCGCCCCGGCGCACGAACGCGCCATCCGCACCCTGATGGACTGGCAGATCGAAGTCGACGAAGCCATGTTCCTGGGCGGCCTGCCCAAGGGCAGTTTCCTGCGCGAATTCGAACCCGACTTCTTCTTCGACGACCAGACCGGCCACATCGAAAATGCTGCGCCGCATGTGCCGGCCGGGCATGTGGCGTCGGGGATCAGCAACATCGGCAACATCGGCAACATCGGCAACAGCTGATCAGGGCGCCGGCTTGAAGTCCCCGCCCCAAGCTGTGGCGATGCGGCCGGGGGCGATGTACTGGCGCCAGGCGGCGTTCACTTCCGCCAGCGTCAGCGCCGCCAGCCGGTCGTCCACGCCCTGCGACACTGCAAAGCGCCGGCCCAGGCGCAGGTTGCCCAGCGCGATGGCGGCCACGGCTTCGTCCTGCGCACGGCCCAGGCGGCGGAAGTTCAGCAGCGCGGTGCGAGCTTCGTCCAGTTCGGCCTGGGTGAAGCCTTCGGCCAGCGACCGCGCCAGTTCTTCCTTCCAGGCCGCTTCCATGCGCGCCAGGTTCTGCGGCGCGAAGCTGCCGCCGGCCACCCAGCGGCTGTGCAGGTCGGTCTGGCTCCAGCGCACGCCGCTGCCCACGCCGTAGCTCAGACCGTCCTTTTCGCGGATGCGCAGCCACAGCCGGCCGGTGCTGGCGGCGCCGAACATGTGGTTGGCCAGCAGCAGGGCCGGGTAGTCCGGGTGGGTGTCGTTCAGCGGCAGCGGCAGCACCGCCTGGAAGCTGGCGTTGGGCTTGTCGGCCGTGGCCAGCTGCAGGCGCGGCGCCGGGCTGGGCAGGGCCACCAGGGGCCGCGGCACACGCGTGTAGGCGCGCGGGCCGGCAGCGGGCTGCTTCCAGTCGCCGAAGGCGGCTGCCAGGGCCTGCTGCACGGCCGCGGTATCGAAGTCGCCCACGGCCGCGAAGTCGGCATTCGCCGCGCTGTAGAAGCGGCGCTGGAAGTCGCGCAGCTGCGCCACGGTGACGGCGCGCAGGTCGGCTTCGGCTTCGTCGAAGCTGCTGCTGTAGCGCAGGTCGCCGCGCGGGTAGGGGTTGGCCAGGCGGTCCAAGGCCTGGGCGACCAGGGCGTCGGGTTCCTTCTTCTGGCGTTCGATGCCGGTCAGCGCCTGGCGGCGCGCTTCGTCCAGCGCTTCAGGCGGGAAGCTGGGCTGGCGCAGCAGCTGGCCCACCAGGGCGACCACTGCCGGCAGGTGTTCGCGCACGGTGGTGATGCTGACGTTCAGCGTCTGCCCGCTGGCCCCGAAACCGACCTGGGCGCGCAGGCGGTCGAAGCGGTCGCTGATCTGCTGACGCGTCAGCGCTTCCTTGCCGCCAGCGGCGCCAGGTCCGCCACTGGCGCCCTTGTCCAGCAAGGCAGCAGCCATCGCGGCCACGGTGTCATGCCCGAACAGCGACTTCTCGTCGCCGTAGTGCAGGGCCAGCCGCGCCTGCACGGCACGGCCGCGCGTGGGCTTGGGCAGCAGAGCCACGCGCAGGCCGCTGGGCAGGCTGCTGGTCTGGGTGCGCGCGTCCAGGTTGGCTGGCGTGGCGTCGAAGGCTTCCACCTGGGTGGCAGCGCTGTCACCGCGGTAGCCCTTCAGCAGGGCGGCCACGTCCACGGGGGCGGGTGCGGGGGCGCGCTGCGGCTCGGCCACCGGGCGGTAGATGGCCACGGTGCGGTTGTCGGGCTTCAGGTACTGCCCGGCCACGCGCTGCACGTCGGCCAGGGTGGTGCGGCGCACCTGGTCGCGCTGCAGGAAGAACAGCCGCCAGTCGCCCAGCGCGATGGCCTCGGACAGGTTCACGCCCACCTGTTCGGGGTCGGTGTAGCTTTGTTCCCAGCCGTTCAGCCACTGGGTGCGGGCGCGTTCCAGTTCCTCGGCCGCCACCGGGGCCTTGGCAAGGCCGTCCAGCACCGAGGCCATGGCGCTGCGCGCGGCATCAGAACTCTGGCCCGGGGCCAGCTGGGCGCCCAGCAGCAGCGCGCCGGGTTCGGCCATCGGCAGCGGGTAGGCGAAGACGCCTGCGGCCAACTTCTTGTCCACCAGGGCCTTGTGCAGCCGGCCGGCCGGGGCGTCGCCCAGTACCTGGCCCAGCAGGGACACGGCGGCGAAGTCGGCATGCGCTCCGGGCGGGATGTGGTAGCCCATGTAGACCACGGGCGTGCCGCCCACGCGCTGCACCGTCACCAGGCGTTCACCGTCCTGCGCGGCTTCCAGCGTGTAGGTGGGGGGCAGCACGCGTTCGGGCTTGGGCAGCGGGCCGAAGTATTGCGCCACCCAGGCCAGCACCCGGGCGCTGTCGAAGCGGCCGGCGACGATGAGCGTGGCGTTGTCGAGCTGGTAGTAGCGGCGATAGAAGGCCTGCAGCCGCGCGATGTCGACGTTTTCGACGTCGCTGCGCGCGCCGATCGGGCTCTTGCCGTAGTTGTGCCAGTCGTACATGGCCGACAGCGTGCGCTGGAACAGCACGCGGCCGGGGTTGTTCTCGCCCATCTCGAGCTCGTTGCGCACCACGGTCATTTCGCTGTCCAGGTCGGCGCGGGCGATGAAGCTGTTCACCATCGCGTCTGCGCTCCAGGCCAGGTACCAGCGCAGGTTCTCGTCGCTGGCGGTGAAGCTGGCGAAGTAGTTGGTGCGGTCCCAACTGGTGCTGCCGTTGTAGCGCAGGCCGCGCTTGCCCAGGTCGGCTTGCACGCCGGGAAAGTTGGGGCTGCCTTTGAAGATCAGGTGTTCCAGCAGGTGGGCCATGCCGGTCTCGCCATAGCTTTCATGGCGGCTGCCCACGTGGTAGGTCAGGTTCACCGTGGTGCTGGCCTTGGACCCGTCGGGCACCAGCAGCACGCGCAGGCCGTTGGGCAGACGGTATTCGGTGATGCCTTCGACCTGGGTGACTTCCTCGATCTGACCTGGCGGGGGCTTGGGCTCGGCCGCACCCAGCGGAGCGCTCATGAAGAAGGCTGGGACGGTGAACAGCAGCAAGAGCTGGCAGATCAGGGGACGAACGGATTTCATGCGCGGTGGCCGCTGGACGTGTGGTGCGTCCAGTGTAGGACGCCCCCCCGAAATGCAGGGCTGGCAAGCACCCGGGGGCCCTGCCGGCGTCATGGGGCTGTCAAAGCCCCGGCCTAAGGTTCTTGCAGTCCCGTCGGCCGCGACGGCCCAGAACGCACTTCCTCATCCCTGCCATGTCCAAATCACTCGTCTCCCTGTCCCTGGCCGCCGGCCTGGTTCTGGCTGCGCCGATCGCCGCGCAAGCGCAGATCGTCGTCACCCAGTGGAACTTCAACGCCAGCACGACCACGCCCTCCGTCGGAGCCGGCGCGGCCAGCCTGGTGGGCGGCACCACGGCCACGTTCGCGTCGGGCGCGGCCAATGGCGGCTCGACCGACCCGCAGGGCACGACCGGCAACTTCGGGTGGAACCTGTCCACCTTCCCCGCTGCCACTGCGGGCAACCTCAGCGCCGGCGCGCAGTTCGCGGTCAGCACGCTGGGCCAGTCGGGCATCGTCGTCAGCTGGGACCAGCGCCACAGCAACACGTCCTCGGCTGTCGTGCAGTTCCAATACAGTACCAATGGCACCACGTTCACGAACTTTGGCATGCCCTTCATTGCCAGCGCGGGTGACACCTGGTTCAACAACCGCACTGTCGACCTGAGCGGCGTGGCCGGCGTCAGCAACAACGCCTCGTTCGCCTTCCGTATCGTCAGCAGCTTCGCGCCCGCCGCCGGCGGCTACGTGGCTTCCACCACGGGCAGCAGCTACGCCACCACCGGCACCTGGCGTTTCGACATGGTGACGGTCAGCGCCGTGCCCGAACCCACCACCACGGCGCTGCTGCTGGCTGGCCTGGCGGCCGTGGGTCTGCTGGCTCGCCGTCGCGCCTGAGCCGTTAGACTTTCTCGACTTGCAAGCCGTCGGGCCCGAGCTCGACGGCTTTTTCATTGCTTCGGAGTGTTCTCAGATGAAACCTGCCACCGCCAGCCCCGTTTTCCTGCGCCACGTCGTCGCGCTGGCTGCAGCCACTGCCTTGTGCCTGCCGGCCCAGGCCGCTGTCGTCATCAGCCAGGTCTACGGCGGCGGCGGCAACACGGGCGCCGTGCAGACGCATGACTTCATCGAGATCTTCAACAACGGCAACGTGGCCGAAAGCATTGGTGGCTGGTCGGTCCAATACGCCTCCACCACGGGTACGAGCTGGCAGTTCACGCCCATCCCGCCCGGCACCGTGCTGCAGCCGGGGCAGTACCTGATCGTGCGCCAGGCTGCCGGCGGGGCGGGCACCGTTACCACCCCAGCGGACGTGTCGGGATCGATTCTCATGGGCGCGGGCGCGGGCAAGGTGGCGCTGGTCGCCAACAGCACGCCGCTGACGGGCGCGCAACCCACTTCGGCCGGCATCCAGGACATGGTGGCCTACGGCCCCAACTCGTCGGTGCTGGAAGGCCCGCCCACGGCCGCCCTGTCGGCCCTGCTGGCGGCCGTGCGCAATGCCAGCGGCTGCACCGACACCAACAACAACGCGGCCGACTTCACCGTCACGGCACCGGCGCCGCGCAGCCTGGCCACGGCCCCTGCACCGTGCAACGGTGGCACGCCGCCTCCGCCCCCTCCGCCCCCGCCGCCGCCCCCGCCGCCAGCCGGCCCGGCCAGCATCCCGCAGATCCAGGGCAGCGGCCCCACCAGCACCATCACCGGGCAGCGGGTCACGACCACCGGTGTGGTGACGCACCGTGTCGGCAATGGCTTCTTCATGCAGGACCCGGTCGGCGACAACAACGCCGCCACATCTGACGGCATCTTCGTCTTCACGTCCACCGCCCCGCCGGCCGTGGCCGCCGTGGGCAGCCTGGTGCAGGTGGTCGGCACGGTGGCCGAATTCAGCAGCGGTGCTGGCACAGCCGCCACCCCGCTGACGCAGATCGCCGGCACGCCGGTGGTGACGCTGCTGGGCAGCGCCACATCCATTGAACCCATTGCCTTGACGCTGCCACTGGCCGAAGGCGACAGCCTGGAACGCTTCGAAGGCATGCTGGTCAAAATCGGCAGTCCCCTGACGGTGCAGCAGAACTTCTTCCAGTCTCGTTTCGGCCAGTTGACCCTGGGCGCAGGCCGCCACGAAACCCCGACCAACCGTTTCCGCCCGGGCCCGCAGGCCCAGGCCCTGGACGCGCTGCAGGCCCGCAGCCGGCTGCTGCTGGACGACAACCTGTCGGTGCAGAACCCCAACCCCACGCCCTACTTCTTCGGCAACGGCGCCGCGCGCGCCGGCGACACGGTGTCGAACCTGGTGGGCGTGATCGACTTCGGCCCGGCCACGTCCACCACTTCGGGCCCCGGTCTGTACCGGCTGCAGCCCACCGTCATGCCGCAGTTCACCGCCAGCAACCCGCGCCCTGACAGCCCCACGGTCGTGGGCGGCAACCGCCGGGTGGCGGCGATGAACGTGCTGAACTACTTCACCACCTTCACCAACGGCGGCACGGCCACCGGCGAGACCGGCCAGGGCTGCAGCCAGGGCGGGTCCGTCACCGCGGGTAACTGCCGCGGCGCCAGCAACATCGTCGAGTTCGAACGCCAGCGCACCAAGATCGTCCAGGCCCTGGCCCGGCTGGACGCCGACGCCGTGGGCCTGATGGAGATCCAGAACAACGGCAACGTCGCTGCACAGAACCTGGTGGACGCGCTGAACGCGCTGCCGCAGGTCGGCGCTGGCACCTACGCCGTCGTGCCGGTGCCCGCTGTGACGGGCACCGACGCCATCCGCGTGGCGATGATCTACAAACCCGCGCGTCTGACGCCGGTGGGCGCGCCGATGAGCGACGGCGATGCCGTCAACAGCCGCCCCACCCTGGCACAGACCTTCACGCCGGCCGCCCCCCTGGCCAACGGCGAGAAGTTCAGCCTGGTCGTGAACCACCTGAAGAGCAAGGGCAGCTGCCCCAGCACCGGCGACCCGGACTACGCCGGCAACTTCGACGCCGGCGACGGCCAGGGCTGCTGGAACCTGCTGCGCCTGCAGCAGGCCCAGCGCCTGCGGACCTTCGTGGCCCAGGTGCAGACCGCCAGCGAAAGCAACGACGTGCTGCTGGTGGGCGACATGAACGCCTACGGCCAGGAAGACCCGATCTTTGAGCTCGCGGGTAACGGCTATGTCGACGTGGCGCTGCGCAGCAACCCGTTTGCGTACACCTACGTCTTCGACGGCATGGCCGGCCGGCTGGACCACGCCTTGAGCACCGCGACGATGGCGTCCAAGATCACCGCCGCGCGCGCCTGGCACATCAATGCCGAGGAGCAGGTGTCCTACGACTACAACCAGGAATTCAAGGCCCCGCTGACCACCTGCGGCGGCCTATGCCCGCCCGACCCGTATGCCGCAGACCCCTTCCGTTCGTCGGACCACGACCCGGTGCTGGTGGGCCTGGACCTGTACAAGGCCATCGCCCCCACGGTGCCGCGTGAACTGCTGACGGGCACGCCGGGGGCCGACCGCTTTGTGTTCACCAGCGTGCTGCAGGGTGGTGGTTCGATCAGCGGCTTCCAGCCGGGCGTGGACCAGCTGGTGATCAAGGACATCCTGCGCAGCCTGGGCCGCGGTGCGGTGGCCGACCCGCTGGGCCAGGGCTACGTCACCTGCGTGGCTTCGCGCCAAGGTGCGGTGATCGGCATCGACAACGACGCCTCAGGCCCGCTGGCCACGCGCGCGCTGGTGCAGCTGAATAGCCAGACCTGCGGCGCGGTGCTGGCCCCGCAGAACTTCGTGCTGCGCTGACCGGCGCTGCTGCCCCTTTGACTTCCCCCGAGTCCCCACCCACCATGCGCCACATCACCACCGCCCTGGCGGCCTGCGCGGCCCTGTTGCTGGCCGCGCCGGCCCAGGCCACCGACTTCAGCTTCCAGGGTCTGCTGGCCGACGGCCCGCTGGCTGGCCTGGACTTCAGCGGCAGCTTCGGTATCGACACGACGCCCGTCACGCCCGGCTTCGAGGGCGAGCTGCCGCTGCTGACCTTCACGCTGCAGCTGGGCACGCAGACCTACACCCTGGCCAGCGCCGACGTCATGCCCAAGGCGGTCTACGCCCAGGGGCAGTTCGCCGGCCTGGCCTACATCGACGCCGATTCGGTGAACCCCGGCCTGCGCCCGCAGATCGCCCTCATCCCGGGCTTCGACAGCTTCGCCGGCGCCTACCTGGCCTATGTCACGGCACCGGCCAGCAACGGCGCCACGTCGGGCTTCGGCAACTACAGCGTGGCCGTGGTGCCCGAACCGGCCAGCCTGGCGCTGATGGCCACAGGCCTGGCTGCGCTGGCAGGCCTGGCGGGCGCCAGGCGCCGCAGCCAGTCCGGGGCTTGAGCCCGCCTGATCAGCGCCTGATCACAGCCTGAACCCGGGCGCTGCGCGGGCTTCTGACCCAGCGGCAGCCCACGTCACGTATTGCGCCGCGACGGCAGGTCAGACCTGCCAGCTGCGCAGCCCTTCCAGGTCCAGCACCCGCACGCCGCCATATTCCACGCGGATGGCACCGGCGGCCTGCAGCGCTGTCAGCGCCAGGTTCACGCGCTGCCGGCTCAGGCCCACCAGGTAGCCCAGTTCCTGCTGGGTGATGCGCAGCACCTCGCCCACGCCCGGGTACAGCACCGGGTGGAACAGCGCCGCCAGGCTGCGGGCCACGCGCGCGTCGGGCTGCGTCAGGCGGTCGATCTCGCGCGCGGCGATGAACTGGCCCAGGCGTTCGTTCAGCTGGTTCATCACGAAACGGTTGAAGCCGATGCTGCGATCCAGCAGCCACAGAAAGCTGCTGGCCGGGATGCCGGCCACCACGCTCCTGCGCAGCGCCTGGATGTTGTAGCGGTAGCACTCGCCCTTCAGCACCGTGCCTTCGCCGAACCAGCCGCCCGGCGGCACGCCAGTGAAGGTGATGGGCAAACCGCCACGGCTGCTGCTGCTGTCGTTGCTCATCTTCAACAGGCCGTCGAGCACGCCAAACCAGTAGGTGACGGGCTTGCCCACGCGCACCAGCAGTTCGCCCGGCACCACGTCCACGACGCGCAGGTCGGCCTCGACGCGGGCCCGTTCGGGCGGGGCCAGGTGGCGCAGCCAGGGGATCAGCGCCAGGTCCGGGCCCAGCGCGCTGCGCGCACGCGATGTCAGCACCGGCTTGGCACGCGCCGCGCTGGGGAAACTATTGGAACCAGCCAGGGCAGGACGCGACATCGGGGGCGGGGCCTTGAGGAAGCCTTGTTGGAGCCTTGAGGGAAAGGCCTGACAGTGCGAACCCGCAAATTGTCGTCAGAACGACAACCTGGCGTCAAAGTGCATTCCAGAATGCAGCGCAAGCGCACGCAGTGGCGCTGCAGGAGACCCTGACCGTGTCGACGACGTTTCCCCGTCTGATGCTCGAACATGCGCAAGCCCGGCCGCAGGCCGCGGCGCTGCGCGAGAAGGTCTATGGCATCTGGCAGACCACCACCTGGGCCGACCTGGCCGCGCTGGTGAAACGTCTGGCGGCCGGCCTGGCCCATGCCGGGCTGCAGCGCGGCGAACACATCGTCATCGTGGGCGAAAACCGCCCGCGCCTGTACGCCACGATGCTGGCCGCGCAGGCCCTGGGCGCGGTGCCGGTGCCGCTGTACCAGGACGCCGCGGCGGCTGAATACGTGTTCCCGATCAACAACGCCGGCGTGGCCTTTGCCGTCGTCGAAGACCAGGAACAGATCGACAAGCTGCTGGAACTGCGCGCGCAATGCCCCGGCCTGCAGCGCATCTGGTTCGACGACCCGCGCGGCCTGCGCCACTACAGCGAAAGCGGCCTGGAAAGCGTGGACGCACTGCTCGCCGCGGGCGACGCACAGCTGGCAGCGCACCCGCAGCTGTTCGACCAGGCCGTGGCCGCAGGGCAGTCGGCCGACGTGGCCGCGATGTTCTTCACCAGCGGCACCACCGGCAACCCCAAAGGCGTGGTGCACACCCACCACACCCTGCTGGACCGCGCCCAGGCCGGCCAGCGCTTCGACAAGCTGACGAACGCCGAAGAAGTGCTGGCTTACATGCCGCTGGCCTGGATCGGCCAGAACATCTTCAGCTACGCGCAGTGGCTGGCCTGCGGCTATGTGGTCAATTGCCCTGAATCGGCCAGCACGGTGATGATCGACCTGAAGGAGATCGGGCCGACCTACTACTTTGCGCCGCCGCGCGTGTTTGAGGGCCTGCTGACCAGCGTGATGATCCGCATGGAAGACGCCGGCCGCATCAAGCGCTGGCTGTTCCAGCGCTTCATGGACGTGGCGCGCCGCGTGGGCCCGGCCATCATGGACGGCAAGACGGTGGGCCTGGGCGACCGGCTGGCCTATGCGCTGGGCAACGTCTTCGTCTATGGCCCGCTGCGCAACACCCTGGGCTTCAGCCGCGTGCGCGTGGCCTACACCGCCGGTGAAGCCATCGGGCCGGACCTGTTCACCTTCTACCGCAGCATCGGTATCAACCTGAAGCAGCTGTACGGCAGCACCGAAACCGCGGTGTTCGTGTGCCTGCAGCCCGACCATGAAGTGAAGGCCGACACCGTGGGCGTGCCCATCGACGGGGTGGAAATTCGCGTGGCCGACAGCGGCGAGATCATGGTGAAGAGCCCGGGCCTGCTGAAGGAGTATTACAAGAACCCCCAGGCCACCGCCGAGGTGCTGACCGCCGACGGCTGGTACCACACCGGCGACGCCGGCTTCCTGGACGCCGGCGGGCACCTGAAGATCATCGACCGCGCGAAGGACGTCGGCAAGCTGGCAGGCGGGCCCAACAGCGGCGCGATGTTCGCGCCCAAGTACGTCGAGAACAAGCTGAAGTTCTTCCCCTTCATCAAGGAAGCCGTGGCCTTCGGCAACCAGCGCGACCGGGTCTGCGCCTTCGTCAACATCGACATGGAAGCCGTGGGCAACTGGGCCGAGCGCCGCAACCTGCCCTACGCCGGCTACACCGACCTGGCGGCCAAGGCCGAGGTGCTGGAACTTGTGCGCGATTGCGTCGAGAAAGTCAACGCCGACCTGGCTGCTGACAGCATGCTGGCCGGCAGCCAGATCCACCGCTTCCTGGTGCTGCACAAGGAACTGGACGCAGACGACGGCGAACTCACCCGCACGCGCAAGGTACGGCGCGGCAGCATCGGCGACAAGTACGCGGTGCTGGTGGACGCGCTTTACGGCGGCAAGGCCGAGCAGTTCATCGAAACCGCCGTGAAGTTCGAAGACGGCCGCAGCGGCAGCGTCAGCGCCACGCTGAAGATCGTCGACGCCAAGACCTTCGCCAGCGTCAAGGCTGCAGCATGAGCACCGACAGCCCGGGCAAGAAGATCGGCGGCACGCTGCTGGAGGTGCGGAACATCAGCCTGCGCTTTGGCGGCGTGAAGGCGCTCACCGACATCAGCTTCGATGTGCGCGAACACGAGGTGCGGGCCATCATCGGCCCGAACGGCGCGGGCAAGAGCAGCATGCTGAACTGCATCAACGGCGTGTATTCGCCGCAGGAAGGGCAGATCAGCTTTCGCGGCCAGACCTTCAGCCACATGAACAGCCGCCAGGTGGCGGAAATGGGCGTGGCGCGCACCTTTCAGAACCTGGCCCTGTTCAAGGGCATGAGCGTGCTGGACAACATCATGACCGGCCGCAACCTGCGCATGAAGACCAACATCTTCCAGCAGGCCATCCGTTGGGGTGCCGCCGAACGCGAAGAGACCGAGCACCGCGAATTCGTCGAGAAGATCATCGACTTCCTGGAAATCCAGGCCTACCGCAAAACGCCCGTGGGCCGGCTGCCCTACGGCCTGCAAAAGCGCGTGGACCTGGGCCGCGCACTGGCGATGGAGCCGCAGCTGCTGCTGCTGGACGAACCCATGGCCGGCATGAACGTGGAAGAGAAGCAGGACATGAGCCGCTTCATCCTGGACGTGAACGACGAGTACGGCACGACCATCGTGCTGATCGAGCACGACATGGGCGTGGTGATGGACATTTCCGACCGCGTGGTGGTGCTGGACTACGGCAAGAAGATCGGCGACGGCACGCCCGCTGAAGTACGCGCGAACCCGGAAGTCATCAGTGCCTATCTCGGCACCAGCCACTAGCCCGACTGGAGAACAGCCACATGGGATTCTTCATCGAAGCACTGATCGGCGGCCTGATGGCGGGCATGCTGTATTCGCTCATCGCACTGGGCTTCGTGCTGATCTTCAAGGCCAGCGGCGTCTTCAACTTCGCACAGGGCGCGATGGTGCTGTTCGCAGCGCTGGCGATGGCGCGGTTTTCTGAATGGTTCCCGGCGCTGCTGGGCTTCGACAACAAGCTGCTGGGCAACATCCTGGCCTTCGCCGCGGCCATGGTGCTGATGGTGATGGTCGCCTGGGTGATCGAGCGCTTCGTGCTGGGCAAGTTGGTGAACCAGGAAGGCATCACCCTGTTGATGGCCACGCTGGGCATCGCCTACTTCCTGGACGGCTTCGGCCAGACCCTGTTTGGCAGCGAGATCTACAAGATCGACATCGGCCTGCCGAAGGAACCGCTGTTCATGCTGGAAAGCCTGTTCCAGGGCGGCATCCTGGTGAGCAAGGAAGACCTCTACGCCGCAGGCATCGCGGCCGCGCTGGTAGTGGGGCTGAGCGTGTTCTTCCAGTTCACCCCCACCGGCCGCGCCCTGCGCGCGGTGGCCGACGACCACCAGGCCGCCCAGAGCATCGGCATCCCGCTGTCGCGCATCTGGGTCATCGTCTGGTCGGTGGCCGGCTTCGTGGCGCTGGTGGCCGGCATGATCTGGGGCAGCAAGCTGGGCGTGCAGTTCTCGCTCAGCCTGGTGGCGCTGAAGGCGCTGCCAGTGGTCATCCTGGGCGGCCTGACCAGCGTGCCCGGCGCCATCGTCGGCGGGCTGATCATCGGCGTGGGCGAGAAGCTGTCCGAGGTCTACGCCGGCCCGATGCTGGGCGGCGGCATCGAGATCTGGTTTGGCTACGTACTGGTGCTGTTCGTGTTGCTCGTCAGGCCCCAGGGCCTGTTCGGCGAAAAGATCATCGATCGGGTATGAAATGAAGCCCCCAAGCTCGCTAGCGCTCGCTACCCCCCAAGGGGGCCGTCCGCCTACGGCCCGGCAAAGCCGGTTCCGTGGCGGGAAGCTTGGTTCATGCACGGCCGTGCTGGAGCTCTGAATGCTGTATCGCGAGAACGGCCAGTTCAAGACTTCCTACGCGGCGGACCAGCAGGTCTTCGCCATCCGGCAGGACCGCATCGGCATCTGGCTGCTGCTGGCCTTCGCCGTGGTCGGTGTGCCGCTGCTGGCCGACGAGTACACCTTCCGCGCCATCCTCATCCCGTTCCTCATCCTGTCGCTGGCCGCGCTGGGCCTGAACATCCTGGTCGGCTACTGCGGGCAGGTGTCTCTGGGCACGGGCGCCTTCATGGCGGTGGGGGCCTATGCGGCCTACAACTTCATGGTGCGCATCGACGGCATGCCGCTCCTGGCCGCCATCCTGCTGGGCGGGGTGTGCGCCACCGTGGTGGGCGTGCTGTTCGGCATCCCCAGCCTGCGCATCAAGGGCCTGTACCTGGCCGTGGCCACGCTGGCGGCGCAGTTCTTCGTCGACTGGGCTTTCCTGCGCGTGTCCTGGTTCACCAACAACTCGTCTTCGGGTTCGGTGTCGGTCAGCAGCCTGAACTTCTTCGGGTTGGGCATCGACACCCCGCACGAGAAGTACCTGCTGTGCCTGGGCATCCTGGTGGTGTTCGCCTTGCTGGCCAAGAACCTGGTGCGCAGCCATATCGGCCGTGAATGGATGGCCATCCGCGACATGGACGTGGCCGCGGCCGTGATCGGCATCCGCCCGGTGTACGCCAAGCTCACGGCCTTTGCCGTCAGCAGCTTCTTTGTCGGCGTGGCCGGGGCGCTGTGGGGCTTCGTGCACCTGGGCAGCTGGGAACCGGCGGCCTTCAGCATCGACCGCAGCTTCCAGCTGCTGTTCATGATCATCATCGGCGGGCTGGGCAGCGTGATGGGCAGCTTCTTCGGCGCCGCCTTCATCGTCGTCCTGCCGATCTTCCTGAACCAGTTCCTGCCCGCGCTCGGCAGCCTGGTGGGCGTGAACATCAGCACCGCTGGCGTGGCGCACGCTGAACTGATGATCTTCGGCGCCCTCATCGTCTTCTTTCTCATCGTCGAACCGCACGGCCTGGCGCGACTCTGGTCGACCGCCAAGGAAAAGATGCGGCTGTGGCCCTTCCCTCACTGAACACATCACCGACACCCCATGGAGACAAGCAACATGCGATTCAAGATCCTGGCCCTGGCCGCCCTGCTGGCTGTATCTGGCGGCAGCTTTGCACCCGCCGCGCTGGCGCAGGACAAGGTGCAGTTCTTCCCCAGCCTGACCGGCCGCACCGGCCCGGTGGCGCCAAACGCCACGCCTTTTGCCAACGGCTATGCCGACTACATGAAGCTGGTGAACGTGCGCGGTGGCATCAACGGTGTGAAGACCCTGGTCGAGGAATGCGAGACCGCCTATGCCACCGACCGCGGGGTGGAATGCTACGAACGCCTGAAGGGCAAGCATGGTGGCGCCACCGTGTTCCAGCCGCTGTCCACCGGCATCACCTTCGCGCTGACCGAGAAGATTCCGGCCGACAAGATCCCGATGATCACGTCTGGCTACGGCCGCAGCGACAGCGCCGACGGCAGCGTCTTCCGCTGGAACTTCCCGCTCATCGGCCACTACTGGGTGGCCGGCGACACGGTGCTGCAGCACATCGCCAAGACCCAGGGCGGCTGGGACAAGATGAAGGGCAAGAAGATTGCCGTGGTCTATCACGACAGCCCCTTCGGCAAGGAGCTGCTGCCCATCATCCAGGAACGCCAGAAGATGCACGGCTTCGAAGTGCAGCTGCTGCCCGTGCCCGCGCCGGGCGTGGAGCAGAAGGCCATCTGGCTGCAGGTGCGCCAGCAGCGGCCCGACTTCGTGGTCATGCAGACCTGGGGCGTGATGACAGCCACCGCCATCAAGGAAGCCGTGGCCACCGGCTACCCGCGCGAGAAGATGTTCGGCACCTGGTGGAGCGGCGCTGAACCCGACCTGCGCGACATCGGCGCGGCCGCCAAGGGCTACAGCGCGGTGATGATGCAGCACGGCGCCGAGCCTGAAGCCGCGGTGGTGAAGGAGATCCTGGACAAGGTGCACGCCAAGGGCCAGGGCACAGGCCCGAAGGAAGAAGTGGGCCAGGTGCTGTACATGCGCGGCGTGGTGGGCGCCATGTTGGCCGTGGAAGGCGTGCGTGCCGCGCAGGAACGCTTCGGCAAGGGCAAGGTGATGACCGGCGAACAGGCGCGCTGGGGTTACGAGAACCTGAACCTGACACAGGCCAAGCTGGACACGCTGGGCTTCAAGGGCGTGATGCGCCCGGTGTCCACCAGCTGCTTCGACCACATGGGCAGCGCCTGGGCGCGCGTGCACACCTGGGACGGCGCGAAGTTCACCTGGGCTTCGGACTGGCTGCAGGCCGACGACCAGATCATCAAGCCCTTGGTGAAGGCCTCGGCCGAGAAGTACGCCGGCGAGAAAAAGCTGACGAAGCGCGACCCGAAAGACTGCCAGTCCTGACCCCCAGCCCGGGAGCACCTGCATGAGCAACATCCTGCTCAACGTCAATGGCATCGAGGTGATCTACAACCACGTCATCCTGGTGCTGAAGGGCGTCAGCCTGCAGGTGCCCGAACGCGGCGTGGTGGCCCTGCTGGGCGGCAACGGTGCCGGCAAGACCACCACGCTGCGGGCCATCAGCAACCTGCTGGCCGGCGAGCGCGGCGCGGTGACCAAGGGCAGCATCGAACTGCGTGGTGAACGCATTGCAGGCCTGAGCACCAGCGAGATGGTCAACCGTGGCGTGGTGCAGGTGATGGAAGGCCGGCACTGCTTCGCGCACCTGTCGATCGAAGAGAACCTGATGACGGGGGCCTACACGCGCCGCGATGGCAAGGCCGCCGTGGCGCAGACGCTGGAGAAGGTCTACAACTATTTCCCACGCCTGAAGACGCGGCGCGGCTCGCAGGCCGCTTACACCAGCGGCGGCGAGCAGCAGATGTGCGCCATCGGCCGGGCGCTGATGGCCAACCCGAAGATGGTGCTGCTGGACGAGCCGTCCATGGGCCTGGCGCCGCAAATCGTTGAAGAGGTGTTCGAGATCGTGAAAGACCTGAACCAGCGTGAAGGCGTCACCTTCCTGCTGGCCGAACAGAACACCAACATGGCGCTGCGCTACGCCGACCACGGCTACATCCTGGAAAGCGGCCGCATCGTGATGGAAGGCGCCGCCAAGGACCTGCGCGAGAACGAAGACGTCAAGGAGTTCTACCTGGGCATGGGCCGCAGCGCTGACGGCAGCGACCGCAAGAGCTTCAAGGACGCCAAGAGCTACAAGCGGCGCAAGCGGTGGCTTTCATGACCCCCCCCGTAGCGGCTGCGCCGCTCCCCCCCAGGGGGGCGCCGCCAGCGGACCGGCGAAGCCGGCTCCGCGGCGGCAGCTTGAATCAGCGGCTGGCGGGTGAGGGGGCACCATGAACGACGATTTCGGCTTCGCCCCGCCGCCCTTCGATGCCCAGGCCGCGCTGCAACAACTGCAGCGCTCGCTGCGCGACCTGAAGCTGGCTGAACGGCATGGCGGCTTCGAGCTGCGAGGCAAGCGCGTGGCCGAGCTGCGCGTAGCCGATGGCTTGCTCCACGCCCGCCTGGCGCGCAAGCTGGCGCTGACGCCGGACTTCGACCACAGCCAACTGAAGACCGCCACAGAGCAACGCCAGTGGCTGGACGAACTGAAGAAACGCCTGGCCCGCTGGGACCAAGAGGACTGAGCATGCACACCGCCGCCATCGACCCCCTGGCCCTGCGCGACCCCGGCCAGCGCGAGGCCACCCTGATGGCTGCCCTGCCGGCCCAGGTGCGCGCCGCGCAGGGCCTGCCGGCCTATGCCGAGCGGCTGGCCGGCGTAGACGCCCGGGGCATCAGCAGCCGCGCGGCGCTGGCGCAGCTTCCGGTAACGCGCAAGCACGAACTGCTGGCACGCCAGCAGGCTGCGCGCGACGCAGCCGGTACAGCTGGTGCAGCTGGTTCGGGGGGTGCGGCGGATCCCTTTGGCGGCTTCAGCGCCATCGGCTGGCGCGCGCTGCGCGCGCAACGCAGCGCACAGCGGGTCTTCCAGAGCCCTGGCCCCATCTACGAACCCGAAGGCCGTGGCAGCGACTACTGGCGCAGCGCTCGCGCCCTGCAGGCGGCTGGCTTCGAAGCCGGCGACCTGGTGCACAACAGCTTCAGCTACCACCTGACGCCCGGCGCCTGGATCATGGAAAGCGGCGCCCAGGCCCTGGGCTGCAGCGTCTTCCCTGGCGGCACGGGCAACACCGAGATCCAGCTGCAGGCCATGCAGCACCTGCAGCCCGACGCCTACACCGGCACGCCCAGCTTCCTGCGCATCCTGCTGGAAAAGGCAGCCGAAGCCGGCCTGACGCTGCCGCACCTGAAGAAGGCCCTGGTCAGCGGCGAGGCCTTTCCGCCCAGCCTGCGCGACTGGCTGGCAGAACGCGGCGTGCACGCCTACCAGGCCTATGCCACCGCCGAGTGCGGCGTCATCGCCTACGAAACGCCGCCGCGCGCAGGCCTGGTGCTGGACGAAGGCGTGATCGTCGAAATCGTGCGCCCGGGCACCGACGAACCGCTACCCGAAGGCGAGGTGGGCGAAGTCGTGGTCACCACGCTGAACCCCGACTACCCGATGCTGCGGCTGGGCACGGGCGACCTGTCGGCCGTGCTGCCCGGCATCTGCCCCAGCGGCCGCACGAACACGCGCATCCGCGGCTGGCTGGGCCGCGCCGACCAGACCGCCAAGGTGCGCGGCATGTTCGTGCACCCCGGCCAGGTGGCCGCCGTGGCACGGCGCCACCCCGAACTGGGCCGTGTGCGCTTGGTAGTTGCCGGCGAGATGGCCAGCGACACCATGACCCTGCAGGTGGAATGCGCCGCCCCGCCCGAAGGCCTGGCCGACGCCGTGGCCGCCAGCGTGCGCGACCTGACCAAGCTGCGCGCGCAGGTGGACATCGTCGCCCCGGGCAGCCTGCCCAACGACGGCAAGCTGATCGAAGACGCGCGCAGCTACCGCTAGCCCGGGTGCCTGGCCCGGGCCGCCGCGCCGAAATTCCGTGTCAGGGTTGCGGCTTACGTATTTCCCACGTCGGGACTGCAGGCCTGTCGCCCTACCATTTGGCGCTTTCGCGTCAACCCCTATCCTGGAGACAAGCCCATGACGAAGACCCTGCTCGCCCTGGCCATGGCCGCCGTGGCCACGTCGGCCCTGGCCTACCCCGACAAACCCGTCACCCTGGTGGTGCCTTTCGCCGCTGGCGGCCCCACCGACAAGGTGGCCCGCGACCTGGCCGAAGTGCTGCGCAAGGGCCTCAACAACCAGACCGTCATCATCGAAAACGTTGGCGGTGCCGGCGGCACGCTGGGCGCAGCCAAGGTCGCCAAGGCCGCGCCGGACGGCTACACGCTGCTGCTGCACCACATCGGCATGGCCACGTCGCCGGCGCTGTACCGCAAGATGCCGTACGACACGATGAACGACTTCGAATTCATCGGCATGGTCAACGAAGTGCCCATGACGCTGATCGGCCGCAGCACCCTTCCCGCCAACAACTACGCCGAGCTGGTGAAGTGGCTGGAAGCGAACAAGGGCAAGATCAACATGGCCAACGCTGGCCTGGGCGCCGCTTCGCACCTGTGCGGCCTGCTGTTCCAGCAAGCCCTGAAGATCGACATGACCACCGTGCCTTACAAGGGCACGGCCCCGGCCATGACCGACCTGCTGGGCGGCCAGGTGGACATCATGTGCGACCAGACCACCAACACGACGACGCAGATCGAAGCCGGCAAGGTCAAGGCCTTTGCCGTCAGCACGCCCAAGCGGCTGACGACTCCGGCCCTGGCCAAGCTGCCGACGCTGGATGAATCGGGCCTGAAGGGCTTCAACGTCAGCATCTGGCACGGCATGTACGCGCCCAAGGGCACGCCCAAGGCCATCGTCGACCAGGTCAACGCCGCCATGAAGGCTGCGCTGAAGGACCCCGAGTTCATCAAGCGCCAGGAAGCCCTGGGGGCCGTGGTGGTCACCGACAGCCGCGTGAATGGCCCCGAACACAAGAAGTTCGTCGAAGCCGAGATCAACAAGTGGGGCCCGGCCATCAAGGCCGCTGGGCAATACGCAGACTGAGCACGTCTGAGGACTAAGCGATCCGAAGCGGAATCGTCACCGGTCCCGCATTCACCAGGCTGACCTGCATGTCAGCCCCGAACACGCCGGCCTGGACCTGTCCAGCCGGCGTGTGCCGTTTGCGGGCCTCGGCCAGCACGGCCTCATACAGCCGCCGGCCCTGTTCGGCCGGTGCTGCACCCGTGAAGCTGGGGCGGTTGCCGCTGCTGGCGTCAGCGGCCAGCGTGAACTGGCTCACGATCAAGAGCCCGCCGCCCACGTCCACGACGCTGCGGTTCATCTTGCCCGCGTCGTCACTGAAGACGCGCAGCTTCAGCAGCTTGTCCACCAGGCGCAGCGCCTGGGCTTCGGTGTCGGCCGGCTCTGCGCAAACGAAGACCAGCAGCCCAGCGCCGATGGCACCCACCGTTTGCCCGTCCACGTCCACCCGCGCCTGGGCCACGCGTTGCAGCAGGGCCAGCATGGCAGCCGGGCTAGCGCTCAGGCCGCCGACAAGGTCACGCGCGCGAACTTGCGCTTGCCGACCTGTACGACGAAGGTGCCGGGTGCCACCTTCAGCGCCTTGTCGCTGACCAGTCCGCCGTCGATGCGCACACCGCCCTGTTCGACCATGCGCAGTGCCTCGCTGGTGGAAGGCACCAGGCCGGCCTGCTTCAGCAGCGCACCGATGGGCAGCGGCCCGCCGGCCAGCGCCACATCGGCCACGTCGTCCGGCACGCCGCCAGCGGCGCGGCGATGGAAGTCCTCCTGCGCTGCCGCCGCCGCTGCCGCGCCATGGAAGCGCTGGGTGATTTCCAGTGCCAGCTGCACCTTGGCGTCCTTCGGGTTGCGGCCCGCCTCGACTTCACGCTGCAGCGCCGCGATCTCGGCTTCAGGCCGGAAGCTGAGCAAGGTGAACCACTTCCACATCTGCACGTCGCTGATGCTCAGCACCTTCGCGAACATGCTGTTCGGTGCTTCGGTGATGGCGATGTAGTTGCCCTTGCTCTTGGACATCTTCTCGACGCCGTCCAGGCCTTCCAGCAGCGGCATGGTGAGCACACACTGCGGTTCCTGGCCATATTCCTGCTGCAGCGCACGGCCCACCAGCAGGTTGAACTTCTGGTCGGTGCCGCCCAGTTCCAGGTCGGATTTCAAGGCCACCGAGTCGTAGCCCTGCATCAGCGGGTACAGCAGTTCGTGCACGCTGATCGGCGTGCCGGCCTTGAAGCGCTTGGTGAAGTCCTCGCGTTCCAGGATGCGCGCCACCGTGTACTTGGCCGCCAGCTGGATCATGCCGCGCGCGCCCAGCGGGTCGCTCCACTCGCTGTTGTAGCGAATCTCGGTGCGCGCCGGATCCAGCACCAGGCTGGCCTGGGCGTAGTAAGTCTCGGCATTGGCGGTGATCTGCTCGCGCGTCAGCGGCGGGCGCGTGGCGTTGCGGCCAGACGGGTCGCCGATCATGGACGTGAAGTCGCCGATCAAAAAGATCACCGTGTGCCCCAGGTCCTGCAGCTGGCGCATCTTGTTCAGCACCACGGTATGGCCGATGTGGATGTCCGGCGCGGTGGGGTCCAGGCCCAGCTTGATGCGCAGCGGCTGGCCGGTGGCCTCAGACCGCTGCAGCTTGCGCACCCATTCGGCCTGGGGCAACAGCTCGTCGCAGCCGCGCAGGCTGACGGCCAGCGCAGCCTGCACCGCGTCGCTCATCGGCTTGTCGGGCGCCGGCTGGGCCTGTACGGATGGCGGGGTGGGCTGCGTGACCACCGGGGCGGGGGCAGACGGAAGGGGCTCGGTCATGGCTTTGTGGGGAAATTCAGCGTTTTTGCCCGGTCGCCGGGGGCAGGGCCTTGGCTATACTCGGCCCCCTAGATTACGGGGTGTGCAGGTGCGTGTCGTCCGCCTGTGGCAGCACCGGATTCTAGGTGGGCCGGTTTTGAGGTCGTCTCCGACGACTGTTCTTCCCAAGCCTGCACTGCTTCCACCGCTGCCCCGCTGACGCCCTGGTTTCCATCCACCTGTTTTTCCGGTTTTCCCCCGCTTGCCTGTGAGCCTACAGACTTCTCTGCACGCCGCCCTGGCGCGTCTGGCCCAGTCGGCCCACGACCATCGCCGCGCCGTCACCCTGTCCACGCTGGGTTTGCTGGCGGGCTTTGCCGTGACGGCCGTGGCCATTGCGCCGCTGGCCCCCGACGCCAGCAGCCTGCCGCGGCGCGTGGTGACGGAAATCGTCGAACCCCTGGACTTGGCCAGCCAGCTGGAAGCCCTGGGCACGCACGACCTGCTGCTGCGCCGCAGCGACACCACCCGCGGCAGCGACACGGTCGACAGCCTGCTGGCCCGGCTGGGTGTTGCCGACGTGCAGGCCGCGCATTACCTGCGCACCGACCCGATAGGCCGCATGCTGATGTCTGGCCGCTCCGGCAAGCTGGTGCAGGCCGAACTGCGCGAAGACGGCAGCCTGGTCAGTCTCCTGGCGCGCTACCCGGCCGAAGCCAGCGATGAATCACGCACGCACTTCAAGCGCCTGGAACTCACGCGCCAGGCCGGCCGCTGGGAAGCACAGGTCCGCACGGTCCCCTACGCCACGCGGCCGGTGATGGCGGGCGGCACAGTCAAGACCACCTTGTTCGCTGCCACCGACGCGGCGCGCGTGCCCGACGTCGTGGCTGCACAACTGGCCGATATCTTCGCTGCCGACATCGACTTCCACCGCGCGCTGCGCAAGGGCGACAGTTTCCATGTCGTCTACGAAGCGCTGACGGCCGACGGCGAGGCCGTGCCCTGGAACGAGAGTGCAGGCCGCGTCCTGGCCGCCGAATTCATCGCTGGCGGCCGCGCCCACCATGCCGTCTGGTTCACCCCGGCCGACGGCCGCGGCGGCTACTTCGGACTGGACGGCGAAAGCCGCCGCCGCAGCTTCCTGGCCAGCCCGGTCGAGTTTTCGCGCGTCACGTCCGGCTTCGCCGAACGCCTGCACCCGATCCTGCAAACCTGGCGCCAGCACCTGGGCGTGGACTACAGCGCGCCCGTGGGTACCCCAGTGCGCGCCGTGGGCGACGGCGTAGTCGAATTTGCCGGCTGGCAGAACGGCTACGGCAACGTGGTCGAAGTGCGGCACGCGCAGAACCGAGAAACACTGTATGCCCACCTCAGCCGCATCGACGTGAAGAAGGGCCAGCGCGTGGGCCAGGGGCAGAACCTGGGCGCCGTCGGCACCACAGGCTGGAGCACCGGCCCGCATCTGCACTTCGAATTCCGCGTCAACGGCCAGCACCAGGACCCGGAACGCGTCGCGAAAGCGGCGGAATCGGTGGTGCTGGACGAAGTCTCGCGCCAGCGTTTTGCTGAAACCCTGCGTGTCATCCAGGCCAAGCTCCAGGTCGCCGCCACCGTGGCTTCCGGGCCCGCCGCGCGCGTCGAATAGAAACGCCGGGCCCGCCGATGGCTGGCCTGTTCATCGGGCTGATGTCCGGCACCTCGCTCGACGGGGTAGACGCGGTGCTGGCAGATGCGCAGTCGCGCGACCTGGCCTTCTGCCACCTGCCCTTTCCGCAAGCCTTGCGCCATGAACTGCTGGCGCTGAACAGCCCGGGCGACAACGAACTGCACCGCGCCGCACTGGCCGGCAACGCCGTGGCGCGCCTGTACGCCCAGGCCGTGGGCGACGTGCTGGCGCAGGCGGGCTTGCGCGCACAGGACGTGCGCGCTGTTGGCGCACATGGCCAGACCGTGCGCCACCAGCCCCAGGCGCATGACGGCACGGGCTACACGCTGCAGTTGATCAACGGTGCGTTGCTGGCCGAACTGGCAGGCATTGATGTGGTGTGCGACTTCCGCAGCCGCGATCTGGCTGCCGGCGGCCAGGGCGCTCCTCTGGTGCCCGCCTTCCATGCCGCGCGGTTCGCGCAGCCCGGGCAGGACGTCGCGGTGCTGAACATCGGCGGCATTGCCAATCTCAGTTTGCTGCCCGCCCAGGGGCCGGTGACAGGCTTCGACTGCGGCCCGGGCAACATGCTGCTGGACCGCTGGTGTCAGCAGACGCGCGGCACGGCCTATGACGCCGAGGGCGCCTGGGCCGCCCAAGGCCAGGTTCAAACCGGGCTGCTGGCCCGCGCACTGGCTGAACCCTTCTTCAACCAGCCCGCCCCCAAGAGCACCGGGCGTGACCTGTTCAACGACGCCTGGCTACAGGCTTGGCTGAACGGCAACGCCTGTGCCACAGCCGATGTGGCCGCGACACTGACGGAGCTGACGGCACGTTCAGCCGCCGAAGCCCTGCTGCAGGTGCTGCCAGGCGTAGGCCGCTTGCTGGTGTGCGGAGGTGGTGCTTACAACCTGCACCTGATGGCCAGGCTGCAGGCCCTGCTGGGGCCACGTGTGCTGGTCAGCAGCACACAGGCTCGCGGCGTGGCGCCATCGCAAGTGGAAGCGTTGGCCTTCGCCTGGCTGGCGCAGGCGTTTGTGGAAGCTCGTGCTGGCAACCTGCCGGCCGTGACTGGCGCGCGCAGCCCCCGGGTGCTGGGGGCGCTCTACCCCGCAGGGCACTGAAGCGCAGGGACCGCGCAAACCACCTGGGTAGCGCGGGCCGCCATAGCGAAGGCCGCGGCGTAAGGCCCGCCACGGCCTGGGCAGGACATCAGACCGAGAACGACGACCCGCAGCCGCAGGTGGTGGTGGCGTTGGGGTTCTTGATGACGAACTGCGCGCCTTGCAGGTCTTCCTTGTAGTCAATCTCGGCACCGCCCAGGTACTGCAGGCTCATCGCGTCGATCAGCAGCGTCACGCCGTTCTTCGCCATCTGCGTGTCGTCTTCGTTCACGACCTCGTCGAAGGTGAAGCCGTACTGGAAGCCCGAGCACCCACCGCCTTGCACGAACACGCGCAGCTTCAGGTCCGGGTTGCCTTCCTCGTCGACCAGTTGCTTCACTTTGTCGGCAGCGCTGTCGGTGAAGATCAGCGGCGGCGGCATATCGTCCACAGTGGACATCTGGATTTCGGCAACAGCGTTCATGGTGGCTCCTGGATGGGCAATCTCGCCCCGGATGGTACGACGCTCGGGCGGCCTGCCCCAGCGCACCACCCCGATGGCAAGGGGGTGTTTGGCCCGCATCGCGACCAGCATGACAAAGGGCAGCCCAAGGGCTGCCCTTTTGACGCCATGTGATGGCGGCGCGGGAAGGCGATCAGCGCTTGCTGAACTGCTTCCGGCGGCGAGCGCCGTGCAGGCCGACCTTCTTGCGTTCGACTTCGCGCGCGTCGCGCGTCACGAAGCCGGCGTGGCTGAGGTCGGGCTTGAGGGCTGCGTCGTAGTCGATCAGCGCGCGGGTGATGCCGTGGCGCACCGCACCGGCCTGGCCGCTCTCGCCGCCGCCGTGCACGTTGATCTTGATGTCGAAGGCCAGTTCGTTGCCCGTCAGCAGCAGGGGCTGCTTGACGATCATGATCGAGGTCTGGCGGCCAAAGTAGTCGTCAACGGTCTTGCCGTTGATGACGATCTTGCCCTCGCCCTTCTTGATGAAGACCCGGGCGACGCTGGATTTGCGGCGGCCGGTGCCGTAGTTGTATTGACCGATCATCGCGTGCGTCCTCAGATCTCGAGCGGCTTGGGCTGTTGGGCGGTGTGCGGATGCGTGGGGCCCGCATACACCTTCAGCTTCTTGACCATGGCGTAACCGAGCGGGCCCTTGGGCAGCATGCCCTTGACAGCCTTCTCGATGGCGCGGCCAGGGTGCTTGGCCTGCATGTCCTTGAACGCGGTGGCATAGATGCCGCCCGGGTAGCCGGAGTGCCGGTAATAGATCTTGTCGGTGGCCTTGGCGCCAGTGACACGGATCTTTTCGGCGTTGACGATGACGATGAAATCGCCGGTGTCGACGTGAGGCGTGTAAATGGCTTTGTGCT
Source organism: Rubrivivax sp. (assembly GCA_027485165.1). Lineage (GTDB taxonomy): Bacteria > Pseudomonadota > Gammaproteobacteria > Burkholderiales > Burkholderiaceae_C > Rubrivivax. The sequence goes on from JAIXRN010000075.1 coordinate 90,900, forward strand.
TGCCGCGCAAACGGAGTGCCACTTCGCTGGCAACACGTCCGAGCACCTTGTCGGTGGCGTCAATCACAAACCATTCATGCGTCACTTCGGCCGGCTTGGCGCTGAAGGTCTTCATGGGGGTCTTTCAGGGTGCGCGGCGAACCGCGCGTGGATTACGGCAATGGGTTTGCGCCCCTGCGCCAGCTCAGCTGGCCCATTCCCTCGGCGCTGCTTGTGGTGTATTGGAGTGATCCAATACAAGGCAGCCTCTCGGGGTGCGGGCGTAACTGTCGGTCGGAAAGCCTGCGAACAAGCTGCCGAAGCGGCACACTCTTCCCCGGCCGTCGTCGGGAAAGCCCGCGAGTATAGCGCGCCTGGCCTGGGCTGTGGAATGACGCACGGTGAACCGGCCGCCGGCCCCGGGTCGCGGGATGGCGACCGTGCGAGCGCTCACTAAACTGGTAACAAGATTTTTCCGAAGCCGCGTTCTGTAGCCGCGTTCACCCCTCACCTCACCTTACTCACCTTGCCTGCCGGTAGCGCCCTGTGAAGGGCGATGTCGACGCTGGGCCCGGCCATGCAGCCTACCCTTCCCTGGATCCTCGCCACCCTGGCAGCCGCCCTGTTGCTGGGTGCAGGTATCTTGTGGCGGCTGAACCGCCGCCAGCCACGGCAGCGTGCACTGCCGACCGAATGGGCACTCTCGGCGCGCCCGGTCTTCAGCACCGACGAACGTCGCGCATACCGGCACCTGCGCGAAGCGCTGCCGCACCATGTGGTGCTGTCCAAGCTGCCCCTGGTGCGTTTTTGTCAGCCGCTGGACCCGCAGGAAGTGCGCTATTGGTACGACCTGCTGGGCGGCACCCATGTCACGTTTGCGATCTGCAGCGCCAACGGGCGCGTGCTGGCAGCCATCGACCTGGACAACGACCGCAGCCCGTCGCGCCGCAGCGGCCAGATCAAGCAATCGGTGCTGGCGGCCTGCCGGGTGCGCTACCTGCGCTGCCCGGCCGACCATCTGCCTTCCATTCCTGAACTGCAGTTGCTGGTGCCCCAGGCCGCGATGGCCGCCCGCGGCCCGCAGGCGGCCGCTGCGGCGTACCGGCTGCACGACCCCGCAGGCACCGGGCTGCGACGCGAATTCACCACCCTGTGGCAGGACTCGGCATACCTGCAGGATTCCTTCTTCGGCACCGACGGCCGCGCCGACCTGGGCAACAACAGCGGCTTCGGGCCTTACAGGCCGGGTGCACAGCACGCTCGCGACGCGCTGGTGGACATGGACGACGTAGGCGGCGTGGTGATCGAAACACCCCACTACGCCGAGACCGACAGGGACCGCGACAGCGACCCTGACGACCGGCCGCTGCCAGTGGTCATTGAAGAGCCCGTGGCCACGCTGCCACCCATCGCCCCGGGTTCGCAGCTGCGGCACTGAAGGAACGCACACGGGCCGCCGTGGCCGACGCCTGCGAGCCCGCTGGCCCGCACCCGGGCAGCCTCACCGGGCAGGGCTATGCTCAAGCGGTGAACTACGCCGACCTGAGCCCGCAGCAGATTCTCGACGCCCTGGACAGCGTGGGCCAACGCGGCGACGGCCGCATCCTGCAGCTGAATTCCTACGAGAACCGGGTCTTCCAGGTGATGCTGGAAGACGGCGGTGCCGTGGTGGCCAAGTTCTACCGGCCCGGCCGCTGGAGCGACGCGCAGATCCTGGAAGAACACGCATTTGCGCTGGAACTGGCCACCGCCGAGGTACCCGTGGTGCCCCCGCTTGTGCTGCTGGGCCACGACAGCGCCGGCGCAACCCACCTGCAAGGCCAGCCGCCCACGCTGGCCACCTTGCAGAAATCCCCGGGCGATGACAGCCCGCCGCACCGTTTTGCTGTGGCCGCGCGTTGCGCTGGCCGCCAACCGGAGCTGGACGACCCAGCCGTGCTGCGCCAGATCGGCCGCTTCATCGGCCGGCTGCATGCCGTCGGCCGCCGCCAGCCCTTTGCCCACCGCCATGTGATGGATGCTCGGCACGATGGCGAACGCGCCCAGCGCCTGCTGCTGCAGGGCGGCTTCGTCACCGATGCCGAACGCCCGGCCTGGGAAGCCGCCTGCCAGCACGCCCTGGCCGCCACCGTCGCGGCCTTCGACGCGCTGCAGCCCCTGGCCACCCTGCGCCTGCATGGCGACTGCCACCCGGGCAACGTGCTGTGGCGCCAGACCGGCGACGCCGCCGGCCCGCACATGGTGGACCTCGACGACGCGATGCAGGGCCCTGCCGTGCAGGACCTGTGGATGCTGGTCAGCGGCGACCGCCACACCATGGCGGCGCAACTGAACACGCTGCTGGAAGGCTACGAGCAGTTCAGCGACTTCGACGACCGCGAGCGCGCGCTGATCGAACCCTTGCGCACCCTGCGCATGCTGCGCCACAGCGCCTGGCTGGCCGAACGCTGGGGCGACCCAACCTTCCCGCTGCATTTCCCGTACTTCGGCACACCGGCCTACTGGAGCCAGCAGACCACCCAGCTGCGCGAGCAGCTGGAGGCGATGGAGGCCTGAGCTGCCCAGCAGCCGTCAGGCCGCCACCAGCAGCTTGTTCACCCGCGCCACATAAGCAGCCGGGTCTTCCAACTGCCCGCCTTCGGCCAGCAGGGCCTGGTCGAACAGGATGTGGGCCAGTTCGTCGAAGCTGCCCTCATCCTGGTTCATGGCCTCCAGGCGCTTCACCAGCGCGTGTTCGGCGTTGACTTCCAGGATGGGCTTGCCCGCCGGCGCAGCCTGGCCGCTTTGCTTCAGCAGGCGCGCCAGGTGGGAACTCATGTCGCCTTCTTCCACCACGATGCAGGCCGGTGAATCCACCAGCCGCGTGGTGGTGCGCACGTCCTTGGCGCGGTCCTTCAGGGCTTCCTTGAGCTTGTCCAGCGTGGGCTTGAAGGCTTCGGCGGTGGCTTCGGCCTGCTTCTTTTCTTCCTCGTCCTGCAGCTTGCCCAGGTCGACGCCGCCCTTGGCCACGCTTTGCAGCGGCTTGCCGTCGAATTCGTACAGGTGGCTCAGCATCCATTCGTCGACGCGGTCGGTGAGCAGCAGCACTTCCAGGCCCTTCTTGCGGAAGATCTCCAGCTGCGGGCTGTTCTTCGCCGCCGACAACGTGTCGGCGGTGATGTAGTAGATCTCTTCCTGGCCTTCCTTCATGCGCTTGACGTAGTCGGCGAACGAGACACCGGTGTCGGCATGGGTGCTGGCAAATCGCAGCAGCTTGGCCAGGCGTTCCTGGTTGGCGTGGTCTTCGCCGACGCCTTCCTTCAGCACGGCGCCGAACTCACCCCAGAACTTGGCGTACTTCTCGCGGTCTTCGGCACTCTCGCTGTCGGCCAGGCTTTCCAGCATGCCCAGCACGCGCTTGGTGCTGCCTTCGCGGATGGCCTTCACGTCGCGGCTTTCCTGCAGCAGTTCGCGGCTGACGTTCAGCGGCAGGTCGGCGCTGTCGATCACGCCTTTCACGAAGCGCAGGTACACCGGCATCAGCGCCTCGGCGTCGTCCATGATGAAGACGCGCTTCACGTACAGCTTCACGCCGCCGCGCTTGTCGCGGTTCCACATGTCCATCGGCGCCTTGGCCGGCACGTACAGCAGCTGGGTGTATTCGCTGCGGCCTTCGACGCGGTTGTGGGTGTAGGCCAGCGGCGCTTCCTGGTCGTAGCTGAGCTGCTTGTAGAAGTCCTGGTACTGGGCGTCGGTAATGTCGCTCTTGCTGCGCGTCCACAGCGCGGCAGCCTTGTTCACCGTTTCCCATTCGTCGGTGGGCACGGTGTCTTTCTTCTCGTCGTCCCACTTCGTCTTGGGCATCAGCACCGGCAGGCTGATGTGGTCGCTGTACTTGCTGATGACGCTCTTCAGCTTCCAGGCGCTGAGGAATTCCTCCTCGCCTTCGCGCAGGTGCAGGATGACGTCGGTGCCGCGCTCGGCGCGGGTGATGGTTTCCACCTCGAAGTCGCCCGTGCCTTCGCTCGACCAGCGCACGCCTTCCTCGGCCGTCGCACCCGCGCGGCGGGTTTCCACCGTCATGCGGTCGGCGACGATGAAGCCGCTGTAGAAGCCCACGCCGAACTGGCCGATGAGGTTGGCGTCTTTCTTCTGGTCGCCTTCCAGCTTGTTCATGAATTCGCGCGTGCCGCTCTTGGCGATGGTGCCCAGATGCGACACGGCTTCGTCCGCGCTCATGCCGATGCCGTTGTCGCGGATGGTGATGGTTTTCTTCTCGGCGTCGTACCAGACGCGCACTTCCAGGTTGGGCGCGTCTTCGAACAGCTGGGGCTTGTCCAGCGCTTCGAAGCGCAGCTTGTCGCAGGCGTCGCTGGCATTGCTGACCAGCTCGCGCAGGAAGATTTCCTTGTTCGAATAGAGCGAATGCGTGACGAGGTGCAGGATCTGCTTGACCTCGGCCTGGAATGACAGGGTTTGCTTGTCCATGGGCGACGTTTCTTGGATAGGTGTGAAAGACGGGGCGGGCGACGGCCGGTATCGGCCGCCACCAGGCCAGCCTTGGATGATGAGGGGCTTCGCCGCCTTTTCAAGGGCGGGCGGGCTGGCCGGTCAGTCGTCGATGGCCACCGTGGGCAGGTAGCGCGGCAGCGGCCGCAGCCGGCTGGCCTGCTCGAAGGCGTAGCCCAGGCCCAGCAGGCGCAGGTCCTGCCAGACCAGGCCGCCGAAGGACAGCCCCACCGGCAGGCCGCCCACCTGCCCCATCGGCACCGTCAGGTGCGGGTAGCCAGCCACCGCGAACGGGCTGGTGAAGCCGCCGGGGGTGTAGTGGTCGCCCAGCAGCTGGTCGATGGGCCAGGCCAGATTGCCGGTGGGGGCGACCACGGCATCCAGCCTGTGTTCGGCAAACAGCGCGTCCAGCCCCTCGACGCGCGAAAAGCGCTGGTTGGTGGCCAGCGCGTTGCGGTAGGGCTGGCCAGCCATGCCGGCCGTGGCCTGGGCCTGTTCGAAAAGTTCCTGGCCGAAGTGCGGCATCACCCGGGCGGCGTGCTGGCGGTTCCAGGCGATCAGGCTGGCCAGGTCCTGCACCGGGGCGTCGGGCTGGAATTCGCGCAGGTACTTCGGCAGCAGGTCCTTCAGTTCGCACAGCAAGGCAGTGAATTCGGTCGCACCGTACTTGTCCTGATTCGGAATCGCCACCGGGTCCACCAGCACGGCGCCCTGGGCGCGCAGCACGGCCAAGGCGGCGTCGAACAGCGCCGCCACGCCCGGCTGCGCCGGCATCGACGCCCGCACCACGCCGATGCGCGCGCCCTTCAGTGCGTCGGTGCGCAGCGTGGCCGTAGCGTCCAGCGCCAGCTGGCGGGCCAGCGCGGCGGGGATGGCGGCGGTGGCCGGGTCGCGCGCGTCGGCCCCGGCCAGGGCTTGCAGCAGCAGCGCCGCGTCGCGCACATGGCGCACCATCGGGCCGGCGGTGTCCTGCGAAGCGGCGATGGGGATGATGCCGTCGCGACTGACCAGCCCCACCGTGGGCTTGAAGCCCACGATGCCGCAGGCGTTCGCTGGGCTGGTGATGCTGCCGTCGGTTTCGGTGCCCACCGCCAGCGGGCACAGCCCGGCGGCCACCGCCGCGCCCGACCCCGAACTGCTGCCGCTGGTGTTGCGGTCCAGCACATGCGGGTTGCGCGTCTGGCCGCCGCGGCTGCTCCAGCCGCTGGTGGACCGGCTGCTGCGGATGTTGGCCCATTCGCTGAGATTGGTCTTGCCCAGGATCACCGCGCCGGCTTCACGCAGGCGCTGGCTGATGAAGGCGCCGCGCTGGGCCCGCAGGCCCGCCAGCGCCAGCGAACCGGCCGTGGTGGCCATCGCGTCGCCGGTAGCGATGTTGTCCTTCAGCAGCACGGGCAGGCCGTGCAGCGGGCCGCGCACGCGGGCATTCGGCCCGCGGCGTTCGGCGTCCAGCGCCTTGGCCCGGGCCAGCGCGTCGGGGTTCAGTTCGATCACCGACTGCAGCCGCGGGCCGGCCTGGTCGATAGCGGCGATGCGCGCCAGGCATTCGCGCACCAGCGCCTGCGAGGTGAACCGGCCGGCAGTCAGCGCCGCCTGCAGGCCGGCGGCGTCCTGCGTGTCCAGCGCACGGCCCGCGGCGCTGCGCGAAGGCCGAGGGGCGGCCACCGCACCACCAGCGGCGGCCATTGGAAGCGCGGCCTGCACGAAGCGGCGGCGGCTCAAGGGGGACGGCATGACGTGCTCCGGGTCGACCGATGGGGTGCTTGCGTTCAGAACTGTTCGGTGTCGACCTCGGCCTGGCTGGCCGCGCTGTAGCGGCCGCCCTGCACACGGCCTTCGCGCAGCAGGTCTTCGAGTTCGGCGACGAGGTCGATCGACAGGCTCACTGTCGCGGCCGCCAGGTTCTCGCGCAGATGCTCGACGCGCGTGGTGCCAGGGATGGGCACCACCTGCTCGCCCCGCGCCAGCAGCCAGGCCAGCGACAGCTGCGCCGGGCTGCAGCCCAGGCGCTGCGCCAGCGCCTGCACGCCGCGCCACAGCTGCAGATTGGCGGCATAGGCCGCGGGCTCGAAGCGCGGCATGCTGCGGCGGATGTCCTTGGCGTCAAACGCTGCCGGGTCGGGCGGGGTGGCCGTCAGGAAGCCCCGCGCCACCGGGCTGAAGGCCACCAGCGCGGCGCCGATGTCGCGGCAGGTCTGCAGCACACCGATCTCGACGTTGCGCGACCACGGGGAGTATTCGTTCTGCACCGCGGCGATCGGGTGTTCGCGATGCGCTTTGCGCAAGGTGGCGGCCGACACTTCAGACAGCCCCAGCGCCCGCAGCTTGCCTTCTTCCTTGAGCCGCGCCATTGCGCCCACCGATTCTTCGATCGGCACGCGCGGGTCCCAGCGGTGCAGGTAGTACAGATCGATGACATCGGCGCCCAGGCGCTTCAGGCTGGCCTCGCAATCGCGGCGAATGGACGCCGGCCGGCCGTCGATGACGCGCTGCAGCGCCCCGCCAGGGCCCACCGGCTGGCCCGTCATGCCACCCTTGCTGCACAGCACGATGCGGCCACGGTGCGGCTTCAACACCCGGCCCACCAGGCTTTCGTTGGCGCCGAAGCCGTACAGCGCCGCGGTGTCGAACAGCGTGACGCCTACGTCCAGCGCCGTCAGCAGCAGGCGTTCAGCGTCTTCCACGGGCGGCGGGCTGCCGTAGGCGTGGCTGAGGTTCATGCAGCCCAAACCGATGGGGGCGACGCTGAAAGGGCCGATGCGACGTGCCTGGGCAGGTAGGTTCATGGTGCTGGCGGGTTGCTGGGGGCGGGGTCGAACGACCAGGTGAAGCCCTGGTCTTCGCGCACCAGCCAGACGCTGTGCGCGGTGGTCTTGCAGTGCCAAGTCTGCGGCCCCTGCGGGGCATGCAGGGCCAGGGCCTGCACTGTGAACACGGCGCCGCAGTGGCCGCCAGGGTCGCGGACCGACGCGTAGCGCAGCCAGTGCAGGCCGGCGCTGCGGGCGGCGTCGCCCAGCGCGTGGGTGGCGGTGTAGTCGCGGTCCGGCGTCCACAGCGCGGCCAGGCTGGCCCAGGGCGGGGACGTCAGGTCGATGGCCGGGCCGTCGACGCGGGCCTGGAAGAAGCTGTGCTCGGTGTGCAGCTGGCCTTGGCGCAGGCCTTCGCTGTCGAGCAGGAAACGCCAGCGCCAGTAGGCCACCTCGGCAGCAGCCGCGCGCAGGGTTTCGGCGCCGTACCAGACGCCGCCGTGGTGCGGCCGGCGGAAGCGGCTGGCGAACGGGCTGCGGTAGCGGAACGGCGTGGCCAGCAGGTAGTGTGGTTCGGGTGGCCCGGGTGGCCCGGGTGGCCCGGGTGGCCCGGATGGATCGGGTGGCCCGGCGGTTGCGGGCGCGGGCGCGGGCGCGGGCCCGCGCGGCCGGGCTGAACGAGGCGACAGGGGCGACGGGCCCGCTCGGGGTAAGGCCGGTTTGCTGTCCTCCAGCAGACGTTCCAGCAGCGCCTGTTCGTCCAGCGTGTCCACCAGCCGCATGGTGGCGACGATGTGCTGTGCCTCGACGCCGCGCCACAGCAGGGCATGGCGGGTCTGGGCGGTTTCCGTCAGCCAGGCGGCCGGCCAGGGTGCGGCCGGCGGGGCCGTCACGACGGGGCGCGCATGCCGTCCAGGTAGGCCAGCGTGGCCACCAGGCCTTGCGCCGTCTGCACCAGGTCGCGCGGCACGCCGCCCAGGGCGTGGTGGTGGCTACCCATCCAGGCCAGGCGCTGCGCTGCGCTGTTGCCCACCAGCGCGTCGAGCGAGCGGTAGACGCGCACCAGCAGCGCGGCCAGTTCGCCTTCCTTGCTGCGCGGGTTCAGCCCGCGCTGGCCGTGCAGCAGGCGCGACACCGTGGGCTCGCTGACCCCCACCACCCGGGCCAGCGCCGCACCCGACAAACCCAGCAGCTCCGCCGCCCGCGCGGTGGCCTTGCCCAGCACCATGGCCGGGTCTGGCCCCCTGGCGCCACCCGGTGCAGCAGCAGGGAACGGTATAGCCGAGGGTTGCAAAATGGCGTTCATATGAAAGATCATGCCACAGAAGTTCAATAAATAGGCGTTCCTTTGGCTCGCGCCCCAGGGCTTGTCAGCCCAGCTGCTGTTCCAGCCCGTGCAGCACCTGGTAGCAGGGCAGCACCTGGGCGACGCTGGCATTGGGCTCGCGGCCTTCGCGGATGGCGGCAAAGAACTCGCGGTCCTGCAGCTCGATGCCGTTCATCGACACGTCCACCTGGCTGACGTCGATCTTTTCGTCCTTGCCGGTGAACAGGTCGTCGTAGCGCGCGATGTAGGTGCCGGTATCGCCGATATAGCGGAAGAACGTGCCCAGCGGCCCATCGTTGTTGAAGCTCAAGCTCAGCGTGCAGATGGCGCCGTTGGCCGCCTGCAGCTGGATGCTCATGTCCATCGCGATGCCGAGCTGCGGGTGGATCGGCCCCTGGATGGCATTGGCCTTCACGACCGGGCTTTGCGCCTGGTAGGCGAACAGGTCCACCGTGTGCGCGGCGTGGTGCCACAGCAGGTGGTCGGTCCAGCTGCGCGGCTGGCCCAGCGCGTTCATGTTGCTGCGGCGGAAAAAGTAGGTCTGCACGTCCATCTGCTGGATGTGGAACTCGCCCTTGACGATGCGCTGGCGCACCCACTGGTGGCTGGGGTTGAAGCGGCGCGTGTGGCCGCACATCGCCACCCGGCCGCTGGCCTTCGCCGCGTCCACCACCGCCTGCCCTTCGGCCAGCACGTCGCACAGCGGAATTTCCACCTGCACGTGCTTGCCCGCGGCCAGGCAGGCCAGGGTCTGCGAAGCGTGCATTTGCGTGGGCGTGACCAGGATCACCGCGTCCACCTCGCGGATGGCCAGGCTGTCTTCCAGGTTCGTGCTGACGTGCGGAATGCCGTATTTGTCGGCCACCTCCTGCGTCTTGGCCCGGTCGCGGCTGACGAGCGAGACGACCTGCACGTCCGGGATGAGCTTCATCGCGTCCAGGTGCTTGATGCCGAAGGCGCCGGCACCGGCCAGGGCTACTTTGATGGTCATGCCTGCCCCCTCGGGGGGCAGCGAACGTCAGTGAGCTGGGGGTTCATGTGTTCTCGAGGATGAGATGGCCGACGGCCGTGTTGCTGGCGGGCACGTGATAGAAGCGGTGCTTCACCACGGGCGCGTGGTCGCCCGTCGCGCCAGGCGCGACGTCCGACATCGCGCCACGGGCGATGAGCCACATCACCAGTTCGATGCCTTCGCTGCCGGCTTCGCGCACGTAGTCGATGTGCGGCACCTGGGCCAGCGCTTCTGGCTCGCTGATCAGGCGGTCCAGGAAGCGGTTGTCCCATTCGCGGTTGATCAGCCCCGCGCGCGGGCCCTGCAGTTGGTGGCTCATGCCGCCGGTGCCCCAGATCTGCACATTCAGCGGTTCGTCGAAGCTCTCGACGGCCTTGCGGATGGCGCGGCCCAGGTTGAAGCAGCGCCGGCCGCTGGGCACCGGGTACTGCACCACGTTGACGGCGAACGGGATCACCGGGCAGGGCCAGGTAAACGCGTCCCGCGGCGGCTGGCCGCACATCAGCGACAGCGGCACCGTCAGGCCGTGGTCCACGTCCATGCGGTTCACGATCGTCAGGTCGAAGTCGTCCTGGATCACGCTGTGCGCGATGTGGCTGGCCAGTTCCGGGTGGCCGATCACCGTGGGCACCGGCCGCGGGCCCCAGCCTTCGTCTGCGGGCTGGTAGCTGGCGGCCGTGCCGATGGCAAAGGTGGGAATCAGGTCCAGACTGAAGGCCGTGGCGTGGTCGTTGTAGACCAGGAAGATCGCGTCGGGGCGGTTGTCGCGCAGCCATTGCTTCGAAGGCTCGTAGCCCGAGAACAGCGGCTGCCAGTAGGGTTCCTGCGTCTTGCCCTGGTCGATGGCCGCGCCGATGGCTGGCACGTGGCTGGTGTAGACCGAGGCGGTGATGCGGGCCGATGTGCGTGCCATCAGCTTCTCCCCCACATCGGGTCGCGCCCGCCGGCCAGCATCATGGCGCGGTAGGCCTCTTCGCTCATGCCGGTCATGCTGCCGGCCATCTGCTGGAAACTCTTGCCGTCGGTGGCGCCAATCTTGGCCAGGAAGTAGATGTTGCCGCCCAGGGCAATGCAGCGGTTCAGGTCGCGCGCCAGCACGGCCTGCTTCTGGTCTTCGGTCATGGCCCATTCGTCCAGGTAGGCGCGTTCGTCGGCCTTGAAGCGCGCGCGGTTCTCGGCCTTCATCAGGCTCATGCAGAACTGGTTCAGCCAGTAGCCCTTGCGCGATTGCTCAGCGTCGAAGATGGTCGTGCCGGGCACGTCCAGGTAAGGCTTCTCAAGACCCATGGTCATGCTTCCTCTGGCCAGTACAGGCGCATCGGGTTGGTCACCAGCAGTTTGCGCTGCAGTTCTGCGGTGACGGCGATGTGGGGGATGAAGTCCACCAGCAATCCGTCGTCGGGCATGTGGTCCTTCAGGTTGGGGTGCGGCCAGTCGGTGCCCCAGAGCACGCGGTCGGGAAACTGTTCGACGATGCGGCGGGCGAAGGGCACGACGTCACGATAACTTGGCAAACCCGCCGCCTGCTCGCCCTGCAGCGCCTTCGGGCCGCTGACGCTCAGCCGTTCAGGGCAGCTGACCTTGCTCCAGACGTTTGGGTACTCGCGCATGAAACGCTCGAACAGCGCGAACTGCGGGCCGTCCACTGGCAGACTCACGTCCGGGCGGCCCATGTGGTCCACCACCACGGTGGTGGGCAGGGCGGTGAAGAAGTCCCACAGCTCGGGCAGGTCCACGGCCTCGAAGTAGATGACAACATGCCAGCCCAGCGGCGCGATGCGGCTGGCGATTTCCATCAGCTCGTCCCTGGGCGTGAAGTCCACCAGGCGCTTGACGAAATTGAAACGCACGCCGCGTACGCCGGCGGCGTGCAGGGCCTGCAGTTCGGTATCCGTGATGCGGCGCCGCACCGTGGCCACGCCGCGCGCACGGCCGCCGCTGGCCAGACAGGCATCCACCAGGGCGCGGTTGTCGGCGCCGTGGCAGGTGGCCTGCACGATGACGTTGCGCGCAAAGCCCAGGTGGTCGCGCAGTGCGAACAGCTGTGCCTTGCTGGCGTCGCAGGGCGTGTACTTGCGCTCGGGGGCGTAGGGGAACTCGGCCCCGGGGCCGAAGACATGGCAGTGCGCGTCCACGCTGCCGGGCGGCAGCGCAAAGCGCGGGCGGCTGGGGCCTTCGAACCAGTCCAGCCAGCCGACGGTCTTGGTGAAGTCACCCCTGGTGGGTTTGCTCATCGGGTGTCAGTCCTTGGGTGAGGGATGCGCCTGGACCAGCAGCCGGTCTGCCCCCGGTTGCGCCAGCAGCCGGTCGGCCTCTGTGCGCCAGTCGGCGCTGCGGGCAAAGCCGGGGCTGCCGCGTTCGCCGAAGAGCCCGGCATCGGCCAGGTCGGCCACCCAGGCCTGGCGTTCGGCGGTGCCGGCAGCTGACCAGGGTTCCAGGCCCGCTTCGCGCACGGTCTGCGCGACTTCGCGCACTTCTTCGCTGCGGCGGCGGCCGTGTTCGATGACGCGCTGGAAGAAGTAGGCGGCCTGCTTTTCCCAGTCGATGCCGGGGAAGGTTTCCACCAGCGACGCGATCAACGCGTCTTCCACGCCGTAGTGACGCGCCGTGGTGAAGCTTTCGATGACCATGGCTTCCAGGCCCTTGATCATCACGCTGCGGCTCATCTTCGTGGCGCTGGCCACGCCCAGCCTGTCGCTGGCCACGCGCGCAGCAAAGCCGATGGCGTTCAGCGGCCGCAGCAGCGCTTGCGCATGGGGCCCGCCCAGCAGCAGCGGCACGCGGCTGCGGTAGGGCGGCACGCTGGTCATCACCGCGCCTTCCACGTAGCGGCCACCCGCGGCGTCCACCAGCGCCGCAGCGCGCTGTTTGGCGCCGGGCGATGCGCTGTTGAGGTCGAGAAAAAAAGCGGCTTCGGTCAGTCCCGGCGCACAGGTCTCAGCCACGGCCACGGTCTGGCTGGCGGTGACTGCCGACATCACCAGGCCGGCGCCGGCCACAGCATCGACCACGCCGGCCGCTAGGCGCACGCCCTGCTGCGCCGCATGGGCCTGCATTGAAGCGGTGGCGCGGATGTCGAAGGCCGAGACCGCCAGGCCCTGGGCGCGCAGGTCTTCGGCCAGGATGCGGCCGACTTCGCCATAGCCGACGATGGCGACGACCGCGATGGCGTCGACGTGCTGCATGCCCTGCTGCTCAGTCCAGGCTGGCCTTGGCGCGGCGCACCACGTCGCCCAGCTTCACGGTTTCTGCCGCGATGAAGGCCGCGAACTGATCGCGCGTGGTCGGGAAGGGCTCGTAGCCGATGGTGGCGTAGCGTTCCTTCACATCGGGCTCGGCCAACGCGGCTTCGATGTCGCGCTGGATCTTGTCCGTCACCGCCTTGGGCAAGCCGCGGGGTGCGGCAATCGCCGTCCAGCCCAGCATTTCGTAGCCGGCCGGGCCACCGCTTTCGCTGACGGTGGGGATGTCGGGGAAGGCCGCCAGGCGCTTGGGCGCCGTGACACCGATGAAGCGCACCCGGCCGGCGCGCTGCATCGGGCCAGCGCTGGCCAGGGTACCCAGCGACCAGTTCAGTTCACCCGTGGCCACGCCGGTGTAGAGCATCGACACTTCCTTGTAGATGACGTGCTGCATCTGCGTGCCCGTCATGCTTTCCAGCAGGGCCGACCCCAGGTGCACCGGGTTACCCACGCTCCACGAACCGTAGTTCAGCACCGTGGGTCGGGCCTTGGCGTCGGCAATGATGTCGCCTACGTTCTTGTACGGGCTGGCCGTGGGGACGGCGACGAAGAAGTAGGCGCGGAACAGCGGCAGCAGCAGTTCGAAGTCCTTCACCGGGTCGTAGGGCAGCTTCTTGAACAGGCTGGGGTAGGCGGCCAGGTGCACGTTGTCCAGCTGGATCAGGTCGTGCCCGTCGGTGTCGCCGCGCTTGAAGGCGTCGATGGCAATGAAGCCGTTGCCCCCGGGCTTGTTTTCCACGATGACGGTCTTGCCCCACTTTTTCTGCAGCTTGTCGGCCACCAGCCGCAGCACGGTCTCGGGCCCGGCCCCGGGCGGGAAGGGCGTGATGATGCGCACGGTCTTGGTCGGCCATTCCTGGGCCTGGGCCTGAGCGCTGGTCGCGGCCAGCAGGGCCAGCGCCAGGGCGCTGAGGGTGCGGCGGGTGAACATCGTTGCAGTCTCCTGAACTTATGGGGGTAGAGAACGAGAACGGGGTGAAGCGCGTTCAGTCGATGTAGCGCAGCCCGGCCTGGGCCAGGGGTTCGCGCATGGCGTACATGTCCAGGCCCAGCACACCGGCGGCCAGCTTGGCGCGCTTGTCGGCTTCCAGGGCCTCGCGCTTGGCAGCGGCTTGCAGCGTCTTGCCAGCGGTGGCGGCGGGCACCACGACGACGCCGTCGTCGTCGGCCACCACGACGTCGCCCGGCGTCACATAGGCACCGGCGCAGACCACGGGGACGTTGACCGAGCCCAGCGTGGCCTTGATCGTGCCCTTGCTGCTAATGGCGCGGCTCCACACCGGGAAACCCATGGCCTGCAGGTCACGCACGTCGCGGCAGCCGCCGTCGATGACCAGGCCGCGCGCGCCTCTCGCCTGGAAGGACGTGGCCAGCAGGTCGCCGAAGTAGCCGTCGGTGCACTCGGCGGTGATGGCCGCCACCACGATGTCGCCCGGTTGGATCTGCTCGGCCACCACATGCATCATCCAGTTGTCACCCGGGTGCAGCAGCACCGTGACGGCCGTGCCCGAAATACGCGCGCCGGGGTAGATGGGCCGCATGTAGGGCCGCATCAGGCCCACGCGGCCCTGTGCTTCGTGCACGGTGGCGCTGCCGAAGGCGCCCAGGCCGTCGGCGGCCGTGCGCTCGGCGCGCTGGATGTTGCGGTAAACCACGCCCAGTTCGAACATCTCATTACCCCTTGCGTTTCAGCGCGGCGTCCAGCCGCGGGTAGACGCGGCGGGCGTTGCCTTCATAGATCTGCTGCTTCTGTGCCGGGCTCAGCTGCGTGCTGGCCTCGATGTAGCGCTTGGTGTCGTCGTAGTAGAAGCCGGTCTCGGGGTCGATGCCGCGCACCGCACCGATCATTTCGCTGGCGAACAGGATGTTGTCGACCGGGATTACCTTCGTCAGCAGGTCGATACCGGGCTGGTGGTAGACGCAGGTGTCGAAGAAGATGTTCTTCAGCAGGTGGTCCTGCAGCAGCGGCTTTTTCAGTTCCTGCGCCAGGCCGCGGAAGCGGCCCCAGTGGTAGGGCACCGCGCCGCCGCCGTGCGGGATGACGAACTTCAGCGTCGGGAAGTCCTTGAACAGGTCACTCGTCAGGCACTGCATGAAAGCCGTGGTGTCGGCGTTCAGATAGTGCGCCCCGGTGGTGTGGAAGCAGGCATTGCAGCTGGTGCTGACATGCACCATGGCCGGGATGTCGTAGGCCACCATCTGCTCGTACAGCGGGTACCAGTGCCGGTCGGAAAGCGGCGGGCTGGTCCAGTGGCCGCCGCTCGGGTCGGGGTTCAGGTTGATGGCGACGTCGCCGTACTGTTCGACGCACTTCACCAGTTCAGGGATGCAGGTGGCAGGGTCCACGCCCGGGCTTTGCGGCAGCATGGCCGCAGGGATGAAGTGGTCCGGGAAGAGCTGGCTGACGCGGAAGCACAGCTCGTTGCAAATCGCGGCCCAGGTGCTGCTGACCTGGAAGTCGCCGATGTGGTGCGCCATGAAACTGGCGCGCGGGCTGAAGATGGTGAGGTCGCTGCCGCGTTCACGCATCTTCGCCAGCTGGTTGGTTTCGATGCTCTCGCGCAGCTCGTCGTCGCTGATCTTGAGGTCGGCCACCTTGGGCATCAGCGCCGCGTCCTGGATGCCGGCGATCTGCGCGTTGCGCCAGGCTTCCAGCGCCTTGGGCGCGGTGGTGTAGTGGCCGTGGATGTCGATGATCATGCGCTGCGTTCCTGTTGCGATGGGGGTTCAGGCCGGCGTCATGCCCTGGGCCTGCTTGGCGGCGGCAGCGGCGTCGGACACCAGGTAGTCCAGCAGCGCGCGCGCGGCGTCGGCGGGGGCCGAACCCAGGTCCAGCGTGCTGCACAGCGCGGCTGAAAAGGTGGTGATGTAGGCCACGTCCGGCGGCAGGGTGCCCAGCACCTGGATGCCCGGCAGCGGCAGCAGTTCGCTCAGCTGCTGGAAACCCAGTGCCACCTGCCCGCTGGCCACCAGGCTGCCCACGGGTACCCCAGGCGGGGCCTGCACCAGGCGCGGGGCCAGGGTGTCGGCCAAGCCCCAGCGCGCGAAAAGCTGGGTCAGGTACTGGCCGCTGGGGCCGGTGGAAAAGCTGATGCTGGGCGCGTCCAGCACGGCCTGGCGCAGCGCGGCACCGGTGCTGATGTCGGGCTGCGCCGCGCCAGCCCGCACGGCCACGGCGATGGGCGATTTGGCGATGTCCACACGGCTGCCCGGGTGGGCGTGGCCACTGGCCAGCAGGCGGTCGATGGCGTCGGCGGCCAGGAAGACGATGTCGAAGGCCTCGCCGGCCTGCACGCGGCGGGCGGCGTCCACCCCGCCCACGGATTCCAGCTGCAGCCGGTGCCCACTGTGCGCTTCGAAAGCCGCGCCCAACTGCTGCAGCAGCGGCTGGGTGGCCTTGGACGAGATGGCGGTGACGGTGCAGGGCATGCTCCGCATTCTTCAGCCCCCACCCGTGGCGAGCAAGCGGCCGCGGGCACTAGCTGTTATGCCATACAGGCATGGCAGGCGGCCAACAGGGTGCCGCCGGCATGACACACTGTCGGCATGGACCTGAAGCAGCTGAACACCTTCGTGCAGGTGGCCGAGCTGGGCAGCTTCACCCGTGCCGCCAGCCTGCTGCGGGTGGCGCAGCCCGCGCTCAGCCGCCAGGTGCGGGCGCTGGAAGTGGAGCTGCGCCAGCCGCTGTTCGACCGCAACGGCCGCGGCGTCACGCTCACCCCGGCCGGGCACAAGTTGCTGGCCCATGGCCGCGGCATCCTGCAGCAGCTGGAACGCGCGCGGCAGGACCTGGAAGGCCTGCGGGGCGCTGCTGCCGGGCTGCTGTGCATCGGCCTGCCGCCCAGCATCGGCCGGGTGCTGACGGCGCCGCTGGTGGAAGCCTTCGGCCAGCGCTTCCCGCGCGCCACGCTCAGCATGGTCGAAGGCCTGTCCACCTACACGCTGGAATGGCTGGCGCAGGGCCGCATCGACTGTGCCGTGGTCTACAACGCGGCGCCAGCGCCCGCCATCCACTTGCAGCCGGTGCTGGACGAAAAGCTCTACCTCGTCAGTGCACGCAGCGCCAGTGCCGCCGGCGGCCTGGGCCGGCCGGCCACGCTGGCGCAGGTGGCGCAGCAGCCGCTGCTCATCCCCAGTCGGCCGCACGCCATCCGCATGCGGCTGGAAAGCGTGCTGGCCGAAGCCGGGCTGAAGCCGCGCGTGGGGCTGGAAATCGAAAGCGTGCCCGCCATCCTGGACCTGGTGCAACGCCACCCCGAACAGCGCTGGCATGCGGTGCTGAGCCTGAACGCCATCCGCGGCAGCGGGCGCGAATCGGCCTTCGTCGCCAGGCCCATCCACCTGCGCAGCAGCGGCGCACAGCGCCTGCCGCTGGCCACCAGCCTGTGGATCGCGACGTCGGCCCAGCGCCCGCGCGGCCCGCTGCTGGACCAGGCCTGTGAACTGGTGTGCGGCCTGCTGCGGCAGCACCTGGCCGGCGCCCTGCCTTCCGTGCCCGGGCCGCAGTCTCAGCGCGTTTCCGTTTCCAGCAGCAGCCCTGGCCGGCTGTCCGGCGGCAGGTAGGGCACGCGCGCCACCACCTGGGTGCCCTGCCCGGGCCGCGACTGCACTTCCAGGCTGCCGGCGCAGCTTTCCAGCCGAAAGCGCATGCCGGCCAGGCCACGGGCATGCAAGGCCACGGTGCGGGTGTCGAAGCCCTGGCCGTCGTCGTCGATGCTGAGCACGGCCTCGTCGTCGACCTGGCGCAGGCTGATGCGCACGCGCCGCGCCTGAGCGTACTTGCTGATGTTGGTCAGGCTTTCCTGCAGCACACGGTAGAACGTGATTTCGCTATCGGGCTGCAGGCGCAGGGGCGCCAGGTCGGTCTGCACGTCGAGTTCGCTGCGCTGGCGGAATTCGCCGCACAGGATCTGCAGCGCGGGCTGCAGCCCCAGGCTGCTGAGCGTGGACGGGCGCAAGTCTTCGATGATGCGGCGCTTCAATGCGATGCCGGTGTCCAGCGTGCCCACCAGATGCGCCAGCCGGTCGCCCACCTCGGGCGGGGCATCGCGCAGCTTGTTGCGCAACCGGGCCACGTCCAGCTTGGCCGCCGTCAGCAGGCCGCCCAGTTCGTCGTGCAGCTCGCGCGCCAGGTGGCTGCGCTCGTCTTCGCGCGCGGACTGCAGGTGCTGGGCGATTTCCCGCAGGTCCTGCGTGCGGCGCGTGACTTCGCTGTCCAGCCGGTCGCGTTCAGCCTGCAGCTCGGCAGCCTGGCGCGCGCGTTCACGCCCCTGCACGGCGCCGTGGCGCAGGTACAGGGCGATGGCCAGCATGCTCAGCAGCAGCAGGGCCGCCACGGCCACGCGGTTCACCTGCAGGGTGGCCAGCAGCGCACTGCGGTTGTCAACCATGCGCCGCTGTTCGACCGCGGCGGCACGCGCGATCAGCGCTTCCAGCTGCGCCAGGTGTTCGTTGCCCAGGCCGGACCGGGCCAGGGCCAGTGCGCTGTCGGGCCGGCCTTCGTCGACCAGCTGCACGATGCCCTTCATCACCTCCAGGCGCCGGTCTGTCAGCGCCTGCACTTCGCGCAGCACGGCCTGGCGTTCGGGGCTGTCGTCGGCCAGCTTCTGCAGCACCAGCAACTGGTCGGCCAGGGACTGCGCCAGGCGCCTGAACTGCGCTGCCGTGTCGGGCTGGCCGGTGATGACGTAGTCGCGCTGCGCCGTCTCGGCGCCCAGCATGAACAGCTGCAGGCGCCGGATCTCGATGCGGGCGGCCAGGATGTCGTCGTTGTCCTGCAGCGAATCCTTCGCCCGGTGCAGGTTCCATTCGTTCACTGCCAGCAGGCCGGTCGCGCCCAGCAGGGCCACCAGCACCATCGCACGGCGCAGCAGGGCCGGCATCCGGACCTTCAGCCAGGCCCGAACGCCGGGCCGTCCGCGGCCGGCGAGGCCAGTGCGGCCTGAGTGCTGTCACCGCCGGCAGCTGCGACCTGCAACGACAGGGCCTGGCAGTGCGCCACCAGGGCGTCGATGTCGCCGGACTTGTCGAACACCCACGCCGCGCCCAGGGCCAGGCAATGCCGGCGCATGTCGTCAGTGGCGTAGTTGGTCAGCACCACGCGTTCCACTGGCGCGCCAGCGTCACGCAGCGCTTTCAGCACGCCCATGCCCGAACCCCGGGCCAGGAAGATGTCGATGATGGCCAGGTCCACGCCCTGGCAGGCGTCGGTCAGGTGCTGCACGGCCGTGGCCTCGTCTTCGGCCGTGCCGACGACCTGTACGGGCGACAGCTCTTCCAGCGTGGCGATCAGGTTCTCGCGGATCACCGGGCTGTCTTCGACGATGAAGGCGCGCAGCATGCGGGCAGGTGGCGGGGGCTCGGCTGTCATGGCGACCAGTGTGGGCTCGCAGGGGCAGCCAGGCTATCAGGGCGGCGCCTGCGGGCCTGTAGGACGCGGCCGACAGCCGGCCAACGGGCGCCGCTGGCTGGGCGCTGATGGCCCGTCACTGCATCAGCCCGTTCTTCAGCGCGTAGTAGGTCAGGTCGCTGTTGCTGCTCAGCTTCAGCTTATCCATCACACGGCTGCGGTAGGTGCTGACGGTCTTGACGCTGAGGAACATCGCCTGGGCGATCGCGCCGACGGTTTCGCCCTGGGCCAGACGCAGGAAGACCTGCAGTTCGCGTTCTGACAGGCTGTGGTGCGGGGCCTGATCGCTGCCGCCGCCCAGCTGGTCGGCCAGCAGTTCGGCCACCGCCGGCGTGACGAACTTGCGGCCGCGCACCACGGTGCGCACGGCGGTGGCGATCAGCTCGGGGTCGCAGTCTTTGCCCAGGTAGCTGCTGGCGCCTTGCTTGAGCAGGGTCACGGCGTAGTGCTGTTCCGGGAAGCCGCTGAGGATGATGACCGGCAGGTCCGGGAAGCGCGCCTTGATCGACAGCAGTGCATCGACGCCGCCCTGCTCTGGCATCGACAGGTCCATCAGCAACACATCCACCGTGCCGCTGCGGGCCAGTTCCAGGGCCTCGCGGCCGTTGCTGGCTTCACCGGTGACGCGCAGGTCCACTTCGTCGCTGAGCAGCTGGCGCAGTCCGGTGCGCACGATGCTGTGGTCGTCGACGATGCCGATGTTGATCATGGTCTGGGCTCGGGGTGATGAAGGACTGCGGGGTGGGCTGGCAGGGTGCTGGCGGGGCGCTGGCAGCTGCCCTGCCGGCAGCTCAGCGCGACAGCAGCTCTTCCATGGCTGCCTGCACTTCTGCCGGCTGCAGGTCCAGCAGCGAAGGCTGGGCTGGCTGCGTCAGCCAGCGCAGCGCCTGCTGCAACTGGCCGTAGATCCAGACCGCAAAGCCGGCGGCCAGCAGTGCCAGCAGCAGGAAGGCCAGGGAAGTGGTGGTCATGATGGGTCTCCAGATCAGGGACGGGTGGGACTGCCCGACGCGGGCTGGGGGCGGGGCGGGTGCAGCGCTGCGCGCTGGCATCCGCGGTTCGCCATCTTCCAGGCCAGGCCGGCCAGGCGGCGTCGGCCTGTGGCTCAGCGCCCTGTCGGACAAGGCCGACAAGCCGCCGCGCGCGACTTCATCCGGGCTGGCAGACCGGCCCCAGCGCCAGCTGCTGCGCCAGCCGCCACAGCGCCTGCCGGTGGGCCAGCACCACGGCGGCGGCGCTGGCGTCGGCCAACGGGGTGTCGATGCGGGCATCGGCCACGCACGGGCCCTGGCTGGGGCTGTCAAAGGTCCAGCGCGCCTGCAGGCGCAGCCGGCCCTGCGCCGGCTCGGCCTGCAGTGCCAGCAGTTGCACGCGCAGCCGCAGCACGCCGCCCGCCTGCGCCGGCGCCGGAACCGACCAGACCGGCGCGGCCCCGCGCAGCCGTGCCAGGTCATGCAGCAGCACGCGCGGCACCGCTTCGGCCAGCGGTTCGGCCCAGCGCTGCTGCGGCAGCAGCGTGATGCGGCCCTGGCCGGCCTCGACCCAGAGTTCGTCGCGGTCCAGGTAGGCCGGCATCGCCACGCGCGGCACCAGTTCCCAGGCGACCGGGGCGGGCAGGGCCATCCCGGCGCCCCTTGCGGGCCCAGTCAGCAAGGGCACCCCAGCCTCTGCGGCCGCCGCCGACACACCGGCCTGCGCCGCCAGCGGGCCGGACACGCGGGGCGCCGCGGCCACGGCCACGGCCGCGGCTGCGGCTGCGTCTGCGTCTGCCCCCGCAGCGTCCAGCGGCAGCCGGTGCCACTGCAGCGCCGGTGAATGGGCACAGCCCGCCGCCGCCAGCAGCAGCAGGCTGGCGGCTGCCTGCAGCAGCAGGCTGGCAGCTGCCAGCAGCCCGCTGCGCCGTGATGCTTCAGTTTTCATCGCGGCGCCCCGTCAGCAGGCTTTCGGGCTGCTGGTCCAGGTGGCGGGCCAGCTCGCGCAGCGCCCGTGCCGCGCGCGACACATCACGCGCGGCCTGCTGCACGTCCTGCATCAGCGGGGCTTCGCTGTCGGTGGCCTGGCGCAGGGCGGCGGCGCTGCGCGCCACGTCCTGGGCACTGCTGCTGAGCGCCTGCACCAGGGCCGAATCCGGCGCCAGCAGGTCGCCAGCGCGGGCGGCAGCCTGTTCCACCCGCTGCGCCGCCGCACCGGCCTGGTCGGCCGCAGTGCCGGCGCGGGCCAGCGTGCGGGCTGCGCCGTCTGACAGCGGGCCGACCCGTTTTTCGATCTGCACCGCCAGCCGGCTGATGTCGGCCGCGGCCTGCGCGGCATTGCGCACGCTGGCGCGGATTTCCGGGCCTGCTGCCAACTCACGCACGCTGCGCGCGGTGTCGGTGACGTCCTGCACCAGGCGCCGCAGGTCCAGGCCGTCGAGCTGGTTCTTCAGGTTCTGGATCGGCGCGTCCTGGGTCGGGATCTCGGGTATGCCGCTGCGCGTGCCCTGCGCAAGCACGGGCAGGCCGGGCCGCAGGTCCAGGTCCACGTACAGCTGGCCCGTCACCAGGCTTTGCATGCCCAGCTGGGCACGCAGGCCGCGCTGCAGCAGCGGCGCCAGCACATGGTCGTCGGCCGCTGCGCCGGTCTGGCCGGGCGTGCCGGCGCCCAGCCGGCGCAGCAGCTTGGCATCGAGCTCGGCCACCACCGGGATCACGTAGTTGGCCTGGCCTTCGTCCCAGCGCACGTCGATGCTGTCGACGGTGCCCACCTGCACGCCACGAAACACCACCGGCGCCCCCAGCTGCAGGCCGTAGATCGAGCCCGAGAAGTACATCACTGCTCGTTCCCTGCGCTGCAGCAGGTCTTGCCCGCCCACCGTCATCAGCAGCAGGACGAGCGCGCCCAGGCCGGCCACCAGGAAGGCGCCGATGAGGGTGGGGTTGGCGCGCCGCTTCATGCCGCGCCCCCATGGCCAGGGTTGGGGCTGGGGCCGGGACCAGCGCTGCCGCTGCCGCGGCGCAGGAATTCGCGCACGGGCGCGGGCCCGCTGTCCAGCAGCTGCCGGGGCGGGCCCAGGGCCGTCATGGTGCGTGTGGCCACGTCCAGGAACAGCAGCCGGTCGGCGACGCCAAAGATACTCTCGAGTTCGTGCGTCACCATCACGATGCCAGTGCCCAGGTTTCGCAGCTGCAGCACGAGGGCGTCCAGCCGCGCACTGGCCACCGGGTCCAGACCGGCCGAGGGCTCGTCCAGGAACAGCATCGGCGGGTCCAGAGCCAGTGCGCGCGCAACCGCGGCGCGCTTGCGCATGCCCCCGCTCAGCGCCCCGGGCATCAGGTCGAAGGCGTCGGCCAGGCCCACCAGCGCCAGCTTGTAGCGCGCCAGCGCTTCGCAGTCGCGCGGGGCCAGCCGTGTGAACAGCTGCAGGGGCAGCATGACGTTGTCGCCCACCGACATCGACGACCACAGCGCCCCGGCCTGGAACATCACGCCAAAGCGCTGGCGCAGCTGAGTCTGCTGCGGCGTGTCGGCGGCGTAGAAGTCGGTGCCGGCGTGCAAGACCTGCCCGGCCAGCGGCGCGGCCAGGCCCACCAGGGTGCGCAGTAGGGTGCTCTTGCCGCAGCCGCTGGCGCCGGCGATCACCAGCACTTCGCCGGGTGCCAGGGCGAAGTCCAGGCCTTGCTGAAGTGGCCTTTGGGCAGAGTCGCCCGGGCCACCCTGACCGATAGCCAGGCCGCAGGCCTGCAGCAGCGGGCCCGCAGGCGCGGTGGCTGATGGAAGGGCTGCAGGCGCGGCACGCGCCGCTGGGGCCGCGGGTGGCGGCATGGCGGTGGCCTGCAAGCGGTCAGCGGTGGGGGTGCAGGTTGTCATGGTGTTCCTTGCTTGTGGGCTGGGCTCCGCGCAAGGGCGGGCAACGGGGCTGCAACGGTGCCCGCACTACCAGCCCAGCTGATGAAAGATGACGGTGGTCGCGGCGGCCGCGGCCGACAGCCAGACGATGGCCTGCACCACCGCGTCGGTGGTGGCGCGGCCCACGCCCTGGGCGCTGCGTTCGGCGTGCAGGCCCTGGCAGCAACCCGCCAGCCCCACCAGCAGGCCGTACAGCAAGCCCTTGAACACACCAATGGCGACATGGGTGAGGGTCAGCGCGTCGATGCTGCGCGCCAGGTATTCGCGCGGGGCCACGCCGTAGATGCCCACTGACACCAGGCCCCCGGCCAGCGCGCCGCCGGCGGCGCCCAGCACCGTCAGCAGCGGGGCCGCCAGCAGCAGGGCCAGCAGGCGCGGCAGCACCAGGTGGTCCACCGGGTCCACGCCCAGGCAGCACAGCGCGTCGATTTCTTCGTTGCCGCGCATGGTGGCCAGCTGGGCCGCAAAAGCCGCACCCACGCGCCCGGCCAGCACGATGCCCACCACCAGCGCGCCGATCTCGCGCACTTCGCCGATCGACACCAGCGGGGCCACGAAGGACTGCGCGCCGAACAGTTCCAGCTGCGCACCGCCCATGTAGGCCAGGATCAGCCCGACCAGGGCGCTGACCAGCAGCACGATGGGCAGGCTGCGCGGGCCGACCTGTTCGAACTGGAACGCGATGTCGGCCAGGCGCAGCCTGCTGCGCTGGCCCGGCGCAACACGGCCGGCCGGCGTGACGATGGCTGACAGCGCCGTGCGCCAGGCACCCTGTGCCGCCAGCAGCACCTGGCCCAGGAAGTTCAGCGTCTGCTGCTGGCGCTGCCAGGACAGGGCCGCGGCGCGGCCCAGCTGTGCCAGCCAGGTGCTGTTCGCGGGCGCGCCAGCAGCCCCTGGCGCTGCGGGCATGGCTTGCGCCAGCGCAGCCTCCAGGCCTGTGCGCGCCGGGGTGGGCAGCGCCTGAAGGTCGAGCTGGGCGCCAGCGGCCGAAGCGCGCTGCAGCACCGGCCACAGCCAGGCAGGCAGCCGCGCGTCGCTGGCCTGCAAGCCGTCGGCAGCCACGCGCAGCTGCGCCAGGCCAGCGAGCTGCTGCGCCGTGGGCGCCGCGGGCAGCGGGCCAGCCTGCCAGTCGCCGGCCAGCTGCAGGGTCGCACTGTCGCCGTGCCGGTCCAGCTGCGCCTGCGCGCCGGGCTTGGGGCCGCGGCGCAGCCTGATGGCCCACGGCCGGCGCGGGGGCGAGGCCTCCCGGGCAGGACTGGCAGAACCCGCTGGCGGGGTGGCCAGGCTGCAGGTGGTCGTGGGGGTGAAGGGATGGCCCGGCACGGCTTCAGCGCAGTTGCAGGCTCGCCGGCTGCGCGGGTGGGGCCGTTGCGGTCGGGCTGGAACCCGGTATGCCCTGGGGCACAGGGCGGGGCATCGGCAGGCCGTCCATGAAGCGGCACAGCGCGGCGTCGAAGTCGTCAGGCATTTCGAAGTGCGGCATGGCGCCACTGTCGAAGATGCGGCGCTGCAGGCGCCAGGTGCCGCCGCCGGCTGCAGTGCCGGTGCTGTCGGGGCAGGCACCGAAGTCGGTGAAGGCGCCCTGCGAACCCTGGGCCACCCACACCGGCAGCGGCAGGGCGCGGTAGCGTTCGATGATGCCGCGGGTGAACAGCGCGCCGGCCACGAAGTCCAGCGGCGCGTGCCGCGCACCCGGCTGGCTGGCGCAGCGCAGGCCGTGCGTCAGCAGGCGCGGGTCCCGTTCGCGCGTGCCCCAGCTGCGCGCCAGGAAAGCCTGCATCACCGGCCGCCAGGTCAGCAGCTGGTACAGCCCGGGGCCGACGCTGGGCTGCCGCAGCAGCCGGCGCACCCAGGGCCGGCAGCGCGTGCGCCCCTGAGCAAAACGTTCGCCGACACGGCGGTCTTCCATGCCGGTGGGGCTGACCAGGGTGAGCGACCGCACGCGTGCCGGCTGGGCCAGTGCGGCCTGGGTGGCGAATTCGCAGCCCAGCGACAGCGCCAGCAGGTCGACCTGCGGCGCCCCGATGGCGCTGATCACGGCCAGGATGGCAGCGCTCATCTGCAGCGGCGTGTAGTCGCGCTCGGGTCGGTCGGAAGCGCCGAAGCCGGGCAGGTCCAGCGCCACCACGCGGCGGTGGCGCGACTGGCGCAGCATCACCGGTTCCATCTCGAAGGCACTGGCGCAGGCGTTGACGCTGTGCACCAGCAGCAGCGGCACGCTGCCGGCTGCCATCAGGCCCGGGCTGCCGCTGTCGTAAACCGCCACCTGCAGCCCGGCCACGGGGATGCGGCGCATCGCCCAGGGCAGTGAAGGCACGATGACGGGGGGCGTTGCGACAGGTTCGGCGGGTAGGCGGGGCATGTTTTGGCAGAAGCGTCAGGCGATGCCGCTAGCCTGGGCCAGGGCCCGCCCGGCGCGCGTCGGACCGGGTGGCTGCTGCGCGTAGGCCGCTTCCCACGGCGGGGCCTTCCAGGCGCGATACGCTTGCGGGCATGCCACAGTGCCCTGCTGCGGCTTTGATGACCGCACCGGCGCTGGGCTTGCGTGTTTGCGCATCATCCCGCCGACCCCCAACGAGGAACCCCCGATGGCACAACTCAACGTCAATGGCCGCGCCCTGCGCCACGATGCCGAACCCGACACCCCGCTGCTGTGGGTGCTGCGCGAACAGCTGGGCCTGACCGGCACGAAGTACGGCTGCGGCATCGCCCAGTGCGGTGCCTGCACCGTGCACATCGACGGCAACCCGGTGCGCAGCTGCGTGCTGCCCATTTCGGCCGTGCAGCCGGGGGCGAAGATCACCACCATCGAAGGCATCGCCCCCGACCCCGTGGGCGCCGCCCTGCAGAAGGCCTGGGTGGCCAACGACGTGCCGCAATGCGGCTACTGCCAGAGCGGCATGATCATGGCCGCGACGGCGCTGCTGAAGGCCAAGCCAAAGCCGTCTGACGCCGACATCGACGCGGCCATCACCAACATCTGCCGCTGCGGTACCTACAACCGCGTGCGCGCCGCTATCAAGGAAGCCGCCGGCGGCCCCAAGACGGCCGGCCTGGACATCATCCACATCGTGAGGGCTGTCTGATGAGCACCGTCATGAACAGCACGATGTCACGCCGCGGCTTCATCGCCAGCGTGGGCAGCACGGCCGCCGCTGCGGGCGGCTTCACGCTGGGCTTCCACGTGCCGGCGCTGGCACAGACGGCAGGGGCACAGACGGCAGGGGCGCCGCAACGCGACGAACTGCAGGAACTGAACGCCTGGGTGGTGGTGCGGCCTGACGACACCGTCGTCATCCGCATCGCCCGTAGCGAAATGGGTCAGGGCACCCTGACCGGCCTGGCCCAGCTGGTGGCCGAGGAACTGGACTGCGACTGGGCCCGCGTCACGACCGAATACCCGACGCCGGGCCAGAACCTGGCGCGCAAGCGTGTGTGGGGCAACTTCAGCACCGGCGGCAGCCGTGGCATCCGCGAGAGCCAGGACTACGTGCGCAAGGGCGGCGCCGCGGCCCGCATGATGCTGGTGCAGGCGGCGGCCAACACCTGGCAGGTGCCGGCTGCGGAATGCCGCGTGGCCAAAGGCGTGATCACCCACCCCGCCAGCAACCGGCGCACCACGTATGGCGCGATGACGGGTGCGGCCGCCCAGCTGCCCGTGCCCACAGAAGTGGCGCTGAAGGACCCGAAGACCTGGCAGATCGCCGGCCAGCGGCTGGCGCGGCTGGACACGGTGGAAAAGACCAACGGCAGCATCGTCTACGGCAGCGACCTGAAGCTGCCCGGGCTGCTGAATGCCGCCATCGCGGCCTGCCCGGTGTTCGGCGGCAAGCTGCGCGGCTTCGACGCCGCCACTGTTGCCACCCGGCCCGGTGTGAAGAAGGTGGTGCGGGTCGGCGACAACGCCGTGGCCGTGGTGGCCGACACCTGGTGGCACGCGAAGAAGGCGCTGGACGCGCTGCCCATCGACTGGGACCTGGGCGCCCACGCCAAGGTGCAGCAGGCCGACATCGAAGCCACGCTGAAGGCCGGCCTGACGGCCGAACAAGCCGTGGTGGGCAACCAGAACGAAGCCGGCAAGGACATCCGCGCCGCCATGGCCCGCAGCGCACGCACGCTGGACGCGGTGTATTCGTACCCGTTCCAGAACCACGCGACGATGGAGACCATGAACGCGACGGTGCGCTACACGCCCGAGCGCTGCGAGGTCTGGACGCCGACGCAGAACGGCGAAGCCGCGCTGGCCGCGGCGTCTGAAGCTTCGGGCCTGCCGCCGGCGCAGTGCGAGGTCTACAAGCTGCCGCTGGGCGGTGGCTTCGGTCGGCGCGGCGCGGTGCACGACTGGGTGCGCCAGGCCGTCGTGATCGCGAAAGAGACGGCCAAGGAATTCCCCGGCACGCCGGTGAAGCTGATGTGGTCGCGCGAAGAAGACATGACGCAGGGGCGCTACCACCCCATCACCCAGTGCAAGCTGCAGGCCGGGCTGGACGACAAGGGGCAGATCACGGCGCTGCACATGCGCATCAGCGGGCAGTCCATCCTGGCTGGGGTGTTTCCGCAGAACGTGCGCGACGGCAAGGACCCGGTGGTCTTCCAGGGCCTGAACGAAGGCGGCGGCGAAGCCATGATCGGCTACAGCTTCCCGGCCCTGCTGGTGGACCACGCCATGCGCAACCCGCATGTGCCACCGGGCTTCTGGCGCGGCGTGAACCTGAACCAGAACGCGATCTACCTGGAATGCTTCCTGGACGAGATCGCCCACGCCACCAAGCAGGACCCGCTGGCCCTGCGCCGCAGCCTGATGGCCAAGCACCCCAAGCACCTGGCGGTGCTGAACGCCGCGGCAGAACGCGCCGGCTGGGACAAGCCGGCGCCCAACGTGGGCGGGCAGAAGGTGTTCCGCGGCATCGCGCAGACGCACGGCTTCGGCAGCTATGTGGCGGCAGCGGCCGAGGTCTCGGTCAGCAACGCGGGCGAGCTGAAGATCCACCGGATCGTCGCGGCCACCGACTGCGGCCACGCCGTGAACCCGCAGCAGATCGAAGCCCAGGTCGAGGGCAGCTTTGCCTACGGTCTGACGGCCGCGTTGTACGGCGCCTGCACGGTGCAGGACGGCCGCATCGCGCAGGCCAACTTCGACACCTACCCGATGCTGCGCATCGCCCAGATGCCCAAGGTGGAAACGGTGATCGTGCCCAGCGGCGGCTTCTGGGGCGGCGTGGGCGAACCCACCATCGCCGTGGCTGCGCCGGCGGTGCTGAACGCCATCTTCGCGGCCACCGGCAAGCGCATCCGCGACCTGCCGTTGGCCGGGCAGAACCTGAAGCGGGCGTGACGGCCAGGCTGGCCATCGCCCTGCTGGCGGCCTTGGCCAGCCTGCCCGCCGCGGCCTACAACGTGGTGGACGACGGCATCCCGCAGCCGCTGACGGCCACGCCGGGCGATGCCCAGCGCGGGCGCGCCATCGTCGCGCAGCGGCAGGCGGGCCTGTGCCTGCTGTGCCACAGCGGGCCGATTCCTGAAGAGCGCTTCCAGGGCAACCTGGCGCCGCCGCTGGACGGC
This sequence comes from Rubrivivax sp., assembly GCA_027485165.1. Lineage (GTDB taxonomy): Bacteria > Pseudomonadota > Gammaproteobacteria > Burkholderiales > Burkholderiaceae_C > Rubrivivax. The sequence goes on from JAIXRN010000075.1 coordinate 119,551, forward strand.
GCGGGCGCGCGCTACACGGCCGCGCAGCTGCGCCTGCGCATCGCCAACAGCCGGCACCTGAACCCCGCCAGCCTGATGCCCACTTTCCACGCCCTGCCCGACAGCGCACAGGAAGACCGCCAGCGCGTGGCCGCCGCCTGGCGCGGGCAGCCGATCCTGAACGCCCAGCAGGTGGAAGACGTGCTGGCCTATCTGCAAACCCTGAAGTAAGCCCATGCCGCGCCGCCGCCATCTGCTGCAAGCCGCCACCGGCCTGGTGGCGGTGTCCGCCTGGCCCCTGGCCCAGGCCAGCCCCGAGAGCTTGCGCGCCGCCGTGGTGGCGCTGACAGGCGGCGCCCCGGTGCAGACCGGCCGTGTGCAGATCGACATCGCCAGCCTGGTGGACAACGGCAACACCGTGCCTGTGCAGGTGGACGTGAGCAGCCCCATGACGGCGGCCGACCACGTGCGGCGCATCGCGCTGTTCAGCGAAGCCAACCCGCAGCCCGAAGTGGCGGTGTTCGAACTCGGCCCGCACAACGGGCTGGCGCGCGTGGCCACCCGGCTGCGGCTGGCCACGTCGCAGCGCGTGCTGGCGCTGGCGCAGATGAACGACGGCAGCTGGTGGCAGGCGCAGGCCGATGTCATCGTCACCCTGGCCGCCTGCATCGAAGGCTGAAAGCGCGAGCATCCTGATGAGCACACCCCCGCTTCGGGCCCTGGTGAACCTGCCGCGCAGCATCGCGCGCGGCGATGTCGTGGAAGTGCGCGCCACGCTGGGCCATCCGAACGAAAGCGGCCACCGCCGTGGCAGCGGCGGCGAGATGCTGCCGCGCAGCATCGTGCGGCGGGTGGAAGCGCGGCTGGACGGCGTGCTGGTGTTCGCCGCCGACCTTCACGCCGCGATTGCCGCCAACCCCTACGTGGCCTTCCGCTTGCGCGCCGTGGCCAGCGGCAGCCTGGTGGTCAACTGGCGGGGTGACGACGGCCTGACGCACAGCGAAACCGTACCCTTCGTGGTGAGCTAGTGCCGCGAGCCGGCGCCCTGCTGCTGGCCGCCTGGGCCATGTTGGCGATGGCGAGCCTGGCGGCAGCCGCACCGCCTGACCCGCGCCGCAGCGGCCTGCTGGACATGCAGCCCGCCACCCAGGCGCTGCAGCGCGACGACGGCCAGAACCCCGGCTGGCTGTGGCTGAAGGGCGGCGAGCAGACCTTCCAGCGCGATTGCCACGCCTGCCACGCCGCCGCCAGCCTGCGCGGCGTGGCCCCGCGCTACCCGGCCTGGGACGATGTGCTGGGCAAGCCCGTGACGCTGCAGGGCCGCATCCAGCAATGCCGCGTGCGGCATCTGAAGGCCCCGCCCTGGGCCGCTGAGGACGACACCTTGCTGGGCCTGGAAGCCCATGTCGCTTACGCGTCGCGCGGCCAGCCCATCGCCCCACCGGCCGACGCCCGCCTGCAGCCCTGGCGCCAGCGCGGCGAAGCGCTGTTCCGCCAGCCGCTGGGTCAGCTGGGCCTGAGCTGCGCGCAATGCCACGACGCGCACGCCGGCGGGCGCCTGGCCGGCAGCACCATCCCCCAGGGCCACCCCACGGGCTACCCGCTGTACCGGCTGGAATGGCAGGGCCTGGGGTCGCTGCAGCGCCGGCTGCGCAACTGCATGACCGGGGTACGGGCCGAGCCCTTCGCCCCGGGCTCTGACGCGTTCACCGCGCTGGAGCTCTACCTGATGCAGCGTGCCGCGGGCATGCCGCTAGAAACCCCGGCGGTGCGGCCGTAGAGTGCGCGCATGCACGCCACCCCTCCCGTCATCGACCCCCTCACAGCCACCCGCGCGTGGCTGGAAGCCGCCGTCATCGGCCTGAATCTGTGCCCCTTCGCCAAGGCCATGCACGCCAGGGGCCGCATCCGCTGGGTGCTGTGCGAAGCCACCGACACCGGAGCCCTGCTGCACACCCTGGTGCAGGAACTGCAGCACCTGGCTGAAGCCGATCCGCAGGACGTGGACACCACGCTGGTCGTGCACCCGCAGGTGCTGGGCGACTTCCTGGACTACAACGACTTCCTGGACGTGGCCGACGCGGCGCTGGCCGAACTGAACCTGGAAGGCGTGATCCAGATCGCCAGCTTCCACCCCGACTATCAATTCGCCGGCACCGAGCCCGACGACATCGAGAACTGCACCAACCGTTCGCCCTTCCCCACCCTGCACCTGCTGCGCGAAGCCAGCATCGACGCTGCGGTCGCCGCGTTCCCTGAACCCGAGGCGATCTTCGAGACCAACCAGGCCACGCTGCAGCGCCTGGGCTGGGCCGGCTGGCATGCCTTGCGGGGCCAGGCGCCACGCGGGCAGAATGAAGTCGACGCCACTGAATGAGCACCGCCATGCCCCGCATTGCCACCGCCCTGCCCGCCCCAGCTGGGGCCGCCCGGTTCGCCCGGCCCCGCCGAACCCTGGCCGCTGTCGCCGCCGCCGCCTGCCTGGCGCTGCTGCCAGCACACCCCGTTCTGGCCGCGGAGCCGACAACCGAGACGGTGGAAAAACTGCTGGTGGTGACGAAGTCGCAGGTCCTGGTCGAACAGATGTACGGCTACTTTGAAGGCGCGATGCGTGCCGGCATGCAGCAGGCCCTGGGCGGCCAGCGGCTGACCGACAAGCAGCAGGCCGTGCTGGACCGCGCGCCGGCGGAATTTGCCGCCGTGCTGCGGCAGGAACTGTCGTGGGACAAGATACGCCCCATCCAGGTGGGCATCTACCGCGAGACCTTCACGCAGGACGAGATCAACGGCCTGATCGCCTTCTACGAAAGCCCGGTGGGCAAGGCCTTCGTCGACAAGATGCCGGCCGTGATGCAACGGTCCAACCAGCTGATGCAGGTGCTGGCCGCGCCCATGGCCGAGAAGATGCGCGCTGCGATGGAACGCGCCGTCGCCGAAGCCCGGTCGCCCGGCTGAGCTGCACCTCCGCGATGCAGATCCGCGACGCGACGCCGGCCGACGCCGCGGCGCTGCTGGCCATCTACGCGCCCTTCGTCACCGACACCGCGGTGACGTTCGAAACCGCCGTGCCGGCGGTGGACGAGTTTGCGGCGCGCATCGCCAAGTCGCTGGCCGGCTGGGCCTGGCTGGTGGCCGTCGACGCTGATGGCCGCTGCCAGGGCTATGCCTACGGCGGCGCGCACCGCGAACGCGCGGCCTACCGCTACTGCGCCGAAGTGTCGGCCTACATCGCCCCCGGCCAACGTGGCCGGGGCCTGGGGCGGCAGCTCTACACCGCGCTGTTCGAACGCCTGGCTGCCCGCGGCTACTGCACCGCGCTGGCTGGCGTGGCCCAGCCCAACGACGCCAGCATGGCCCTGCACCGGGCGCTGGGCTTCAGCCTGGTGGGCACCTTCCAGCGCGCAGGCTGGAAGTTCAGCGCCTGGCACGACATCAGCTGGCTGCAGCGCCCGCTGCGCGACGTGCCGCTGGACGCCGCGGCCTGACGCCAAGGCCTGGCGTTGCAGCCTGGGCGTGGCGGCCTGAGAGCGACCGTCAGAAGCCGACGGCCTGGCCTTCGCGCCGCGAGTCGCTGGCGGCCACATAGCCGTCTTCATAGTCGTCCGTCAGCCGGGCGATGAACTGGCCCGAGCCATAGTCCATGTAGGCGTCGGGCGTGGCCACGATCTCGTGCCCGCGCTCGCGCAGGCCCTGCTGCAACGCGGGCGACATCGTGTATTCACAGTCGATCTGCCGGCCGGTAGCAACCTTCCAGCGCGGCGCGTCGCAAGCGGCCTGGGGCTGCTGCTTGTGCACCAGCATGCGCACCAGGGTCTGCAGGTGGCCCTGCGGCTGCATGTTGCCGCCCATCACGCCGAAGCTCATCACCGGCTGGCCGTCCTTCGTCAGGAAGGCCGGGATGATGGTGTGGAAGGGCCGCTTGCCCGGTGCCACCTGGTTGGGGTGGCCGGCCTGCAGCGTAAAGCCGTGGCCGCGGTTCTGCAGGCTCACGCCCGTGCCGGGCACCACCACGCCGCTGCCGAAACCCATGTAGTTGCTCTGGATCAGGCTGACCATCATGCCGCGCTCGTCGGCTGCCGTCAGGTAGATGGTGCCGCCGCGCGGCGGCTGGCCGTGGGTCGGGTCGCTGGCCTTGTGGATGTCGATCAGGCGGGCGCGTTCGGCCAGGTAGGCGTCACTCAGGAGATCACTGGCGGTTACTTCGGTCATGTAGCGCGCGTCGGCCACCCAGCGATAGGTGTCGGCGAAGGCCAGCTTCATGGCCTCGATCTGCAGGTGCTGGCTTTCCAGGCTGTCCACCGCGAAGTCGCGGTAGGGCGTGTGTTCCAGCATGCCCATGGCCATCAGCGCCGAGATGCCCTGGCCGTTGGGCGGGATCTCGTGCACGGTGTGGCCGGCAAAGTGCTTCTGGATCGGCGTCACCCATTCCGGGCGGTAGGCGTCCAGGTCGGCCACCGTCATCGCGCCGCCATTCGCGGCGGCATGGGCGGCCAGCTTTTCGGCCACTTCACCGCGGTAGAAGGCGTCTCCTTTAGTCTGCGCGATCAGCCGCAGCGTGCGCGCGGCGTCGGCGAACACGAAGCGCTCGCCTGGAGTGGGCGCACGGCCATGCGGCATGAAGGTCTGCGCAAAGCCGGGCTGGGCCTGCAGGCCGGGCACCTGGCGCGCCCACTTGTCGGCCGTCACCACGCCCACGCCAAAGCCGCGCTCGGCCAGCTCGATGGCCGGCTGCAACAGGTCGGCAAAGGGCAGCTTGCCGAAGCGCTGCGACAGCGCCACCCAGCCGGCCACGGCGCCGGGGGTGGTGACGCTGTCCCAGCCGCGCATGGGGAACACACCGCCATGCTTCTTCGCGAAGTAGTCGGGCGTCCAGGCCGCCGGCGCCACGCCCGATGAATTCAGGCCGTGCAGCTGCTGCCCGTCCCAGAGGATGACGAAGTTGTCGCTGCCCAGGCCGTTGCTGACGGGTTCGACCACGGTCATGGCCGCAGCCGTGGCAATGGCTGCGTCGACCGCATTCCCGCCGGCGCGCAGCATCTGCAGGCCGGCCTGCGCCGCCAACGGCTGCGAGGTGGCGACGACGTTGCGCGCAAACAGCGGGCTGCGCAGGGTGGGGTAGGGGTTGGTCCAGTCGAAGTTCATGGGCTTGGGGGACGTGGAGAAAACGGGGAAGCGACGAAGGGGGCGGGCAAGCAAACGCGGAAGCCCGGAAGTATCTCGCTACCGGCAGGCCGCCACCGGCATCTCGCCATAGACCTGGCGCACCGCGCGTGGCGCGCAGCAGCGCGGGCCCAAACCGCGGCCGGGCGGGCTGAAACCGACGCTGAGACTTAGCGTGCGATACGACCGTGACATTCGACGCAATTGCAACGCCTGGTAACCACCGGCGTCTTCGACCCCCTTAAACTAGGGATCAGGGAAGGTGGTCGTCACAATCCCACAGGCTTCTACACAGGCTGTTTGTCAAGCACGCTTGACGCACGTTGGATCCCATGTCCCTGGCCCTTGCCGCTGCCCTGGCACTTTCGCCAACCGTGCCCCAATGCTCGTGGGACAGCCCGGGCGTGAACCCCTTCATGGGCAACGTGCCGGCTGCGGTGGACCGCTACACCGACATCCCAGCAGCGGTGCGCGAACGCCTGAAGGCCCGCATGGCCGCGCGCCAGTACGACGAGATGGCCACCATCCGCCGCGACAGCATCACCGGGCGCCAACGCTACGCCGCCGATATCCAGGACATGCATTTCGGGCAGGGCAAGGTCTGCCGCGCCGTGACGCGCACGAAGTGGGCGCCTGACGCCGTCGAGCGCGGGCTGGTGTACTGCGAAGCCGAGCACTGCATCATCGTGCCCACGGTGTGCCGCAACGTCAGCCGCGTCAAGCGCCTGCCGGGCCCGGGGACCGAAGCGCCCGGCGGCACGGCCGGTACGCCGCCCGGCATGCTGACAGGCCCCGGCGGGCCCGCCGCAGACCCGGGCGGCAGCGCCGGCCCGCTGGCTGCCAACGACCCTGGCGAACTGGTCTTCGACCCCCCGGGCGCCGGCAACCCCAGTTTCAGCCAGGCCAGTCAACCGCCTTCGCCGCTGCCTGCCGGAGGCGGCGGCTTGCCCCTGGTCGGTCTGCTGGGTGGCCTGCCGGGCCTGGGGCCCGCACCTGGCGGCGGCGGTGGTGGCGGCGGGCTTGGCCCCTTCGGCGGAGGGTCCGGCAGCGGGTCGAGCGGCGAAGGCGGTGCCAGCGCGCTGACGCCACCGGTCGGCGTACTGCCGCTCGGCGGCGGTTCGGTGGGCGGCGGTGGCATCACCGTCCCGCCCGTCGTGCCGGTGGTACCTGAAGTTCCGCCCACGCCAGAGGTGCCACCCACACCACCGGTGCCGCCTGTCCCGCCCGTTCCGCCTATTCCAGAGATCCCGCCGGTGCCGGAAATCCCACCGGTGCCAGAGATTCCCACGATCCCGCCGGTGCCGCCGTTGCCAGAGCTGCCACCGTTGACGCCGCCCGTGCCGCCGATCCCCGAGCCGTCGACCTGGGCGATGTGGCTGCTGGGCCTGGCCGGGCTGGCGGCCTTCAGCCGCCGGGCGCGCGGCCGGTAGCCTCGCTGAACCTCAGCTCTTCACCAGGGCCGACACGACGGCGGTGGTGGCTTCCTTAAGCTTGTCGGCGGCGGTGGTCTTGCACTGATCAGCAGTCGACGAAGGCACCGCGTCGAAGGTGGTGGCCGTCTTCTGCGGGCGGAACAGCACAGCCTTCGCAGTGGGGGTCAGCGGCATCAGCATCACCCGGGCGGTGATGGCGCAGATGCCAGCGGTCGTGAGACCGCCTTCGACTTGGCTGATGAACACGTACTTGGTGGACGGGTAAACCTTCCAGACCTTGGCCGGCACGGCGTCGTCCATGATCTTCTTGGCCGCTTCCTCGCTGATCAGCGAACGCGTGGAGTAGTCCAGGAACTCGGCCTTGCTGGCCCCCTGGGACCAGGCGGCACCCCCGGCAGTGGCCAGTACGGCCAGGACAGCGGTCGGGATCAGAGCGAAGTTCATGATGTTGCGGTGTTGGGTTGGGGGACTGTCGTCCAGCGACGGCACGTCGCGTGGATGCGCACGCCTAGTGTATCGGCGCGTTCGTGGGCCTCAAGGACACCCGTTCCGGGACCCGTTTCCTCCTTTTGGGGGGCCAACCATGTCCCTCTCGCGACCGCCTCTTGTGGGATTCTTCAAGGCTCGCAGCCCGCCTAAATTGGAATTCCCCAAAACCCGTAAGGACTGCGAAATGAAATCTCTGCACACCCGCCGCAGCGCTCTTGGCGCGTCACTGGCGTTAAGCGCTTCCCTCTGGATCCCGGGCTCGGGCTTCGCCACGCCGCGTTCAGCCAAACCAGCGCGAAAGCCCCGCCGCCCGCGGCCCCAGATAACCGAAGCCCGCCTGCGTGCCTTGGGCCTGTACTTTACAACTGCCGCCTACACCGCATCGACGGCGCCACACAAGCTGACACGCGACGTCCTCTCCAGGGCAACACCTGGGCTCAAGCCCGCGTCCTTTGTCAACCAAATTGAACAGAATTTCGCGCGAATGGATCCAGCCCGCGCCGCACGTTTCATGGCGACGCTGCAAGATCGGGAACTGGCTGCGCTCGCGCAATCCTACGCAAATGCCTGCGCTGTACGCTTTACCCATACTCCGCGACTGCAGGACATTCTGGCCTTGCAGCTGACTCCGGCGCAACTTGGGCGCGTGTCACAGCATTTCGGATTCGCTCCGCTTTACGACTCCGTGATCCGCCTGGCACCCCACAAGAGCCTGGAATTTCAGCGTCATACAAACCCGAACTTCATGGCGCCCGTGCCACGATTCGATGACAGCTATGGACCGAACAGCGGCCACAACACCAACAGCAACCTGCCGCCGCTTGGGCCGCTGGCACCATACGTGGCTTGGCTCGACTCCACGCCGCGGGACATCTACCTCACATTCCGCACATCCCCCAATATTGGCTTGTTGAGCGTCACTTCATCACTCGCGGCAACCCTGGGGGCATACTCATTTGCCGCGCATCTGGCATGGGGATTCGGATACGGCGTCGGAACACTCATCGCTCAATTCGTCCAATGGGCCTCACCCTCGCTATGGGATGATATTGGCGGGACAGTCAACCAGATCCTGGAAAACTGGAATATCGACATCTCTTCTACGACGAATACAGATACCCAGGTCGCGTACACAGGGGAAGCCCAGTATCAGCTCGCCAGCGCCTTCGCAGTGCCCATAGCGGAACAAGCTTTCCTGCAGGAAACTGGCGGCGATTACGGCGTATTCGCTCCCTGGAGCTACGAAACCTTTGATTATCCAGACGCCAACTGGGAAACCGTTGCTGCACAATACGGCACTGTCGGATTTCCGCCTCTTTGCGATTATTGCGAAATGCCTTAACTTGATACGAGGTCCGCCGTGAACACATCCTTCTCTATCGCGTTATCGGTGTGTAAGTTGGTCGTCTTACTGGGCCTGCTTGCCGCCTGCCTGCTGCCCCCTGGAACTATTCCGGGCCTCGCAGAGTTTCTGAAGTACACAGGGATGTTGTTGGCCGCACTGGGGCTATACAAGATTTATAAGACTGGCAACCTGGGTTGGGGCGCTACGGCCAAAGATGCCGTGGCACGGAGTGAGGTGGACCTCGTCGCCGCTGTCTTGGTCATCGCACAACAGTTGGTCAACGCCTTTGTGCTCTGAACCGATGGGCCAGGGTGCGCCCAGCGTCGTCCTGCAGCGCCTCAAGCTCTGACAACGCATCGATCCCTGCGCTTCGAAGTTCAAGACGGCGGGCGTTGTGCGGCCAGTTCACCTTCCAGGCGCTGCACGTCTTCGGTCAGCCGCGCGGCGATCAGGCGCACGATCTCGAACCCGAAGTCCGGGTTCTGGAAGTACAGCTGCTTGAAGGTGGCCTCGTCGATCGACAGGACGGTGCAGGCGGTGGTGCAGCGCGCGGTGGCAGTGCGGCGGCGGTCGGGCGCAAAGAAGGCGATCTCGCCGAACATGCGCCCCGTGTGCAGCCGGCGACCGCTTTCCACCAGTTCCATCTCGCCTTCGGCCAGCAGGTACAGGCGGTCGGCAGTGTCGCCCTTGCGGAACAGCACGCTGCCCGCGGCCATGCGCCGGCGGCGCATGTGCGGCTGCAGCCACAGGCCGGTGCGCAGCTCGGCCACGTTGGCGCTGCGTACGCGGCGCGTCAGGCGCTGCATTTCCAGCACGCGCCACAGGTTCACCGGCAGCAAGGCGGCATGCAGCGCCAGGATCAGCGGGCTGGGGTGCAGGTAGCCGTACAGCATGAAGCCGATGTTGCTGCCCACCGCCAGCCAGCGCAGCGGGATGATGGTCTTGACGAACGCGCTGACGACGATCAACGCCGCCGCCAGCACCGCCGCGCCCAGCGCCACGCGCTGCCAGGGGTCGGCCAGGGTCACGGCCAGCGCGCCCAGGTGCTGGGCGGCCGCTTCGGCCACTTCCTGCATCAGGCTCATCGGCGCCCTAGGCTGTCACAACGCCAGCACGCTACCAGCGTGCCGGCAGTTTCTTCAGCAGCACGATGCGCCCGGCTCGCAGTTCCACATAGCCGCCTTCTACCAGCGGCTTGAAGATGCGGCTGACCATTTCGCGCGAAGAGCCCACGCGTTCGGCGATGTCCTGCTGCGTCAGCTTGTCCGGCACCACCAGCACGCCGTCCTCTTCCCGCGCCAGCGTGCGCAGCAGCCGCGCGATGCGGCCGTAGACATCGTCCAGCGCCAGGCTCTTGACCTGGTCGGTGGCGGCCCGCGCAAGTCGGATGAGCTTCATCACCAGGTGCAGCGCAAAGTCGGGGTGGTGGGCCAGGAAGTCGCGCACCTCGGCGCCGGGCACCACGGCACAGGTGGTGGGTTCCAGCGTCATCACGCTGGCCGAGCGCGCGCCGCCGTCCAGCGACAGTTCGCCGAAGTATTCGCCTGCGCCCTGGGTGCTGTAGACGACTTCGCGGCCATCGGGCCCAGCGCCGTAGGCCTTCACCCGGCCGCGCAGGATGATGAAAAGCGAATCGGAACGGTCTTCTTCGTTCACCAGCACGGCGTTGGCCGGGTACTGCCGCACGCCGCCACGGTCGGCAATGGCGCGCAACACCGCGTCCTGCAGCGGCTCGGGGTCGGAAGGGCGCGGGCGGGGGGTGGACATGGCGGCCTATGGTGCCATGCCTGCCATGCCTGCCAGCCTGGGCCGGGCCGTGTCTCGGGCGGCGCCGCAGCGCCGCGTCGGGCTGTCATGGCCCGCTCAGCCGCTTGCCCTATGCTGCGGCCGTCACCTACCCCTGCCAGAACCGCCTTGGACCGCCACTTCCTGACGCCGCTGTTCGACCCGCGTTCCATCATCGTCTTCGCCGGCGACCCGGACGGCAGCGCGCCCACGCCTGCCGCGCGCGCCCTGCGCCGCAGCCTGGCCACGCCCGCGGCGGGCTACGCCGGCACCGTCACCTGGCTGGATATCGGCATGACGGGCACGCTGGCCGACCTGGCCAATTCGCGCGCCGACCTGGCCCTGATCGCGCTGGCCCCCGAGCAGACCGCCGCAGCGCTGGAAATTGTCGGCCGCATCCGCTGCCGCGCCGCGCTCATCCTCACCAGCGGCCTGGCGCCGGCGCTGTGTGCAGAACTGCATGCCACCGCGCGCCGCTACGGCGTGCACTTGCTGGGCCCCAACTGCCAGGGCCTGCAGCGCCCGGGCCTGGGGCTCAACGCCAGCACACTGGGCCCGCTGGCGGCCAGCGGGCCACTGGCCCTGGTGTCGCAGTCGGGCGCGCTGACCTCGTCGATTCTTGACTGGGCGCGCCAGCACAACGTCGGCTTTTCCACCGTCGTTTCGCTGGGGCCTAACACCGCCGTCGAACTGCCCCAGGTGCTGGACTTCCTGGCCAGCGACGGCCGCACGCAAAGCATCCTGGTCTACATGGAAGGCATCCGCCACGCGCGCCGCTTCATGAGCGCGCTGCGCGCGGCCGCTGCCGCCAAGCCGGTGGTGGTGATGAAGGCCGGCCGCCAGAAGGCGGGCTCGAAGGTGGCACTGACGCATTCGGCGGCCATCGTCGGCAATGACGAGGTCTTCGACGCCGCGCTGCGCCGCGCCGGCGTGGTGCGGGTGCGGCAGTTCACGCAGCTGTTCAGCGCCGCGCAGTGCCTGGCGTCGCGCTTCCGCCCTGCAGGACAAAACCTGGCCATCGTCACCAACGGCGGCGGCCCGGCCGTACTGGCCGCCGACTGGGCCGACGAGATCGGCCTGACGGTGGCGGGCGTGCAGGACCTGGGGGAAGACGCCGACGGCCCGGCCTTCGTGGCCGCGCTGGAACGCGCGGTGCAGGACCGTGCGGTGGACGGCGTGCTGCTGATCCATTCGCCCAAGCAGCAGATCGGCCCCGACGGCGAAGACATCGACGGCGAAGCCGTGGCCCGCGCGGTGGCGGAAGCCTTCGCCCCCGCCGGCAAGCCGGTGCTGGCCTGCTGGATGGGTGAAGCCAGCGCCCGCCCTTCGCGCGAACGCCTGGCAGCGCGCCAGATGCCGGTCTTCCGCACCCCGGAAGCGGCGGTGGACGCCTTCCACAGCATCGCCAGCTTCTACCGCAACCAGCAGCTGCTGCAGCAGACGCCGCCGCCGCTGTCGCACCTGCTGGAACCCGACACCGAAGGCGCGCGCCTGTTGATCGAAGGCGTACTGGCCGAACGCCGCAAGGTGCTGACGGAAATGGAAAGCAAGGCCCTGTTGGCGGCTTTCCACATCCCCGTCACGCGCACGATGCTCGCGCGCAGCGCAAACGAAGCGATGCTGATCGCCAGCCAGCTGGGCTACCCGGTGGCGCTGAAGATCGATTCGCCCGACATCGCGCACAAGAGTGACGTGCAAGGCGTGACGCTGGACGTGCACACCGCGGCCGCCGTGCGCGACCGTTACCACGAGATGCTGGCCGCGGTGGCGCGCGCGCAGCCCGGGGCCAAGATCAACGGCATCACGGTGCAACCGATGGCGCGGGCCAACGCCAGCGCGGGCGGGCCCTCGCGGGAAGTCTTCGTCGGCCTGTCGACCGAAGAACCTTTCGGCCCCGTCATCACCTTCGGCGCTGGCGGCACGATGGTCGAGCTGTTCCGCGACCGCGCGCTGGAGCTGCCGCCGCTGAACCAGTTCCTGGCGCGGCGGCTGATCGAACGTTCGCGCGCCGCCACGCTGCTGGGCGAATGGCGCGGCGCCAGTGCCGCGCCCACGGAACTGCTGGAACAGGTGCTGCTGCGCGTGAGCGAAATGGTCTGCGCCCTGCCCCAGCTGCGCGAGATGGACATCAACCCCATCATCGTCGACGCCAGCGGCGTGGTGGCGGTGGACGCGCGTATCGTGGTGGACGGCACGCCGCAGGCCAGCAAAGGCATGGGCCATGGCATTCGGGGCGCCTACCCGCACCTGGCCATCCTGCCCTACCCCACCAGCCAGGAACAGGAATGGCCGCTAAAGGGCGGCGTGCTGGCCAGCGTGCGCCCCATCCGCCCCGACGACGCCGACATGCTGCAGGCCTTCGTGCGCGGGCTGTCGCAGGAGAGCCGCTACTTCCGCTTTGCCAGCGCCATCAGCGAACTGCCGGCGAGCGTGCTGTCGCGCTTCACGCTGATCGACTACGACCGCGAAATGGCCCTGGTGGCGGCGGTGAAGGACCCGGCCGCACCCGAAGGCAGCGAAGCCACCGAACGCATGATCGGCGTGTCCCGCATCGTCGCCAACCCCGACGGGACGAGCTGTGAATTCAGCCTGGTGGTGGCCGACGACTTCAAAGGCCAGGGCCTGGGGTCGCGCCTGATGGGCGCCATCATCGAACAGGCGCGCAGCAAGGGGCTGGAAGAGATCATGGGCCTGATCCTGGCCAGCAACAGCGCCATGCTGCGGCTGATGACGAGCCTGGGCTTTGCCATCGGCCCCTGCCCGGAAGACCCGGACTTCAGGATCGCGACAAAAGCGCTGTAGCTTCGACTTCGATCAACAGCGAACGCAGCGCGGTGGCGTTGTTCGGGTCTTCGGCCGCGTCGATGGCGTCGGCCAGCACGTCGCGGATGTGTTCGGCGCCCACCAGTTCCATGTCCCAGCTGGGGAACAGGCGTTCGCGCGATTCCTCGGTCTCGTTCAGCAACACCACGCGCTGGTGGCGCGGGTCGCGCTGGATCAGGGCCATCAGGCGCTGCACCGCTTCGCGCGGGCCTTCCAGCCACTGGAAGAAGATGCCGCTGCCGAACACCAGCATGCCGGTGACGCCGTGCACCGGGTTGCAACGCCGCGCCGTGGCGATGATGGCGTCCACCGTGCCCTGGTCCACGCCCGGGGCCGCGCGGCTGCAGTACACCAGGTTGTAGAGCAGCGGGCCTTCGCGGTGGAAGCCCGGTTCGTCGGCGATCGATGTCATGGCGGGGCTTTCTAGGCGTGGCTTACGGGGCCGGGCGTTCAGACGAGGAAGGCGTCCAAGTCGGCGCAGAAGGCCGCCGGCTGTTCGAAGTACATCAGGGCCCCGGTGTCGGGAAACACGCTGATACGCCAATTCGGCCGATTGTCCACGCTGGCCTTGCCACGGTAGTCGGTGAAGTCCCCGCGCGTGCCGTGGCTCATCCACACCGGCTGCTGCAGCCGTTCATACAGCGCATTCACATCGGTGCTGAACAGCACCGCGCCCAGGAAGTGCAGCGGCGCGAAGTGCGCGCCCGGCTGGCGCGTGGAGACAACGTCGTAGCGCCACAGCGCTTCGTCGATCTGCTTGCTGCCCCAGGTGCGTTCCAGGAAGTAGCGGATCACGCCCGGCCGGGTGAGCGCGCGGAACAAGCCCGCGCCCCAGCCGCGGCCCTGGCTGAAGCCCGGGCCCTGCATCAGCTTCAGCACCCAGGGCGGGCCCAGGCTGCCGCCGGGGGGGCCATAGCGGCGCTTGCGGCCGGCAAAGCCCGTCGGGCTGACCAGGGCGAGGCGGCGGTAATCGGCTGGCCTTTCCACGGCCGCGCGGGCCAGGAATTCACAGCTCAGGGACAGCGCCAGCGCGTCCACGGGTGCGCCGCCATGGCGCTGCTGCAGCCAGGCCGCCGACTGGTGCACGGCGTCGGTCATCAGCCGAGGTGTATAGGCGCGGTCACTGCGTTCGCTGATGCCGAAGCCGGGCAGGTCCACGGCCAGCACCGGGCGGCTGTGCGCGGCATGGTCGAACAGCGGCCGCACCTCGGCCGCCGAGCCCGATGCGTTCATGCTGTGCAGCAGCAGCAGGGGCGGCAGGGCGGGCCTGCTGGCCCCGCCCGGCGCAGGCGAAGGCCCGGCCAGGTAGCCGCCCAGGCGGCCGGCCGGGCCGGTGAATTCGACGCGTTCGCCTGCAAGGGCCAGCATCTCGGCGGGCACGGGCGTCATGGTGGGAAAGGGTCCTTGCGGCTGCGGGTAAGCGCTGGATCGTAGCGGCAGCAGGCGCCACCACAATCGCCGGTCCCGAAACACGGCCACAGGCCCGTGCCCATGCACACCACGATCTTCGACACCCCCGGGGTGAACACGGCCCTGCGCGCGTTGTCGCGGGTGGTGCTGAAAGCCAAGGGCTGGCGCCTGGAAGGCAGCTTGCCCCCCGGGGCCGAAAAGGCGGTGCTGATCGCGGCGCCCCACACCAGCAACTGGGACCTGCCCTACACGCTGATGGTGGCCTTCTGCCTGCGACTGAACATCTACTGGATGGGCAAGGCCAGCATCTTCCGCTGGCCTTTCGGGCCGCTGATGCGCTGGCTAGGCGGCATCCCGGTGCGGCGCGAGAGCAGCAACAACCTGGTGGCGGCATCAGCCGCGGCCATCGAGGCCGCCGACGGTCCGCTGCAGCTGGTGGTGCCGCCCGAAGGCACGCGCGGCAAGACCCGCCACTGGAAGACGGGCTTCTACTTCATCGCGCTGCAGGCCCGGGTGCCGATCGTGCTGGCCTACATGGACTACGAACGCCGCATCAGCGGCCTGGGGCCGGTGTTCCAGCCCACTGGCGACGTCGAAGCCGACATGGCCGCCATCAAACGCTTCTACGCCCCCTTCAAGGGCCGGCGCGCGGCGCAGTTCGACGCCGAAGCGTAGGAGCCTGCGCAGCGGGCCTGCTGGCCCGCGCTGCCAGGGTCTAGAACTCGACGGCTTCCAGCCGCAGCCCGCGCGTCAGCAGCAGGGCCCGCGCCAGCTGGGCGTCCTGCCGGCGCGGGAAGGGCCAGCAAACCACGCGCCAGTCGTCGCCGGCCGGCATCAGTTCCACCAGCACCGGTTCGCGCGTGTGGGTGTCCAGCAGGGCGCGCACCGCGGCCTGCACCTGTTCGCTTTCGGCGCGGGTGCGCAGCGGGCGGGTGGTCAAAGCGAAGCTGGGGCCGATGTCGGCAGCCGTGGCGACAGCG
Organism: Rubrivivax sp.; assembly: GCA_027485165.1. GTDB lineage: Bacteria > Pseudomonadota > Gammaproteobacteria > Burkholderiales > Burkholderiaceae_C > Rubrivivax. The sequence goes on from JAIXRN010000075.1 coordinate 134,955, forward strand.
TCGGCGCCGGGGCTGGCGCCCTGGGCGACTGCCGGCACGGCGGCGGCGCCGTTGCGGGGTGCGGCCGCCTGGGCTGGGGATGAAGCCAAGGGTGGCAGAGGGGCGGGCGGGTCGCCCCGGGCCGCCCGCAGGTCGGCCACGGTCTGGCGGGCTGCGGCCTTGGTGGCTTCGTCCAGCGGGGCCACCAGCGGCCGCACCCAGGGGCCCTTGGCGGGGGCAGCGGCCTGCGGCGGCGGGTCGTCCGGGGGCAAGGGCGAGCCCGGTGTGGCGGTGGCCGGCGCAGCGGGCGTTCGGGTGGCGGCATCGGCCATGCGGTGACCCGCGGGCGCTGCCGGCGTCGCGTGGGCACCGGACGCCGTTTCAGGCGCCAGGGGCGCTGCAGCGCCAGCCAGCGCTGCCGAAGCCGCCCAGGCCGCGGCACCCGCGGCCAGTGCTTGCGAGGCTTCAGCGGCCGACGCCGCGGCTTGGGCATCGGCTGCCTGGGCATCGGCGCCCAGGGCATCGGAAGCCGGCGCCTGTCCTGCCAGCGCTGCCGCCAGCGCGGCGGCTTCTGGCCCGGCCGCGGCCGAAGCAGCGGCATGCGGGTCCAGGCCGGCTGCCGAGGCGGCCGCACCCGCCGCCTGCGCCAGGGCGGGGTAGGCCTGGCCATCGGCCGAGCGCTGCAGCACCCTTTGCACCAACGCGTGCACGCCCTGCACACCAGGCCATTGCGTGACGGGCGGCAGCGAAGACCAGGACGGCAGCGCCGCCAGCGCAGCCAGCGGCGAAGCCGGCATCCAGACCGGCGCCGCCAGCCCGCCCGCTGCCAGCAGCAGCGCCCCCAGCAGGGCAGCACCACGCTGCCGGCTGTACAGCCGTGGTCCGATCGCCTGGAGGCTGCCGCCCGGGCCCACAGGCCCCAGCAGCAGGCGCACGCGGCGCGGGCCTGCTTCGACAGCGGCCGTGGCCAGGTACAGGTGGGTCAGGCCAGACTCTGCCTGCGCCGTGGCGGTGTCGGCCTGCACCTGGCGCAGCGGCAGGTCGGCCAGGCGCGGGTGCAGCTGGCCGTGGCGCAGTGCCCAGCGCGCCGTGCGGGCGGGCGACAGCGGGGCGATGAAGTCTTCGCTGTAGGCCGGCCGCAGCGCGCGCTGCCGCGCCCGGCTGCGGCGCTGCCCGGCCAGGGCCGCCTGCCAGGCCGTACGCAGCCGTGCCGGGCCCGCCAGCAGCTGGCGCAGGGCAGCCTGGGCACCCGCCAGCAGCCGCCGCACGCCCGTGGGCGCGGCGCCAGGCCGCCCTTCGGCCGCGCTGCCGGACGCAGCGCGCGCCTGAGCGCGGTCGCGCAAGCGTGGGCCGGCAGGCGGCGTGGCCGACGCCGGGGCGCCGTTGGCGACCGGGGGCAGCGCATCCAGCGGGTCGGCCAGCGTGGGCAGCCCGTCGCCCGAGAGCGCCGCCGCGCCCGGCTTGGCCGCAAAGGGCAAGGCCACCCAGCCCACGCCCTGCACCTGGGCTGGCGTGATGCGGCGCGCCAGCGGGTGGCGGTTGTGCCACGCGGCCACGCGGGCCGCGACGTCGTCGGGGCGCAGCTCGTCCACGTCAGCAGCAGCCAGGGGCCGTGGACAGAGCGGCCGCCCAGGCGGCGGGCAGCAAATGAGGAAGGCGCGGCGGTTCCATACCGGCCTTCATTCTTCCGAAGGGCTGCCGGCCCGATGGGTGCATCAGGCGGCACTTGGCCGCCTTGTTTGATGGCTAGACCGGGTCCAGCACCGGCAGCACGGTGCCGCTGACTTCGCCCAGCCCGATGCGCACGGCGCCCGGTGCTTCGCAGTAGGCGCGCAGCACCACCGTGTCACCGTCTTCCAGGAAGGTACGGGTCTGGCCCCCGGGCAGGTCGATGGCCTGCTTGCCGCCCAGCGACAGTTCCAGCAGGCTGCCGCCCTGCCCCGGCGCCGAGCCGCTGAGCGTGCCGGTGCCCAGCAGGTCGCCAGTGGCCAGGTTGCAGCCGTTGCTGCTGTGGTGCGCCAGCAGTTGCGCCGGGGTCCAGTAGGCGTCCAGCGCGTTCGACTGCGACAGCCGCACGGCCGCCTGCCCGGCCTGGCGCATGGCCGCGGTCTGAAGCCAGACTTCCAGCGTGATGTCGATGCCGCCGTGGGCGCGGTTGAAGGCGCTGTCCAGGTACGGCAAGGGCTCGGGGTCGTCGGCCGGGCGCTGCACGGGGCGGCGGAAGGGCGCCAAGGCGTCCAGGCTCACCAGCCAGGGCGACACGCTGGTGGCAAAGCTCTTGGCCAGGAAGGGGCCCAGCGGCTGGTATTCCCAGGCCTGCATGTCGCGCGCCGACCAGTCGTTGAGCAGGCTCACGCCATAGAGGTGGTCTTCAGCCCGCGCCATCGGCACCGGCTGGCCCAGTTCGTTGCCCACGCCCACCCACAGGCCCAGTTCCAGTTCGTAGTCCAGCCGGCGGCAGGGGGCGTAGGTCGGCGGCGCTTCGGCCGTGCTTTTCACCTGCCCGCGCGGCCGCCGCACGCTGCCACCCAGGCCCACCGAAGACGCGCGGCCGTGGTAGCCGATGGGCACCCATTTGTAGTTGGGCAGCAGCGGGTTGTCGGGCCGCATCAGCCGGCCCACCGTCATGGCGTGGTGGATGCCGGCATAGAAGTCGGTGTAGTCGCGCGGCGCCAGGGGCAAGGCCATCTCGACGGCCGACTGCGGGTGCAGGCACAGTTCCAGAAACGGGCCTTGTTCGCTGCCTTCGGCCAGGGCCGCCGACAGCGCCGCGCGCAGCCTGCGCCAGGCCGGGCGGCCGCTGGCCAGGAAGGCGGCCAGGTCGCCCTGCGCCAGCAGGTCCAGCAGCGAGTAGACGTCTTCGGGCCAGGGGCACTGCTGGCGCGCCAGGGCCAGGTCCAGCACCTGGTCACCGATGGCGATGCCCGCACGCCAGGGCGGCAGTTCGCGGCCCTCGGCCGCACGCGGCCGGAAGCGGCCCAGCGGCAGGTTCTGCACCGGGAAGTCGCAGCCCGGCAGATTGGCGGAAGGCACCCAGCTGCGCAGGGCGGGATGGTGGGTGGCATCGGTCAGGGCATTCATGTGCGCGGCAGATCAGGAGTTCAAGCCATCCATGATGACCGCATTCTGCTGCCCCAGCGCTGGCGCAAGCCGGCAGTGAACGCCTGGCTGCTGCGACAGCCCGGGCGCGGTGCCAGGCAGCTTCGGCGCTGGTCACGGGCGCGGCAGGCGCCACCGCGCCAGCCCTTGAAGGGGGCGCTCAAGCGCTTCGATTTCCGGGCTTGAGTGCGCGCGGCCGCTGCCGATACTTTCAGCATCACGGCCCCAGTACGCCAGCACACGATGAACCCGGAACCCATCATTGCCGACCGCGGCGAATTCGTCGACGCACTGAACCGGCTGCGACGCGGCCATGTGCTGGTGAAGGTGGGTTCGTCAGCCGGCGGCTGCGTGCTGGACGGCGGCGTGCTCTACCGGTCCTACGAACCGCTGGTGCGCTACGGCCTGATCGATGAGTTCAAGAACCCGCACGGGTTCCAGCACGCCAGCTACTACCGGCTGACCCCGCGCGGTCGCGACTTTGCAGAACGCGCGTGCCGGGCCTGGCGGCAAAAGCCGCTGTGGCAGCGCCTGGCGGTGCGCCTGGCGGGGTAAGGCGCCCTGCGCGACGGGACTGAGCTCGTCGCGGCACGCGCTCGGGGCAGGCTGGGCGCTGCGAACATTTCGTTGCGCTGGCGCCGTATCAGGGTTCACGGCAACTCCTCTGTGCGTCGAGTCACGTGTCAGCTGACAGCGTGATCCGACCCGCACCGAACACAGGAGATCGACGTGAACCCAAGCTCCATCCTGCACGCTGTGAGCAGCGGCATGCCCACCGCCGAATTGACGCCCGAACGCCTCAGAGGCGTCAAGCGCGCTTACAACGCCCGGCGCGTGGCCACTTCAGACCTGGCGTCGCTGCTGACCGACACAGGCGCCGTGCCACGCGCCGGTGACCTGGTGCTGGCGCGCGTCGAGCGCATTGGCAAGCATCCGGCCCTCGAGCTGACGGACAGCCGTCGATCAAGCTTGTTTGTCGGCGACGAAGTGCTGGTCGCCTACGCCGCGCGCTATGCGCCGGACCAGTTCGAAGCCCGGGTGCCCGACTCGCTGGGCCCCTGCCACCTGGCGGCCAGCGGGGGGGTCGCAGCAGAAGTGGTGTCGCGCCGTGCAGGCACGCCAGCGCCCACCGAGCTGCGCCCGCTGGGGCTGGTTCTGGACCCCCAGGGCCAGCGGGTCAACCTCGCACGGACCGCCTTGCCTTCAGGAACCGCACACGACCCACGGCCACTGACCCTGGCGTCACTGGGCACGTCGATGAACGCTGGCAAGACCACATCGGCCGCGCACCTGATTCATGGGCTCAAGCGGGCGGGCTTGCGGGTGGGTGGCGCGAAGATCACTGGCACCGGTTCCGGGAACGACCCCGGCCTGCTCAGCGACGCGGGAGCCGATTGGGTGCTGGATTTCACGCACTGCGGCTATGCCTCCACGTTCGGCCTGGGGCTGGATGAATTGCTGGGCATCTTGTACACGGTGCAGGCCCAGATGAAGGCCAGCGCCGTGGACGTGCTGGTGCTGGAAGTGGCTGACGGCCTGTTGCAGCGCGAGACCGCACTGCTGCTGAGTTCAGAAAAATTCCGTCAGCGCGTGGACGGCTGCCTCTTCAGCAGCGGCGAAGCCATGGGGGCCATTGCCGGCGCCAACTGGCTGCACCGGCATAAGCTGCCACTGCTGGCCCTGAGCGGCGCCATGACGCGGTCACCGCTGTCTTCAGCCGAAGCCGCCACGGCCACGGGCCTGCAGGCGCTGGCGCTGGATGCCCTGCGCGACCCGGCGACGGTGCGCGACATCCTGGCCCGTGCTGCACGCACGGGGCTGGCCATGGAGGCGGCGTGAACGACCCCCTTGGGGCGTCCCGGACATCACAACGTCGCGCAGCCAATGACAGCGCCAGCGAGTCGCCGGCAGACGCCGACTGGAAGGCCGACGAGCCCGACGATGCGGGCGACGGCGAAGACGGTGGGCCGGTCTCACGGCTGGCTCGCAGCCACATGCCGCCACTGGCTGCGGGCAGCCGGCGCTTCACACTGGCTGCGCTGGTGGCAGGGGCTTCGTGCGAGGCCGGCCTGATCGTCGTGGCGGCCTGGTCGGCGCGTCAAACCCTGGATGCCGTCATGCAGGTTCATGGCGCTGCCGGCATGGCGTGGTGGTGGCTGGGCGCCACGGTCGCGGCGTTCATCGGCATCGCGGCGCTGGGGTGGTGGACGCTGGTACTGGGCGAACACCTGGCGCAGCACTACATCCGCGAGGTGCGCCTGGCCATGTTCGACACCTTGGCCACCCTGTCGGCCGAAGGCCGGCAACGGCGCAGTCGGGGTGCAGTGATGCTGCGCTTCATGGGCGACGCGCAGGCTTTGCGTGACTGGGCTGCGCAGGGCGCACCCGGGCTGGCCGCCGCCGCGATGTCGGGCGCCGCGCTGCTGGTTGGCCTGGGCCTGCTGGCGCCCCCGCTCGCGGCGTTGGCCGCCTTCTGGTTCACCCTGGGGGGCTTGGGCATGGCGCTGACGCTGCCACGCCTGGCCCAGCGCGTGCGCGAGGCCCGGCTCCGGCAGGCCTACCTGGCCGCCAACGTGCACGACCGCATTGCCGCCGTGCCCATCATGCAGTCAGCCGCCCAGTCCACGCGCGAACGCGCACGGCTGAACCGCCAGCTCGAGCGCTTGAGTGCAGCCCATGTGGCACGCACCAACGCCAAGGGTCGCCATCGCTGGTGGATCGAGCTGAGCCTGAGCGGACTGGCGGTTTCGGTGATCCTGGCCTGGAGCCTTGGCGCATCGGGAGCGCCAGGCTGGATGGCACAGTTTCGGGGGGTGAGCGAACTGGTGGGCGCACTCGGTCTGATCGCCTTGCTGTCGGCGCCCTTGCGGCATGTGGGCAGAGCGCTGGAAAAGTACATCGCCGCCGAAGTCGCCAAGGACCGCATTGCCGAGTACCTGGCCGACACCGAGGCCACGCCCCCGCCGCGTACGGCACCACTGCCCAAGGCGCTGGTGCTGCGGATGGCGGGTCTGCCCCTGCCGCAAAAGCCCGGGCAGGCGCTGGCGGCCACCGTCGCCCATGGCCGCTGCATCGCACTCGTGGGCCCATCCGGCAGCGGCAAGACGGCCCTGCTGGAAACGCTGGGCCGCTTGCGCCCGCTGGTCGCTGGCGAAGTAGAGCTCGGCGATCGGCCCTTGGCAGACATCGGCCTGCGCGAGTTCTCGCGCCGGGTCAGCCACGTCGGGGGCGACACGGTCGTGCTGCGCGGCACGGTCGACAGCAACCTGCGCTACCGCCGGCGCGGTGCCACGGTGGAAGAACTGCGGGCCGCGTCAGCAGCCGCAGGCTGGCCCGGGCCGCTGGACGACGCGACCGCAGCGCAGCGGGTGCGCGACAGCGGCAGCAACCTCAGCGGCAGCCAGCGGCGCGCGCTGGTGCTCGCCCGGGCGCTGGTGGGGCGCCCGGCACTGCTGCTGGCAGACGATCTGGAACACTTGCTGGACAGCGCTGACCGAACGCTGGCCTTCGCACGGCTGCGCCAGGCGCACGCCGGCACCCTGATCTTCAGCACGCACGACCGACAGCTGGCCGCCCTTGCGGACGAGCGCTGGGAACTGGGCCCGGTGGAAGCGGCGCCGGCAACGCCCGCGCCCCTGAAGCTGGTGGCGGGAGACGAGCCATGAGCGCGCGGGGCCGCTCCCAAGCGCTCAGCCCGGCGTGCGCAGCGCGGAGGGTTGTCCAGTGAGCGCCATCGCCTTCGCCTTGCCCCCGGTAACGATGCAGGTCAGCCCGGCTCAGACGGATCACGGCTTGCATCTGGTCGAGCCTGCGCAGGCGGACGGGCTGCCGCTGCTGCTGTTCAAGCCCGGTGGCAGCACCCAGGCCGTACCGCTGGCTGTGTGCGTGCATGGCTACACACGCCAGCCACTCGACCAGCTGCGCGCCTTCGCACCGCTGGCGGAACGGCTGGGCTTTGCGCTGGCCCTGCCCCTGTTCGACGACCGGCGCCACCGCCGCTATCAGCAGCTGCTGCACCCCCGTCTGCGAACCCGCTCGGACCTGGCGCTGCTGCAGGCCCTGGACGCCGCCGCAGGCCGCCACGGCATCGATGCGAAGCGGCTGTTTCTCTTCGGCTATTCAGGGGGCGCGCAGTTCGTGCACCGGTTTGCCATGTGCCATCCCCAGCGTACAGCCGCGCTGGCAGTCGGGGCGGCGGGCTGGTACACGTGGCCGGACATGCACCACGACTGGCCGCTGGGCCTGGCCAACGCGCACGACCGCCTGGAGCAGCCGATCTGCCTGCGTCGCTTTGTGCAGCTGCCGATGGCGGTGTGGGTCGGCGAACGCGACACCGCTGCCGACGAACACCTGCGGGACGAAGCCCAGCTTGCAGCCATGCAAGGCGCACATCGCCTGGACCGCGCGCACAACTGGGCACAAGCCGTGCGCGATGCGGGCCGGGCGTGCGGTGTGTCGAACGACGTGCCGGTGACCGTGCTGGCACGGGTGGGCCACGACTTCGCCAGCTGCCATCGCAAGGCCGGCCTGGCCGGGCAGGTCATGGACTTTTTCGACCGCCATCGCTGATGTGCGTGGCGCCGGACGTGCGGCCCCGATGCAGAGCTTGGATCTACGGCCCGGATGTACGAAATCGGCAGCTTCCTCATCGGTGCAGCGTACGGACGCTGTGCAGGCCGAGCCAACCCGCCCGGCTTACTGATGAACCCCTCTTCACCCCCAACGCCATGAATCGACCCACTGTCCCTGGCCTGACTGCCGCGCTCGCGCTGGCAGCACTGCTGACCGGCTGCGCCAGCACGACGCAGCCCGTGCTCTACCCCACCCCTGTGAAGGCCGACGCGGGCGCCGAGCCCAAGAAGCAGGCCGAGCGCCATGCGCGCGTCGATGGCGACATGGCGCAGTGCCGCGCCGCAGCAGACGAGGCCGTGGGCCTGCAGCGCCGCTCGCCCCAGGCGGGCGCCACGCAGGTGGCGCGCCGTGGCGCCGTCGAGTTCGTGGACAAGGCCGTCGAATCGCTGGTGGCCAACGCTCGCAATGGCTGGGAGCGCGCCCGCGGCGCCGGCGCTGGCGCGATGGCGGGCTCCGTCACGGCCGTGCTGTTGAACTGGAACGAGCCTGACGGCGTGTACCGCAGTTACGTCGAGCAGTGCCTGCGTGAACGCGGGCACCGCGTACTGGGCTGGCGTTGAGCCCTCATTCCCGGCGCCCGGAACTCAGCACAAGCAACGACTTGGAAGGGTGGAATCACTGTGGACTACCTGCTCAGCTGGCATGAGCCTGGCGCTTCGGCGGTCGGCAACTGTGCCGCCAAACACAGGGCTTTCAGCCCGGCGTCACCCCAGCCTGAAACCAGCCCGGGCGCTGGCACTGACACTCGTACTGGTACTGGCGTGAGCACTGACATCAGCACCGGCACTGGCACCGGCACGGCGGCGTCAGCAAGTGCTGGCGCCGCCCCCGGCAGCGGCCCCTTGCTGGTCGCGCTGGGCAGCAACGCGGCCGAAGGGCGGGCGCTGTGGCAGGCATTCGAGCCTGCGGCCCGTGCCGCTGGCCTGTCCTTGCTGGTGCCCCTGTTCGAACCGCTCTGGGGTAGCCCGCTTGCGACGCGCAGGACGTCCGAGGCGGCAGTGCCGCTGGCACGCGACGACGTGGTGCTCAGCGCCGTCGCGCACGCCAGCCGGCTCAGCGGTTGCCAGTGGTCGCACTGGTGCGTGCTGGGCCACGCCTGGGGCGCCACGCTGGCGCATCGGCTGGCCCGGCGCGAACGCCGCCGTGTGGCTGCCCTGGCGCTGAGTTCGGCACCCTGGTACCCCTGGCTGGCGGACGGCCCACCGCAACCCGCGGCGCCGCGTGCCTTGCCGATTGGCGTCTGGGTGGCCGGGCCCGGCCGGGCCCTGCCGGCGCGGTCGTGGGTGATGGCCCAGCGCCATGCCGCGCGCCGCACGCGCCAGCCCTGCGACATTTCGCTCAGCCTGCTGCCTGGCGCCGATCTCGACGGCCCAGCTGCCGACCCGAACGGGCTGGCCACGGGGCTGGTCGACGAGGTCATGGGCTTTTTCACATCCAGCCTGGGCCTTGCGCGCGCCCAGACGATGGCGCCGCCGTGAGCTGGGCCGAGCTGGGTCCGCGCCCAGGATTTTCCCGTCCCGCTGGCCTCACCGGCTGGCCCGAAGAATGCGCGCGACGCTTCGGTAGCATCCATCGTTTGTGGGGCGCCGTTCCTGGCACCCGCCCGCCAACTGGGAACCGTGTGCAGCCACCCGAAGAAGCCGACGACGCGGAGTTGCTGGCGGCCTGCCGCGCCGGCCGGCAGGATGCCTGGTCGGCCCTGGTCAGGCGATACCAGCGCCTGGTCTACACCGTGCCGCGCCGCGCCGGGCTGCCCGAAGCGGCCGCTGCGGACGTCTTCCAGACCACTTTCGAGCGGCTGCTGCAACACCTGCACCGGATCGAAGACGCCGCCCGCGTGCGGGCCTGGCTGGTCACAACAGCGCGGCGCGAGACCTTGCGCTGGCTGGAACTGGCGGGCCGCACGGTACCGGGCGACGAGCCCACAGCCGACGGCGGGCCGTCGCTTCTGGATGCCATGGCTGACCCGGCGCCGCAGCCCGACGCGCTGCTGTCGGGGCTGCAGCAACATGAGCAATTGCGTCGCGCGGTGGACCAGCTGGACCCGCGGGCGCGTCAGTTCGTCGAGTTCGTGTTCCTGCAGGACGAGCCGCCGTCCTATGCCGAAATCGCCGCGCATCTGGGCATCGCTGAAGGCAGCATCGGCCCGACGCGCGCACGCGTGCTGGCCAAGCTGCGGGCGCTGCTCGAGAAACAGGGGGGCTAGGCACCATGGACTGCTGCACCATGGCGTCAAACGGGATGTATCAGAACGTTCACACGCTGCTCTGTGAGGCCAAGACGCCCCTGACTTGCGGCTTCCCGCCGTTGCCACACCCTTTTCCGTTCACGCCATGAAGTCTGCCCAGCCCGACCCCGAAGACGAGTCCTTGGCGCAGGCCCTTTGCGCCAGCCGCGTGTTGGTCGATGCGCCTGAGGCGCTGATCCAGCGCGCCGTGCAACTTTTCGACCCTGCGCGGCGCATGGCTGTGGCAGACGTACCGGCCCCGGCGCGGCTGCCACGTCTGCTGGCGGCGCTGAAGTTCGACAGCGCAGGGGCTTCGCCGCTGGCTTACGGCCGGCGTTCAGGCCCGCAGCCGGGCAGCGGGGAAGTGCGCCAGTTGTTGTACGCGCTGGAAGACTGCGACATCGACCTGCGCGTCGCGCCGGCCGATGGCGGCCTGTTCAGCCTGAGCGGGCAACTACTGGGGCCCGTGGCCACGGGCGTGGTGTCGATCCAGCCTGAAGGGGCGGGTACCGCCGCCAGCCGTGCCGCGCTCAACGAATGGGGTGAATTCCGCCTGCCGCCCCTGCCGGCTGGCGCCTGGCGCGTTTGCCTGGAGCTGCCAGACCGCGTGATCGAGCTGCCGCCGCTGCGCGTGATCGACGACGGGCCAGCCCTGGTGTGACAGCGCCCGGCGTCCACGGCGGGCCCGTACCAGCGACCGCTGCTCCTGCCGCCGCCGCTGCGGCTGCGGCCAGCGATGCTGCCTGCCTGGCACAGGCCCAGGCTCTGAAGGATGCCGGCTATGAAGCCCTCTACCGCGAGCCCGCCCAGGTGCAGGCCGCGCTGGCGCAGATGCAGGCCCTGCAGCTGGCCTGCCAGGATGCCGACGCCGGTGCGCAGATCAACGCCCTGGCAGCCTGGCTGGCAGGCGCAGACGCTGCCTTGCGCGGCCGCTCTGCCGAGGCGGTGGCAACGCTGGACGCGGCGTACACCGGCCTGCGTGCGGCCGGACGTCTGCGCGATGCAGCCGCCAGCCAGGTGCCCAAGCTCATCGCGCTGGCCATGCTGGGGCAAGGCGACGCCGCGCTGGCCTGCGGCGAGCGCACGCGCCAGGAACTGCTGGCCGCAGGCGACGAAGCTGCTGCGGGCCGCGTGGAAATCAACCTGGGCTCGATGCTGCTGCGGCAACACCGCTACGCGCAAGCGGCCAGCCGCTACCGCAGCGCCACGGCGCGGCTGGCCCGCCTGGGCGACCGCCGCCATTCGGTGATGGCCGATATCGGTCTGGCCACGGCCCTGGGCTGGACCAGCGACGACGCCGAAGCCGCGCGCATCTTCGAACGGGCTGCAGCCCGCGTGCGCGCCCACGGCCTGGACGACCTGCAGCCCGTCATCGACAACAGCCGCGGCCAGCTGGCACTGCGCCAGGGCCGGCATGCCGCGGCGCTGCGCTGGCTGGAAGCCGCACTGCGCATCTGCGAAGCGCGGGGTGTGCCGCAGCCCCTGGCCGAAGCGCGGCGCGACCTGGCCGATGCCTATCTGGCGCTGAACCTGCTGCCTGAAGCGCTGGCCTTGTACGAACAAGCCATCGCCGCCAGCCAGCAGGCGCAGGCCCCCACGGAACAGGCCTGGGCGACGATGCAGCGCGGCCGCGCCCGCGCCGGCCTGGGGGCGGCCACCACCGCAGCGCAAGACCTGGCCGCGGCGCGCGCGATGTTCGACAGCTTGGGCCACGCCGTGGGCGCGGCACGGGCTGCCAGCCACGCTGCCGCGCTGGCTTTGCGCCAGCAGCAATGGGCGCAGGCGCTGGCACTGGCCGAGCCCGCGGCGGCGGGCCTGCGCGCGGCCGGCGTGCATGGCTGGGCGGCCGAAGCGGCCTTGACGGCCGTGCGTGCGCGGCGCGGGCTGGGCCAGTATGCGCAGGCACAGGCCCTGGCCGAGCGCACCAGCGCCCAGGCCCAGGCCGCGGGCTGGGACGAGACCGCCAGCGCCTGCCTGGCCGAACAGGGCCTGCTGGCCTGGGCCTGCGGCGACGAGGACCGCGCCCGCGTCTGGCTGGAGCAGGCCGTCACTGCCATCGAAAGCCGCCGCGCCGAGCTGCCGGCCGACGAGTTCCGCAGCGCCTATGCCGGCGAAAGGCGTGAAGTCTTCGACGCGCTGCTGGCCCTGGCCTTGGCCGCGCCGGCCGACCCCGCAGCAACCGGCCGCGTGCTGGAAGCCAGCGAACGCGGGCGTGCACCGGCGCTGCGCCTGGCTGCCGGGCGTGGCGAAACCGCCACCGCCGCCGGCACCGTGGCACGGCGGCAACTGGAATGGACGCGCAGCGCCTGGCAGCGTGCGCTGGCGCTGGGCGCGCAGGCCCAGGCGGTCGAACTGGGCGAGCGCTGCCGCCACCTGGAAGCCGAGCTGCTGGAGCGGCGGCGCCGCGCCCGCGCCGCGCAAGACCAGCCGGCCAGCCCGCCCGTGGTGACGACGGCCCCGCGGCTGGCCTTTTCCAGCGCCGCGCTGCAATCAGCGCTGCGGGCCGACCAGGCCCTGGTGTCCTACGCCTGGTCGGCCGGCCAGCTGGTGGCGGTGGTGGCCACGCGGCAGCGTCTGCAGCGCTTCGACCTGCACACGGCGGACCTGGCCACCTGTGCCCAGCAGCTGCGCTTCCAGATCGACACGCTGCGTTTTGGCGCCTTGGCCGGCGCGCGCCATGCCGACCAGTTGCAGGCGCGCACGCAGGCGCGGCTGGCGCTGCTGTACCGCCAGCTGTGGGCGCCACTGGCCCGCGCGGTGGGCGACGCGGCCGAGGTGATCGTCGTGCCCAGTGGCCTGCTGCACGCCCTGCCCTTCGCCGCCTTCTGCGACAGCGGGCTGGCAGACGGCAGCCTGGCCGATGCCGCAGCCGGCCGCACGTCGCCCGGCCGCAGTGCCGCCGCCAGCGCCTTGCTGGACCGCCATGCCCTGCTGCTGAGCCCCAGCGCGGCGCTGTGGCTGCAACAGCGGGAAAGCGCGCCGCCCCTGCCGCGCCGCCTGCTGGCCCTGGGCGCGGCCGGGCCCGGCCTGCCGCATGTGCAGGCCGAGCTGGCCGCAGTCGCCGGGGCCTTCGAAGAACCGCAGCTGCTGCAGGGGCCGGCTGCCACCCGCCAGGCGCTGGCGCAGGCGCTGGCGCCACGGGCTGGCCTGGCCCAGGATCGGCCCGACGTGCTGCACCTGGCCTGCCACGGCCAATTCCGGGCCGACAGCCCCCTGTTCTCGGCCCTGGCACTGGCCGACGGGCCGCTGGCGCTGCACGACATCCAGAGCCTGCCGGCCCCGCGGGCGGCGGTCGTACTGTCGGCTTGCGAAACGGCGCAAAGCCACGTCGCCCCGGGTGACGAGATGCTGGGGCTGGCGCGCGGCTTTCTGCTGGCCGGAGCGCCGCGCGTGCTGGCCACGCTGTGGGCGGTGGAAGATGCCGCCACCGCGCGCCTGATGGCGGGCTTCTACCGCGCCTGGCGGACTGGCGCGCAGCCGGCACAAGCGCTGCGCCAGGCCCAGCTGGCGCTGAGGGCCGAGCAGCCGCACCCCTACTACTGGGCGCCCACGGTGCTGTACGGCGTGAACTGATCACGCGCTGGCGGTCAGCCCACCACCGGGGCACCCCCTGTGTGGGCGGCGCACGGTGCATTGGCCGCCGTTTCGTGTATCAAGGCGGCCCTTGCCCGTTCTGTGCCGGATTTGCAACCGGAAGCCGCCCATGCCCCTGCACCACGTTTCATCTCTGATTCGTCCTCCTGTTCCCAGCCGCGCCGGCACGGCAAACCTGTCGGGCGCAGGGCTGCAGGCGCCTGCGCTGCAGCGGCCGCTGCGCCTGTCCGCCATCTTCGCGGCCGCCTGCCTGTGCGTGGCCTGCGGGGGTGGCGGGGGCGCGGGTCCAGGTGGCGACGCCAGCAGCACCCCGCTGGCAGCTTCCACCAGCGGTGGCGAAGGCAGCACGGCCGGCCGCCTGGCCGGGCCGGCGGTGGCGATCTCGGCCGGCGACGAGTTCGTCGTCATGCTCAACCCGGGTGCGGACATGGCGCCCGTGGCCGCCACGCGCGGCGGGCAAGTGCTGGACCGCTTCGGCAACCGGCCCATCTGGCGCCTGAGCGTGCCGGCCGGCGCCACGCTGGCCGGCACGCTGGCAGCCTGGCAAGCCGACCCGCGCGTGCGCTTTGCCGAAGCCCTGCCCGAAGGTGGCCTGCCCGTGGCACGCGACCTGGTCGTCTGGGCGGTGGACCTGGTGGTCTGGGCCGTCGGCCTGGGTGAGGCGCAGGCCGCCGCGCAGTGGGCGCCGCAAGCCCTGGCCTTGCTGCCGGCGCAGGCGCTGTCGCGCGGCGATGGCGTGCGCGTGGCCGTGTTCGACACCGGCATCGAGCTCAACCACCCACTGATCGCCCCGCGCCTGGCGCGCACGCCGGCTGGCCGGCTGGTGGGCATCGACCTGGTCGATGGCGACGACGACCCCAGCGAAACCGCCCAGAGCGGCGACCGCGGCTATGGCCACGGCACGCACGTGGCCGGCATCGTGGCGCAGGCTGCGCCGGGGGCGCAGATCATGCCGGTGCGCGTGCTGGACCGCAGCGGCCGCGGCAATGGCTGGGTGCTGGCCGAGGCGCTGATGTGGGCCCTGGACCCGGATGGCAACCCCGCCACCGCCGACGGCGCGAGGGTGCTGAACTTCAGCCTGTCCACCCCGCAGCCCACGCGGCTGCTGCGCGCGGCCATCGCCCTGGCCAGCTGCGATGACGATGACGACGACAACGGCGACGTCGACCTCGGCGCCCCCGGCTTCGAGGCCGACAAGGCACGCTGCGACGCCAACGGCGGCGCCGTCGTGCTGGCGGCTGCGGGCAACGATGGCACCACCACGCCCCAGTACCCGGCTGCCGAGGAAGCCGAGGGCAAGCTGGCCGTCACGGCCGTCGGCGTCGACGGCCGCCTGCCCGCATTCGCCAGCCGCGGCCCCTGGGTGGGCCTGGCGGCGCCAGGCGACCGCATCGTCAGCGCCTGGCCGGGTGGCCGCTACGGCACCGTCAGCGGCACATCGATGGCCACGCCCTGGGCGGCAGGTATCGCCGCGCTGGTGATCAACCGCAACCCGGACTGGAAGCCGGTGGACGTCACCAAGCGCTTGGCCGAACGCAGCCTGCCCGTGTGCGGCCAGACCGAACTGCGGCGCCTGCATGCGCACGGCGCGGTGGCCGACTTCGTGCCTGAGGGCAACGGCTGCTGAATCCAGCCCGAAAAAAAGCCCGGGTCCGCGTCGCGCACCCGGGCTTGCTTGCTGCTAGCTTGCTGGCTTACCTGCTGTCGTACAGCCCGGGCGAACCGGGCCGCTGACCTTCAGATCAGGTTGCAGGCCGCGCCTTCGAAACGCAGGATGGTGTTGCTGCAGGTGCCCGGCAACTGGTGTTCGCTGTTGCCCTTGAAGGTGCCAGCGCCGCTGGTGGTCAGCGTGCCGCCAGCGTGTTCGGTGGCATTGCCTTCGAAGAAACCGTCCACCAGGGCGCTGACACTGCCGCCGTCGTATTCCTCGACCGCGCCTTTGAACGACATGCCGAAGTTCACGCTGATGTTGACGTTGCCAGCGCCGGTTTCAATCACGCTGCCTTCGAAGTTGCCGGCCTGGGCGTTGATGCTCACGCCGCCGTTGCCGTTCTCGTAGACGTCGCCCTTCACCAGACCGGGCACATCGACCGTGACGTTGACTGAACCATCACCGTTTTCCTCGATCAGGCCTTCCAGGCGCGCGCCACCGCGCACGGCGATGCTGCCGGCGTCGGACTCGGTCACGTCGCCGCCGATCGACGCACCGCGGGCGATGGTCACGTCGCCAGCACCAGCTTCCGCAACGCCGCCGTTGACACGGCCGCGGATCACCAGACCACCTTCACCAGTCTGCGTGAGATTGCCGTTGATGTTGGCCATCGGGCCCACCGTGCAGGTCACGCCATCGGCCACGACGTCGTCGTTCACGAAGCTGTTGATGGTGTTGTTGGGAAAGCTGGCACAAGAAACAGCCGCCAAGGCGGGACCAGCAAAGCCCAGGGTCAGCAGGGCACTCGTCATCAGGGTACGCATGGGGTTCTCCTCTCGGGTTGAGGGGGCTGCGGTTGCAGCCCCTCCCCACAGAGCGGTTAACCCATGCTTCCGTACATCGGGCGGCTGGCGGCTATCGCATCGGCCTCAGTTCACCGCCGGGCCACGCGAAGCCGCCACGTTCGGGTCCAGCGCGCGCTGGCCGGCCAGGCGGATGCTGTCCAGTTGCTCGGTGGTCGGGAAGACATAACGTTCGCTGCGGCTGATGGCCCCTACGCGGATGGCTTCCAGGGTCTCGGCGCGCACTTGCGCACGGGTCTTGGCTTCGCCCACGGGTTCGGGGAAATAGAAGGCCTCGCCCTGCACGCGGAAGCCACCGGCCTGGGCCGCGGTCGCGGTGCGGGCTTGCTGCGACGTCGCAAGGTCAGCCTTCACCGCCGCGCGGGTGGTCGTGCTGGTGGCGGCAGCCGGATAGCCCGGGTCGGCGTCGCCCATGGTGCTGGCCATGGCAGGGGCCGCAACGGCAAAGGCAAGGGCGGCAAAGCTGGCGGACAAGAAGGTCTTGGCGTTCATGGTGATTCTTTCAATCTAAGGGTTGAGGAAACGAAAAAATCAGGGTAGTAACGGTCGACAGAGGCATCTGCTTCGTGTACGCATCGACTGACGATTCGGATGGGGATGAGTCGGCCGAGTTCCGCGGAAATGACAGCTTTCTCGCGTCAACATGGCCCCGGGTCGCACATGAAATCTTCAAATGCTGGACATTCACACCCACAACCGGTCGGGGTGATGCCAGCTACCCCGAACTAGCCCTGCCCTGTCAGCTGTCGATGCGACACACCCACACCTCTTTCCCACCTACCGCCAGCCGCCCCGCGCGGCGGCGCCTGCTTGCTGCCGGGTTGCTGTTGACCCTGGCGCCGGTCGCACTGGCCCAGTCACCCGCGCCGGCGCGGCCCGCGCCGCCAGCGCCAGCGCCGCGCTACACCACCGGCCCGGCCAGCGCCGACGGCATCGGCAAGCGCTATATGGGCCGCGAGATCGCCGGCGTGATGGGCTGGCAGGGCGCGGCCTGGCTGGAACGCGAGGAACGCGAACGCGAAGAGCGCACCGACCTGCTGATGGCCGCGCTGGCCCTGAAGCCCGGCATGGTGGTGGCCGACATCGGCGCCGGCACCGGCTACCTGTCGCGCCGCATGGCCGCCACCGTGGGGCCCACTGGGCGCGTGCTGGCGGTGGACGTACAGCCGCAGATGGTGCGCATGCTGGAACAGCTGGCCAGCCAGCTGAAGCTGACCAACATCGAAGCCCGGCTGGGCGCCGAAGACGACGTGAAGCTGGCGCCCGCCAGCGTGGACCTGGCCATCATGGTCGACGTCTACCACGAGCTGTCGCAGCCCTATGAAGTGCTGGCCAGCGTGGTGCGGGCGCTGAAGCCAGGCGGGCTGGTGGTGTTCGTCGAATACAAGGCCGAAGACTGGCAGGTACCCATCAAGGCCCTGCACAAGATGAGCGAAGCCCAGGTACGGCGAGAAGCCGAGGTGCACCCGCTGCAGTGGCAGCGCACCGTGTCCACCTTGCCCTGGCAGCACATGGTGGTGTTCCGGCGCCGCGACTGAAGCCCGGCTCGTGTCACAGCCGCGAAACCCCATTTCGCGCCGCTGGCCCGACATTCCAGCGCGGGCCGCTGCCGGGGCAGTGCGGCCAGCGCAAGAATGCCATGACCATGAACGACACCGCGCCGGCCACCCCCTTGCCAGCCCATCTGCTGAATGCCACTGCGCCGCCAGCAAGCGGCACCCCACCGCAAACGGTGATGAAGGCCTACCTGGTGGGCTGGGTGCCGCTGGGGCTGGTGTACGCCATCGCCAACGAAACCGACGGTGACCTGTCGCGCGGCATCAACGTGCTGATGGCGCTGGGCGGCATCGGCCGCAGCCTGGGCCCGGCCTTCCTGCTGCTGATGCTGGTCTGGCCCTACACCGGCTGGCTGGAAAGGCGCGGCTTCGGCATCACCCGCGTGCTGCTGCACCACATGGCGATGGCGTTGATCTTTGCCGTGGCCTGGCACCTGCTGCTGTACGCCACCTTCTGGCTGCTGTACGGGCCCGAAGTGGCTGAACGCGCGCGGCGTGGCTGGTTCATCTGGCAGGCCATGTTCGGGATGATGATGTACTGGGCCGTGGCCGGCGGCTTCACGGCCTACCGCGCGGTGCAGCGCGCCCGCCAAGAGGCCGCCGCCAGCGCGCAGGCCACGGCCCTGCTGGCCCGTACCGAACTGGCGGCACTGCGCCAGAAGCTGAACCCGCACTTCCTGTTCAACACCCTGCACAGCCTGCAGGCCCTGGTACGCAAGGACGCGCAGCGCGCCGAACAGGCGCTGCTGATGTTCAGCGACATGCTGCGCTATGTGCTGGACACCGAAAAGGAAGGCCAGGACACGGTCAGCCTGCAGCAGGAACTGGACTTCACGCGCGACTACCTCGGCCTGGAAGCACTGCGCCTGGGCCCACGGCTGAAGGTGCAATGGCAAGTGGACGAAGCCGCCCTGGCGCACGCCGTGCCCGCGCTGTCGCTGCAGCCGCTGGTGGAAAACAGCATCAAGCACGCCTTCAACCCGCGCAGCGCACCGGGGCTGCTGACGATCCGCGTGACGCTGGACACGGCAGCTTCGCAACTGCAGGTGCAGGTGTCGGACGACGGCCCCGGCAGCGCACAGGCCACCGTGCTGGGCGGAAAGGGCCTGGGTCTGAAGACGGTCTCGCGCCGGCTGGCGCTGGCCTTCGGGCCAGACAGTGCCCTGGCCATCGACACCCGGCCCGGCGGTGGCTTCCGCGTCGGCTTCCAGTTGCCGGTAGCCGCCTGACCCGAACCGCACCGCCCGCGCCCACCCACAAGCCCTGACCACCCCGATGACGGACGCCGCCCCCAAGATGAACCCCAGCCCGATGCGCGTCCTGATCTGCGAAGACGAACCACTGGCGCGCGAGACCCTGCGCGACTTCATCGGCCTGCGCCCTGAACTGCAGCTGGTGGGCGAAGCCGGCGACGGCCGCCAGGCGCTGCAGATGGCCAACGCCCTGGCGCCCGAGCTGGTGTTCATGGACATCCAGATGCCCGACATGACGGGGCTGGACGTGGTGCGCCGCCTGCAGCACCGGCCAGCCATCGTCTTCACCACGGCCTACGACCAGCATGCCGTGACGGCCTTTGAACTGAACGCGGCCGACTACCTGCTGAAGCCCTTTTCACAGGACCGCTTCGACCAGTCGGTGAACCGCGTGCTGGCCGTGGCGGCGTTGCAGGCGCCCGACGAGCACGACGGCCTGGCCGCCGCGCTGGCCGCACCAGGGGCAGCCCTGCCGCTGGAACGCATCCTGGTGCGCGACCGCGGGCGCATCTTTCCGCTCACGGTGGCCGAGATCGAATACCTGAAGTCCGACAGCAAATACACCCTGCTGGCTGCGCGCGGGCAGCACTACTTCGTGCGCGTGCCGCTGAACGACATGGCGCCGCGCCTGAACCCGGAACGCTTTCTGCGCGTGCACCGCAACGCCATCGTCAACCTGGACTTCGTCGAATCGATGAAACCCGACGAACAGTCGCAGCTGGAAATCCACATGCGCGACGGCACCCGGCTGCTGGCCAATCGCGAGGCTTCGCGGCTGCTGCGCGACCGGGCGCTGTAGCGGCCAGCCCGGCAGCCCTGAAGCAAAGGACTGCGCGCGTTTCTTCGATGCAGTTCGTCGTCAGAGGCCTGCGGGCACAGCCCCACAACCCGCGCTTTCCCTACGTCGCCTTGACGCTGCCGGAAAGCGAGCCCTAGCATGCGCCCGGCTTGCCTCCAACCCGAGGAAGTCGACGACAACAAACAGGAGACACACGACGAAACAAGCACTTCGCCATGTCGTTCGCCTGGCGGCCATCACCGCCACGGCTGGTGCAGCTTTCGCTGCCATGGCACAACCCGCCGCGCCCAACCTGACGCACGCCACCGTGCTGTCGAAGCTGGACAGCCCCTGGGACATGGCCTTCCTGCAGGACGGCACCATGTTCTTCACCGAAAAGTGCCTGGGCCTGTCGGTACGCCAACCCAACGGCACGGTGAACAAGCTGCTGGGCATGAAGGACGCAAAGGGCTACGCTGCCAGCGCCAACGACCTGTTATGCGAAGGCCAGGCCGGCATGGCCGGTGTGGCAGTGGACCCCAACTTCGCCAGCAACCGCTTCATCTACGTCTACTCCACATCCAGTCTGACGGCGCCCGGCACCAACCGGCTGATGCGCATGAAGGTGAACGACGCCGGCACGGCGGTTTCCGACCGCACGGACATCATCACCGACATCCCCTACAAGCCCAAGGCCAGCGACCACCCCTTCGGTGGCCCGGGTGCGCACAACGGCGGACGCGTGCGCTTCAGCCCCGGCGACGGCTTCCTGTACGTGACCACGGGCGACACGCACAACGGTGAAGTGCCGCAGAGCCCGAAGATGATGGGCGGCAAGGTGCTGCGCATCGACCGCGACGGCAAGCCCGCCCCGGGCAACGCCGCACCGGCAGGCTTCGACCCGCGCGTCTACACCTACGGCCACCGCAACCCGCAGGGCATCGCCTTCCGGCCCGGCACGAACCAGCCGTACACGGCTGAAAACGGCCCCTGGCATTCCGACGAAGTCACGGCCCTGGTGCCCGGCGGCAACGCCGGCTGGGACCCGCGCCCGAACATCGGTGGTCGCGGCGCCTGCCCCGACAACTACTGCGGCTACAGCCCGAACCAGATGGGTGCCCTGCCGCCGAAGGAACGGTCAGCCTTCATGCCGATGACCGACACCAAGACCTACCCGAACGCGATGAAGCCGGCCTGGAACAACGACGGCCTGTCGCAGGGCCTGTTCTCGGGCACCTTCCTGAACGGGCCGCAGTGGAAGGGTTGGAACGGCCGGCTGATCATCGGCTTTGCCGGCATCGGCATCCACGGCACACCCGTGGGCAACCGGCTGGACGTGCTGGACATCACCCCCGACGGGTCTTCGGCCACGCGCACCACGGTCAACCTGCTCATGCCGGCCGCGCGCTTCCGTTCGCTGGTGCAGGGGCCTGACGGCAACCTGTACGTGGCCACCGACGAAGGCGCGATCTCGCGCCTGAGCCCGAACTGATGCCAGCCCGCAAGGCCCGCTGACGCAGCGCGTGGGGACCGGCAGGTCCCCACGCGTTTTCATGAAGCCCTTTTCGCCACGAACGACCCGACATGAAACACCTGCTGGCCGCCGCCGCCCTGGCCACCCTGCTGCCCACCGGCACCGCCTGGGCCCAGGACGAAGAGCTGTGGAAGACCAAGAACTGCATCGCCTGCCACCGCGTGGAACGCAACAGCCTGGGCCCTTCGTTCAAGAGCATTGCAGCCAAGTACGCCGACGACAAGACCGCCGAAGCCCGGCTGGCGAAGAAGATCCGCGAAGGCGGTGCCGGCGTCTGGGGCCAGGTGCCGATGCCGGCGCAGCCCCAGGTCAATGAAGCCGAAGGCCTGACCCTGGCGCGTTGGGTGCTGGACCAGAAGTAGCCGCTGCGGGGCTATCCTGCCCCATGCCACGCCAGACCCTGCGCAGCCTTGCCGGCCGCGAACGCACACCCCGCGCCAACCGCCAGCTGGGCCTGCTGCTGGCCTTCGTGGCTGGCGCGGTGAACGCCGGTGGCTTTCTGGCCATCCAGCGCTACACCTCGCACATGACGGGCATCGTCTCGGGCGTGGCCGACGACCTGGCCACCGGCCAGGTGGCCCTGGCCCTGGCCGGCGTGGGACTGGTGACCACCTTCCTGGCCGGTGCCGTCACCACCACGCTGCTGGTGAACTGGGCCCGGCAGCGCCAGATGCACAGCGAATACGCGCTCAGCCTGGGCCTGGAAGCCCTGCTGCTGCTGGCCTTCGGGCTGATGGGCACCAGCCTGGCTTCGCACACCACACTGCTGGTGCCGGCCACCGTCACCCTGCTGTGCTTCATCATGGGCTTGCAGAACGCACTGGTGACGAAGATCTCGCATGCCGTGGTGCGCACCACGCACATGACGGGCGTCATCACCGACCTGGGCATCGCGCTGGGCCGGCTGCTGTTCTGGGCCCGGCGTGCTGCGCCCGAAGGCGCCGAAGACCGCCAGGCCGACCACGAACGCCTGCGCCTGCACGCCGCCCTGCTCGGCTGTTTTGCCGGTGGCGGCCTGATCGGGGCGCTGGCTTTCCAGTGGCTGAGCTATGCCGCCACCCTGCCCATTGCTGCGCTGCTGGCCCTGCTGGCCATCGTGCCGATTGCCGACGACCTGCAGGGCGTATAGCAGGCTGGCCCGAAAGGCCAGCCCCGCCTTCAGTAGCCGTGCACTTCGTCGGTCCAGACCTGGAAGCCGCTCAGCGTGTGCGGGCCGAAGCTGGTGCAGATGGCCACGTCGGCGGCGTCACGGCCGCGGGCGATCAGGATGCGGCCCACGCGCGGCTGGTTGTTGCGCGCGTCGAAGGTGTACCACTGGCCGCCCAGGAAGGCTTCGAACCAGCCGGCGAAGTCCATCGGCGCGGGCAGGGGCGTCACCCCGATATCGCCCAGATAGCCCGTGCAGTAGCGCGCCGGGATGTTCAGGCAGCGGCACAGCGTGATAGCCAGGTGCGCGTAGTCGCGGCACACGCCGGCGCCTTCGTGCCAGGCTTCATAGGCGGTCTTGGAAGGCCGCGCATGTTCGTAGCCGAAGCGGATGTGGCGGTGCACGTAGTCGCAGATCGTCTGCACGCGCTGCCAGCCCGCGGGCACATGGCCGAACATCTGCCAGGCCACCGACTGCAGGCGTTCGGTTTCGCAGTAACGGCTTCCCAGCAGGTACACCAGGGCCTCTTCGGGCAGGTATTCCACCGGCAGCTGCTGCGCATGCGGCACCACGGGTTCCAGCATGCCGTGGTCGCGGATCAGGGTGCTGCTGGTGATGCGCGTGGTGCCGGCGGGCGCCACGATGCGCGTGCACCAGTTACCGAAGCCGTCGCGGTAGCCGCTGCTGGCCACGGCCGGCGTCAGGCGCGGCGTGTCCGATTCGAACAGGTCGGAAACGCGTGTGTAGTGCACGTTCAGCATCAGGATCATCGGCGTGGGCTGCGGGCAATCGACGCGGATGTCGTAACCAAAGCGAATGTGCATGCGGGTCTTCCAAAGTTGCCACGACGATAGGGCGGGCCCGCGGCCGCGCGTGTGGGACAAGACCGCGTCCGGCGGTCGGCCTGGCGGCGGGGCTGGCCGTGGGCCGGCGCCAGCGCCGTGGCCCGTTCTGCGGTGCAATGCAGCCCAGATGCACGAGCCCCCCGACCCGAAGCCCCCCGCAGAACCACCGGCACCCCGGTCCGAAAGCCCGGTACCGCAAGGCCGCACGCGGCGCTTTCTGCACCTGGGCCGGGCGGTGGGCGAGATGGCCGCCAGCGCCGCTGCCCAGGGCCTGCAACAGCTGGCGCGCGGCGAACGCCCGGCGCTGCAGGACCTGATGCTGACGCCGGCCAACGCCCGGCGCCTGGCCGACCGCCTGTCCACCCTGCGCGGCGCGGCGATGAAGCTGGGGCAACTGATGTCGCTGGACGGACATGGCGTGCTGCCGGCCGAGTTCGCCGAACTGCTGGCCGGCCTGCGCGACCAGGCCCAGGGCATGCCTGCCACCCAGCTGACCCAGGTGCTGGAAGCCGAATACGGCCCGCAGTGGCACCAGCGCTTCAAGCGCCTGAGCTTTGCACCCATCGCTGCGGCCAGCATCGGCCAGGTGCACCGCGCCGAAACGCACGACGGCCGCGTGCTGGCGCTGAAGCTGCAGTACCCCGGCGTGCGCCGCAGCATCAGCAGCGACGTGGCCAACATCGCCCTGCTGCTGCGCACCCCTGGCCTGGTGCCCACCGGGATGGACCTGGCGCCGCTTCTGGCGCGCGTGCGCGAACAGCTGCTGCTGGAAACCGACTACGCGCGCGAAGCCGCGCAGCTGACGGACTACCGCGCCCGGCTGGGCGAAGACCCGGTGCTGTGGGTGCCGGCTGTGGTGCCCGAACACTGCACGCCGCAAATACTGGCCACCGAATTCGCCCCCGGCTTGCCGGTCGCGAACTGGATCGGCAGCGCGCAGCCGCAGGACCAGCGCAACCACATCGCCCGGGCGCTGTGCCGACTGTCGGTACGCGAATTCTTCGAGATGCAGCTGGTGCAGACCGACCCGAACATCGGCAACTACCTGTTCGACCCCGGCAGCGGGCGCATCGCCCTGCTGGACTTTGGCGCCACCGAAGCCGTGCCCGCCGCGCGCGTGGCCGACCTGCGCGAGATCGGCCTGGCGCTGAAGGCCGCCGACCGGCAGCGCCTGGCTGCGGCTTCAATGCGCGCCGGCTTCACTGCCGCCAGCGACCCGCCAGCGCAGACAGAAGCCGTGCTGGACCTGATGCTGCTGTCGGGCGAACCGTTGCGCCATGTCGGCCCCTACGACTTCGCAGCGTCGCGCCTGGTGCGCGATGTCTTTGACCAGGGCCGTGCCCAGGTGATGGGCGGCGCGGGCTTCGCGCGCACCCCGCCGCCCGACCTGCTGTTCCTGCAGCGCAAATTCGCTGGCAGCTTCCTGCTGTGCGCCAAGCTGCAGGCGCAGGTGGACGTAGCCGCCGTGTTTGGGGCCCACCTGCAGGAAGGCGCCAGCACTGGCGACAGTGTGGGTGGCAGACTCGCTGAGATTGATCCACTTCCTTCAGCACACACCCTATGCCAAGCCAAGCCCTGACATTCGCGCTGCGCTGCAGCCTGGTTCTGACCCTGGCGGCCGCCGCCGCTGGCACCCATGCCGGCGGCGCCCACCAGCATGGAGCGGCCAAGCTGGCCGTGGCGCTGGACGGCGCGGTGCTGGAAATCAGCCTGGAAAGCCCGCTGGACAACCTGCTGGCCTTCGAACGCGCCCCGCGCACCGAAGCCGAACGCCAGGCCGTGCGCAAGATGGCGCAGGGCTTCCATGCCGCCACCGGCCTGTTCGCGCCCACGCCCGCGGCGCAGTGCGTACCGGCGGGCGCAGAACTGGTGTCCAGCGTGCTGGACCCTGCCCTGCTGGCCGCCGCCGGCAGCCCGGGTGCAGCGGACAAGGCAGACAAAGCGACCCAAGCGCCCCAAGCGGCCAACCCGCCGGCCGCCAAGCCCGACGACAGCCATGCCGACCTGGACGCCACCGTGCGCTTCCGCTGCGCGGCCCCGGCCGCACTGCGCGGGGTGGACGCAGCCGGGCTGTTCAAGACCTTCCCGAAGTTCCGCCAGGTCGACGCCGCTGTCGCCGCCGGCAGCCAGCAGCGCGGTGCCCGCCTGACGCCCCGGCAGGCCAATCTGGCCTGGTGACGCGGCGCGGCCACCGCCTGGCCAGCCCGGCCCGCCGGCGCAGCCCCCTGCGGCTGGCCGTTACAGCGATCAGCCCGCGCTAAGAAAACCCTAATCTCGCCAGCGCAGGATGCGGGGCTTGGCTGCCGGTACCCCCCGGCACGCCGCTCTTGGCATGACAACGACGATGATGAAGCCCCATGCGCATCCTGCTGGCTGAAGACGACCCCCTGCTGGGCGATGGCCTGCGCGCCGGCCTGCGCCAGCGCGGCTTCCAGGTCGACTGGGTGCGCGATGGCCAGGCCGCCGAACGCGAACTGCGCGCCCACCCTTATGCCGCGGCCGTGCTGGACCTGGGCCTGCCGATGCAGGACGGCCTGGCCGTGCTGGCCGCCGTGCGCCAGGCCGGCATCGGCCTGCCGGTGCTGGTGCTGACGGCGCGCGACACCGTGCCCGACCGCGTGCGCGGGCTGGACCTGGGCGCCGACGACTACGTCGTCAAGCCCGTGGACCTGGACGAACTGGCCGCCCGCCTGCGCGCCCTGGTGCGCCGGTCCCACGGCCAGCCGCAGGAACTGCTGCAGGCCCAGGGCGTGGTGCTGGACCCGGCGGCCCGCCGCTGCACCCAGGGCGGCCGCGACGTGACGCTGTCGACGCGCGAATTCGACCTGTTGCAGGTGCTGATGCTGGCCAGCGGGCGCGTGCTGTCGCGCGAACAGATCGAACAGCAGCTGTACAGCTGGGGCCAGGAAGTCGACAGCAACACGGTCGAGGTGCATGTGCACCACCTGCGGCGCAAGCTGGGGCCGGCGCTGATCCAGACCCTGCGCGGCGTGGGCTACACCGCGCAGAAAGACCCGCCGCCCCCGTGATGCGCCTGCCGCGTTCGCTGCAGGGCCGGCTGCTGGCCCTGGTGCTGGGCCTGGTGGGCGTGGTGTGGGCCTGCACGGCGGCGCTGACCTGGCGCGACGCCAGCCACGAACTGGACGAGCTGCTGGACGGCCACCTGGCCCAGGCCGCGGCCTTGCTGGTGGTACAGCAAAGCCACGAAGTGGCCGAGGCCGGCGAAACCCCGCAGGAACACGCGGCCGAGCAGCCCGGCGCTTCAACCCTGAACACCCCCAACCTGCACCGTTATGCCCCGCGCGTGGCCTTCCAGGTCTTCCACGAAGGCCAGCTGGTGCTGCGTTCGGCCAATGCGCCAGCGCTGCCGATGGTGGCGCCAGAACGCGGCTTCCGCGAAGGCTTCACCGATGTCACGGCGAAAGGCCAGGCCTGGCGCGTGTTCGCAGCCTACGGGGCCGAAGCCGACGTGCAGGTCTACGTGGGCGAACAGGCCGCCGCGCGCGATGAAATCCTGCTGGCCGTGCTGCGCAGCACCCTGTGGCCGATGGCCCTGGCCCTGCCCCTGCTGGCCGGCGTGGCCGGCTGGGCCATCCGCCGCGGTCTGCAGCCCCTGCGCGCGCTGGGCGACCAGCTGCGGCAGCGGCCGGCGTCTTCCCTGGCGCCGCTGGAACTGCTGCAAACAGGCAGCGACCGCAGCAGCCGCGCCACCACGGCCACGCCACCCACGGAAGTGCAGCAGATGATGCAGGCCCTGGATGGCTTGTTCGAACGCATCGCCAGCCTGATGGAACGCGAACGACGCTTCACCGCCGATGCTGCGCATGAACTGCGCACACCGATTGCCGCCATCCGCACCCAGGCCCAGGTGGCCTTGCACGAAGCCGATGCCGGCCAGCGCCGGCACGCCCTGCAGGCCACGCTGGACGGCTGCGACCGCGCCACGCGGCTGGTGGAACAGCTGCTGACGCTGTCGCGGCTGGAGGCCAGTGCCGCACCGCCCACCCGCGTGGTCGACCTCGCCGCGCTGGCCCGCCAGGCCGTGGCCGACATCGCGCCACGTGCCCTGGTACAGGGCCAGACCGTGGCGCTGGACGCACCCGCCACTTGCCCGGTCAACGCCGACGAAACCTTGCTCGCCGTGTTGCTGCGCAATCTGCTGGACAACGCCGTTCGCTACAGCCCCAGCGGCGCCACGGTGCACGTGAGCCTGGCCGCGGCAGGCCCCGAACATCCTGGCCGCGTGCGGCTGACGGTCGAAGACAGTGGCCCCGGCCTGCCGTCGGAAGTGCAGGAACAGCTGGGCCGGCGTTTCCAGCGCCCGGCCGGACTGGCGCAGAGGGGCAGCGGCCTGGGCTGGTCGATCGTGCGGCGCATTGCTGAAGTGCTTCGCATCGAACTGCAACTGACATGCAGCCCCACATTGGGCGGCCTGGCCGTACAGGCCTGGCTAGCACCGGTACCACCGAGTTAAGGGTGCAGGCTTCAGGAAGCCTTCAGCTGGCGACCAGAAACTGGGGCGCATGAACAGCATCGCCCCCTTAAGAATTGCCCGCACCCGGCTGCTGGCCAGCCTGGTTTTCGGCCTGACCCTGCTCGGCGCCGTCGGCGCACAGGCCGCCGAGCCCATGCTCGTGACCTACGGCTTCAACGGCTTCACCAGCGTGGGCGGCAGCACGCACAGCTACACCGGCACCTGGGTCTACCAGACCGGCACCGCGGGCCAGACGGTCTACACCAACCGCGTCAACGCGCCGGTTCAGCAAGGCTTCACCACGCGCTACAACGGCGCGCAACACAGCCTGCAGATCGTGCTCGACAACGGCGAGCAGGTCTCGGCCGGCACCGGGCAGATCCAGATCAACAACATCCAGCAGGCCGAGAGCGGCGCGCAGGTGCCGGCAGGCCTGTCTCTGCAATCGTGGCAATCGGCGGCCACCGGCACCATCAACGGCCTGGCTGTGTTCAACCTGTACCTGGCCTTCCTGCCCGTGGCCCCAAGCTTCAGCTGGGACCCGCTGGACAGTTACTTTGGCGGCAATGCCGAGGCCTTGTTGCAGGCCAACCCGGCCCTGCTGCCGCCCGGCATCGACCCGCTGCTCACCGGCACCGCCCTGCCCCTGTTCGTGCCCGATCTGTTCTCGGGCGGTGTCTTCCTCGGCACCAACCACGGGTTCACGAACACCGTCAACAGCGCCGGGAACTTCACGCTCCTGAGCGTGGTGGCCCTGCCTGTCCCCGAGCCCGCAGCAGCCAGCCTCTTCTGGCTGGGACTGGCCGGACTCGCCGCCGCGACCCGGCGGCGCCTGCCTTCGGTTTGATCCCGCATCGGGGCCAAGACGGCCCTGCTACATTGCCGCCATGCGCCAAGCCCTGCGGCTTCCCTTCCGGCACTTCCTGATCTGGTGCCTGGCCTTGCTGTTGCCGCTGCAGGGGCTGAGCGCCAGCGCCGGCCTGCATTGCGTCGCGATGGCTACGGCAGGCCCGGCGCCGATGGCCATGGGTGACGGCGAGCACCCTTGCCATGCCATCGCCGCTGCTGACGCTGCTCAGGCACATCACCTCGCCTCTGCGGCATCGACCGAGCCAGGTGTTGCAACAGCCGCGTCAGACACGACGGCCACTGGCCACACCTGCAGTGCCTGTGCGGTCTGCTGCCCGGCAGCCGCATTACCCAGCCACAGCCACTGGGCCGCCACCCTGGGGGTGGCCCAGGCCCTGCCCGCGCTGCGTCTGCCCGGCCGCGCCGCTGTCGCCAGCGCCGGGCTCGACCGCCCGCCCAAGACTTTCATCGCCTGACGCCGTGCTGTGCGTCTGGGGCTGCCACGTTGTGGCCAGCCACCCTCGCAGCCCACCCAGCGCCTTGGCAGCGCAGCGCCATCGTCGCTGTCTTCGATGAAAGCCACCCATGAACCCATCCCCCTGCCTGCGCTGGCTGGCTGCGCTGGCCTTGGCAGCTGGCCCCGCAGCCACGCCGGCCGCATCACCCGCTACGCCACACGCCGCCAATGACCCCACCCAGGCCCAGGCCAGCGTGCCAGCCGTCCAGCACCGATCGGTCTTCACCCGCTATCGACCGCTGGCGGACCTGAAGCCTGTGCCCTGGCGCGAAGCGAACGAAACCGTCAACCGCATCGGCGGCTGGCGGGCCTACGCGCGCGAGGCCGCCGCGCCCGAGCCACCGGCGTCTGCACCCGAAGGCACCGCCGCACGGCCCGGCAGCACCGCTGCACAGCCGCCGCTGGCGCCGCAGCCCCGGACACCGGAGCACCGCCATGGCCGCTGACCGCACGCACAGGGGCCTGCGCCTGGGCACGCTGGCCCTGGCGGCGCTACTGGGTGGCTGCGCCACGCTGGCGCCCGAGGCTGCCATCGAACCGGTGCAACGCAGCGCCCAGGCCCGCCTGGGCGCCGAACTGCCGGTAGCCCGCAGCGACGCCGACCAAGCGCGCATCACCCAGCGCGTGGCCGAACTGCTGGCCGCACCGCTGAGCGCCGACAGCGCAGTGCAGATCGCCCTGCTGAACAACCGCGGCCTGCAGGCCCGGCTGCAGGACCTGGGCATCGCCGACGCCGACCGCGTGCAGGCTGGCCGCCTGGCCAACCCGGGCTTCAGCTTCGGCCGCAGCCGCCGCGGCGACGAACGCGAGATCGAGCGCGGTCTGCACTTCAACCTGGCGCAACTGGTCGCCTGGCCCTGGGTGCAGACGCTGGCGCAGCGCCAGTTCGAACGCGTGCAGGGCGACGTGACGCTGCAGGTGCTGGCGCTGGCCACCGACACCCGCCGCGCCTTCATCCAGGCCGTGGCTGCAGAAGAAAGCCTGCGCTACATGCAGCAGGTGATGCAGGCCGCCGAAGCCAGCGCCGAACTGGCGCGACGCATGGCCGCGGTGGGCAACTTCAACAAGCTGAGCCAGGCGCGCGAACAGGCGTTCTATGCCGACGCCGCGCTGAACCTGGCGCGCGCCCAGCAGGCCCGTACGGCCAGCCGCGAAAGGCTGACCCGGCTGCTGGGCCTGTGGGGCGGGCAAACTGCGTTCCAGCTGCAACCACGCCTGCCCAGCCTGCCGCCAGAGCCCGCCGACCAGCCCGACATCGAACGCACGGCCATGGCCCAGCGCCTGGACGTGCAGGCCGCGCGCAAGGCCGCCGAACAGACCGCGAAGAACCTGGGCCTGACCCAGGCCACGCGCTTCGTCAACGTGCTGGAACTGGGCCTGATGCGCAACGGCTCGAACGAAGCGCCCACCCAGCGCGGCTGGGAAATCGGCTTCGAACTCCCGCTGTTCGACAGCGGCAGCACACGCCTGGCCAAAGCCGAGGCCGTCTACCGCCAAACGCTGTACCAAGCCGCTGAAGTGGCCGTGAACGCGCGCAGCGAAGTGCGCGAAGCCTACGGCGCCTACCGCACGGCCTGGGACATCGCGCGACACCACCGTGACGAGATCGTGCCGCTGCGCCAGCGCATCCTGGACGAGAACCTGCTGCGCTACAACGGCATGCTGATCGGCGTGTTCGAACTGCTGGCCGACGCCCGCACACAGATCAGCAGCGTCAACGCCGCCATCGAAGCGCTGCGTGACTTCTGGCTGGCCCAGGCCGCGCTGGACCAGGCCCTGGTGGGCCCGGCCGGCAACGTGCCCGACATCAAGCCCAGCGGCGCCGGCGGCATGCCCGCTGCTGAAGCA
Organism: Rubrivivax sp.; assembly: GCA_027485165.1. GTDB lineage: Bacteria > Pseudomonadota > Gammaproteobacteria > Burkholderiales > Burkholderiaceae_C > Rubrivivax. Next base: position 165,801 of record JAIXRN010000075.1, read on the forward strand.
AAAGGACATTGACGCCATGGTCTCCCGACGCAATTTTCTGGGCCGCAGCGGCGCAGCCGCCGCCACCACACTGGCCGCGGCCGGTGTCAGCAAGGTGGCGATGGCCGCCCTGCCCGAGCCCGTCATCCAGACCCGGCCCGACACCATGCCGCCGCTGCTGCCCGCCAGCGGCCGGCCCTACAACCCGGTGGTCACGCTGAACGGCTGGACCCTGCCCTGGCGCATGAACAAGGGCGTGAAGGAATTCCACTTGGTAGCCGAACCCGTGGTGCGCGAAATGGCACCCGGCTTCAACGCCCACCTGTGGGGCTACAACGGCCAGAGCCCGGGCCCGACCATCGAGGTGGTGGAAGGCGACCGCGTGCGCCTGTTCGTCACCAACCGGCTGGGCGAACTGACCAGCATCCACTGGCACGGCCAGCGCTTGCCCAACGGCATGGACGGCGTGACGGGCCTGAACCAGCCCGGCATCCCGCCCGGCAAGACCTACGTCTACGAGTTCGTGGCGCGCCGGCCCGGCACCTTCATGTACCACCCGCACGCCGACGAGATGGTGCAGATGGCGATGGGGATGATGGGCTTCTGGGTCACCCACCCCAAGGCGAAACACCCGCTCATCGACGAGGTCGACCGCGACTTCTGCTTCCTGCTGAACGCCTACGACATCGACCCCGGCAGCGCCACGCCGAAGATCATGACGATGCTGGACTTCAACCTGTGGACCTGGAACAGCCGCATCTACCCGGCCATCGACCCGCTGGTGGTGCGCCTGAACGACAAGGTGCGCATCCGCGTGGGCAATCTGACGATGACCAACCATCCCATCCACCTGCACGGCCATGAATTCCTGATCACTGGCACCGACGGCGGGCCCACGCCCAAGACCGCGCGCCAGTACGAGATCACGGCCGACATCGCGGTGGGTCAGATGCGGCAGCTGGACTTCGTCGCCGACGAACCTGGCGACTGGGCCTTCCATTGCCACAAGAGCCACCACACCATGAACGCGATGGGCCACAACGTGCCCACGATGATCGGCGTGGACCACCGCGACGTGGCGCGCAAGATCACGCAGCTGGTGCCCGACTACATGGTGATGGGCGAACGCGGTATGAAGGACATGACCGAGATGGAAATGCCCCTGCCCGACAACACCGCGCCGATGATGACGGGCTTCGGGCCTTTTGGTGCCATCGGCATGGGCGGCATGTTCAGCGTGCTGAAAGTGCGCGCCGACCAGAAGCGCGGCGACTACAGCGACCCGGGCTGGTACCAGCATCCGCCAGGCACGGTGGCCTATGAATGGCAGGGCGCCCTGGCCGAGCCCGCCCGCGCGCAGCCGGCTGCGGCGGCCAAGAGCGGTGTCGAGGTGAAGATCCGCAAGCCGGGGGGCGGGCATGCGGGGCATTGAGCCGGCACGGTACCCGTCAGGCCGCCCTGGTTAACGGGACGATCGACAGGAAACGGCGCTTTTCGGTCGTTCGCTTGGACCCTTCGGCTTGTCAGCTTGGTCCCTGGGGCTGCGGGGCTTGGGTGGCCCCTGGAGCGAAGTCAAGGAGGAGCCAGCGCCGTGCCCTGCCGATCTGCTGGCTGGCGACGCGCTGGCGGGGGACATGAGCGGAAGGGGCCACCCGACTGTGCAGCCCAGGGTCCAACCATCCGATCCGAAGGGGCCGAGCGATCGACCGTAACGCGCCGTCCACTGCCGGTCACCTGCGCCCCACAGCCCCCTGCCAGCCGGTCGTGGCGCGCTAAAGGTCAGAGCCGAGTCCCAGGGCGTCCCGGCTTCGCACGCCAAAGCGTGCGAAGCCGGCAGCCAACCTAGCCGTGCGCCACGCGTTCGGCCAGCGCACGGCCCACGTCGGCCGTGCCGGCACGGCCGCCCAGGTCGGCGGTGCGGGGCGCTTCGGGGTCGGCCAGCAGGGCTTCGATGGCGGCGAAGACGGCGTCGTGCGCGGCCGTGTGGCCCAGGAAGTCCAGCATCAGTGCGGCGCTCCAGATCTGGCCGATGGGGTTGGCCACCCCGCGGCCGGCGATGTCGGGGGCTGAACCGTGCACCGGCTCGAACAGGCTGGGCCATTCCCGCGTGGGGTTCAGATTGGCCGAAGGCGCGATGCCGATGGTGCCGGTGCAGGCCGGGCCCAGGTCGGACAGGATGTCGCCAAACAGGTTGCTGGCCACCACCACGTCGAACTGCTGCGGCCGCTGCACGAAATGCGCGCACAGGATGTCGATGTGGAACTGGTCCACTGCCACGCTGGGGTACTGTGCTGCCATCGCCGCCACGCGTTCGTCCCAGTAGGGCATGGTGATGGCGATGCCGTTGCTCTTCGTGGCCGATGTCAGCCTCTGGCGCGGCCGGCGCTGGGCTTGTTCGAAGGCGAACTTCAGCACCCGGTCCACGCCATGGCGCGACATCACGGTTTCCTGCATCACGATCTCGCGCGGGGTGCCTTCGAACATGCGCCCGCCCACGCTGCTGTATTCGCCTTCGGTGTTCTCGCGCACGATCAGCATGTCGATGGCGCCAGGCGCCAGCGGCTGGCCGCTGCGGTCCACCAGCGGGCTGCGGATGCCGGGCATCAGCCGCGCGGGGCGAAGGTTCACGTACTGGTCGAATTCGCGCCTGAACTTCAGCAGGCTGCCCCACAGCGACACATGGTCGGGCACGGTGGCCGGCCAGCCCACGGCGCCGAAGAAGATGGCGTCGAAGCCGACCAGCCGGTCCTTCCAGTCGGCCGGCATCATCTGGCCGTGCCGGGCGTAGTAGTCGCAGCTGGCGAAGTCGAAGTGCTCGACTTCCAGCGCAATGCCGAAGCGCCGCGCGGCGGCGTCCAGCACGCGCAGGCCTTCGGGCAGCACTTCCTTGCCGATGCCGTCTCCGGCAATCGCTGCGATACGGTGGGGTCGGGTCATGGCGGCTTTCCGTGTGCAAAGCCGCCATTGTCCGCAAGCGGCAGAGTCCTCAGCCGGCGCGGCGGCGGCGCACGCTGGCCAGCACGGCCGCCAGGCCCAGGCCGAACAGCGCATAGGTGCCAGGTTCGGGAATGGGCGGCGTGCCGCCTGCGCCCTGGATGAAGGCAAAGGTGTTCAGCGCAAAGATGCCGTTGTTGTTCAGCGGGCTGTAGCTGGCCCCGCACACGCCACTGCAGCCGGACGTGGTGGCCACCATGTCGATGTCGGCATTGATGAACAGCGCCCCGGCACCCGGCGCGAATTCACCGGCGCGCCAGTAGGCTGATGTCACTTCACCTTCGGCGTTACGCCCCGCCACGGTGCCCCCCAGCGCCAGTACGTCGGACTCTTCCAGACGGCCGACGTTGTAGTGCTGAGTGACGTTGGTGGCGGTGCCGAATGGGCCGCTGTACAGGGGCGCGCCGCCGTTGCTGACGCTGCCGGTGCTGCTGAAAGTGCTCAGGCCCAGGGCTTCACCGATGACGTCGTGTTCGTTGTCGTCCTGCAGCAGGAAAAGGTCGCCCCCGCCCAGGAAGAACGCGGTGACGGCAGCGACTTGCTCGGCATTCAGGTCGCCATCGTCCAGCCAGGTGGCGACGAACATGTTCACCCCGGCCAGGGCGCCGGGCGTGAAGCTGTCGATGGTGACGGTGCTGATGCTGCGCTGCACGATGCCGGCAGGGCCGAAGTTGGCCGGGTTTTCCAGCGCACCGCGCAGGTCGCTGATGTACGGCTGGTCCCAGGCCCAGGACCCGCTGGCTGGCGTGATGCTGCCAGCCGGGCCAGCGACGGTGTAGCTGCTGCTGGCCCAGGCGGGTGTGGCCAAGGCGGCGGCGCAGGCCAATGCCGCTGCGGCGGGCTTGAGCAGGCGTGAAAGAAGGTGCTTCATGGCAGGACTCCCGGGCAATGCCGATGTTGGAAACGAACAGGCCGATGCTGGACAAGTCCGGGCCGCCTGAAATCCTGCGGCGGGGGGACGAGCCGTGTGGCGACGCAGTCAAGCTAGGGGATGCAGCTCGGGGCCAGCGGGAGAGCAGCGGGACAGCAGCGGGACAGCAACGGGGCGGCAGTGGGGCCACAGCGGAACCGCGGCGCATGCGCCCTCCCCAGCGCTACCTGCAGACCACAATCGGGCCATGAACAGAGCGCCTGGCCCCGGCGACCCCGCCATCGAAGAGCGCCCGGCAGGCCCAGCGGGCACACCCTGCGCCCCACCCCGCCCTGTGCCTGCACGGGTGCTGCCGCGGCTGGTGCTGGCGCAGTTCGCGGGCACTTCACCCTGGTTCGCCGTGAACGCCGTGATGCCTGACCTGCAGGCCGCCTACGGCTGGCCCGACAGCGCACTGGGCACGCTGACATCGGCCGTGCAGGCCGGCTTCATCGCCGGCACGCTGGTGTTCGCGCTGGGTGGCGTGGCCGACCGCTACAACGCGCGGCGCGTGTTCCTGCTGTGCGCGCTGGCCGCCGCGCTGTGCACCCTGGCGGCGCTGGCCACCGTGCTCTGGGGCGGCAGCCTGCCGGGCCTGCATGCCTGGCGCGCGGCCACGGGCTTCTTCCTGGCCGGCATCTACCCCGTGGGCATGAAGATCGCCGCCCAGTGGTACCCCACGCGCCCAGGTGCTGGCGGGGGTGGCCTGGGCCTGGCCCTGGGCTGGCTGGTGGGCGCGCTGGTGCTGGGCTCGGCCAGCCCGCATGCACTGCGCGGCCTATTGGCGGCCTGGCCGCAAGCCCAGCTGCCCTGGGGCGGGGTGATGGTGGGCGTGGCCCTGCTGGCGGCAGCCGCGGGCCTGCTGGTGACCTGGGGCCTGCCGGACGCGCCAGGCACGCCGCCACGCGGCACGGGGGCCGCCACGCGCCCCGGCGCGCGTCAGCATGCCGTCGCCCTGGCCAGCCTGTGGACCGACCGCCGCCTGCGCGCATCGGCCCTGGGCTACTTCGGCCACATGGTCGAGCTCTACACGCTGTGGGTGCTGATGCCCCTGGTGCTGGCCACACGGCTGCAGGGCGCGGTGCTGTCCTGGGCGGCCTTCGGCGTGCTGGGCGCAGGCATGCTGGGCTGCGTGCTGGGCGGGCTGTGGGCCCAGCGCTGGGGCAGCGCGCGTGTGGCGGCCGTGCAGCTGGCCACCAGCGGGCTGTGCTGCGCACTGGCGCCCTGGGCGCTGGGCGCGCCGGCGGCGGTGTTTGCGGCCTGGGTGCTGCTGTGGGGCATCACGGTGGCAGGCGATTCGCCGCAGCTTTCCACGCTGACGGCGCGCAACGCCCCGCCACAAGCCGTGGGCAGCGTGCTGACCTTCACCAACAGCCTGGGCTTTGCGATCTCGATCATCAGCATCGAAGTCTTCGTCCGCTGGCAGGCCCACGCTGGCCTGGCCGCAGTGCTGCCCTGGCTGGGGCTGGGGCCGCTGCTGGGCGTGCTGGCGCTGCGGCCGCTGTGCCGTGAACGGCCAGCCTGATCCGCCCCGGGCGGCTGGCCTGGCGGTGTGCGACCGCCCAGCCCAGGGTGCGGCAGGTGTCAGATCCCCATGTCCTGGAAAACCTCGCGCGCCTGGCGGAAGCTGTCCATCGACGCTGGCACGCCGCAGTAGATGGCGGTCTGCAGCAGCACTTCGCGGATCTCTTCCTTCGTCACGCCGTTGTTGATGGCGCCGCGCAAGTGCAGGCGCAGTTCGTGCGGGCGGTTCAGCGCCGTCAGCATGGCCAGGTTGATCAGGCTGCGGGCCTTGCGGTCCAGGCCCGGGCGGTTCCAGATGTCGCCCCAGGCGTACTGCGTCACCAGCTGCTGCAGGTCGCGGCTGAAGTCGTCGGCATTGGCGATGGCAGCGTCGACATAGTCGGCACCCAGCACTTCGCGGCGCGTGGCCAGGCCTTGGTCGTAGAGGTCTTGGTTCATGCGGGGTTCATGCGGGGTTCATGTTGAGGCAGGCGTGGAACACAGACTGGGGCCGCGCTAGAGTGCCGGCCACGCACAGCAAGCCCCAGGAGAAGCCCGCATGATGAAGCCTATTGTCGAAAGTCTGGCTAAAGGTCCAGCGGAAGGTCCAGCGGAAGGTCCGGCTGAAGGCCCGGCCCACCGCCCCGCGCGCCGCCAGGCCCTGCGCGCCGCGGGCGCAATCGGCGCCGCCGCGCTGCTGGCCAACCCACTGCGGCCGGCCTGGGGTCAGGCAGCCACCACCACACGGCTGCTGGTGGGCTTTCCTCCCGGCGGCGGCACCGACGCCATCGCCCGGCTGCTGGCCGACCGGCTGAAGGACGAACTCGGCGCGCCCGTGATCGTGGAAAACAGGGCCGGCGCCGGTGGCCAGCTGGCCGCGCAGGCACTGAAGGCGGCCGCGGCCGACGGCTTGACCCTGCTGCTGAGCCACGACCACACCGTGTCCATCCTGCCCCTGGTGGTGAAGAACCCGGGCTTCGACCCGGCGCGCGACTTCATGCCCGTGGCCGGCTTTGCCACCTTCGCCAACGCCGTGGCGCTGAGCGGTGGCACGCCGGGCAAGAGCCTGGCGGACTACTTCGCGTGGGTGAAGGGCGCCGGCGCGGGCAAGGGCGCGGTGGGCATTCCAGCGCCAGCGTCGGTGCCGGAATTCCTGGTCAAGGTGATGGCGCAGAAGGCGGGCCTGGACCTGCAGCCGGTGCCCTACCGCGGCAGCGCGCCGATGATGCAGGACATGCTGGGCAACCAGATTGCCGCTGGCGTGGGCAGCATCCCCGACTTCATTGAAAACCACCGCGCTGGCAAGCTGCGCATCGTGGCCGTGATGGGCGCGCAGCGCCAGGCCGCCCTGCCCGACGTGCCCACCCTGGCCGAAGCCGGCATCGCAGGCTTCGACGAACTGCCCTATTACGGCCTGTTCGCGCCGGCGGGTACGCCGCAGCCGCGGATCGACGCCTTGTCGGCCGCGCTGGCCAAGGTGCTGGCCCAAGCCGAGGTGCGCGAACGCCTGGCGGCCATGGGCCTGGCGGTGGGCCACATGGCCCCGGCCCAGCTGGCCACGCGCGAGAAGGCCTACAGCAGCACCTGGGCGAAGATCATCCAGGCCAGCGGCTTCACGCCGCAGTAGCCGGGCTCTACCGGGCCGCGGCGGGTCAGGGCCGCGGCAGGTAGTCGGACGCACGCCGCACACGCAGGCTCTGCGCCTTCGCGGCCAGCAGTTCGGCATGGCGCGCCAGCGCCGGCTTCACGATGGCATCGTCCAGCACGGCCAGCAGTTCGGCCGTGTTGGCGTATTCCAGCGGGTCCAGCACCCAGGGGTACTTCACCCACAGGTCCTTGAACATCGCAAACGGCGCTTCGCCGGCGGCCAGGATGGGCACCATCGGCACCATGAAGTCGGGCACGGTGGCTTGCAGTTCCAGTGGGTTGCTGCGCGGGTTGGTCATGTCGCTGACGATGAAGCGGCTCAACCCGGCCAGGGTCTTGACGGTCTCGGTGACATCTTGCGCGCGCGGCTTGTCGAAGTCGAAGACGATGGGCACGAAGCCGCGTTCGCGCAGCGCATCGCGCAGCGCATGCAGCACCGCCAGGCGCTCGGTGCTGAAGCGGCCGAGGATCAGCACCGCCTTGTCGCAGACGGTGTCGATGACGCCGCGGATCTTGGGGTTCGACAGCAGCAGGTAGATGAACTGCGCGACCTCGATCCGGTCCACCGTCACCGCCGGCTGGCCATCGGGCGTGACGACCAGGTCACGCTGCAACGCTGCGTCGTGCTCGCCGTCAGCGGCGTCGACCTGGGCGTCCCACACCGACGCGCCATAGACATGGCTGCCCGACAGGTCGGCACCGCGCAGGTCAGCACCCACCAGGTTGGCGTGCAGCAGCCGCGCGCCCTGTAGCTGGGCGCGGCACAGGCGGGCACCAGCCAGGTTGGCACCGCTGAGGTCGGCGCCCTGCAGCTGGGCGCCGGTCAGGTCTGCGCCGCGCAGGTCGGCGTCCATCAGCCGCGCCCGGGCAATGTGGGTGCCGCGCAGGCTGGCGCATTGCAGTTGCACGCCTTTCAGGCCGGTCCAGGCGCGGTCGCGGACGTTGAAGCGCGCATCGTCCAGGCGCACACCGCGCAGGTCGGCATAGCCCAGGCAGACGTCGGTGAAGTGGGCGCCGCGCAGGTCGATGGCTGGCGCTGTCAGCGCCGCCATTGCGCCGCTCTTGGTGCGCACGTCACGCGGGCCCGGGCCGCCCGCGGCGTCGAGGTAAGCCGCCTGGCGGCCCAGCTTGTAGGCCTGCCATTCCGCCAGGGCCGCATCGCGCAGCGAGCTGCGGATGGGCGAAGCCAGAAGCTGCACGAAGGCCTGCAGGTCGCCGGCATCGGGTGTGGCATCCGGCGCGGGCACGGCGGTGGCGGGTGCGGACAGGTCAGCCGATCGGCCGGCAACGGTGGGCTGGGGTGGTTCGCGCTTCATGCGGGCATGCTGCACCCGGCGCTGGATGCGCGCAACACCTGCCATCTGGCGCTTGTGGCCGGCCCGCGGCGGTGCCAGACTGCGCGATCGGGCCCTGCTTGCGGACCCCTTGCCGGCAGGAGCCCGCCATGAACCTGTTCATCGTCGCCTTCCTGGTCGTCGGTGCCGCCTTCGGGCTGGTCACCGGCGGCCACCAGCACATCTTCAGCGAAGGCGTGACGCACCGCGACCGGCAAGGTTCGCGCCTGTTGTGGGTGCTGATCTGCAGCTTTCTGTGGCCGCTGATGGCGTTGACGGGGTTGCATTCCTGGTGGCGGCTGGCGCGTGCCAGGGCGCGCAGCCGGCACGAGTGAACGACGACACGCGGCCTGGGTGATTGGCCTTGGGTTGTGGGCATTGGGTTGTGGGCGTTGGGCCTCGGGCCTACACCCTTTGCCCCAGCAGCGCGCTGCTGAACCAGCTCTCAGGCTGCACCCGGTCGGCCGGGAATTCCCCCAAGCGCACCAGCAGGTCAGCAAAGCCAACCCAGCGCGCGGGGTCCATCGTGCCCCAGCGGCCTTGCCCGTCCAGGATGGCTGGGGCCAGCGCGCGCGCACTGTCGGCCAGGAAGTCGCCATCGGCCAGGCTGGGGTGGCCCGCCGTGGCCTGCAACAGGCTGGCGGCGCGTTCAGGCTGCTGCGCCGCCAGCTGCCATCCGCGTGCGCTGGCCTGCACGAAGGCCCTTGCCACCGCGGGGTGCCGCTGCAGCCAGTCGGCCTGGGCCAGCAGCGCCGGTGAATAGCCGTAAGGCAGGCCGTGGTCGGCCAGGCGGAACTGCCGCAGCGGCCGGCCGCGCCGCGCCGCCAGCACGCCTTCCCAGTGGCTGAAAATCCAGGTCGCGTCGGCTTCGCCGCTGTCCAGCATCGCCGGGGCCGACAGGCGCTGCGGCTGCACTTCCAGCAGGTCGCCGCGCCCGCCGTCGGCACGCAGCAGCGCGCGCACGATGGCCATCTCGAAGCGGGCGCTGTAGCTGGCGTAGCGCCGCCCGTCCAGCTGCGCGGGCCGCAGCACCGGGCTGCTGGCGGGCACGGCAATCGCGCTGGTGTCTTGCTGCAGCACCGCGGCCACCGCCCGCAAAGCGGGCTTGTCGGGCTGGAGCGAAAAACTCAGCAGCGTTTCCGAGGGCGCCAGCCCGAACTGCGCCAGCCCGCGCGCCACCTTCACGGCGGGCGTCAACGTGTAGCCGTCGTCTTCGGGTGTCTGAAAGTGCACCGCCAGCCCGGCTTCGCGGTAGGCCCCCATCGCCTGCGCGACGAAGAAGCCGATGTGCGTGGTGTTGGGCGTCCAGTCCAGCGCCAGGTGGATGGTGTGCAGGCTGGGGACGGCTGTATTTGCCGGGTCGGGCGGGGCTGGCAGGTCTGTCGGGGTGTCCATGCCCGCGACTCTAGCCACAGCCCCGGCAGGCCGCGGGGGCAGGGCCAAGTCCTGGCCCCCAAGGCGGCGTTCAGCGCGGAAACAGGTTGCCCGGCACGATGCGCTGGAACACGCCAAACACGTTCGGGTCCTGTGCGTCGACCGTCACTTCCACCCAGTGGATGCTAGGCGTGCCGAAGTTCTCCAGCCGCGTGAAGTTTTCCAGCATGGCGTTGCCGCTGGGGGCCACGGGCGCGGTCAGCGGCTTGTCGACGCGGAAGTAGTGGCTGTCGCCATGCGTCAGCAGCACCGGCTTGCGGAAGGCCAGCGCGCGGGCGCGCAGCTTGTCGATGAAGCGGTTGAAGCCCTGCCGGGACTGGGCGGTGGACGCGGTCTCGAACAGCGGGTTGGCCTGGATGGCCACCAGTACGCCCGCGCTGTTGCTGGCGATGGCGGCGTCGAAGGTGGCGTCCACCCAGGACAGGGCAGCGGCTTCGCGCGCCTGGAATTCGGCGATGCGGTCCGGGCGCGGGCTGGTGTAGCTGTCGGCCGGGTCGATACCGGTCCACGGGTCGAGGTTGTTGTTGCTGCCCACCACGTGCACGGTGGCGAAAGTCACGCCGGCCATCTGCCAGCGCAGGTTTTCGACATAGGTCTCGAAGCCCGGCGTGGCCGCCTGCGTGACGGCCTGCAGCACCTGGCCGCCCGTGCTCTGGCCCGGCACGGGGAAGAAGATCTGCCGGAAGCGCGCCAGCCTTTCGGTCGGCAGGTAGGCGCCGTTGTTAGCGCGGTGGCAGTCGGTCCAGTCGTTGTCGCCCGGGGTCACGATGAAGGGGCGGGCCAAGCGCTGGAACTGGTCGAAGCGGCGCTGCAGCACGGCGTCGTCGCAGCGTTCAGCGCCCTGCTTCACGTCACCGCTGTGCAGTACGAACTGCACGCTGCGCGAGCTGTTGATCTGGCGGATGACGCGGTCGAACTGCGGTTCCTCGGCCAAGCCGTAAGGCACGTCGCCCAACAACGCAAAGGACACCGGGCCGGCGGTCTGTGCCACCACGGGGGCGGCCGCGACCAGGCCCAGGCTGAGGGCCAGGCCCGCCAGCAGCGTCGGCAAGCTGCGCTTGAAGGGGCGCGCCACGGGCTGCCTAACGGGTGAACACTGTGGCAGGGGCAAGGTCTGGTGCATGGTCGGTCTCCAGCAAGGTTCGGGGCGGGTGCCCCATGCACCCGTCGTGCGCCACGCTAGGCCGTTGCCGTGACAGGCCCGTGTCGATCGGTGTTGACAGGTCTCGATCGGTGCCGATGCCCGGCCCGGCGTAGAGTGCGCGGGCCTTCACCAGGAGCCCCGCCCATGAGCGACACCCCGCAAGCCCGCCCGAACGACCCGCCCGCCTACGCCCCGCCCCGCATCTGGACCTGGCAACAACCCAACGGCGGCCAGTTCGCCAGCATCAACCGGCCCGTGGCCGGCTCCACCCACGACAAGCCTCTGCCGGTGGGCCGCCACCCGCTGCAGCTGTATTCGCTGGCCACGCCCAACGGCGTGAAGGTAACGGTGCTGCTGGAAGAATTGCTGGCCCTGGGCCATGCGGGCGCTGAATACGACGCCTGGATCATCCGCATCCAGAACGGCGACCAGTTCGGCAGCGGCTTCGTGGGCGTGAACCCGAATTCCAAGATCCCGGCGCTGATGGACCACAGCGCGGTGGCCGCCGGCGGCCAGCCGGTACGGGTGTTCGAATCGGGCGCCATCCTGCTGTACCTGGCCACGAAGTTCGGCGCCTTCCTGCCCAGTGACCCGGCAGCGCGCACCGAAACCCTGAACTGGCTGTTCTGGCAGATGGGCAGCGCGCCCTACCTGGGCGGCGGCTTCGGGCATTTCTATGCCTACGCGCCGCACAAGATCGAATACGCCATCGACCGTTTCGCGATGGAAACCAAGCGCCAGCTGGACGTGCTGGATCGCCGCCTGGCCGAAGCGCCCTACCTGGGCGGGGCCGACTACAGCATCGCCGACATCGCCGTCTGGCCCTGGTACGGCGCGCTGGCCCTGGGGCAGCTGTATGGCGCCGCTGAATTCCTGCAGGTACAGGACTACACCCACGTGCAGCGCTGGGCGCAGGCCATCGCCCAGAGGCCCGCCGTGAAGCGCGGGCGCATGGTCAACCGCGCCTGGGGCGCGCCTGAAGAGCAGCTGCACGAAAGACATGCCGCCAGCGACTTCGACACCCAGACCCAGGACAAGCTGGCAGCGCCCGCAGGCTGAACGACCGGGTGGGGGTGAACGCAGGGCCACCCGATGCGGCAACCTGAACACCCAGCACCCGGAAGGCCCCACCCTGCGGGGCTTTTTTTTCGGCTGCCTTCCCGACGTAACGCTTCATTTCCGCTTCACCCTAGGGGTAGAACCGCGCGAAAGGCCGCCAGATACTGCGCCCCCGGGCCAGCCCAGGCCCGCGGCACGACAGGAGACAAACATGGCCCTGCAAGCGCTCTTCATCGCGTCCTGGGAACAGTCTGGCGGCAACTGGGTGGCGCGGCACGGCCTGAATGGCGCGCAGTACCAGGCGGCCTTCGACCAGTACCTGGCGCAGGGCTTCCGCCTGCGCTGCGTCAGCGGCTACAGCGTGGGGGGTGTGACGCGGTACGCCGCCATCTGGGACAAGGCCGCCGGCCCGGCCTGGGCCGCGCGCCATGGCCTGACGGCGGCGCAATACCAGAAAGCCTTCGACGAACTGACGGGCCAGGGCTACCGGCTGAAGACGATCAGCGGCTACTCGGTCGGCGCCAGCCCGCGCTTTGCCGCGCTGTGGGAGAAAGCTGCCGGCCCGGCCTGGGCTGCGCGCCATGGGCTGACGGCAGCGCAGTACCAGCAGGTTTTCGACCAGATGGGGGCTCAGGGCTTCCGGCTGCGCTGGGTTTCGGCCTATGCCGAAGGCGGCCAGGCGCGCTACGCCGCCTGGTGGGAAAAGTCCGCCGGCCTGCCCTGGGTGGCGCGCCACGGCCTGGAAGAAGCCGCCTTTCGCGCCGCCGCCCAAGGCTATGCCGCGCAGGGCTACGACCTGGTGTGCGGCAATGCCGTCACGCTGGGCGGCAAGGACTACTACGCCGCGCTGTGGGAAAAGCGTTCTGTGGCCAGCGTCATGCACCACGGCATGACCGGCGGCACCTACCAGGTCAAGTTCGACGATCTGGTGGCACAGGGCTGGCGGCCCAGCTTCGTGGCCGGCTATGCCGGCGAAGACCCGGTCGACGTGAGCCTGCGCTTCCCCATCCAGGCCCAGCTGCAGAGCCAATGGTGCTGGGCCGGGGTGTCGGCCAGCGTGTCGCGCTACTACGTGCCGGCCACCACGTGGACGCAGTGCCACATCGCCAACGTGCAATGGGGCCGTAACGACTGCTGCGGCAGCGGCGCCAGCGGGGCGTGCAACAACCCGTCCACGCTGGGCACGGCACTGACCACGGTGGGCCACTTCGACCGCCAGACCACGGCCCAGGAAAGCCTGCAGACGCTGGAAAACGAACTGGTGGCCGGGCGGCCGCTGTGCATCCGCGTGGGCTGGTCCGGCGGTGGCGGACACTTCGTCGTCGCCTCGGGGGTCGAAGACGACGGCTTCGTCTGGGTGTCGGACCCCGGCGGCGGTACCCTGGCCCTGGTGGCCTACGACACGCTACGCACCGCCTACCGCGGGTCGGGCACCTGGACCCACAGCTACTTCACGCGTGCCTGAAGCGCGCCCTGGCCGGAGAACCACCATGCCCATCGACATGCCCGAAATGCCCGCCGCCGTGGCGGCCGCCCTGGCCAGCGGCTTGCCCCGCTTCGCGGTGGCGGCCAGCCCGCCAGCCGAGAACATCGCCGCGGCCATGGTGGTGCGGCCCAGCATCTCGCGCAGCGGGCGCACCATTGCGCGCTCGATCGAAACCGCCCTGGCCCAGGGCAGCGGTGCCGGCGTCGGCGCGCCGATGGTGGTGATGGGCCTGGACGACCTGGCCCAGGGCAAGAGCCCGCGCCAGTCGCCGTCGCGCCTGTGGCTGCAGTTGCTGCCGGCCGGCGACACGGGCCAGCGCGCGCTGGCCGAGGTGGACCAGGCGTCTGGCCAGCTGACGTCGGTGTCCGAAGGCGCCGAGGTCAAGGCCCTGGCGCGGCAGATCGACCAGGTGGCCAGCGCGGCTTCGCGGTCGGCCAGCACCACGCGCCAGGAACTGGCCCTGATCAGTGTGCCGGCCCTGCACCTGACGGCGGTGTGGCTGAAGGGCAGCCCGAAGACCGGCAGCGACGACATCGTGATCCCGAACGACGGCCCGATCGCACCCCTGGTGCCGGGCCAGCGTTACCCGCTGGCGGAATTCCAGCGCCTGGTGAAGGCGATGGCGGCTGATCGCATCGCCAAGACCCAGGGTGACATGGGCGGCTGAGCTGCAGGGCAGCCCGCCCGATAACCCCCGATGCGCGCGGGCGGCTGGGTGGTGGGATAACCGTGGGTGTCACACCCACCCGCGGCCCGCCCCCCCCCATGACCCTGTCTTTTGCCGTCCTCACCACAGCCTTGCTCTTCGGCGGCATGAGCCTGTATTCCTTCGGCTTCGCCGCCTTCCTGTTCACCGCCTTTCCGCCGCAGGCCGCTGGGGCCGCACTGCGCAAGGCCTTCCCCTGGTTTTATGTCTTCGTGATGGCCACGGCCGCACTGGCAGCCCTGCTGTGGTGGCCGCACGACCGCCTGTCCGCAGCGCTGATGGCCGCTGTGGCGCTGTCCACCCTGCCGCTGCGGCAATGGCTGATGCCGGCCATCAACCGCGCTACCGACGGCGGCCAGCGCCGGCGCTTCCAGTGGCTGCACAGCCTGTCGGTGGTCGTCACGCTGGCCCACATCGCGGCCTGCGGCTGGCTGCTGGCGCGCATCGTCTGAAGCGCTGGCGCCAAAATGCCACGCCGCAATTCACCGCGGGACATCCAGGACCTGGGTGACCTCAGCCGCCTGGGCGAAGTGGTGGTCGACAAGCGCCTGGGCCAGCGGGCTTCGGCAAAGAAGAACCGCCGCAACCGGCATTACGAAAAGCAGTTCATCCGCAACACGCTGTCGCACCTGCCCCTGGCTGCATCCACGGCGGCGCTGGCCGACGACAGCCTTGGCACCGACCCGGACGAGCTGCCTGCACCGCCAGCCGACACCCGGCCATGACGCCACCCGGCACGCCAGGACCCGTGGTCTGCCCGCTGTGCGAACGCGCGATCCCGCCGGCCCAGCGCGACGCCCACCACCTGGTGCCCAAGAGCAAGGGCGGGCGGCAGACCGAATTCCTGCACCGTGTCTGCCACCGGCAGATCCACGCCTTGCTGACCGAAACCGAACTGGCGCGCCAGTACGCCACCGTCGACGCGCTGCTGGCCCACCCTGAACTGCAGGCTTTTGTGGCCTGGGTGAAGACCAAGCCCGACGACTTCTTCGTGCGCACGCGCAAGAGCACGCGCGTGCGCGGCCGCAAACGCTGAAGGCCGCCGGCCGTCCGCAGCGTGCAGGCCTAGTCGCCCATCGTCGCATTCGGGAAGAACGGCAAGCTGCGCACGCGATTGCCGGTGGCGCGGAACACCGCATTCGCCAGCGCCGGCGCAAAGCAGGGCACGCCCAGCTCGCCCACGCCGCCGATGGGCACGTTGCGGTCAGGGCTGGGCGGGTTGGGAACGATCACCACGTTCACCGGTGGCATTTCCTGCATCCTGATCATGCGGCTGCGGTTGAAGTTCTTCGCCACCGCCGCGCCGTTGCTGAAGGTCTGCTGGCCATACAGGGTGGCGTTGATGGCGTGCACCACACCCCCGGCCAGCTGCTGTTCCACGGAAGCCGGGTTGACCACCATGTAGGCGTCCAGCACCACGGTGACCTTCTTGATCTTCAGGCCCGTGGCGGTGACGTTCGACACCTCGACCACCTGCGCCACGATGCTGTTGAAGGCCGTGCCGATGGCCAGCCCGCGCGCGGTGCCGGCTGGCAGCGGGCTGCCCCAGCCAGCGGCCGCGGCGGCTGTGTCCAGCACGTTCAGCCAGCGCGGGTCGGTCAGGTGCTGGCGGCGGAACAGCAGCGGGTCCTGCCCCGCGGCGGCGGCCAGTTCGTCGATCATCGATTCCACGGCAAAGGTGTTGATCGACGCCCCCACCGACCGCCAGAAGCCCACTGGCACCGGCGCCGTGTGGCTGACCCATTCGGTGCGGCGGGCGCCGAAGGCATAGGGCAGGGCCTGGGACGATTCGTAGCCCTGGCTGTCGCCCGTGGCCGGCAGCACCGCCCCGCGCTGGCCCAGGATCGACGGCGACACATTGCGGTACAGCCAGCCGGCCACAGCGTTGTTCGCGTCCAGCCCGCCGCGCACCCGCACCAGGGCCATCGGGCGGTACTGGTCGTGCGTGAAATCTTCTTCGCGCGGCCACATCAGCTTCACCGGGCGGCCGATGGCCATGCCCACCTGCACCGCCTGGCTGATGAAGTCCAGCTCGGCCTTGCGGCCCAGCCCGCCACCCAGGAAGGTGGTGTTGATCTTCACCTGCGCGGCCGGCAGGCCCGTCATCGCCACCACCAGGGCCAGCGCCGAGCGCGCGCTCTGCGTCGGCGCCCAGACGTCGCAGCGCACGCCGGCCACGTAGTCGACGGTGCAGTTCAGCACTTCCAGGCAGGCGTGGGCCACATAGGGCAGCGAATAGGTGGCGTCGACGACGCGCGCACTGCCGGCCAGCGCGGCGTCCACGCTGGCGGTGCTGGCTTCTACCGTGTACAGCGTGCCCGGCGGGTTGGCCGCGCCAGCCACATAGGGCGTGGCCGTGCCCAGAAGGGCTTGCGCGTCGGCCACGAACTGCGCCGTGTTCAGCAGCGCGGCCTGGGCCGGCAGGTTCCACTGCAGCGTCAGGCGCTTCGCACCCTGCCAGGCGTCCCAGGTGGTAGGGCCCACCACCGCCACGGCGTTGACGTTGCCCACCGCTTCCAGCCCGCGGCCGGTGCCGGCGTAGACGCGGGTCGGCACCACGGCCAGCATGCCGGCAGGCACGGCGGGCGTGGCCTGCAGCGTGCCGCCCAGGCTGGGGCTGTGGCGGATGACGGCGTAGACCATGCCCGGCAGCCGCACGTCGATGCCGTAGACGGCGCCGCCGTTCACCTTCAGCGGGATGTCCGGGCGCTTCAGCGGCTGGCCGATGGACCGCAGGCTGGCACCGTCCACCAGGGTCGAACCGCTGGGCACCGGCAGCGTGGCGGCCAGGGCCGCGACCTGGCCGTACGTCATGTAGCGGCCGCCCACGTGGCGCACCACGCCGTCGACGACGGTGAAGTTGGCGCGCGAGCGTTCGCCCGTTTTGATCATCACGGCCTTCACCAGCAGTTCGCGCGCGTTGGCGGCCGCGTCGCGCAGGCGCCAGAGGTTGTTGCGCGTGACACCGCTGCCCACGGTGTTGATGGCCGCGCCGATGGGTGCCGGGCTGGCCAGGGTGGGGCCGCCCTGCACCAGCTTCACGCGCAGCGGGTTGACCATCAAGTCTTCGGCCAGCACCTGGCCCAGGCCGGCGAAAGAACCCTGGCCCATGTCGGAACTGCCGATCGTCAGCGTGATGCTGTCGTCGGTGCCGATGGTCAGCCAGCTGTTGACGGCACTGGCCGGGCTGGCAGCCTGGGCATCGCCCGCGGCCAGGGTGGCCAGGCCTGCTGCCGGCAGGGCAAAGCCCAGCGTCAGGCCACCGCTGCTGGCGATGAAGCGGCGGCGGTCGGCATCGGCCGGGGCGGTGTGGAAGTCGGTGGGGGTGTTCATGGGCTGCAGATCCTTCACAGCCCGGCGCAGGCCTGCTGGATGCGCGGATAGGTGCCGCACACGCACAGGTTCTTCACTTCGCTGGTGATGGCGCTGCCGTGCTGGCCGGCGCGCATGGCGCAGGCCACCGACATCAACATGCCCGACTGGCAGTAGCCGCACTGCGGCACCTGGTGTTCGACCCAGGCCTGCTGCGCCGGGTGGCTGCTGTCGGCCGACAGGCCTTCGATGGTGGTGATCTGCTTTCCGGCGGCGGACGAGACGTCCATGTCGCAGGACTTCTCGGGCTGGCCGTCCACCATCACGGTGCAGGCACCGCAGATTTCGATGCCGCAGCCGTACTTCGTGCCGGTCAGCCCCAGCACGTCGCGCAGCACCCAGAGCAAGGGCATGCCGCCGTCGGAAACCGTGACCGGCCGAGACTGGCCATTGACGTTCAGGGTGTAGCTGGGCATGGGTGGTTCTCCGTCCTGGGGGTGGGCTGCTGCCGGCCTCGACATGGGGCCGTGTCACGCCGCGGCATGTTGCGACGGAATCGGCTTAAATGCCCCTTAAATAAGTACGGATTTGTGAGAGCGGGGCGAATCGGGCGAACGCCGCGGCCTTGCGCGTGGCGCCAGAGCCGCCGCATGCCCGCTGGGGCGGCCCCGGGGCCGTCGCCAGGAACCGACAGCGCGGCGCGCATTGCCAGCTTGGGGATGGTCTTCAGGCGCCGGGGCGTTACAACCTGTGCGATGAGCCACTGTGGAGCGCAACCATGTCCTGGCAACTTCACGGGTGGCTAGCTGCCGGCCGGGGGCGTTCTGCCTGCCTGCTGATGCTGGCTTCGGCCCTGTGCAGCGGCTGTGCCCATGTCTGGGTAGACGCCGCGGGCAACCGGCATGTGCTGGGCCTGGTGGCGATGACCCTGCCCCCGGCCGATGCCGCCCCCCGCGGGGCAGACACCCTGCGCACGCGCGCCATCGGCCTGACGCTCACACGCAGCGAAGTCGGTTCGGCCCTGGTGCTGGGCTACCACGACAGCAGCCTGACGGCAGTCCGCAACCACGCCTTGGTGCCCCTGGCCCTGCTGCAGGACGCGGGCACAGACACCGGAACCCAGCCATGACACGAGCCCCCACATCGCCCACCCAGCAGCCGCAGGCCCCGGCCCTGGCCACCGTCGCGATGGCCACGCTGGCCGCGCTGGCCGCCTTGTCCATTGCGGGCTGCGCTTCGCCCGACAAGCACGCCACCTTCGTCACCAAGACATCGCTGTCGGTGCTGGACGTGGACACCGCGCCGGCTGGCGTCAGCATCGCCTACGACCGCGTCGAAGGCTTCATCGGCCCGCGCTTCGCCGACGGCACGGCCGTGCCGGTGGCTGGCTTCTTCGACACCGACGGCGGGCTCACGTCGCGCCGGGTGCGCCAGGTCTACGTCACCGGGCAGGCGGCCAAGCTGGCAACGCAGCAAACGTCAGGCGCGGGGGCAAGCACAGGTGCAGGCACCGGTGCAGGCCTAGCAGGCAGCGGCGCCACGGGCGGCAAAGTGGCCGGCAACGAAGCCTCTGCAGCGACATCGTCAAACCCCGTCATGTTCTTCGGCACGGGCACGACCATTGGCATGCGCATCGGCTTCGCCGTCAATTCGCCGGTGCCCGACAGCTTCGTGTTCGGCTTCCGGCGCAAAGAAGCGTCGGTGATCCCGGTGGACAAGGATGGTGGCGTCGAAAGGTTCCCGTCGGTGCTGTCGACCCTGGACAACAGCAACGAAGCCCCTGCCGTGGGCGGCGCCGTGCCGGCCGGGGGCGCGGCCAGCGCGCCGAAGTTGGGCATCACGCAGTATTTCGCCACTGGGCAGGCGGCGGAAAACCTGGCCATGCTGCCTTCCGTGCAGCAGCGCTTCAAGCAGAAGGCCGAAGACGCCGTGGGGGCCTTCCGCGAACAGGAAGCACAGCAGGGCAAACGCGCGCTGGACACCCTGTTCTGCCTGAGCCAGCTGCCCGACAACAAGCTCGACCGCGTGTGGGCCAACGCCGAAGCGCTGGGCTTGTTTGCCGCCGCGGGCATCAGCAGCACGCCGGCCAGCCTCCAGGCCGCGGCCGGCAAACCCACACTGCAGCGCCAGATCTACACCGGCGACCTGGGCGTGCTGAACGCGGCCAACCGGGAATACACCCAGCTGCTGGGCCTGCACCAGGCCTTCGTCTGCCGTCTCCGGACCTTGCCCTGAGACGCGCTGCGCCCCGCGGCAGGGCCTGAAGCGCCCCTGCACGCCCTCGCCCCCCTGAAAGGAAAGCCCCGTGGACAAGCTCGAGATCCCCTGCAGCGACTGCGCAGATACCCAGCAACGGCTGGAACTGCGCGGCTTCACCGTGCACGGCTGCACCGACGCCCCGGGTCGGCCAGGCTTCTGCGTCATCGCCTTTGACAGGCCGTCACAGGACATGGCAGCCGCCGGTGCGGGCACCGGCGCCCCCGCTGCGATGGCCGCAGCCGCAGGGGCGGCCAGGGCAGCCCCTGGCGGGGCCGACGTCGGTGGCGCTGGGGGCGCCTCTAGCGCCAACGCGGGCCCCATCACCGCGTCCCAGGCCGCAGCCGCGCGGGCCATCGTCAACATCTTCGAAACCAGCTCGGTGCTGGGCCGCTATGGCCAGGTGACGCTGATCCCGGGCGACACCGGGCGGCTGACCTTCGGCAGGTCGCAGACGACGCTGGGTTCGGGCAACCTGCACTTGCTGCTGTCGGCCTACTGCGCCAACCCCGGGGCGCGCTTTGGCGCCCGCATCGCCCCGGCCCTGCCCGACATCGCCACCAAGGCCGCGCGCATCGACACCGACCTGAAGCTGCACAACGTGCTGCGCGCCAGCGCCGACGACCCGGTGATGCGCGAACTGCAGGACGAATTCTTCGACCAGGTCTACTGGCAGCCGGCCGTGAAGGCCGCTGCGCGGCTGGGCATCCGCACCCCGCTGGGGCATGCCGTGGTCTACGACAGCCATGTGCACGGCAGCTGGGTGCCACGGCGCGATGAAGTGCTCACCCAGACCGGCAGCGTTGCGGCCGTGGGCGAAAAGGCCTGGATCAGCGCCTACGTCGCGCGCCGCCGGGCCTGGCTGGAAAGCAGCCGCCCCGACCTGCGCAAGACCGTCTACCGCATGGACAGCTTCAAGCGCCTGATCGAGCTGGGCCTCTGGGGCCTGCCGCTGCCGCTGGTGGTGCGCGACATCGAAATCTCGCAGGCCGCGTTGGCGGCGGCGCCGCCCGACTGCTACGACGGCCCCGAACCGGGGTCGCGCCCGCTGGCCATCCAGCAGCCGCTGGCGCGCGGCCTGGACGTGCGGCTGGTGCAGCTGGGCCTGTCTGACCGCGGCATCAACATCAAGGCCGACGGCGTGTTCGGCCCCGGTGCGCGCGACGCGCTGAAGGCCTTCCAGGCTGCCAGCGGGCTGCCGGTGAACGGCATCGCCGATGTCGGCCTGATCGCCACCCTGGTGGGCTGACGGGGCGCCAGGCAGCAGCAAGCACTGCCTTCGGCCGGTTTCGGGGCGGTTCGGTCTGGCTTCACGGCAGGCCCGTGCAGGCGTCACGAGGCCGCGTTAGCATAGGGTTTAACCCTAGACTTTGTCCTGGCTCTCGCCAGGCGTACTCGACCATGGCCACCGTGCAGCAGTGCCTGAATGACAAGCCCAACCGGCTGGTTTCCGTCCGTTCAACCGACCCCGTGGTGCTGGCCCTGCAGCAGATGCGCGACAACCGTGTGCGCGCCGTGCTCGTCGTCGACGACGACCGCCTGGCGGGCATCATCACCCAGGGTGATTGCGCCATCAAGGTGCTGCTGCCCGGCCGCGACGCGAAAGAGACCGTGGTGCGCGAAGTCATGACGGCGCAGCCCATGACCGTCAAGCCCAGCGACCCGCTGGAAGCCTGCATGGGCCTGATGGCCACCCGCGGCTACCGCCACCTGCCGGTGATGGACGGCGCGAAGGTCGTGGGCGTGGTGTCGGTGGGCGACGTGGTGAAGGACAGCATGCGCCGCATGGGCGAACAGATCGGCTTTCTGGAAACCTACATCAAAGGCCACGGCCGCTGAGCAGCTGCTGGCGCCGCCACCAGGCCAGGCCACCCAGCCCCGCCAGACACAGCAGGCCGGCGCCAGGCTCGGGCACCGGCGTGATGGCCAGGGCCACGAACTGCGTGAACTGAGTGCCGGAGAAGTTGTTGTCCGACACCAGCACCAGGCTCTGGCGGCCATCGGGCAACACGGGCCCGAGCGTGATGCCTTCGATGTTGTCCAGCGCCAGCGCGCTGCCGTCGGCTTGCCGCAGGTCCGACAAATCCAGCAGCAGGGTCTTGCTGGCGGCGGTGAAGCTCTGGCCCGCCAGACTGTCCAGGCCCGACACATCGGTCGCGCCGCGGACGTCCACGTGGAACAGGCGGATCGTGTTGCCTGTGGCCTGGCCACCAGGGCCCACGCCAGGCGTGGCGGCGCCGGTGGCAAATGACCGTTCCACGGCGATGAACTGGCCCGGCGCGATGGCCAGCAGTTCCACCAGCCCGTTGGTGGCAAAGCCGCCTGCAGGGCTGGGTGCGATCGCCACGGGCGACACCGGGTAGACGTATTCGGCCTGCGCAGCGCCGGTGTTCAGGTCGAAGGCCAGGATGCGCGAATTCGACCCGTTCGAAACACTGGCCACCGGGCCGTCCTGCGCCAGCGCGTTTTCGGTGGCGGTGTAGAGCGTGCGGCCATCGGTCGACACGGTCAGGCTTTCGAAGGCCAGGTTGTTGACGATGCCGCGGTCGCCCGCCACGTTGCCCGCCGTGCTGCCGCTGGGGGTGTAGCGGCCGGGCACGCTGAAGTCGCGCACGTAGGTGCCGTCGGGCCGCATTTCGCGCACCGTCGGGTTCTGGAAGCCGGCAGCCGCGCGCTGGCCTTCGTTGGACCACAACAGGTTGCCGTTGCCAGGGTGGATGCGCAGGCTCTCGGGGTCGACCTGGTTGAGCGGGAAGGCCGACCCGTCCGGGCGCGCAATCGTCGTCACGGCCGTGAAGCTGACGCCCGCGTTGCCCGGGTTGGCCGAGCGCACGAACTGCGACAGGTTGAGCTGCAGCGCGTAGTAGCGCGCCGGGTTCAGGCCGCTGCGGTCGTCGCTGATGGCCAGGTAGCGCTGGCTGGCAGCCTGGTAGTCGATGCCAGACAGGCCACCGACGGTGGTGCCGTTGAATCCGAAGCCGGACGGAATGATTTGCTGGCCCAGGTAGTCCAGCCCGGCAATGCCGGTGCTGGCCTGCAGGGGGCCGGCTGCCAGTGAAGCGGCCAGGGCGACGGAGGCCGCCAGCAGGCGAGAGCGAGAGTCAGTGCGGGTCGGCGTCATGCGAACTTTTCCGATCAGACAAGTGCCGTCGCAAGGCGCCGGCGGGATGGAAGCCTCAGTCTGAGGCATGGTCAGAGGTTAGGGAAGCCGGGGCGGCCAGGGCAGCGGGCTTCAGCCGCGCTGGCGGCGACGCGCCGCCACGCCCACCAGCCCCAGGCCGGTGAGCAACAGGGCCACCGTGCCGGGCTCGGGCACCGACGCCACCGCGGCCACGCCCGTGTCAGGGAAGTCGGTGAACACGCCGTCCACGCCCAGGTTCATGTAGTACGCCATCTCGGCCCGGGGGTCGGCGAAGCCATACCCGCTGGCGTCGTTGCGGAAGGTGTAGGCATGCACCAGCAGGCCGGCCGCGTGCGCGGCTTCGATCACGCCTGTGCTGCCGTCGACGCGGCGGTCCTTGATGGTGATGACGCCGTCGCCGTCGCGGTCGATGCCGTCGGCCACGGTCTTCACCAGGTAGGGCTTCCAGGGCCCGATGCCGTCGGCATAGGTCTTGATGAAGCCCAGGCCCGGGGCGGTGAGCATCTGCGCGAAGGTCAGCGTGCCGCCGGCTGCCACCACGTCATACGGCGCACCGTAGGGTGCCGTCGGATCGAGCGAACCATCGGGGTTGACGTCGTTGGCGTCGACCAGCTGCACCAGGCGGATGTCGGTCAGCGTGTTCATGTACTGCAGGTTGCTGACCTCGAAGGACTGGATGAACACCGGCGCGTTGCCGCTGTTGCCATAGCTGGCGTGCAGCGTGCCGATGAGCTTGTTCTCGAACACGCGCGGGCCGAAGATGCCGTCGTGGAAGGTCGAATGCTTCACCTCGGGGTAGATGCCGACCTGGCGGCCCGTGGCGGCACTCTGGGCCTGGGCCAGGCTGATGATTTCCTCCAGCGTCGGGATCGCGTACAGGCCGTTGAATTCCTGCGGCCGGTTCGGGTTGGGCTGGATCGCGCGCAGGGTCCTGATCTCGGCCAGCGTGAAGTCGCTGGCGAAGTAGTCGGTCGTCGACACGCCGTCCACCATCTTGGTGCTCATGCGCTCGGGGCCGAACACGCTGGCGACGTTGGTGGTGCCGCCCAGCATGGGTTCGTGGCGCGCGATCAGGTGGCCGTCGCGCGTCATCACCAGGTCGGGTTCGATGTAGTCGGCGCCCAACTGGATGGCCAGGCGATAGGCCTCCAGCGTGTGTTCCGGGCGGTAGCCGGAAGCACCGCGGTGGCCGATGACCAGCGGCGCCGCGCCGGTCAGGGTGTTGTAGCCCTGGGCCTGTGCGGGGGCGGTCAGGCCGGCTGTCAGGGCTGCGGCCAGCGCCACCGGTGCCAGCCAGGCAAAGGCAGCGAAACGACGGACGCGTAGCGAGCTGTTCATGGGCCTAACTCCTGGTTTGAAGGGATGCAGCGGAGTGTCTGGTGGCAACATGGCAGTTGTATGAAGCACAGCCGTACCGACACCCTGTCGCGCGCCGACCTGGAAACCATCCTGGCCGTCACGCGCGCGCTGGCCGCACCTTTCGACCTGCCCACCATGCTGGCCGAAGTGGCCGCCGCGGCGCAGCGCGTGCTGCGGGCCGAACGCAGCTCGGTCTGGCTGTACGACGCGACGGCGGGCGAACTGGTGGTGACGGTGGCCAGCGACCTGGGCACCCTGCGCATCCCGGCTGGCCGCGGCCTGGTAGGGGCCTGCGCGCGCGACCGCCAGCTCATCAACGTGCCCGACTGCCATGCCGATGCGCGCTTCGACGCCAGCGTCGACCGGCTGACGGGCTTCTACACCCGCTGCAGCCTGACCCTGCCGCTGATCGACGACCGGGGCGAACTGGTCGGCGTGCTGCAGCTGCTGAACAAGCATGGCGGCGTCTTCAGCCCCGACGATGAAGCCCTGGGTCTGGCACTGGCAGCCCAGTGCGCCGTGGCCCTGAGCCGGGTGCGCATGACCGCCGCGCTGCTGGAAGGCGAACGGCTGAAGCAGGAACTGCAGCTGGCGCGCGCCGTGCAGCAGGCCACCCTGCCCGCTGCACTGCCACGGGTGGCGGGCTATGCGATGCAGGCGCTGTTCCTGCCGGCCGACCTGACCGGGGGCGACACCTACGACCTGGCCCTGATCGACCAGGGCCTGCTGCTGGTGCTGGCCGACGCCACGGGCCACGGCATCGCGCCGGCGCTTTCCGTCACGCGCATGCAGGCCATGCTGCGCACGGCCTTCGGCCTGGGGGCCAGCCTGGAGGTGGCCTTCCGCCACACCAACGACCAGCTGGCACTGACGCTGCCAGACGGGCGCTTCGTCACCGCCTTCGTCGGCCTGTTGGACCCTGCCGGCCACTGCCTGCGCTTCCTGAGCGGCGGCCAGGGTCCGATCCTGCATTACGTGGCATCACAGGGCTGCTGCACGGTGTACCGGGCCACCAGCTTCCCGCTGGGGGCGGCGGTGATCCAGCAGCTGCGGCCTGCGGTCGAACTGGCCTTCGAGCCCGGCGACTGGCTGCTGCTGCTGTCCGACGGCGTCTACGAACAGGCCGATGCGGCGGGCGACAACTTCGGGCGCCAACGCGTGGAAGCAATGGTCGCCAGCGCCAACGCAGCCAGCCCCGCCGCGCTGGCCGACCAGCTGATGGCGGCACTGCGGGCGCATGCCGGCAGCGCGCCGCAGGAAGACGACATCACGGCCGTGCTGCTGAAGCGCCTGGCCGCAGACCCTGGGCGGGCCGACTGACACAGCACCGTCACAAATCTTCGTGTCGGCCGCCCTAGCATCGGGGCCAGCCCGCCGCGGGGCGCCTGCCGGGGGCGGGTGCCGGCGGCGGGTGTCCAGAATCGGGACTTCCGCCATGATGATCAACGTCACCCAGACCTCCGGCCCCGTCACCAGGGTCGTCCTGGCAGGTCGGCTCGACGCCCCTGGCGCCGACGCCATCGACCTGCAGTTCACGGCCGCTGTCGTCACACCGCAGCGCCACGCCGTCGTCGACCTGTCACAGGTCGAATTCATCGCGTCGATGGGGCTGAGGCTGCTGATTTCCGCCGCCCGCGCACTGCACCTGAAAGGCTGCCGCCTGGTGCTGTTCGGTGCCAGTGAACTGGTGCAGGGCGTGTTCGACGACACGGCGCTCGATCAGATCATCCCCATCGTCGCCACCGAGGCCGACGCCCTTGCCGCCATCGCTGCCATCGACGGCGAATCAGCCCGCTGACCAGCCGCCCACGCTGCGGCTGCAGCTGCAGGCGGACCGTTCAGCACTGAACACCGCCCGCCAGGCCGTGCTGGCCCACCTGGCTGGCCATGCGGTTTCGGCGCGCACGCTGTTCCGGCTGGAACTGGTGCTAGAAGAGCTGCTGATGAACCTGATCGAGCACGCCCAGCCCGGCGCTGCTCCGCTGCGGATCGAATTGGGCCTGCGCCTGCTGCCGCAGGAAGTGCTGCTGGAGATCGAGGACAACGCCGCGCCCTTCGACCCGCAGGCGGTGCCGCCGCCGGCCGCCGCCACGTCGATCGCGACCGCCACACCCGGCGGGCGTGGGCTGATGCTGATCCGCAAGTCGGTTCAGAGCCTGCACCACGAACACCTGCCCCAGGGCGGCAACCGCGTGTGCGTCAGCTTCGGCCGCGAAGCACCGGCTGCAGCGGGCAGACCCAGTGTGGGCTAGCGAACAGTCGCCGGGTGCGAGCAGTGGGAAGCTCGCGGCAAATCTCCACGGCGCGCTGGTCGATGCGCGATTTGCCGATGAGCAATCTTCCAAGATCGCCATGGCCGGCTCAGGCGCAGCGGCCTGGCTTGCCAGCTTCGCCGGCTTGGAACGCTCACCCGCTGGCCCCGCCTGCGGCCAGCCGCAGCCTACTGCGCGTGCTGGTGGCCGATGACAACCCGGTGAACCTGCTGCTGGCCACGGCGCAGCTGGAACAGCTGGGCCTGGTGCCCCAGCTGGCCGCCGACGGCCGTGCCGCCCTGGCCCTGGCCTGCAGCCAGCCCTTCGACCTGATCTTGATGGACCTGTGCATGCCGGTGCCGGACGGCCTGGCCGCGACGGCGGCCTTGCGCCAGCATGAAAGCCGGGCAGCGCGGCCCGCCGCGCCCGTGATGGCCTATTCCAGCAACCTGCCGGAATGGTCGGTGCTGGCCAGACAGGGCATCAGCGGCTGCCTGCCCAAGCCCTGTAGCCTGCCCGATCTGGCCGCCTGCCTGCAGCAGTGGTGCCCGGGCTACCGCCTGGCCAACGGCGCCAACTGAGCGGGACGGCGCGGCCCGAAGCCGCCCAAGACCTCTGCCCGCCTGCACGCCGGTGCAGCGCTAGACCCGGTCCAGTTCCGGGTAGCGGCGGAAGATGCCGGTCTCGTTGAAGGCGACGCGCCTGTCGCTGGCCAGGTAGGCCGCCACGCGCGGCAGCGCGGCCACGCGTTCGTGCAGGGCGCGCAGCGATGGCTTGCCGCGCAGTGCAGCCTGGGTGGCATTCGGGAAGGCGTAGCGCAGGCCTTCGACCAGCTGGAACAGCGACAGGTCGGCATAGCTGAGCTTGCCGCCCACCAGCCAGCGTGGACCGGCGGGGTTGTGCTTGACGATGTGGTCGAACCAGGCCAGGTACTTCGGGATGCGCGTGCTGCAGAAGGCCAATGCACGGCGCCGCGCTTCGGCACGCTGGTCTTCGTAGTACAGGTTCACGTCCACCGGGTGATGGGTGTCGTGGGCTTCGGTGACGATGTCGGCGATGGTCAGCTGGATCTGCTGCGTCCACACCCGCGCCTGTTCGCTGCGCGCCACCAGCTTCAGCGTGGGGGCCAGGTACTGCAGGATGGCCGCCGTCTGGCCGACCACGAAACGGCCGTCGCGCAGGTACGGCGGCGCGAAGGGACGCTGCGGGTCGGCCGGGTCGGCCAGCCCCTGCAGCAGCGCCGGCAGGCCCTGGCCGGCTTCGGCCGGGCCGCGCGCGATGTCGACATACGGCGCGCCGGCAGCTTCCAGTGCCAGGCGCACGAATTCACCGCGGCCCTGCAGGGTGGGCCAGTAATACAACGCATAGCTCATGGGGGTGCTCCGCCTTCAGGTGGGCGCATTCTGGGCGGGGCCGTGCGGTCTCAGCGCCCCAGGTCCTGCAGCAGGCGCTGGAAGTCGGCCGACCGGGCCAGCGCCCGGCCGCCATGCGCCCGCAGCAGGGCCACGTCATCGGCCGGCAGCTGCAGTGTGGTGGGCACGGCCAGCAGGCGGGCCCGCAGCGCGCTGTCGGGCTCGTCGCCCAGGTTCACTTCCACCAGGTAGAAGCGCGCGTCGGCCGCGAACACTTCGAAGTCGCCGCGCGCGTGCGCCGCCGCCACTTCGGCGCGCCAGTTGTCCAGCAGGCTGCGCTTGGCGGCCAGCGCCGTGCTGCTGTTGCGGTTGATGGGGATGTCGGCCAGTGCCAGCGCAGCGCGCAGCGGGCCGGGCACGTCGGGCCGGCTGTCTTCAGGCGGGCGGGCGCTGGTTTCGGCGTTGATGACGACAAAGGCCACGCGGCGCACACCGCGGTAGCCGGCCGCGCGTGTGCCAGCAATGACGCCGCCGAACTGCGCGATGTAGTCCATGGGCCCGCGCGCGCCCACGTTGTCCGACAGCCCGCCGTCCAGCAGGTGCACATAAGGCCGCAGCAGGCCCTGCGGTGTGGTCTGGCGCAGGGTTTCCATCTCGGCCAGCTGCTGCACGGCGCCGCTGCCGGGGTTGGCGGCGCGGGTCATCGCGCGCGCAGCGGGTTCGCCGCAGCCAGGGCTGCCGTCAGCCGGCGCGTGGTTCCACAGCGTGATGGGCGCCAGCACCAGCGGCGCGGCGCTGGAAGCCGCGACGGCCCGGGCCAGGGCCACGCCGTCCAGGTTGCTGCACAGGAAGTCGAACTGTTCCTGCACGAATTCGAAGCGCGCGCCGGTGCTCATGTCCGACGCATACAGCGTGACGAAGGGTTTGCGCGGTTGGCGGGACAGGTCGGCGAAAGTGGCGCCCTTGAACAGGCGTGCGTCCAGGTATTCGGCCAGCAGGTCGCCGCGGCCGAAGCGCGGCGACTGGATGCGCCACAGGCTGCGCGGGCTGAGCGCCAGCGACACCAGGTCGGCCTGCAGCGGGGTGCGGAAGAAGTCGGCTTCGAACTGCGGCAGCCCGTCCGCGCCCTTCAGCGCGTAGTACGCCGCCAGCATGCTGCCGCCGGACACGCCCATCAGCGCGTCCATCTCGTCGATCAGGCGGCGCGGGCGGCCTTCCCACTGGATGGGCGTGTCGCGCAGCGCCTCCATCACGCCCAGGCCCAGGGCGGCAGCGCGCGCACCGCCGCCGGAGATCGACACATGCAGGAAGAAGCGGTCCTGCGGTTCGGTGGCGAAGGCCCGCGGCGCGCGGTAGCCGCTGCCGGGGTCGACCCGGGGCAGCGGCGGGTTGATGGGGTAGTGCGCGGTGGAACAAGCACTCAGCAGCACCGATGCCGACACGGCTGTCAGCAAGGATGGCAGCCGCGGTATCAGCCGCGGTATCAGCCGAGAAATCAGCCGAGACCCCAGCCCGCTGGCATGCGCCGCAGCCCGCAGTCGCGCCGCCGCCGGGCGCTGGTGGGCCAGTGGCGGCGGGCAGCGCAGGTGGCCGGGGTGCAGTTCAGGCATCGCAAGGCAGAGCATGGCACGCCGTGGCGGCTGCCGTGGCCGCGGTAGCAGGCACCTTGCCTTTGGTCGAGGCCACCGCATGCGTACGGCGCCGAACAGACCGGCAGCCCCCGCGGCGCCGACCATGCGCCAGGGTCAGGCGTCCAGCATCAGGGCCAAGGGCCATGCGCTGCAGGCCCGTAGCGCCCTGCGTTTCAGCCTTGCCGCTTTCGCAAGCTCCTCACTTCCCAACCAAGGTCCCGCCATGAACAAGCTCTCCTTTCGGCGCCGCGTGCGCTCAGCTGCCCTGGCCGTCGTGCTGTGCAGCGCGGCCCTGGCACAGGCTGCCACCGGCTTCGTCGTCAACGCCGCGCAGCAGGCCAGCATCAAGGTCGGCATGAGCCGCACCGAAGTGCGTGCCCTGCTGGGGCGGCCCGCGCACAACGTGAAGTACCGCGCCGAACCCGGCCGCACCTGGACCTACGGCGTGCTGGGGCTGGGCAGCGGCATGGAACGCACGGTCTTCGATGTCGACTTCTCCGCCGGCGGGCAGGTGCTGTCCACCAGCCAGCGCGAAGAAGCGATGGACTAAAGAGCTGCCAGCCCCTTCAGCGGTAGCCCGTGCCCTGAAGCAAGTGGCGGTGTTCGGGCAAGCGCTGCAGAAAGCCTTGCCTGAGCGCAGGGTCCTTCAGCCGCCCGGCCACGTTCATCAGCGCTTGCTGCGCCTGGGCCAGGACGTCCTGCGCCTGCGGGTGCGCCGTGGCCTGCAGTACGCCGTGCCACTGCGCCATCACCCAGCGTGGGCGCAGTGCGCCTTCGAAGCGCCCACCGGCCTGCCAATGGGCCAGCAGGGGTGCAGCATGGGCCAGCGCCGCGGCCCGGTCGCCCATGCCCAGGGCGGTGTGCGCCAGGCCAGCTGCGGCTTCAAAGCGGTCGGGGATCTGCTTGTCGGCGCCCTCTGCCCAGGCGCCGGCATAGGCCTGCAAGGCCGCCGCCGAGCGCCCCAGGGCGGCTTCGGCGTCGCCCAGGCGCAGCAAGGCCTTCACGATGTAGGCGCCGGCCTGCGTCGCCTGGGCCAGCTGCACGGCAGCCTGGGCATGGCGCAGGGCACTGACGTCGTCGCCCTGCATCAGCGCCAGCTGCGACAGGTCTGACAGCGCCGAGCTTTCGACTGTGCGTTCGCCCACGGCGCGCAGGCGCAGCAGGCTTTCGTCCAGCCAGCGCTGGGCCTGCGGCAGGTCGCCGAATTCAAGCCAGCATTCGCCAATGTTGCAGTGGATGACGGCCTGGGCCACCCGGTCGCCCTTCGCCTTGCAGATCGCGAGGTCGGCTTCGTTGTACTTCAGCGCGGCCTCCAGTTCGCCCTGATTGGAAGCGATTGAGTACAGCGCGTTGTAGAACTGGGCTTCCAGTTCGGGCCAGCCACCCGCGATGACGTCGGCCAGCCCGGCTTCGGCCAGCTGCCGGGCCTGGTCGATCTGGCCCTGGTCTTCCAGCGCCGAAGCCAGCATGCGCAGGGCGCGCGCGCGGTGCTGGCGGTTGCCGGTTTTGTCGGCCAGGGCGATGGCGCGGCGCGCTGCGGCTTCCTGCAGGGGCGCATCGCTCAGGCGCATGCCGAGGAAGGCTTCGCGCAGGGCGACGATGCTGCGGCGTGTGTCGTCGTCGGCCTCCTCGGCCTGGGCCTGCATGCTGGCCAGGCTGGCGCGTTGTTCATCACGCCGACCCAGCGCGCCCCAGGCCTGTTCGCCGGTTTCGTGCAGGCGCCAGAGGATGTCGTCTGGCAGCGCTGCGCGTTCGGCAGGCTGAGAGCGACCCAGCAGTTCCAGCGCGCGCTGCACATGCAGCAGCGCGGTCTGCGGCACGTGGCGTTCGCGGGCGTGGGCAGCAGCGCGGGCATGGAATTCCACCGCGTTGGCCGTGTCGCCGGCCTTGTCGTAATGGTCGGCCGTCAGGCCCAACGTGTCGCCGGCCTGCGCGCCCGGCGCATGGCCGGCGCGTTCACGCAGCCAGGCCGCCAGCCGCGCATGCAGAGCCCGGCGCTGACGCGCCAGCAGGCTGTCGTAGGTGACCTGGTGCAGCAGGTGATGGCGGAAGGCGTATTCGCGCAAGCCTTCCAGGCCACTGCCGGCATGGTGGCGCACCAGGTCGCGGCCAGCCAGCAGGGGCAGGGTGTCGGCCGCCTGCGTGTCCAGGGCGTGCAGCGCCTGGTCCCAGAACACGGCGCCGATGACGCTGGCATCCTGCAGCGTGCGCCGTTCACGCGCAGGCAGGCCGTCCAGCCGGGCCTGCAGCACGGCGGTCAGGCTGGGTGGCATGCGGGTGGCTTCCAGGCGCTCCTGGTGCAGCTGCCAGCGCCCGGCGCCGGGTTCGATGGCGCCCTGGTCGATCAGCATCTGTACCAGTTCTTCCATGTAGAACGGGTTGCCCTCGGCCCAGTCCACCAGCCGGTCGACCAGGCTTTGCGGCACAGCATCCAGGCGCTGCAGCAGTTCGCGTGCGAACACCCGGGCATGGCTCACGCCCAGCGCCGGCAGTTCGATGCGCTGCGTCTGGCCGCCCGCGTGCCGCGGCCAGCTGGCACGGCGTTCGAAGAGGCTGGGGCGCGCCATCGCCAGCACCAGCAGCGGGGTGTCGGCATTCAGTTCGCCCAGCAGGTCCAGGAAGTCCAGGCTGGCGTCGTCGGCCCAGTGCAAGTCTTCCAGGGCCAGCAGCACCAGCCGCTGGCCTGGCCCGGGCGGCCCGGCCAGCCGGCGCAGGGTCTGCGCCAGCGCATGGAAGGCGCGGTTGCGCAGCTGCCGCGCGTCGCCGCCCAGGGCCTTCACATGCGGGCTGTCGTCGGGCGCCAGGCCCACCAGGTGGGCCAGCAGGTGGGCGTGGCTGGTGGCCAGTTCGGCCCCGTCGTCGGGCGCGAACAGCGGCAGCAAGGCCTGTTCGACCAGCGCCCGGGCGCTGGCGGGGCTGTCGTGCTCGCCGATGCCCAATCGCCAGCTGAGCAGGTCGCGCAGCAGGCTGTAGGGCTGGCCCTGGGTGTGCGGGTGGGTGCGGCCGCGAAACACTTCCAGCGCCTGCGGCTGGCCCGCGGCCCAGGCCAGGAACTCGTCCAGCAGCCGGCTCTTGCCCACGCCGGCATCGCCCACGACCGTGACCGTGGCCCGCTGCGCGCCCCGCACCGCGTGGTCGAACGCGGCCTGCAAGGCCAGCAGTTCGGCGTCGCGACCGACCATGCGCGTGCGCAGGCTGTCGATGCCACGCGCGGCCACGCGGCTGACGCGCGGCTTGGCCGATCGCACCAGCACGCTGGCCTGGGGCTGGGGCAGGCCCTTGACGTCGATGGGCGGCTGCTCGTCGCCTTCGAACATGCCGCGCACCAGCTGCCAGGTGTCGTGGCTGACGCGCAGGCAGCCCGGCGGTGCGGCCTGTTCCATGCGCGCGGCGATGTTCACCGCCAGGCCGCGGATGCTGCCCTCGGCGTCTACCCCGCCACCCAGCAGCACGCCGCCGGTGTGCACGCCCACGCGCACACCGGTGTCGGCCACCTGGTGCTGCTGGGCCATCTGGCGGCTGAAGGCGGCGCCTTCGGCGAGCAGGGCCAGGCCGCAGAGGACAGCGCTTTCGGCATCGCGTTCGCTCGACACCTTGGCGCCGAACACCGCCAGCAGGCTGTCGCCGGCGTACTGCAGCACCTTGCCGTGGTGAGCCTGCACCACCGCCGTCCAGCGCGCCAGCGCGGTGTCGATCGCGGCGTGCAGGGATTCCGGGTCCAGGTCCTGGCTCAGGCGGGTCGAACCCACGATGTCCAGGAACAGGACGCTGACCTGGCGCAGCGTCTGGGCCAGGGGGGCGTCGCCACGGCTCAGCAGTGTGGACACGGCCAGATCGACGACATCGTCGCCCAGCACGGCGCGCTGGGCGTGCAGTGCGGCGATGGCCGCTTGCAGGTTGGGGGGTGCCAGAGCCATGGCCGCAGGATAAGCGGCAGCCGCACGCATCAGCCACAGCGGCCAGCGGCCCATGGCCAGCGGCCAGCTAGCATCCTGGGCTTTGCTCCAGCGCCTGACTGCACCCGCTTCATGTCCACCAGCCCTGCCCGCGGCGCTGCGTCAACCCCGTCCAACGCCTGGCACGAAGTCCAGTCCGGCCTGGCCGGCACCCTGATCAGCCTGGGCCCCGCGCTGACCATGGGCCTGCTGGCCTTTGCAGCCCTGGGCCCGCGGGGCGCGGCGCTGGGCATCCCGGCGGCGCTGGTGGCCAGCGCCGTGGGCGGCATCGTGTTCGCGCTGCTGGCGCGCGGGCCCATGGCCGCAGGCGGGCCGTCGACCGCGCCTGTGCTGGTGGTCAGCGCCTTGGTGGTCAAGGTGGCGGCCGACCCGTCCTTCGATGCCAGCAACCCCGCCGCCCACGCGCTGCTGCTGGCCCTGGTGGCCACGGCCGTGGTGGTGATGGGGGCGCTGCAGGTGGTGCTGGCGCTGTCGGGGCTGGTGCGCTTTGCGAAGTTCGTGCCGCAGCCGGTGCTGGCCGGCTTCATGAACGGGGTCGCCTTGCTGGCCCTGCTGGCGCTACTGCCGCTGCTGCTGGGCGCTTCGGTCAGCCAGGTGCAGGCTGGCGGCTGGCGCGGCTGGCTGCAGGGGCAGACCGGGGTGCAGCCCGCTACCCTGGCGGTGGGCCTGTTCACGGTGCTGCTGATCCTGGGCCTGCCGCGCCTGAACCCGCGCCTGCCGGCCACGCTGATCGGGCTGCTGGCCGGCACGGCCGCCTACACCGGGCTGCAGGCACTGGCGCCGCACGTGGCGCTGGGACCGGTGGTGGGCGCGCTGCCGGCTGCCTGGCCGCGCCTGGACGTACTGGCGCCCTGGTTCAGTAGCGCGCCGGCTGCGCTGCTGCAACAGCATGGCGGCGCGGCGCTGACGGCGGGCCTGGTGATGGGCCTGATCGGTACGCTGGAACTGCTGCTCAGCAACCTGGCCCTGGACCAGGCCTGCCACACCCGCACCGACCCACGGCGCGAAGCGCTGGCCCTGGGTGCGGCCAACATCGCATCTGGCCTGGCCGGCGGGCTGCCGCTGCTGCTGCTGCGCCCGCGCGCGCTGCACATGCTTCGGGAAGGCGGCCGCACACGCCTGGCCCTGCTGGTGTGTTGCGTGCTGTTCGGGCTGCTGGGCCTGTTCGCCATGCCGCTGCTGGCCCTGCTGCCCCAGGCCGTGCTGGGCGGGGTGATGGTGACGATTGCATGGCTGATGGCCGACCGCTGGTCGCTGGGGCTGCTGCGGCAGTGGTGGCGCGGCCCGCGCACGGCCGGCACCGCGCCGGCACTGGCGGTGGCCGGCCTGGTCTGCGCCACCACGGTGGTGCTGGGCTTTCCTGCCGCGGTGGCAGCCGGGGCGCTGCTGTCGGTGCTGCTGTTCATCCGCAGCATGGACCGTTCGCTGGTGCGCAGCCGCTGCACCGCACAGGCCCTGCCGTCGCGCCGCATCTATGCGGCGACCGACGAAGCCCGGCTGCAGACCCTGCGCCAGCGCATCACCGTGCTGGAACTGGAAGGCGCGCTGTTCTTCGGCAGTGCCGACCGCATTGCCGAGATCGCCGACACGCTGGACGCCGACTGCCTGACCCTGGTGCTGGACTTCCGCCGCGTGAGCGTGGTCGACCCTTCGGGCGCGGTGGTGCTGCAGCAGGTGAGCCGGCGGCTGCAGGACCGCGGTACCCGGCTGCTGCTGGCCGGCGCCAGCCCCGACAGCCGCCATGGCCGGCTGCTGGAGCCCTACACCGACCCCGGCTTCGTGGCCCGGCATGGCGTGGCCGACCTGGACCAGGCCGTGGAAACCGCGGAACTGGCCCTGCTGGCGCAGGCCGGCAGCGCGCCGCTGAGCGAAACCGTGCCACTGGCACAAGCCGGCTTGATGGACGGCCTGGACGCCGCACAGCGCGCGCGTCTCTCGGCCTGCATGCACGGCCAGCGCCTGGCCCCGGGCGAAGTGCTGTTCCGCCTGGGTGACCCGGGCGACCGGCTGTACGTCATCACCAGCGGGGCCATCAGCGTCTACGGCGCCACCGCCGCTGCGGGCGGCAGCCGGCCGCAGCGTTTCGTCAGCCTGTCGCCGGGCATGATGCTGGGAGAAACGGCCATGATCGACGGCGGCACGCGCAGCGGTGAAGCCGTGGCCGTGGGCGAGACCGTGGTCCACGCGCTCGAAGGCAGCACCCTGCAGGCCCTGCGCAGCACTGACCCCCTGCTGGTGGCGCAGGTGCATCGCAACATCGCGCTGCACCTGGCGCAGCGCCTGCGCGCGGCATCGGCGGCCTGGCGGGCCAGCACCAGCTGACCGCGCCCGGGGGGCGGGGCAGCCAGGCGGGGCGGCATCAAGTCCCATGCCAGGCGCACGGGTGCGCCAAAGACCGCGGCCTTCAGTCGCGGAACTTACGCACCAGGTCGTTGATACGTGGTCCACCGGGCTGGCCGGCACTGGAGACCTTGATGATGGACAGCGTGCGCTCGGCCCCAGCGTCCAGCGTCGCCTGGTGGATGGCTTGCAGCAGCGGCCAGATCTTTTCCGGCGGGCCTTCCACCACCGTGCCCAGCGCGTGCACTTCATAGCGCAGGCCCGAAGCCTGGATGACGGCGATGGCAGCGTCGACATGCTTGTAGCGGTTGTCGGCCGTGCCGGCAGGCCGGGGGATGACCTGGATCTCGGCCAGCATGTGCCCGCTGGGGGCTGGGCTGCCCACGGGCGCCGGCGGCAGCGCAGGTGAGGGCGTCTGCGCCCAGGGGGCGCCGCTGACCAGCAGCGCCAGCGACAACAGGCTGGCACGACGACGGCGCGAGGATGCCAACGAAGCAGTGGCAGCCGTTGAAGAAGAAGACAAAGAAGTTGCCATGTGCAGTCTTGCCAATGGCAGGGTGGTCAGCGTCCCGGGCCGGGTGGCCAGCGCGAGAAAGTGCGACCGGCAAACCCCTGGACGTGCTTCCCTGCGCGAGGATTACCTCAATCAGGTTCAAAGGGACTCTCTCAGCCGGCGCGGGCCTTGCGGCCGTGCCAGCACCCCCAGCGATTGACCGCCGCCCTGGCCCGAAGGCCTGTGAAGCGGTCCCGGGCAGTGTAGCCAGGGCCAGCGGCCAAGCCCAGCGCCATCGTCCTGCAGTGCCGAGGCCGAACCCGCCCGACCCCACCCGGGGCAGGCTCAGCGCGGTACGGCCGCCACCACCGGGCCAGGCGCCCAGCCGCCACCCAGTGCGCTGTACACCGCCACCAGGGACGTGGCCGTGGCCACCTGGGCCTGCACGCGCTGGTCGCGGCTGTTCAGCACTTCGCGTTCGGCGTCCAGCACGGCCAGGAAGTCGGTCAGGCCGGCTTCATAGCGCAGCCGCGCCAGGCGCGAAGATTCGTTCGCACTGCGCTCGGCCGTCAGCAGCTTTTCAGCGCGCTGGGCATTGCGCGTGTAGCTGCTGAAGGCGCCTTCGGTGTCTTCCAGCGCCGTGGCCACGGTTTGTTCGAAGTTCGCCAGGCTCTGCAGGCTGCGCGCTTCGCTGGCGCGGATGCGGGCGCGAATAGCACCGCTGTCGAACGGTGTCCAGGTGAGGCCTGCGCCCAGGCTGTAGCGCAAAGCGTCGCGGGTACCGGCTGCCGACAGCGTGGCCGCGTTCAGGCCCAGCAGGCCCGAGAGCGATATGCGCGGGTATAGCTCGCTGCGCGCCAGGCCGATGCCGGCTGTGGCGGCGGCCAGCTGGCGTTCGGCCACCAGCACGTCGGGCCGGCGCTGCAGCCACTGCGCTGGTGTACCGGCCGGTAGCGCCGACAGGTCGCTCAACGGCAGGCTGGGCAAGGGCGCGGGCGTGCCCAGGCTGGCCAGCAGGGCCCGCGGCGGCTGGGCCGTCAGCGTGGCCAGGCGGAACACGCTGCGTTCGATGGCGTTCTGCAGCGCGGGCAGCGCTGCTTCGGTGCTGGCCACCAGGCCCTGGGCGCGTTCCAGGTCGAGCTGGGTGCCGCGGCCGTTGTCCACCCGCACGCGCGTGATGCCCAGCGCGTCGCGCTGGTTCAGCAGGCTGTCCTGCGTCAGCTGCAGGCGCTGCTGCAGGCCACGCAATTCCAGGTAGTTGCGCGCCACTTCGGCGGCCACGGCCGTCTGCGCGGCGGCCACGCCGGCAACGCCCGCCTGGGCCAGCGCAGCAGCCTGTTCGCTGCCACGGCGCAGGCGGCCGAACAGGTCGATCTCCCAGCCGGCCACCAGGCTGGCGTCCAGGGTGTTGCCGGTGCGTTCGCTGCGCGAAGCCCCGGGCTGCTGTGTCAGCGGCCGGATGGCGCGCTGCACGCTCGTGTCCACACCCACGCCCGGGCGCGACGCGGCGTCGGCCTCGTCCTGGCCGGCGCGGGCTTCCTGCAGCCGGGCCTGGGCGATGCGCACGTCGCCATTGGCCGCCAGCGCGCGGTCGATCAGGCCGGTCAGTGCGGCGTCGTTGAAGCCGCGCCAGAAGACCGCGATGTCATCGCGCACTGGGCTGCTGTTCAAAGTGGCCACACCGGCCCCGACGAAGCCGGGGTCCAGCGCCGTGGCGGGTGCCCGGTAGTCAGGGCCCACCGCGGCGCAGCCAGCAAGTGCCAGCATGGCCAGCGCAGCGCTAACGCGAAGCGGCAAGGCGGGCGTGTTCACGCGGCGCTTCATGGCTGCTCTCCTTCGGCCAGCGCCGCCGTGGCGCCAGGCGACTGCTGCCCCGCCAGCCCTTCGCGTTGTTCTCGCTGTTCGCGCCGCGCGCGGCGTTCGCGCAGCAGCACGTAGAACACCGGCGTCAGAAAGATGCCGAACAGCGTCACGCCCACCATGCCCGAGAACACGGCAATGCCCATCGCGCGCCGCATCTCGCTGCCAGCGCCGCTGCCCAGAATCAGCGGCACCACGCCGGCACAGAAAGCGATCGACGTCATCAGGATCGGCCGCAGCCGCATGCGGCAGGCATGGGTGATGGCCTGCAGCAGTTCTTCGCCCTTCTCTTCCAGTTCCTTGGCAAATTCGACGATCAGGATGGCGTTCTTGCACGCCAGCCCCACCAGCACCACCAGGGCCACCTGGGTGAAGATGTTCAGGTCGCCGGGCTCGCCAAAGAAGGGCATGCTGGACAGCCACACCCCGAACAGCGCCGACAGGATGCCCATGGGCACGATCAGCACGATCACCATCGGCAGGCTCCAGCTTTCGTACTGCGCCGCCAGCACCAGGATGACCAGCAGCACCGAAATCGCCAGCACCGCGGCCAGGATGGGCAGCTTCGTCTGCGTACCGGGCACGGTGATGTCGCGCGTCAGCCGGTCCTGGTAGCTGAGCTCGGTCCATTCGTAGCTCATGCCGCGTGGCAGGGTGCGCTGCAGCAGGGTCTCGATCTCAGCTTCGGCCACGCTGGAAGAAAAGCCCGGGTTGGGCGCGCCGTTGATGTCGGCCGACGGAAAGCCGTTGTAGCGCGTCACCCGCGTCGGCCCGAAGGTGGGTTCCACCTTCATCAGCGCGCCCAGCGGCACCATTTCGCCGGCGGCGTTGCGCGTCTTCAGGTTGGTGATGGCCGATGCGTCGGCGCGGTACGGTGCGTCGGCCTGCACCACCACCTGGTAGGTCTTGCCGAACTTGCTGAAGTCGTTCACGTACAGCGACCCCAGGTTCACCTGCATGGTGTCGTAGATGTCGCCCAGGCGTATGCCCATTTGCTTGGCCAGCGTGCGGTCCACGTTGGCATACAGCTGCGGCACGTTGATGTCGTAGCCCGAGAACGGCGTGCCGATGCTGGACTTGGGGTTGCCGTAGACCTGCCCCAGAGTGCCCCAGACGGCGCCGAACAGCGCCTGTTCGCCCAGCCCCGCGCGGTCCTGCACCTGCAACTTGAAGCCGCCGGCATTGCCCAGCCCGTCCACCGCGGGCGGCGGCACCACGAACATGCGCGCGCCCTGGATCTGCTGGATGGCCCCGTTCACCGCGCCCAGGATGGCGCCCTTGCTCAGGTCGGGCGTGGTGCGCTGGGCGAAGTCGGCCAGGCCGAAGAACACGATGCCTTCGTTCGGCGCGGCAGAAAAGCCGGCAATCGACAGGCCCGGAAAGGCCACGGAATCGACGATGCCGGGCACCTTCAGCGCGATGTCGCTCATCTGGCGGATGACGGCTTCGGTGCGGTCGATCGATGCCCCGGCGGGCAGCTGCGCAATGCCGATCAGGTACTGCTTGTCGGGCGCCGGCACGAAGCCGGCCGGGATGCGCGCGAACAGGAAGGCCGTGGCCCCCAACAGCACGGCATAGACGATCAGCGGCAAGGACTTGCGCCGCACCATGCCGCCCACGCCGCGCCCGTAGCTGGCGC
The DNA here is from genome assembly GCA_027485165.1 of Rubrivivax sp. GTDB lineage: Bacteria > Pseudomonadota > Gammaproteobacteria > Burkholderiales > Burkholderiaceae_C > Rubrivivax. The sequence goes on from JAIXRN010000075.1 coordinate 205,589, forward strand.
TGGCGCGGCCGAAGACGCGGTTGAACCAGCGGAAGAAGCCGCCGAAGACGCGGTCCATGCCGCGCGTGAGCGCGTCCTTCGGCGCGTCGTGCGGGCGCAGCAGGATGGCGCTGAGCGCAGGGCTCAGCGTCAGCGAATTGAAGGCCGAGATCACGGTGCTGATGGCGATCGTCACCGCAAACTGCTTGTAGAACTGCCCCGTCAGCCCCGGCACGAAAGCCAGCGGCACGAACACCGCGCACAGCACCAGGGCGATGGCGATGATGGGCCCGGACACTTCGCGCATGGCCTTGACGGTGGCGTCGTGCGGGTTCAGGCCTTCTTCGATGTTGCGTTCGACGTTTTCCACCACCACGATGGCGTCGTCGACCACGATGCCGATGGCCAGCACCAGGCCGAACAGCGTGAGCGTGTTGATCGAATAGCCCAGCAGCAGCAGGAACGCAAAGGTGCCGACGATGGACACCGGCACCGCCAGCAGCGGGATGATCGAAGCGCGCCAGGTCTGCAGGAACACGATGACGACCAGCACCACCAGGGCCACGGCTTCCAGCAGCGTGGCCACCACTTTCTCGATCGAGGTCTGCACGAAGCGCGTGGGGTCGTAGACGATGCTGTAGTCCATGCCCGGCGGGAAGCCAGCCTTCAGCCTGTCCATCGTGGCGCGCACGCTGTTCGACAGCGCCAGCGCGTTCGAGCCTGGCGCCTGGAACACCGCGATCGCCGCCGCTTCCTTGTTGTTCAGCAGGCTGCGCAGCGCGTAGGAACCGGCGGAAAGCTCCACGCGGCCGATGTCGCGCACGCGGATCATCCCGCCCGTGGCGGGGTCGGCGCGCACGATGATGTCGGCGAACTGCTCTTCGGTCGTCAGCCGGCCCTGGGTGTTCACGGCCAGCTGGAATTCGGTGCCCTTGGGCGCAGGCGGTGCGCCCACCGTGCCCGCGGCCACCTGGGCGTTCTGTTCGCGGATGGCGGCCACCACTTCGGCGGTGGTCAGGTTGCGCGCGGCCAGCTTGCCCGGGTCCAGCCAGACGCGCATGGCGTAGTCGCCCGCGCCGAACAGGATGACCGAGCCCATGCCGGGGATGCGCAGCAGGTCGTCGCGCACGTTCAGCTGGCCGTAGTTGCGCAGGTACAGCGCGTCGCGGCTGTTGTCGGGGCTGACCAGGTGCACCACCATGGTCAGGTTCGGGCTGCTCTTCTCAGTCGTGACGCCGATCTGGCGCACGATCTCGGGCAGCCGCGGCAACGCGCGGTTGATGCGGTTCTGCACCGCGGTCTCGGCCGCTTCGGGGCTGGTGCCGATCTTGAAGGTGACGGTCAGCGTCATGCCGCCGTCGGACGTGGCCTGCGAATCGAAGTACAGCAGGTTCTCGATGCCACTGATCTGCTCTTCCAGCGGCGTGGCCACGGTTTCGCTGATGACGCGCGGGTTGGCGCCCGGAAACTGTGCGCGCACGACGATCTGCGGCGGCGCGACCTCGGGGTATTCCGACACCGGCAGCTGCAGGATGGCCAGGCTGCCGAGCAGGAAGATGAAGATGGACAGTACCGCCGCGAAGCGCGGGCGGTCGATGAAGAAGCGTGAGATGTCCATGGTGCGGGGGCTCAGCTCTTCTTTTCGGTCTGCTTCTCGGCGGGGGCCGCCGGCGCAGCACCCGGTGGCGCCGGCGGCGGCACGATGGGCATGCCCTTGTCGTCCACCTTCAGCACCTGGGGCGCCACCGGCACGCCGGGGATGATGCGCTGCAGCCCGTCCACCACCACGTTCTCGCCCGCCTTCAGCTGGCCGCCGCCGACCACGCGCATGCCGTCTTGCAGCGCCCCCAGCTGCACGTCGCGAAACTGCGGCTGGCCGTTGGCACCCACCACCACCACGAACTTCTTGGTCTGGTCGGTGCCAATGGCACGCTCGGGCACCATCACCGCGCTGTAAGGGGCGCTGGTGGCCATCACCAGGCGCACCGCCAGGCCGGGGACGAACTGGCCCTTGGCGTTGTCGAAGCTGGCGCGCATGCGGATGGCGCCGGTCTGCGCATTCAGTCGGTTGTCGATGAAGTCCAGCTGCCCGGCGTGCGGGTAGCCGTCTTCGTTGGCCAGTGCCATGCGCACGGCGGGCGTGGCCTGGCCCGCGGCGCGCACGCGCAGGAAGGTCTGCTCGCTGCCGTCGAAGTAGGCGTGCACGCGGCCCGTGCCGGCGATGGACGTCAGCACCACCTGTTCGTTCACCAGGTTGCCGGCGGTGATATTGGCGCGCGAAGCACGGCCTGCAATCGGGGCGCGGACCGACGCAAACTCCACATTCAGGCGCGCGGCGCGCAACGCGGCTTCAGCCGCCTGGATGTCGGCTTCGCCCGTGCGCGAAGCCGCAGTCAGCTGGTCGAATTCCTGCTTCGACACGGCCTTGGCGTCCAGCAGCTTCTGCGCACGCGCCAGTTCGGTACCGGCCAGCGCGGCGCGGGCCCGCACGGTGGCCAGCTGTGCTTCCAGCCGCGCCGCTTCAGCCGCGAAGGGCCGCGCGTCGATGCTGAAAAGCAGCTGCCCGCGCGCCACCAGGGCGCCGTCGGTGAAGTGCACCTTTTCGATCACCCCGCCCACGCGCGGGCGCAGTTCGACGAAATCGGCCGCTTCCAGGCGGCCGCTGAATTCTTCGGTGTTGGACAGCGTGCGCTGCACGGCTGGCGCCACGCTGACAGGTGCAGGGCCTTGTGGGCCGCCCTGGGCACCGGCGGGGTCGCTGCAGCCCGCTACAGTGGCCAGCAGCAGCACGGCAGCAGCGCACGCCGCAAGCCGCCAGTGCGCGTAGGGGGTGAGGATGGGCAGCTTGTTCATCGACAGGGTCCTTGGGGCTTGAAGCCACAAACGCAGGAAAACACAAGAAGGGGCAGGAAGAGCCAACGGGGCGCGGTACGTCAGACCTGGGCCATCCGGGGCCGGCGCCGCTCACGCCAACTCAAGCCCATTCACGAATGATGGTGCTTTTGCCGCTGCACGTCTTGGGCCAAGGCGGCGGCAGTGCCTGACCCCTTTGGGGTAGACCGGCACCGGGCTTTGGCAAGCGGCCGGGGCCGCTGTCGCGCAGCGTCGGCGGGCATCATGCCGGCATGAACGCTCAAACCCATGTCGGCATTGGCGCGGCGGTGCGGCGCCTTCCTCGCCTGTTACGCCTGCTGCAGCTGATCGTCCTGCTGCCGCTGGCCGCCTGTTCCAGCCCCTGGCAGGGGCCATCCACCGACCACTTCGATGGCCAGCGCTTCTTCAACCCCGGGCCGCCCAAGACCAGCTCGGTGGCGGGCTACCTGTGGCTGCGCCTGACCACGGCCCAGGGCGAATGGCCAGACGCGGTGCCGCTGCCGACGATGCCGCCCCCGCCAGCGCGACGCGACAACGGGCGCGCCAGCGTCACCTGGCTGGGCCACGCGACGCTGCTCATCCAGGTGGCGGGCTTGAACATCCTGACCGACCCCGTCTGGTCGGAGCGCGCTTCGCCGCTGTCCTGGGCCGGCCCACGGCGCGTGACGCCGCCGGCCCTGCCCTTCGAAGCGCTGCCGCCCATCGACCTGGTGCTGATCTCGCACGACCACTACGACCATCTCGACCTGAACACCCTGCGCCGTCTGGACGCGCGCGACAAGCCCCGTGTGCTGGCGCCGCTGGGCCACCGGGCGCTGATTGCCACCGCCATGCCCGACAGCCAGGTGAGCGAACACGACTGGGGCGAACAGGTGGCCGTGCACCCGCGGCTGCAGGTGCATGTGGAAGCCATGAAGCACGGCTCGGGCCGCAGCCCCTTCGACCAGATGCACAGGCTGTGGGCCGCCTACGTGCTGCAGGCCGATGGCCTGAAGATCCACTTCGTGGGCGACAGCGGCTATGGCGACGGCTCGCTGTTCGCCGACACCGCGCGCCGGCACCCTGACATCGACCTGAGCATCCTGCCCATCGGCGCCTATGAGCCCGCTTCGTTCATGGCCGACAGCCACATGGCGCCCGACGAAGCGGTGGCCCTGATGAAGCAGCTGCGCGCGCGCCGCGCCATGGCGCACCACTTCGAAAGCTTTCAGCTTGCCTTCGAGGCCTACGACGCGCCCCGCCGCGCACTGGCCGCAGCGCTGGCCGCTGCCGGCGTGGCGCCCGACCGCTTCCGCGCGCTGCGAACCGGGGAAAGCTGGGTGATCGAACCACAACCCGGCACCCCGCGCTGAACCCCTGGCGCCAGGCCCGGCCCGGCCCAGCCTGGCGCGCCTGCCGGGGCCCGCCGGCTCGACCTTTGACAGGGCACAGCCCGCCCTGCAGCTTCTAGAGTAGCCGCGTGCATGCCGCCCAGCCCGCCCTGCCACGCCACACGCCTGCGCGGGTGATGGTGGTGGACGACCACCCCGCCATCCGCGCCGGGCTGCGCGCGATGCTGGCGCCAGAGGCCGACTTGTGTGTCGTGGCCGAAGCTGGCAACGGCGCAGAAGCGCTGCAGGCCTGGCAGCAGTGCGCGCCAGACCTGGCGCTGATCGACCTGCGCATGCCGGTGATGGACGGCTTCGAGGCGCTACGGCAGATCCGCCAGCTGTCGCCCGCCGCGCGCCTGGTGGTGATGACGTCCATGACCGGCGACGAAGACGTCTACACCGCGCTGCAGGCCGGCGCCCACGGCTACCTGCTGAAGGACTGTGGGCGCGAAGAACTGCTGCTGTGCCTGCGCACCGCCTTGCGGGGCCAGCGCTACCTGCAGGCCGGCGCCGCCAGCAGCCTGGCCGCCCGCGTGACGCTGGCCGCGCTGACCGTTCGCGAAGGCGATGTCCTGCAAGGCCTGGCCGCCGGGCACAGCAACAAGGGCATCGCACGCCAGCTGGGCATGGCCGAAGGCACCGTCAAGACGCACCTGAAGGCGGTGCTCAGCAAACTGGGCGCGCGTTCACGGACCGACGCCGTGCGGCTGGCCTTGCAGCGCGGGCTGGTGCAGCTGGCCGAAGACGCTGGCCCGCTGGACCCCCACCCCGGCACACCCGCTTATGCTGCGGCCGGCCCGGTGGTGAAGGGCCGGGAGTAAGCCGCATGGATGTCCCAACCCGGACGGGGGCTGCCGCCACACACGACTGGTTTGACACGCCCGCAGCGCCGCTGCCGGACGACCAGCTGGCCGCCGCCCGCCAGCGCGCTGCCGAAGCCGAAGCCCTGAGCGGCCTGCTGGCAGGCGTGGTGCTGGCCACCCGCGAACTGCTGGACGCCGACGACTTCGCCGCTGGCCTGAACGCCTGGCTGGCCCGGCTGGGGCAGGCCGCAGGCGCTGACGTGGCGGTGCTGATCGAGAACTTTGAATCCCCCGGGCAGCCCACCGTGGCGCGCTGGCGTGCGATGTGGCGGCGTCACGCCACGGCCGGCGTGGTGGGCCCGATTCCCGCGACTTCCGACTTCATCGACTGGCAGCGTCGGCTGAACGCCGGCGAAACGATCTGGGCCCACATCGACGAACTGCGGGACCCGGCGTCGGTGCAGTTCTGGCGCGACACCGACTGCCAGACCAACCTGCTCGTCCCCATCGTGCTGAACGGCCGCGCGCCCTACGTGCTGTGCTTCGACTGGCACTTGCGCCAGGCCTGGCAGCCGGCCTACGGCACCGTGCTTCGCACTGCCGCCGACAGCCTGGCGGCCGTGCTGCAGCGCCAGGCTGCGGCACAGGCCCTGGCCAGCGAACGCGAAGCCCGCATCGAAGCCGAACGTCGCCGTGCCGACGAGGCCGCCGCGCATGCTGCGCGGATCGAGCGCCATTCGCGGCTGCTGGCCGCGGTGGCCGAGTCTGCCGAAGAACTGCTGGCGGCCCGCGACCTGTGCGCCACGCTGGGCGCGGTGCTGCAGCGCATCGGGCAGGTCATGCAGGCCGAACGCGCCGGCATCGCGCAGGTGCACTGGACGCCCCATGACCCTGCGCTGCGGGGCTGGCAACAGGTCACCCACGAATGGACACGCGCCGGCCGTGTGCGCCAACTGGACAGCCCCGCGGCGCGCATCGACATGTACCGGGACGACCCGACCTGGGAACGGATGCTGGAGCAGTTCCGGACCCACGGCAGAGCGGTGCTGCAGCCGGAAGGGCTGGGCGAGCCCTGCTGCAGCGCGCGGGCACTGCTGGGCCCGGCCTGGACGGTGTGTCACCCCGTGCTGCTGGATGACGCCATCGTCGGCGTGGCCTTCTTCGACTTCCCCACCCCGTTTCAGGACAGCGACGCGGCCGAACTGGCGGCGCTGCGCACCGTCGCTTCGGCGATGTCGGACGCCATGGGCCGCCGGGCGCTGGAGCAGCGCACGCTGCATGCCGAACAGCAGCGCAGCGCGGCGCTGGCGCGCGTCAGCGAATCACTGCGGCGCACGGCCCAGCACGTGGCTGAAGGCGTGTCGCTGGAACGCGTGCTGGGCGCTGCGCTGCTGGAAGTGGCAGGCATCAGCGGCGCGCGCACGGCCGCCGTGCACCGGGTCGAGCGTTCCGGCCAGGTGCTGCAGCTGATGGCCTGCGTGACGGCAGGCCAGCCGCTGGACCTGGCCACCGACCTGCGCGTGCGCGCCTGGTGCCAGCCGGTACCGCTGACGCGTGCCCTGCCCTGGCTGGTGCGGCTGAGCAACGACGAGTTCAGGGTGCAACGGCTGGCGGGCGAAGACGGCCTCAGCTTCGACCCTGCGGCCCTGGAAGCCCACCGCAGCTTTGGCCACAGCCATTTGTTGCAGGTGCCGCTGTACGCCGGCGACGAACTGGTGGGCGTGATGAGCCTGTGCTTCACGGCCGACCCGGAGCCGGCTGGTCTGCACGCCGACCACGCCCGCGCCGTGGGCCACCTGATGGCCACCGCACTGCAGATGGCGCAGCTGTCCGAAGCCGCGCGCCGCGCCCTGCTGGCGGGCGAACGCGAGCGCCTGCAGCGCGAACGCGCGGCCGAACTGGCGCGGGCCAACGAGATGCTGCGCAGCGCCATGGCCGCATTGCCCGGCGATGCCGACGGCCACAGCTTCCTGGCCACAGCCCTGACCGAGATCGTGGCCCAGTCCGGCGCCTGGATGGGGCACTTGTTCCGCTTCGACGAAGACAGCGGGCTGATGCGGCTGGTGGGCAGCAGCCACCAGGGCCGCTGGTCGCCCGAAGGCGAGGCCGACGACCCGCCGCACTTCCGCAGCGGCTACCGCCCGCTGGAACCCGCCATGGCCCAGCTGATGGCCAAGCGGCGCGTGCAGTGGGTGGACATTGCCGACGGCACCCGGCGCGACTTCATGCTGCCCGCCACCCACGCCTGGCACCAGCGCCAGAACCACCAGGCCGCGGCTTTCCAGGTGCTGGCCGTGGGCCCGCGCCTGGTGGGGCTGGTGGGCATGACGTTCCGCGACGCCACCCCGCCACCCGAAGTGCAGCTGGAACGCGTGCACGCCCTCGGCCAGCCGATGGCCCTGGCCCTGGAACTGGCGCGGCTGGCACAGCTGGCCCGGCGCAGCGCCGAACAGGCCGCCGTGATGGGTGAACGCAACCGGCTGGCGCGCGAGATCCACGACGGCATCGCGCAGAGCTTCCTGGCCATCGGCATGCAGCTGGAAGCCGCCACGCCGCCGGCCGACGGCGCCACCGCGGCGGCCATGCAGCAGGCGCGCGAACTGGCCGCGCACGGCCTGGCCGAAGCCCGGCGTGCCGTGGCCGCACTGCGCCCCTACGAACTGGGCAAGCGCAGCCTGCCCGCGGCGCTGCGCGAACTGCTGGCCAAGCGCCTGGCCGGCAGCGGCCTGCAGCTGGCGCTGGAGCTGCCGCCGGCCTGGCAGGCCCTGCCGCCCGAGGCCGAAGACCACCTGTTCCGCATCGCCCAGGAAGCCGTCAACAACGTGCTGCTGCATGCCGCCGCCAGCACGCTGCGCGTGGAACTGTCCCAGGCCGCTGGCGAGACAACGCTGCTGGTGGCCGACGACGGGCGCGGCTTTGACACCCAGAGCGTGCGCGACGGCGCCTTCGGCCTGGAAGGCATGCGCCAGCGCACGCGGCTGCTGGGCGCCGGGCTGACCCTGCTGAGCCAGCCCGGGCGCGGCACCGAGGTGATGGTGTCCTGGGCGCCGGCATGAAGCGCTTGGTCAGCCCCTGAGGAAGCCTGTTGACCCCCGACCTCATCCGCGTGCTGATTGCCGACGACCACCCCATCGTGCGCGGCGGCCTGGCGGGGCTGATCTCAGGCTGCGCCAGGCTGCAACTGGTGGGCGCGGCGGCGGACGGTGCCGAGGCGATCCGCCGCTACGCCGAACTGCGGCCCGACGTGGTGCTGATGGACCTGCGCATGCCCGGGGTGGACGGCGTGGCGGCCATCGAGGCCATCCGCGCCCACGACCCGCAGGCGCGGGTGGTGATCCTCACCACCTTCGACGGCGAGGAAGACATCTGGCGCGGCCTGCGCGCCGGTGCCCGCGGCTATCTGCTGAAGGACTCGCCACCGGCCGACATCCTGGCCGGCATCGAGACCGTCATGCGCGGGCAGCGCTGCCTGCCGGGCCCGGTGGCGGCCAAGCTGGCGTCGCGCATGGAAGGCGAAGCCCTGTCGCGGCGCGAGACCGAGGTGCTGCGCCACCTGGCCCAGGGCCTGAGCAACAAAGAGATCGCCCGCGCCACGGGCATCACCGAAGGCACGGTGAAGTTCCACGTCACCGCCGTGATGGCCAAGCTGGGCGCCAAGAGCCGCACCGAGGCCGTGACGCAGGCCGTGCGGCGCGGGCTGGTGCGGCTGGAAGGCTGACTCAGGCGCCGGCGTTCACGGCCAGCGCCGCGCCTTCGGCCATCGCAGCCAGCTTGGCGTAGACGATGTCCTCGTCGACCGCACCGAAGCCGGCGAAGGTGCCAAAGCCGCAATCGCTGCCGGCAATCACGCGGTCGACGCCCACGATGTCGACGAAGCGCTGCAGCCGCTGCGCGATGAGCTGCGGGTGTTCGATGAAGTTGGTGGTGGTGTCCAGCACGCCGGGGATCAGCAGCTTGTCGTCCGGGATCTGCCGACGCATGTCGCGCACGGTCGCCCATTCGTGGCCGTGGCGCGGGTTGGCGGTCTCGAACAGCAGGCCCCGGGGCTTGGCCTTCAGCACCGTGGGCAGGATGGTGGCCAGCGGCACGTCGCGGTGGTGCGGGCCTTCGTAGTTGCCCCAGCACACGTGCATGCGCACGCGGTCTGCTGGAATCGCCACCAGCGCGTAGTTCAGCGCTTCCACATGCTTTTCGATGCGCGCCAGGTAGGCCGGCTCTTCCAGTTCGCGGTACATCATGTGCCGGCCCAGGCCCAGGTCGGGCGAATCGATCTGCAGCATCAGCCCGGCGTCGACGATGGCGTGGTATTCGTGCCGCAGCGCGTGCGCCAGCGCTTCGAGATAGGCGTCGTCATCGGCGTAATGCTGGTTGGGCTGGAACAGCGCCACCACACCGGGGGAGGCCGCGTTCATGAACATCGCACCCGCGCCGTGCCGCTGCGCGGCGGCCTTCAGGTGCGCGATGTCCTTCATCAGGGGCTCGAGCGTGCGCACCGCGATCGGCCCCACGCAACAGGGCCGGCGGTAGGTGGGCGTGCCGCCGCTGGTGCGCAGCCGTTCGCGGAAGCCGGGGTAGTCCAGCAGGTCGCCCGGCGTGCGGCGCGGGCTGTCGCCGTCGAAGCCGGTGTAGCGGTCCTTCAGGTAGGTGGCGTAGCTGATCTTGCTCATCTCGCCATCGCTGACGATGTCCACGCCCGCGGCCACCTGGCGGCGCACGCAGTCGTCGATGGCCGCGGCCATCACGGCATCGAAGGCAGCTTCGTCGACAGCTTCGCCGCGCTCACGCGCAAAGATCAGGTCGACGACCGGCTGGCTGCGCGGCAGGCTGCCAACGTGGGTGGTGGGCAGGCGCTGCATCGCGTTGCCTGGCCTCAGAACGCCGAGTACGAAGCGCGCAGGCCGAAGGTGCGCGGCATCGCCCCGCTGACCTGCAGCGCGCCACCGCCGCCCCAGACGAAGCGGTTAATGGTCTGCTTGTCGGTGAAGTTGTCGACGTAGGCCTGCAGCGCGAAGCTTTCGTTGACCTTCCAGTTGAGCTTGAAGTCGGCCTTCGCATAGGCGCCCTGCTTTTCGAGGCTGGCGTTGCTGGGTTGGCCGAAGAAGCCGCTGCTGTAGTTCACCGCCAGCAGCGGGGTCAGCACGCCCAGGGTGCCCAACGGGATGTCGACCTTGGCAAACACCGAGACCTGGCTTTCCGGGCTGTAGGGCAGCTTGTTGCCGGTCAGGTCGCAGCCGAAGGCTGCCGCTGGCTGGCCAGTGCCGCCTGTACCGGGCACCACGCCGCAGCGGTAGCCGGGCGCAAACAGGCGCCGCTGGCCAGCGGGCGCCAGGACCACGCCATTGGCATCGACCTGCGCGGCGGTGGAAGCCGGATCGGCCACCAGGATCGACGTGCCGAAGGGCAGGGCCACGTCGGGGAAGCTGGTGTACTTCGCATCCAGCAGCGTCAGCGTGCCGCCCAGGGTCAGGGCCTTGGTGGCGCGCCACTCGGTTTCGAGCTCGAAGCCGTTGGCCTTGGCTTTGGCGGCGTTGAAGATCGTGGAGATCGTCGTCGCGCCGACGGCAATCTGGCGCTGTTCCTGCAGGTTGGTGTAGCGGTTGGTGTACAGCGCCGCATTGACCTGCAGCTTGTTGTCGAGGAAGCGGTTCTTCGAACCCAGCTCCAGCGCCGTGACTTCCTCGGGTTTGAAGGTGCGCACCGCGGCCAGCGCCTGGCCCGAGTTGAACCCGCCCGAACGGAAGCCCGTGGACACCGATGCAAACACCAGCTGCGAAGCCGAGAGCTTGTAGTCCACCGCCAGCCGGCCGGTGGTCTTGCTGAAAGTGGCGTCGTCGTAGGTGGCGCCGGTGACGGTGTTGGTGCCCGGCAGGCAGTTGAAGCCCGGCTGCGCATTCGACCCGGTGCAGTTGGTGGCGCCCTGCGTACCGAAAGCAGCAGCACCGGGCCGCGCCGTGTCCAGCGTGATCAGGGTGCCGTCTGGCGCGCCCAGCACCAGCGGCAACACGCTGTTGGCATTGGCGAACTTGAAGGACTTCTTGTCGCGCGTGTGCCGCAGGCCCACCGTGACGGTCAAGGCATCGGTCGCGCGGAAACTCAGCTGGCCGTACAGGGCGGTGGACTGGGTTTCGGGCTGCTGCAGGTCGTAGAAACCGGCGCCGTTCTGCGGCAGCGTGAGCGCTGTCGATGTCGCCGTGGACCGGATCGTGCGCGGCAGCTGCTGGTTGATGAACAGGCCCGTGAGTTCATCCTTGAACAGGTAGACCCCGGCGACATAGCCCAGCGGGCCGCTGCCTTCGGACAGCACCTGGAATTCCTGCGTCAGCGTCTTGGCGGATGTCCGCTGGTAGTCGATGCCGATGGTGGAAGCCGAGAAATCGGTGTCCGACGAACGGGCGGCGTCGAAATCTGCATAGCCCGTGATCGACTTCAGGGTCAGGCCCGGCAGGCGCCAGCTGATGTCGGCCGACAGGTTGCGGTCCTCCAAATCCAGGAAGGACCGGTAGTCGTTGTTGATGCGGTCCAGTTGCCCCGGCTTGTGCAGCGGGATGCCCAGGTCCACGCTGGTACCGGTGGCATTGGCGCCGGTACCTGCGCCTGCACCCACGGTGCGTGTGCAGTCGTTGACGCCGTCGCGGTTGCCGCCCCGCGAATTGATCGCGGTGACGGTGGCGTTGAAGAGCTGCTGGCACGAAGGGGTGTGTAAGAAGGTGCCCGCCAGCTTGTAGCCGAAGGCCGAGCCCCCATTGCCCTTCTGCTGGGTGGTGTCTGCGCGCAGCACCACGTCGATGTCGCGCGTGGGCTTCAGGGCCAGGCTGGCACGCAGGTAGCGCAAGTCCTGGTCGAAGAGACCAGCCGCGGGGTTGAAGTCGTTCTTCACCCAGGGGTCAGCCTTTTCCACCGCGCCGGCAAAGCGCAGCGCAGCCTGGTCGCCCAGGGGCACGTTCACGGCGCCGTCGAAGCGCTTCTTGCCGAAGCTGCCCAGCGTCAGGTTGGCAGATGCTTCGCGGCTGCCGATTTCGGGCGCGTTGGTGGTGACGACGATGTTGCCGCCAAAGGTATTGCGGCCGAAGAGCGTGCCTTGCGGCCCGCGCTGGATCTCCACGCGGCTGACGTCGACGAAGCCCAGCATGGCCTGTTGCGCGCGGCTCTTGTAGATGCCATCGACGAAGAAGCCGATCGTGGTGTCGGCGTTCACGGCCACGTTCTCGGTGCGCACGCCGCGGATCGCCGGCCGGGCGTCGACACCCGACTTGCCGAAGGTAAAGCCAGGCACCAGCCCTTCGATGCTGGACAGGTCCAGCACGTTGCGCTCGGCCAGCCGTTCCGCCGGCAGGGCGGTGACGGTGACGGCCACCTTCTGCTGGTCTTCGATGCGGCGGTTGGCCGTGACCGTGACCGTGATGAGCTGGCCGCTGTCGGCTGCGGCTGCGCCTGTTCCGGCGGACGCTGGGCTGGCCTGCGCCCATGCCGTCGATACACCCGCTGCCGCGGCCCAGACCGCACACACCCACGCGATCTCGCGCACCACGAACCGCTGCTGACCGTGAACCATGCCGTCGCTCCGAGTTGTGGCGGGCGCATGGCCGCACCCCATGCGCGGCACTGCCCGTCGACGGCCTGCAGTGTGCATGCCGATTCCGCGGCTTGCAAGCGTATGCATTACGATTTCCCATCCGCTGGTGAAAACCCCGAGCAGCCCGGCCCAGCATCATTGAGAGCGCACCATGAGCATCCCACCCCCTGCTGCCACACCCCAGATGCCCGCTTCGGCCCAGCCGTCCCCGCGGGTCTCTGGCGACGGCGGGGCACCGCCCATCGCGCCCCCCCAGCCCCGGCCCGACCCGGCCTTGCTGGCGCGGTGCAAGGCCGATGTGTGGCGTCTGCTGCAGGCCACACCCGGCCCCGACACGGCGGCCGCGCTGCACGCCGCCCTGGCGCCCGATGCCCAGTGGCACGTAGCGCACCCTTTCAACAACCTGCAGGGTGCCCAGGCCATCCATCAGCGGCTCTGGGCACCGCTGCAGCGCGCACTGCCGGACCTGGAACGGCGCACCGACCTCTTCCTGGCGGGGCACTGGGCGAGCCCACCTGAAGGCTTCGTCGGCCATTCGCCGGCCGCGGTGCGCGGCGAAGGCTGGTGGGCCAGTGCCCACGGGCATTACGTCGGCACGTTCAAGCAGCCTTGGCTGGGCATCCCGCCCACGGGCGAGCCCGTCGCGCTGCGCTTTGGCGAGTTCTACCGCTGGGAACCTGCAGATGAGCCCGGGCGCGATGGTCAGCAGGGCCGCGGCCGCATCACCGAAGCCCGCGTGTTGCTGGACGTGGTGGACCTGGCCCGCCAGGCCGGGCGCCCCCTGCTGCCGCCCAGCCGCGGCCTGGACTGGCTGGTGCCGGGCCCAGGCCCGCATGACGGGCTGCTGCTGGACGCTGTGGACCCGGCGGCCGGCGAACGCAGCATGCACCTGGTGCTGTCGATGATCGCCGGGCTGTTCGCCTTCGACGGCAAGAACCTCGACTCGATGGGCATGCCACGCTTCTGGCACCCCCAGATGATGTGGTACGGGCCGGGTGGCATCGGCACCGCGCGGGGCGTCAGCGGCTTCCAGCGCCATCACCAGGCGCCTTTCCTGCACGCCTTCCCGGACCGGCGCGGCAACGGCCACCGCGCCCGCGTGGCCGAAGGGCCGTATGTCGCGTCCACCGGCTGGCCCAGCGTGGTGGCCACGCACGCGGGCGACTACCTGGGCGTGCCCGCCACGGGCCGGCGCATCGGCATGCGCGTGATGGACTGGTGGCGCCACGACGGCCAGCTGCTGACCGAGAACTGGGTGCTCATCGACCTGCCGCACCTGATGTTGCAGATGGACGTGGACCTGCTGGCGCCGCTGCAGGCCGACGCCTGAGCAGACGGGTGTTTTCCCGGTCTGCCAACGCAAGCCGGTGGGCTTGACGGCGGTGCTGGTCTCGTTCAGCATGAGCGGTGTGCATACGTATGCAGCCTCAAAAGGATGCGCCGCAAAATCCTATGACCTGCTTCCTTGAACACGGCCAGAGCATGACGAGCCAGATCGCCGCCAGCCCGCGATGACGGCGATGACCTTGATCAGGCCGCACGGCAAATGGACAGCGTCATGATGGCAACCCTGTCGCACCCGAACCGCCCTGCGCCGCCGCGCCCGGGCCCCGCCATGGCCAAGTCCACCGTGACCTCGATCGATGTAGCCCGTCTCGCCGAGGTCTCGCAGTCCGCCGTCAGCCGCACTTTCACGCCCGGCGCCAGCGTCGCCCCGGATACGCGCGCCCGCGTGCTGGAAGCCGCGCGCAAGCTGGGCTACCGGCCCAACGCCATCGCGCGCACGCTGAGCACGCGGCGCTCGCGCATGATCGCGCTGGTGATGTCCAACCTGCAGAACCAGTTCTATCCGCTGGTGGTGGAGCAGCTCTCGCAGCGCCTGCAGAAGGACGGCTACCACGTGCTGCTGTTCATCACCGAGAACGAGGACGCCGACGAGCTGCTGGTGGAGCTGATGCGCTACCAGGTCGACGGTATCGTGATGGCGTCGACCCAGCTGTCTTCGGGCCTGGCACAGGAGATCGCCGATGCGCGCATCCCCGTGGTGATGTTCAACCGCAGCACCCGGGCCGGGCGCGTCAGCACCGTCAGCAGCGACAACCACGGCGGCGGCCGGGCGGTGGCGCAGTTCCTGGCCGCGGGCGGCCACCAGCGCGTGGCCTACCTGGCCGGCGCCGAGGACACGTCCACCAACCAGGACCGCGAACGCGGCCTGCGCGACGGCCTGGCCGAACACGGCCTGCGCGTGGTGGCGCGTGCCGTGGGCCACTACGACTTCGAACGCGCGCGCCAGGCCACGCACGAACTCTTCGGCCCGCTGGTGGCGCCCAGCGAACGGCCCGACGCGCTGTTCGTGGCCAGCGACCACATGGCCTTCGCGGCGATGGACGTGCTGCGGCTGGAACTGGGCCTGCGCGTGCCCGAAGACGTCTCGGTGGTGGGCTATGACGACGTGCCGCAGGCGGCCTGGGGCTCGTACGCGCTGACGACCGTGGCACAGGACGCCACTTTGATGATCGAGGCCACCGTCGGCACTCTGCTGCAGCAGCTGGAAGACGATGCCGTGTCGCGCGGACAGGTGCTGGTGCCGGCAACGCTGGTGGTGCGGCAGTCGGCACGGCGGCCGGCAGAGGACACACCATGAAAGGCTTCGATCCCGCCTTCACCGACCTGGACGACTACATCCGCGTCATCACCGCGCGCATCTGGGAAGGCCGCGAGATCGACCGCATCCACGACTGGTACGCACCCGACTGCGCCGTCATCACGCCCGGCGGCACGCAACAGGGCGTGGACGCGGTGGTGCGCGGCACGCTGGAAACGCTGCAGCAGTTCCCGGACCGGCGGCTGCTGTGCGAAGACATCGTCAGCGCGGGCGACGACGAGGCGGGCTATCTCTCATCGCACCGCATCGCGTCGACCATGACCCACCGCGGCGACGGCGCCTTCGGCCTGGCCAGCGGCCAGCGCGTGCGGGTGCGCACCGTGGCCGACTGCGTGTGCCGGGGCAACCGCATCGTGCACGAATGGCTGGTGCGCGACCAGGGTGCAATGGCGCTGCAGCTGGGCCGCAGCCCGCGTGGCCTGGCGCAAGCCTGGATGGCCACCCGCGGCGCCCCCACGCTGCCTCTGCATCAACCCCCGGCCCCCGGCGGCTGGCAGAACCCGCAGCACACCACGCCAGGCGCGGCTTTGCTGGCCGCCACCTACCGCGCGCTCTGGGCCGGCGACCTGGCCGTGCTGGCCCGCCACTGCGACGAAGCGCTGGACCTGCACGGCCCCAGTGGATTCACCGGCATGGGCCTGGCCGATGCCGAAGGCCTGTGGTTCGGCCTGACGGCAGCTTTTGCGGGCGCCACGCTGCACATCGACAGCCTGGCTGAACGCATCGACCCCGGGCGCACGCCGCGCGTGGCCATGCGCTGGCGCATCACGGGCCAGCACGTGGGCGGCGGGCGCTATGGCGCGGCCACGCAGCGGCCGGTGGAGATCCTGGGTATCACGCACGCCGAGGTGGACCACGCGCGCGGCCGCATCCTGCGCGAATGGCTGCTCATCGACGAGGTGGCGCTGTGGATGCAATTGCTGTGAGCCCGCAGGCCCACCCGCACGAGAGGGCACGATGGCCCGCGTCCAGCTGAAGAACATCGTCAAGCGCTGGGGTGCCAGCACGGCCGTCGAGCGCTTGTCGCTGGACATCGCCGATGGCGAATTCCTGGTGCTGCTGGGCCCCAGCGGCTGCGGCAAGACCACCACCATGCGCATGGTGGCAGGGCTGGAAGACCCGAGCGAAGGCGAGGTGTGGATTGGCGAGCGTTGCGTCAACACCCTGGAGCCCAAGGACCGCGACGTGGCAATGGTGTTCCAGAGCTACGGCCTCTACCCCAACATGACGGTGGCCGAGAACATCGGCTTCCCGCTGAAGATCCGCGGCCTGCCGGCCAGCGAAGTCGGCCCGGCGGTGCAGCAGGCGGCGCAGCAGGTGGAGCTGACGGACTACCTGCAGCGCCGGCCAAAGGAACTGTCAGGCGGCCAGCGCCAGCGCGTGGCCCTGGCGCGTGCCATCGTGCGCCGGCCGGCGGTCTTCCTGATGGACGAGCCGCTCAGCAACCTGGACGCCCAGCTGCGCGTGAGCATGCGCGCCTACCTGAAGCATCTGCACCACAGCCTGCGCGTGACGACGATCTACGTCACGCACGACCAGGTCGAGGCCATGACCCTGGCCGACCGCGTGGTCGTGATGAGCCGCGCACGCATCCAGCAGGTGGGCACGCCGCGCGAGATCTACGACCGGCCGGCCAACCTGTTCGTCGCTGGCTTCGTGGGTGCGCCGCCGATGAACCTGCTGCGCGGGCGGCTGCAGGGCGGGGTGTTCGAAGCGCCAGGTGTGCGCGTAGCCGGGTTCGCCCTGCCCGACCATGCCGATGCGGTGCTGGGCATCCGGCCGGAAGACCTGACGGTGATGCCGGGCGCCACGGCCACCGCCACCGCCGCGATCGAGGGCGAGGTGTTTGCGTTGGAGCTCACCGGCGACGCCACCTACCTGACGCTGCAGTGCGGCGACGCCAAGATCACCGCGAAGGGCGGCAAGGCCCTGCAGGCGCAGATCGGCGACCGCGCTGGCTTTGGCCTGGACACGGCCCGCTGCCATCTCTTCGACGCGCACAGCCAGGCGCGGCTGGACGCGCGCGCGCCATGACCGCCGGCCTGCGCCGCCGCCCGCTGCTGGCCGCCGCCGCGCTGGCCACAGGCCTGGGCCCTGGCCTTGGCCTGTCTGCAGCGCGGGCACAGGCTGCCGCCTGTCCACCGGTGGCTGGCAGCGGCACCGTCAACATCGTCGGCAACAGCTTCCCGGCCCTGCAGCACATGGCGCGTATCGCCGAAAGCTGCGCCCGCCCGGGGCTGAAGGTGGTGTTCAAGCTCACGCCGCAGGCGCGCACCGAAACCGAGCAGGCCTTCGCATCGGCCGGGCGTTCGCCCTTCGATGCCGCAGCGGTGTCGATGGGTGTGTTCGCCAACCTCTACGCGCGGCGCGAACTGCAGCCGCTGGACGACCTGGTGCAGCGCCATGGCACGCGCGGGCAGCTGGAAGAACGCATGCTGGTGCGCATGGACGGGCAGGTGATGGCGTTGGCCTTCCTGCAGAACACGCAGTGCCTGTTCTACCGCGCCGACCTGTTCGAACGCCACGGCCTGGCTGTGCCCACCACCTACCCGCAGATGCTGCAGGCCGCAGCGGTATTGAAGGCACGCGAGCCCGGCATCGACTACCCCATCGCCCAAGGCTTTGCCAAGGGCTTTGACAGCGCGGTCGAGTTCATCAACCTGCTGGTGGCGCACGGCGGCCGGGTGTTCGAGCCTGGCAGCGCACAGCCCGCGTTCCATGGCGCCGCTGGCCAGGCCGCGGTGGCCACGATGCGCGCGATGCTGCCCTTCATGACGCCCAATGCGCTGGCATCGAACGCCGACGACGTGGTCAACCAGTTCCAGCAGGGCAAGGCGGCAATGGGTGTGCTCTGGGCCAGCCGCGCCACCAGGCTGGACGACCCGCTGGCATCGCGCGTGGCGGGCCGCATGCAGCAGGCGCTGGCGCCCGCCGCGCGCCCGGGCGGCGCGCCGGCCGCGCATCTGTGGTGGGACGCGATGGTGCTGCCGCGCAATGCGCCGCAGCAGCGCGATGCCGCCTTTCAGGTGCTGATGGCAGCGCTGTCCCCAGACACCGTGCGCAGCGGCAACGACCTGGGCGTGTGGGTGCGCTCGACCTGGCGGCCGGGGCGCTTTGGCGACGGTGTCGCGCAGGCCCGTGCCGCCGGCGCGCCGGTGTGGCCGGGCGAGCCCTTCTTCTCCCTGGCCATTGGTGAGATCGGCAAGGTGTTGCCCGACGCCCTGGCCGGCGGGCGTGACAGCGCCGCCGTGCTGGCCAACGCCGCGGCCACCTACCGACAGGTGGCCACCGAGAAGGGCTTCCTGCCCGGCCGCCACGCGACCCGCGGCGGTGCGGCATGAAGCTGCGCAGCTTCACCGGCTTCGTCGCGCCTTCGGTGCTGCTGATGGCCCTGCTGCTGGCCCTGCCGCTGGCGCTGACGCTGTGGCTGTCGGTGCACAACTGCACGCTGCAGATGGAGCTGGTGACGGTGCAGCAGACCGGCCCCTTCGGCGCCCACCCGGTGACGACGCTGCGCGCCCGCACCGCGGCCGACGGCCAGGCGCTGCAGACCTGCAGCTTTGTGGGCGCCGACTACTACCGCGCCATCCTGGGGTTGGATGCAGGGGGCGACACCCGTGCGGGCCCATCCGCTGTGTCCGCTGTGCCCGCTGCCCCCGCCGCGCCAGTGGAATTCCTCGCCGCGCTGCGCTTCACGCTGCTCTACATCGCCGGCACCACGCCCTTCGTGCTGGGCGGCGGGCTGGCGCTGGCACTGGCCATGAACCAGGTCACGCAGCGGCTGAAGGGTGCCTTCATCGCCGCTTCGCTGCTGCCCTTCATCATCACGCCGGTGGTGGGTGCGCTGGCCATCAAATGGCTGTTCCGCGACGCCGGCCTGGTGCCGCACCTGCTGTCGCAGGTGGGCGTGCAGGTGTACTGGATGGCACAGCCCTGGTCGGCACAGCTGCTGGTGGTGCTGTACGGCATCTGGCACGTGCTGCCCTTTGCCTTCATCGTCTTCTATGCTGGGCTGCAGGGCGTGCCGCAGGACGCGCTGGAGGCCGCCACGCTGGACGGCGCCAGCCGCTGGCAGAAGCTTCGCTACGTCACGCTGCCGCACCTGATGCCGCTGGTGGTGTTCGTCACGCTGATCCACCTGATGGACGCCTACCGCGTGTTCGAGCCCGTGGTGGTGCTCACACAGGGCGCCTTCACCACCAGCGTGCAATACCTCACCTACCACGTGCTGCTGCAGGAAGCCAACCCGTATAAGGCCAGCGCCGCCGCGGTGCTGACGGTGGCCGGCATCGCCGTGCTGCTGGTGCCGCTGCTGCGCAAGACCTGGAAGGAGCAACGCGGTGGCTGAGGCACGGCGCCGCAACCGACTCGGCCCCTGGCTGCTGTATGGCGGCCTGGCGCTGTGGCTGCTGCTGGCCAGCCTGCCGGTGGTCTGGACGCTGGTGATCTCGCTGCGCAGCTATGTCGATGCGTTCTCGTCGCCGCTGAAGTGGTGGGCCCCGATCACGCTGGAAAACTACCGCGGCCTGTGGGTGGACCGCGAATTCCACCGCAACTTCGTCAACACCGCCGTCGTCACGGCCTGCACGGTGACAGTCTCGCTCACCGTGG
The DNA here is from genome assembly GCA_027485165.1 of Rubrivivax sp. GTDB lineage: Bacteria > Pseudomonadota > Gammaproteobacteria > Burkholderiales > Burkholderiaceae_C > Rubrivivax. Next base: position 225,464 of record JAIXRN010000075.1, read on the forward strand.
GCTGCCTGGCGGGCTATGCCCTCGCGCGGTATCGCGGCTCGCTCGGCTTCTGGCTGCTGATCATCGCGCTGGTGTTCCGCGCGCTGCCGCATTCCACCCTGCTGCCCAGCTTCCACCTGATGTTCGACGCCTTGGGCATCCGCAACACCACCTTCACGCTGGTGTTCGTGCTGGTGGCCATCAACCAACCGTTCACGATCTGGATGCTGCGCTCGTTCTTCGCCGGCATCCCGCAGGAACTGGACGAAGCCGCGATGGTGGACGGCTGCACGCGGCTGCAGGCCTTTCGCCGCGTCATCATCCCGGTGATGTGGCCGGGCGTGGTCACCACGGGCTTGTTCAGCTTCCTGCTGGCGTACAACGACTTCCTGTTGTCATCGGCACTGACGAATGCCGAACGCATGACCATGCCGGCGGCGATCGCCGGCGCCATCACCGCCGAAAGCGATGCCTTGCTGATGCAGGGCGTGGCGGGTGCCGTCAGCATCACGATCCCGCTGATCGTGCTGGTGGTGTTGTTCCAGAAGCAGATCGTTTCCGGCCTGACGCAAGGCGCTGTCAAGGGCTGAACATTGAGCGCGAACCCATGATCCTGACCCCGCAAGAACTCCAGCGCCGGCACATCCGCCGCGCGCAGTACGTTTCGTGCGAAGACGCCTTCATCGACGTGCGCCTACCGGGCAGCACGCCGAAGGAAAACTATTCCATCATCGGCCCGGGCGTGACGCAGAACCCGGGCCAGGTGGTGAACCTGCGCGAACCGCATGGCTTCAACATCGGTGCGGCCGGGCTGCTGCCGGGCGTCACCAACAACCTGCACCTGCACTTCACGGCCGAGGTCTTCATCGCCTGCGAAGGCCGCTTCACGCTGCGCTGGGGCGTGCGCGGCGAAGAAGGCGAAGCCGTGCTGGACGAAGGCGACGTGATCTGCATGCCGCCGTGGATGTTCCGCGGATTCACCAGCAGCGGCACGCGCAAGGGCTTCCTGATGACGGTGCTGGGCGGGGACGACACCGGCGGCATCCTCTGGAGCCCCGATGTCATGCGCCGCGCGCGCGAGACCGGCCTGTACCTGGGCCGCGATAACCAGATCATCGACGTGCCCGCGGGCGCCGCGCCGCCGCCCGAGAGCGAACTGCTGCCCCTGTTGCCCGACGCCGAAGTGGCGCAGCTGCGCCGATGGTCCGCAAGCGATCTGATGGCCCGCGCGCTGAAGCCCGCGCAACGCGACTACCGCGCCGCGACGCTGGACACCGCCCTGCCCGGCCACGCCTGGCAGCTGGCGCCCTTCGTCGGCTGGGGGCTGACGCAGCACCGCGACCACCGACCGGCGGTAGCCGAACCGCAAGGCTTCTCGATTGAATGGCTACGCGTGCCACCAGGCCAGGCCAGTGCGCCCTTCGCCCTGGATGAACCGGCCGTGCTGGTCCACGCCCAGGGCCCGCTGGCGGTGGACTTCAACGACGGCCCGGCGGCCTTGCGTGCCGAGCTGGGCGCCTGGGACACGCTGTCCCTGCCCGCCGGCTGTACGCGCCGCTTCGTCAACACCGGCACGCAGGACGCGCACGCGCTGCTGGTGGTGCGTGGCGACGCGCCCAAACCCCCGCGTTTTGCACCGGCCCTGGCGGCCCAGGCGCTGGCGCGCGACTGCACGCTGGACGCCGGCGGCCACCTGGCCCGGCACAGCCTGCTGCCGCCGCCCATGGCGGCTTGAAAGGAACCCCCATGAAAGCCAACCGTCTGCTCGAACTTTTCGCCACGGGCAAGGGCGCCGTCGCTGGATGGATGAGCATCGATTCGGCCTATGCGGCCGAACTGGTGGGCTGCGCCGGCTTCGATGCCGTGGTTGTCGACTGCCAGCACGGCATGGCCGGCCACGCGCAAATGCTGGCGATGCTGCAGGCCCTGACCCACACCCCGGCCGTGCCCCTGGTGCGCGTGAGTGGCAACCAGCTGGCCGAGATCAACCGCGCGCTGGACGCGGGCGCCTACGGCGTGATCTGCCCGCTGGTGAACAGTGCCGCCGAGGCGCGCGCTTTCGGTCGCGCCTGCCGCTACCCACTGGCCGGTGCCGAAGGCGACCGCAGCTTCGGCCCCGCGCGCGGGCTGCTGGTGGGCGGGCCCGACTATGCCGAACACGCCAATGCCCAGGTGCTGGCGCTGGCGATGATCGAGACGCGCGCCGCGCTGGACGCGCTGGACGCCATCGCGGCCGAACCCACGATCGACGGCCTGTTCATCGGCCCCAGCGACCTGGGCATCGCCCTGGGCCTGGGCCCGGCGGCAGCCTTCACCCACCCCGACCTGGCAGCGGCCATCGCGCGTATCCAGGCCGCGGCGGCAGCGCACGGGAAAGTCTGCGGCATCTGGTGCGGCAGCGCCGAGATGGCGCGCGCGATGCTGCAGCAAGGCCTGCAACTGGTGGTGCCCGGGCACGACGCCCTGTGGCTGAAGGCCGAAATCGCGCGGCGGCTGGAAGCCATACGCCGCTGACCCGACTGGCGCGAACAGCCTGCACAGCAGGGCCGGCGATGCTGTGTTCGACCACGCACAGACTGGCGTACGGCAGGGCTCTACCGTCGTAGTGGGCAGGTCGGTGCTGCGCGAAACCATCTGGTCGCGCCACCGCACCCGCGTACATACAGGGTGAGGGCTGGCATGAACGGTCACAGCGAGGCAACCCCATGAAGCTGGGCAACCCGCCCACGAAGGGCTGTCGGGCCCGCAGAGCCCACAAGACCCGGAACGTCACAACCCGGCGGATCAAGCCGCGGCAGGCCGCGCTGCTGCGCCAACTGCCAGTCCAGGTTCAGTGCAGTCCGCCCCGGCTGCCTTAGCCGCACCGGCCGGCGCTGCCGGGCTGGGGCTGTCTGCAGCCCAGGCCGCCCAGCGCCTGGCCGAAGACGGGCCCAATGCCGTGCCCGGGGGGCGGAGCCGTTCGCTGCTGCACATCGCCTGGCAGACGCTGCGCGAGCCGATGTTCCTGCTGCTGCTGGCTGCCGGCACGGTGTACACGGTGCTGGGCAGCCTGCAAGAGGGCCTGACGCTGTTCGGCTTCGTGCTGGTCACCATGACGCTGACGCTCTACCAGGAAGGCAAGACCGAGCGCGCCATCGCAGCCCTGCGGGACTTGACCAGCCCGCGCGCGCTGGTCATCCGCGACGGACAGCCCCAGCGCATCGCCGGGCGCGACGTGGTCAGGGGCGACCTGCTCAAGCTCAGCGAAGGCGACCGCGTGCCGGCCGATGCCCTGCTGGTGTCGGCCGACGGCCTGCGGGCCGACGAGTCGCTGCTGACGGGTGAATCGGTGCCGGTCGGCAAGCGCGTGGCCCTGCCAGCCGAGCGGGCGGCTGCGGAAGACGCCCAGACCCAGGCCGACGCCCCCAACCTGACCCGGGTCGCACCGGGTGGCGACGACCTGCCTGGCGTGTATGCCGGCACCTTGATCGTGCAGGGGCATGCCTTGGCTCTGGTGACAGCCACGGGCGCCCGCAGCGAAATCGGCCGCATTGGCACGGCCCTGGGCACGGTGCAGAACGCGCCCTCACCGCTGCAGAAGCAGACGGCCCGGCTGGTGCGCCAGCTGGCCCTGCTGGCGCTGGCGCTGAGCCTGCTGCTGGTGCTGGTGTACGGCCTGGTCAAAGGCGACTGGCTGCAGGCCGTGCTGGCCGGCATTGCGCTGGCCATGGCCATGCTGCCCGAGGAATACCCGCTGGTGCTGACCGTGTTCCCGGCGCTCGGGGCGCGTCGCTTGTCGAAAGAAGGCGTGCTGACCCGCCGCATCAATGCCATCGAGACCCTGGGCGCCACCACCGTGCTGTGCAGCGACAAGACCGGCACGCTGACCAGCAACCGCATGACCGTGACGCACCTGGCGGCTGGCGGCGCGGGCCTGGGCGATCGGCTGGCGCTGGCATCGCTGACCGACGGCAAGCTGCCCGAAGCCTTCCACGCGCTGCTGGAAGTGGCCATCCTGGCCAGCGTGGTCGACCCCTTCGACCCGATGGAGCAGGCCTTCCACCAGCTGGGCCAACGCTTCCTGCTGGGCACCGAACACCTGCACCGCGACTGGCGCCTGGTGCAGACCTATGCACTGAGCCCGTCGCTGCGTGCGATGTCCCACGTCTGGGCGGCAGCGGGCGATGGCGCCCAGACCGTAGCCGCCAAAGGCGCGCCAGAGGCGGTGATGGACCTGTGCCATCTGGGCGCGCCGCAGAAGACCCGCATCAGCGCCGTGGTCGACGAACTCGCGGCTGCAGGCCTGCGCGTGCTGGCGGTGGCGCGCGGGTCGTTCGCAGGCCACGACTGGCCAGCGAACGAGCATGGCTTCGACTTCGAATTCGTCGGTCTGCTGGGCCTGGCTGACCCCGTACGGGCTGAAGTGCCGGCCGCAGTGGCCGAATGCCGCGCAGCGGGCATCCGCGTGGTGATGATCACGGGCGACTACCCTGCCACGGCCCGCGCCATCGCGCAGCAGGCCGGGCTGGCACCACAGGCCGCAAGTGACGGCGAGATGCTGACAGGCGAGGAGATCGCCACGCTGGACGACGAAGGCCTGCGCCAGCGCATCGCCACGGTCAGCATCTGCGCACGCATCGCGCCCGAGCAGAAGCTGCGCATCGTGCAAGCCCTGAAGGCCAGGGGCGACATCGTGGCGATGACGGGTGACGGCGTGAACGACGCCCCGGCCCTGCGCGCCGCCGACGTGGGCGTGGCCATGGGCGCGCGCGGTACCGATGTGGCGCGCGAATCGGCTTCGCTGGTGCTGGTGGACGACAACTTCGCGGCCATCGTGCGCGCCGTGCGCCTGGGGCGCCGCATCTTCGACAACCTGCGCAAGGCGATGTCGTACACCCTGGCGGTGCACGTGCCGATTGCCGGCATGGCGCTGCTGCCGGTGATGCTGGGCTGGCCTGCGCTGCTGTACCCGATGCACATCGCGCTGCTGGAACTGATCATCGACCCGGCCTGCGCCATCGCCTTCGAAAACGAACCCGCCGAGCAGGACGTGATGCAGCGCCCGCCGCGCGACGCCACGGCACCGCTGTTTGGCGGCGTCACGCTGTGGCTGGCCTTTCTGCAGGGCCTGGGTGTGCTGGCCGCCGTGCTGGGCGCTTTTGCCTGGGCCAGCCCGCGCATGCCAGAGCCCGAGGCCCGCGCCTTCGCGTTCGCGACCCTGGTGGTCGGCAATCTCGCGCTGATCTTGTCCAACCGGTCCAGCACACGGTCGTTCTGGGCCACGCTGCGCACGCCGAACCGCATGCTGTGGGCGGTCGTCGGCCTGGCCGTCGTGCTGCTGCTGGCCGCGCTTTATGTCCCCTGGGCCGTGGGTGTGCTGCGTTTTGCGCCGTTGCCTGCCCATGAACTGGCTGCCGCCTGCGGGCTGGGCCTGCTGAGCGTCGTGTGGTTCGAGGGCGTCAAGTGGGTGCGGCGACAGACCAGGCGGCCGGGGCCGCCCGTCACCGGCTTCTGATGCCGCAGCGGGGTTGCGGGCTCGCAATGACGTTGCACACGTCGAAGGCTTCGGCCTTGGTCGCGCCGCGGGTCGTGCGGAACGGGCCGAAGCAGGCGCTGCTCTCGTCGTAGAGGCGCCACCATGTTGCGCAGTCCGTGGCGTCGGTGACGACTTCGGCAGGCCGCTTCTTCGGCGGCTTCGCCAGCTTTGCCGGCTTCGGCACAGTGGTAGCGTCGCCTTGTGCAGCGCCAGCAGGCCCGCTGGCGTTTGCCGACGCTGCACCGGCAGCGCTGGCGGCCCTGGCGACGTCCGCTGCCACGCGCTGCTGGGCAGCCTGCCGCTGCGATGCGGGCAATTCGTAGCGGTCGGAATCGGTGCAGGTGGCCCGCGCCTTGTAGCGGTCGGGCACGACCTCGGACAGCTGGGTGTGCCCGCCGTCATCCAACCAACGGCAAATCGACGTGGCACCGGCCACGCCAGACCACAGCCCCAGTGAAGCCACCACCAGCGCCATGCCCAGGCACCGGGCGCCGGATGACTGATGTGTCTGGCTACCCATTCAACTGGCAGTCAGGCATGTGCTGGCCGTGCTCATGTCGTGTGCAAGTCGTGCTCCATAAGTGGGTCCAGTGTGGGGGCAGTCACCGCACGGTGGCCAAGTTCGCACCGTGACACCTTCGGGCGCACCGGTCTGTGCGATGCCGAACACCTGGGCGCGCGGCGGCCTGGCACGGTCCGATGCACGTGAAAGAATGTTCGCGCCGTGCTGACGATGACGACGCACGCACTTCATCCATCACGCTGCACACAGGCCCGACCATGACATCCGACCCACTGGCCGCGACGGCTGCCTACATCGACGGCTTAGGCGGCCCCGCCCTGGCCAAGGCCGCCGCCTACACCGCCGGCAACCACTGGCTGCTGCTGTGGGACCTGCTGGTCAGCGTACTGGTGGCCTGGGTGCTGGTGCGTTCGGGCCTGCTCGAGCAGCTGTCGGTGCGGCTGGCCCGCCGTGGGCCGGCGCTGCGCGCCTTCGCGGCGGGCCTGCTGGTCTTCGGGCTGTCGGCCCTGCTGACCCTGCCCTGGTCGATCTACAAGGACTGGTGGCGCGAGCAAAGCTACGGGCGCACCAGCCAGCCGCTGGGCGACTTCCTGCTGCAGGGCAGCATCGGCATGCTGATCTCCACCCTTGTGACGGCCTTGTTCGTGGTCGGCGTGTACGCGCTGATGCGGCGTACCGGCCAGCGCTGGTGGCTGTGGTCCGGCGGGCTGACGGCGGCGACGGCGTCGGTGCTGCTGCTGCTGTCGCCCTTGCTGATCGAACCGATCTTCAACGACTACAAGCCCGTGCCGCCAGGCCCGGTGCGCGACGCCCTGGTGGCGATGGCGCAGCAGGCCGGCGTACCGGCCGAGCGCATCTTCGTCTACGACGGTTCACGGCAATCGAATAACTTCACGGCCAACGTGTCCGGCTTGGGAGGGTCGGCGCGCATCGCAATTTCCGACGTCGCCTTCAAGGGCGCTTCGCTGGACGAGGTGAAGGCGGTGACGGGCCACGAGATCGGCCACTATGTGCTGGGCCATGTCTGGCGGGGTGTGCTGTTGATCTCGGCCATGGCGGTGGGCTTCTTCTTCCTGGCCCACCGCCTGTTCCCGCGCTTCGCCAGGGCATTCGGCAGCAAGGCCCGCATCGACGACCCGGCTGGCCTGCCGGTGTTGGTGTTCGTGGTCTCGCTGTTCAGCCTGCTGGCGCAGCCGCTGTTCAACACGCTCAGCCGCGTGAACGAAACGGCGGCCGACCGCTACTCGCTGGAGACGGTGAACCTGCCCGACGGCCTGGCTTCGGCCCTGGTGAAGACTGCCGAATACCGCAACCCGCGCCCGCAGCAGTTGCAGGAATGGGTCTTCTACACCCACCCGTCGGTCGAACGCCGGGTGCGCATGGCGATGATGTGGAAGGCCGGGCAAAAGCCGGACTGAGCCCACCCGCCGCGGGCAGCCCGCTGGCCGCCCGCCGGCAGCCCGAAGTGCACTGGCTGGGGCTGGCTAAGGCTTCAGGTGCCGCTCAAAGAAAACGTCCATGCTGCGGTACAGGTGCAGACGCGCCCGTCGCCCAGCGATGCCATGCGCCTTGCCGGGATAGACCAGAACGTCGAAGACCTTGCCCTGGTTCTGCAGCGCTTCGATCAGGCGCAGCGAATGCTCGAACAGCACGTTGTCGTCAGCGGTGCCGTGTACCAGCATCAGCGGCTTGTCCAGCAGGGCCGCACGCGCAGGCAGGTTGGCAGCGGCATACGGCGCGGCGCGGCCACCGTCCGGCATGCCTAGAAAGCGCTCGGTGTAGGCGGTGTCGTAGAGCGTCCAGTCCGTCACCGGGGCCACGGCCACAGCCGCGGCAAAGGGCGTGTCGGCGTCCAGTAGCGCACGCGCGCCCAGGAACCCGCCGTAGCTCCACCCGAAGAACCCGACGCGGCCCCTGTCGATCTGCGGCAGAAGCGCCGGCAACTGGCGCACGGCGGCGAACAGGTCGGCAAGCTCGACCTGCCCGAAGGCGCGGTAATGGGCACGGGTGAAGTCGCGGTCACGTAGGCTGGAGCCGCGCGTGTCGATCATCAGCACACCGTAGCCGCGTTGCTGCCAGTAGGCGATCAGCGCGCTGTCGCCAGACCAGCGCCAGGCCACTGTGCTGGCGTCCGGGCCGCCGTAGGCCAGCACCAGCAGCGGGCTTTTGGCAGCCGCAGCCCGCGGCGCGAAGTAGAAGGCGTTCAGCACAGACCTGCCGTCGGCCGCCAGCAGGTCCAGCGCCTGCGGCCCGCCCAGGGTGGCCAGCAGCGGGTCGGGGGCGTCGCCGCGGAGTGCCGTCACACGGTCCCCTGACACAGGCCGCAGTTCCAGCACTGGCGGCTCACCCCAGGCCGAGCGGACCACCAGAGCCTGGGTACAAGGCTGGTCGGCACTGGCCGAACGCCACTGGCGCAACGCAGCCCCCGCCAGGGGCCGCGTCGTGCCGGACAGGTCGGTGACGAAGAGTTCGCTGGCCCGGCCCCGATCCGTTGCGCCGCTGAACAGCACCCCTTGGGGGCCGGCACAGACCAGCCGCGACACCGGCTCGGGCTGGCGTGTCAACGGCGTGCGCGCGCCGGTCTGGCGATCCAGCAGCACCAGCTGCCGCCGGCCAGTGGCTTCGCTGGACCAGAGCAAACGGCCATCTGCCAGTTCAGCCAGATCGTCATGCACGTCGACCCAGGCAGGGTCTGTTTCCACCGTCACCGCGCGCGGGCCACTGGCGCCGAACTCGGTCAGGGTGAGCCGGGTCTGGTCACGGGTCAGCCACTGCAGCCACGGCGTCCCGTCCTTGAACCAGCCAGCGCGCGCGATGTACTCGGCCTCGTCAGGCAAGGGCAGCGGACGGATCGCGCCGCTGGCCAGCTCGATCACGTGAGCGCTGACCTTCGCGTTGTTCTCGCCGGCCGCGGGGTAGCGTTGCTCGACCATGGCGGTGCGGTCGGCAAACATCAGGGCACGGGTCTTCAGGCCCACTGCCGATTCGTCGACGCGCATAACCAGCAGGCGCTGGCCGTCAGGCGACCACCAGAAGCCGCGGTGACGCGCGAACTCCTCGGCCGCGATGAATTCGGCCTGACCCCAGTTCACCGTGGCCGAGCCGTCAGGCGTCAGCGCGCGGGCAGCAGCACCCAGGCTCAGGTCCAGGACCCAGAGCCGGCCCTCGCGCACGAAGGCCACGCGCTGTCCGTCGCTGGAGCAGCGCGGGTCCAGCCTGGGGGCGGCCGCGTCTGGCGTCAGGCGCTGTGCCTTGGGCGCGCCTTCGCCCAGCCGCACCCGATAAAGGTCGCCTGACAGCGGCATCAGCAAAGCCGAGTCGTCGTTGCCACACCACTGGTATTCGGTGATGCCGCGCTGGGTGATGCGCCGTCGCTCCAGCGCTGCCCGCTCGGCTTCGGTGATCTGCTGGTCTGCGCCGCCGAGCAGATCGACTGCCGCCACCAGCTTGCGCGGATCACCGCCAGCCGCAGGCTGCAACCAAAGTTCCAGCTCTTCACTGTCGGCCGCAGAAGGCTTCAGAAAGCTGACCCATCGCCCGCCGGGCGAGATCTGCGCCTGGCGCGGCAGCCTGCCGGCCAGCGGCGGGTCGCCCGTGATGCGCTCCAGGGACAGCAAGGCCGCATCTGCCTGCGGCGCCATGACGCTGCCGTGGCGCTGCGCAGGGCCCTGGCCCCAGGCCTGATGGCCAAGCAGACACAGGGCGAGAACGACCGAAACCGAAACGATTTTCATGCGGAGATGCTAATGAGCCGGCCGCACCGCTACCACAGGGCTTCATCAACCGGGATAGGGGTGTCGCCCCCCTGGCTGTTCTGGATCATCGCGGCCAACTTGCTGGTGCTGGTGGGACTGGCCTTCGCCTACCCGCACCTGATGGTCAGCCCAGGGCCGGTGGTGGCGGCGCACGCCGAGGTGGGCACCGACTGCTTCGCCTGCCACAAGCCCTGGCGCGGCGCGGCCGCCACGTTGTGCATCGAGTGCCACGCGCTGCCGGACATCGGCCTGCGCACGACGAAAGGCGTTGCCATCGTTTCGAGCTCCACGCAGCCGCGCCTGAAGACGTCGTTCCACCAGGATCTGATCGAGCAGGACTGCATGGCCTACCACACGGACCACCGCAGTCCACGGCTGGCGCAGCAGAGCCGCAAGTCCTTCTCGCACGCGCTGCTGCGCCCCGCCGTGCAGAAGCAGTGCGAGAGCTGCCACAAGGGCAGCGACTACAGCGCCTTCACCTGCTACGGCTGCCACGAGCACACGCCAGCCAACATCCGGGCGGAGCACGAGGAGGAAGGAATCCGAGACTTCGAGAACTGCGTCGAATGCCACCGTGATCCCGGTGTGGAACCACAGAAGTCAGGCAGGAAAGGGGAAGGCGGCGGACGCAAGAAGGACTGAGCGGTGCGGCAGAGCCTGCGGGGCCGTCAGAACGCTGGCCGGATCTGCTGTCGACTTCTGTCGAATAGGCCACTTCATGGGGTGGGAACAGCACTGACGATGGGTGCTGGGGGGTGCTGCGGAGACCAGCACACCGGGGCGCCATGCCAGCCGCATCAGCTGGGCGAGGCCGCTCACTTCAGACCGGCTGTTCAGCCAGCCAGCGTGATTCGATGCGGCATCGAACGTCCACCAGGCCGCGCGCAGCCAGCCCGGCCTGGTCGTGCCGCGCCTGCGCCACCAGGGGGGCCAGCAGACCTGCATCGGCCATCGGCGCCTGGGCCAGGCGTACCAGCAACTGCCAGGCACGTACGGCCTCGATCGCGTCCCGCGGGTCGCGCAGCGACCGCATGGCCTGCAACCGGTCCTGCGCCTGCTGCGCAGCCTGCTGCCATGCCGCGATGCGGCCCTGGGCGGCGGCCAGGTAGGCCTGCGCGATGTGCACGTTGGCTTCCAGTTCGGCGTCCAGCGCGCCCGTGTTCTGCCCCAGATCGAGCAGCGGCAGGTTGGCTTCCAGGCGCTGCACCGCGCGCGCTGCCGCTTCCAGGGTTCCCGCGCGTACCCAGGAAACGACCTGCACCGAATCCATCCAGACGTGCTGCCACAGCCGGTGGTGCCGCTCGTCGGCCACCTGCAGCGGCGGGATCGTCTGCATCGCATGCTCGTACAGCGCGGCACCCTCGCTGGCCCGGCTGCGATGCACGCAAAGGTCCAGTGCTGTCTGCACCGAAGCAATATATTGCCCCTGCACCTGTTCGTCGCTGGCGTCTTCGCGCAAGCGCTGGCCAGCGTGGGCCAGGGCACGCTGAACTGCCACATCCGCTTCGTCGTAGCGACCCGCAGCGCGCAGGGTGACGGCTTCGCGAACGCTGGCAGGCACGCAATCGGTGGCCCACACGGTGGCGCCGCGCGGCAGGCCGCGCAGCTGTTCCAGCACCTGGTAAGCCGCACGTTCCAGCGCCACGGACTCGTCGAGCCGGCCAGAGATGGCGACAAACCCCGCCTGCATGCGCAAGCTGTAGGCACGCATCTGCTGCGCCTTGGCCTGCCCGGGCGCCCATTGCACCAGCTGCTGGCTGCAGGCCAGGGCCGGGTCGACGTGCCGGAGCGCGGCGTCCAGGTCTTTCATGCCGTGGATGCGCACCACGGGATAGGCGTGGTCGGCGACCTGTACCAGCGTGATGGATTCCAGCACGCGCCAGCCCATGTCGTCCAGCGCCAGGGCGGCCGCCCGCATGGCGTGGTGCGCTGCGCGTTCGATGCTGTCCAGCCCCTGGGGTGCGCGCTTCAATGCGCGCATCACGGCCGCCAGCCCGTGCAGCGCGGTCGCCATCGCCCCATGCCAGGCGGCGTTGTCCTGGTGGCGTGGCGCCAGGGGCTGCAGCACCTGCAGGGCGCGCTCGTAGTTGAGCAGGGCGCGCGGCACGTTGCCCAGGTTGGGGGTGAATTGGTGCCCCTCCAGCCGCGCCAGGCGCGATAGGGCCTGCGCCAGGTCCAGCCGTTCGTCATCGCTCAGCTGGCCATAGGCGGCCTGCTGTTCCAGCGACTGCGCAGCGGTATGAACCAGCTGGCGCCGGCCTTCGGTCAAGCCGTTTTCGAGCGCGTCGTTGACGTCGAACACCATGCTGTTGGCCAGGCGACGCAGTTCGCCCAGGTGGCGCGTGGCTTCGTCGCGCGAACGCGCGGCCTCGTCACGTGCCAGCTGCGCGCGGCGCGCCTGCACCAGGGCCAGCACCAGCCCCGCACTGAGCCCCAGCGCCCCCAGGGCCAGCGCCACGCGCCCCTGGAAGATCGTGGCGGCCAGGCCTGTCAGCAGCCCCAGGCCACCCACGCCGGCCGCCAGCGCGGCCGCACGGTGGCGCCTGAGCCCCTTGACCAGCACATAGCCGACGCTCGCCGCGCGTGCGCTGACCGGCCGCCCTTCGAGAAAGGCCGTGACGTCGGCGGCCAGCGCATCGACGCTGGCGTAGCGCTGCTCGGGCGCCTTTTCCAGCGCCTTGAGCAAGATGTTGTCGAGGTCGCCTTCGAGCTTGCGGCGCGTCTGCAGCCAGTGCGGGTCGGGCACCTCGCTGCTGGGCAGGCGGCTGGGGCGGATGGGCACATCGGAAAGCACGCTGCGCGCGGCGTCCTGCGGCGTGGTGGCCTTGCGACCGGTGGGCCGCGTACCCGTCAGCATCTGGTACAGCAGCACGCCCAGGCTGTAGATGTCGGTGGCGGTGCTGACGGGCTCGCCGCGTATCTGTTCCGGGCTGGCGTAGCGCGGGGTGTAGGGGCGCACGCCGCCCACGGTGGTGTGGCCATCGCTGCCGGTGCCTTCCAGCGGGTCGATGGCCTTGGCGATGCCGAAGTCCAGCAGCTTGACCTGGCCTTCGCCATCAACCAGCACGTTGCCGGGCTTCAGGTCGCGGTGCACCAGCAGGTTGCGGTGGGCATAGGCCACCGCATCGGCCAGCTGCAGGAACAGGCGCAGGCGCTGCAGCAGGGGCTGGCCGCGCACGGCTTCGTCGATGGTGCGGCCATCGACGAATTCCAGCACGAAGTAAGGCAGACCTTCAGGGCTGGCGCCAGCGTCCAGCAGGCGCGCGATGTGGGGGTGGCTCAGCCGCGCCAGCGCTTGCCGTTCCAGCGCGAAGCGCTGCAACACGGCCGCGCTGTCCATGCCCCGTTTCAGCAGCTTCACCGCGGCGCGGCCTTCATAGCTGCCGTCGGCCCGGCGCGCTTCGAAGACCTCACCCATGCCCCCGGCGCCCACGGCCCGAACGATCTGCCAGGCCCCCAGCCGCTGGCCGACGCGCTGTGCCAGCGGGGCCGGCTCGGCAACCGGCGCGCCACTGGCCAGCTGCTGTGCGGCGCTGGCAGACATGAAGCTGCGGGTGGCGCTGGCGCTGTCGTAGTGCGCCAGCAAACTGCGGACTTCGGCCAGGTCGGCAGCAGCCAGTGCAGACGCCTGCAGCAAGGCTGCGCGCTGCGCCGGGGGCAAGTCGACAGCAGCGTCGAACAGCGCCTTGATCTGGGTCCAGGGGGGCGGTCGGCTGGTCATGCGCGTCAGGGGTCGCAGCGGGCGACTGGGCTCGTGTTGACTTCACCCTGCCATTCGCACCGCAACAGCTGGGCTACATCCTGTTGTTGATCTTCCCGCAGAGATCGCACCGAGAGTTGAAACATCTGGGCTTCGCTTCGGCGCAGGGCTGCTTCAAGCCGGTGTTTTTGCAAACATGGGTGCCCGGATCCTTCGGGGGAACGATCTTGGTTCGAAACTCAAGTTCATCCAATTCGCGCTGCATGCTTTCGATGGCTCTTTCAGCCGCCTGCAGCAGCGCCAGGTTCAACTGCGTGCCTGAATGCTCTGCGGCACTCAGCTTGGCTTGCAAGTCCGCCACCATGGCATCGAGCTTCGCCTTCTTGTCGGCGATGGCCGCCATACGGGCAGCTTCTTGTTCAGGGGTTTCCCTTCTGGTGGTGGCCATCGACATCCTCTGTTGCGCACCCCGGATGAAAGACAGGTCGCCCCACCATTGTCGTCACGAGCTGACGAGGGCGACTGTCGCTTTAGAGGTCAATTGTCGAAGCAAGCTGCTGTTCACTCCAAGCCGGTCAACCCGATCGGGGGTCGAGTGTCAGCAAAGACGCGTCGATTTCGCTTACTGGACCCGCCAACGGCCCTTGGCAGTCATTCGCTGGGTTGCCTTCGGCGTGCCGACAGTGTCCCCGGGTCTGCGGCAGTCGGGTGGCCCCTTCCGCTCATGTCCCCCGCCAGCGCGTCGCAGGCCAACGGTCTTGCAGGCCACTGCGCTGGCTCCTCCTTGACTTCGCTCCAGGGGCCACCCGACTGCCGCAGACCGGCAACATGGTGCCGCGCGACCGGCTGCACGGCGGCGTGTTTGCCTTGCCGCGAGAAGCCTGCGCGCCACCGCTGGCGTGCGGCTCTGTTGCCGGGCTGCGGGGCTTGGGTGGCCCCTGGAGCGAAGTCAAGGAGGAGCCAGCGCGGTGCCGAACAGAACGGTTAGCCCGCGACGCGCTGGCGGGGGACATGAGCGGAAGGGGCCACCCAAGCCCCGCAGCCCCAAGGACCAAGCTGACGAGCCGAAGGGTCCAAGCGAACGACCGGAAAGGGCCGTTCGCCGACCCTTACGAACGACCGCTGACCGGCATCAGTTCTTCTTTTGGTGGTTGTGAAGAGTCCAAACATCTCATGATGAGGAATCGCCCCGCCAGACTTTTTTTGTGCGGGTCAGGGCTGAAGCTCGTAATGAGGTCCGTCGAGGTGCAGTCGTGGTCCAGGGCTGCAGCATCGACCAGCGTGTGGAGGGTACCGATACGGTTCATCGAGGCGGGGAGCCGAACTCAGGTCCCCGTCCTGAACTGGGGCCCTTCTGAGCTTGCAAGGGGTACATCGGCACCCGCTGCAACCTTGCCATGTCTCGGTGACGAAGCCGCCAAACCCAAGACGTTGATTGATCCGCCACCGTCAACGCTCAGATTGAACTGCCAAGTTGGCAGCCCACTGACAGCTCTGACAGCGAGATGCAGGCATTGTCCGCTCGCTGGCTAACCGTGGATTCCTAACTTGATGATTTAAAGGGACTTTTTCCACGAGACCTTTTGGCACGCATCTTGAGACTTTCCGTTGACCGTGCCCTACCGGCATCGCGCAAGGACCCCAAGATGTTCGACTTTCCCGAAGCCCTGCTGCTGGCTCGCATCCAGTTCGCGTTCACCGTCAGTTTCCACTTTCTGTTCCCAGCCATCACCATCGGCCTGGCCAGCTACCTGGCCGTGCTGGAAGGCCTGTGGCTGAAGACCGGTCGCGAGCACTACATGGACTTGTTCCGCTACTGGATCAAGATCTTTGCGCTGGTGTTCGGCATGGGCGTGGTTTCGGGCATCGTCATGTCCTACCAGTTCGGCACCAACTGGGCGGTATTCAGCGACAAGGCTGGGCCCATCATCGGCCCGCTGATGGCCTACGAGGTGCTGACGGCTTTCTTCCTGGAAGCCGGCTTCCTGGGCGTGATGCTCTTCGGCATGAACCGCGTGGGCAAGAAGCTGCACTTCATGGCCACACTGATGGTGGCACTCGGCACCTTCGTTTCGGCCTTCTGGATCCTGTCGGTGAACAGCTGGATGCAAACGCCCGCCGGCTACGCGATGAACGCCAACGGGCAGTTCATCTCTGCTGGTAGCTGGCTGGCCATCATCTTCAACCCGAGCTTTCCGTACCGCTTGGTGCATACCTTGTCGGCGGCCTACCTGACGACTGCCTTCATCGTGGGCGCGGTGGGCGCCTGGCACCTGTTGAAGGACAACCGCAACCCGCGTGCGCGCCTGATGTTCTCGATGGCGATGTGGATGGCTGCCATCGTGGCACCGCTGCAGATCGTGCTGGGCGACATGCACGGCCTGAACACGCTGGAACACCAGCCCGCCAAAGTCATGGCCATGGAAGGCCATTACCAAAGCCACCCGGAAGGCGCGCCGCTCATCCTGTTCGGCATCCCGAACAGCGCCGAGAACCGGGTGGACTACGCGATCCAGATCCCCAAGGCCTCGTCGCTCATCTTGAAGCACGACGCCAACGCACCGCTGGCCGGGCTGGACAGCCTGCCTGCTGCCGACCGCCCGCCCGTAGGCATCGTGTTCTGGGCTTTCCGCATCATGGTGGGCCTGGGCATGTTGATGGCGCTGCTGGGCATGCTCAGCCTGTGGGCGCGCTGGCGCGGCAACCTGCACAGCTGGCGCGGCCTGCACCGCTTTGCGCTGGTGATGGGCCCCTCGGGCCTGGTGGCCGTGCTGGCGGGCTGGATCACCACCGAAGTCGGCCGCCAGCCCTGGACCATCCACGGCCTGCTGCGCACGGCTGAATCGGCGTCGCCGCTGGCGGCACCGGCCGTGGCCGCTTCGCTGATGGCCTTCGTGGTCATGTACTTCGCGGTTTTCGGCGCCGGGGTCATCTACATCCTGAAGCTGATGGCCAAGCCCCCGATGCAGCACGAAGCCTCGCCGCCCAACATCCCCGAGCGCGCTGCAGGCACCACGCCCGTCGTGGCCCTGCGCCCCAGCGTCCTGACGGCAGATTGAGGGCCACGCCATGAACATCGATCTCACCCTGGTCTGGGCCTTCATCATCGTGCTGGCCGTCTTCATCTACGTCGTGTTGGACGGTTTCGACCTCGGCATCGGCATCCTCTTTCGCCGCTTCGCCGTGGGGCATGACCGCGACACCGCGATGAACAGCATCGCCCCCGTCTGGGACGGCAACGAAACCTGGCTGGTGATGGGCGGCGGCGGCCTGCTGGCGGCCTTTCCGCTGGCGTATGGGCTGATCTTGTCGGCCCTGTACGCACCCATCGTGCTGATGCTGCTGGCGCTGGTGTTCCGCGGCGTGGCCTTCGAATTCCGCTGGCGCGACCCGGCCCACCGGGGCATTTGGGACCTGGCCTTCAGCGGCGGTTCCTTGCTCGCGGCGCTGTCGCAGGGCATCGTGCTGGGCGCCTTGCTGCAAGGCGTGGCGGTGCAAGACCGCGCCTACGCCGGCGGCTGGTGGGACTGGCTGACCCCCTTCACGCTGCTGACAGGCGTCAGCGTGGCCGTGGCCTACGCGCTGCTGGGCGCCACGTGGCTGGTGATGAAGGCCGAGGGCCGGTTGCAGCAGCAGGCCCGGCGCATGGCGCTGGGCCTGGGCGGCGCGACGCTGGTGGCGATTGCGGCCGTCAGCCTGGCCACGCCCTTTCTGAATGCAGACTATTTCGACACCTGGCTGCGCTGGCCGGGCCTGCTGGCCGTGGTACCGGTGCCCGTGCTGGTGGCGCTGGCCAGCTTCGCCTTTGTGCGCAGCCTGAAGGCGGGGCAAGAGACGGCGCCATTCCTGCTGACGCTGTTCGTCTTCCTGCTGTGCTTCGTGGGCCTGGGCATCAGCGTGTTTCCGGATGTGGTGCCCGGTGCGGTGAGCATTTGGCAAGCCGCCACCGACCACAGCAGCCAGGTCTTCATGCTCTGGGGCACGGCCCTGGTGCTGCCGATGATCCTGGGCTACACCGCCTGGTCGTACTGGGTGTTTCGCGGCAAGGTGGCTGCCGACGGGTACCACGCATGAGTGCGCCACGCTGTTCCCCAGCGCTCATCCCGCAGCGCGCAGCACCTAGGGTTTCCCCATGAGGCCGCGTTGGCTGGGCTGGCCCCAGATCACGGCAAGGCAGCCCGGCGGCCCACTGCCGCCGCTGTGGCAGCGGCTGGCCTGGATGGCAGGCATCTGGGCGGCCAGTGTCCTGGCCCTGCTGCTGGTGGCGCAAATACTGCGCTGGGTCTTGAAGGGCTGACGATGGGCCACAAGGCAAGGTGCCGTGGATCGGACGCCTTACAGCAGACCTGGAATGAAGCGCTTCGTAACCGCTTGGTAGGCCGCGTAGTCAATATGCTGAAGGGCCATCCAGCGCTCCTCCAGCACCGCCTTGGTCCATAGCACGGCCACCAGGCCGGCTGTCAGCAGCCAGCCCCAACCGCCCCAAGAGCCAGCTGCCGCCCACGCGCCTGCTGCGGCGCACAGGGCGACAGCGCTGTACATCGGGTGGCGAATCCACCGGTAGGGCCCGTGGCTGACCAGGCGTCCGCCCGCACGCGGCGTGGGGCGGATGTTGAAGTTGCCGCGCGGGTGCGACAGCAGCGCCCACACGCCCAGCAGCCCGCCGCCCGCGGCTGCGGCCCAGGCCCCAGCCGGGGCACTGCCGGCGATGAACGCAGGCGCCGCCAGCGCGCCGATGCCAGCGATCAGCCCGAACTGCAGACCCACCAGCAGCGTGCCCAGCCCTTGCGGGTGGCCACGGGGGTGGTCGGCCTCGGGTGTCGTCATCGCTGGCCGGCCGGGCGCCGGGCCACCAGCCCCACCAACGCCGACGGGCCGTGGTGGCCTGTGCCTTCGGTCACCATCGCTTCATAGCTTTGCAGCGTGATGATGTCGAGGTCTGCAAACGCGTCGCGCAGCAGGTCCTCGGTGTACAGGTGCGACAAGAGCGGCGGGCCGCCAGTGCGGAACGCCAGCTGCTGCGGGGTGTAGCCCTGCAGCACCAGCACCCCGCCGGGCTTGAGGCTGCGCACCATGCGCGCAAACAGGCGGTCGCGCAGCGCCGGGTCGGCGAACTGGATGAAGATCGCGGCCACGCCGTCATAAGCCGCTTCTGGCCAGCCGAAAGCATCGCAGTCGGCCACCGTGAAGTTCACGGTCACGCCCTGCTGCTCGGCCAGGCGCCGGGCCTTGGCAACGCCCACGTCAGAGATGTCGAAGGCGTCGACCTGCAGCCCTTGCCCAGCCAGCCAGACGCTGTTGCGGCCTTCGCCGTCGGCCACACACAGCACACGCTGGCCGGGCTGCCAGACGCTGGCGTGTTCACGCAGCCAGACGTTGGGCTCGATGCCGAAGAGGTAGCCGGTTTCGGCGAAGCGCTTGTTCCAGGTGCCGGCCGGGTCGGCGAAGGCTGCTGGGGGTGGTGTGGTCATGGCCAAGCGACTTCCTCAGGGTTGGGGCGGGCGGTACTGGACATCCAGCTGTCGGGCTCTCGATCAAGACCTCGCGCGGCGACCCATCCGTCAAACTGCGCCGTCTTGAACCGGCAAAGCCTCAGCCCGCCAGCGCAGCATGCCGCCCGCCAGGTTGGCCAGCTGCTGGAAGCCGGCCTTTCGCAGCAGCACCGTGGCCTGGGCCGACCGCGCGCCGGACCGGCAGACTGTCACCACTGGTCGGTCCCGAGCAATTTCGTCGGTGCGCGACGCCAGTTGCGACAGTGGCAGCAACCTGGCGCCTTGAATGTGACCCAGCACGTCGGTGAACTCGGCGGGTTCGCGCACATCGATGATCTGGATGTCGTCAGCCTGGTCACCGGCCGTGCGTTCTTGCAGCGCAGCGGGCTGGATCTCCCAGACGCCGCTGAAGCTGTAGTCCAGCGGTGCCCAGCCGGGCTCTGCGGGCAGCGGCGCCAATGCATCGGGCTGCCCACAGCGCAGGTTCGCCGGCACCGCGATGTCCATCAGCTTGGGGTGGGGCAGTCCAAGGTTGTTCATGTAGCCAGCGAAATCGGCCGCGTCCACGTTGCCGCCCAGCCGTGGGTTGAAGCGCTGTTCTTCGGCGACGCTGGTGACGGTAAGACCGCGGTAGTCGTGCGCTGGGTACAGAAGGCACGCCGATGGCAAGGACAGGATCTGCGCCTTGACCGAACTGAACAGCGTGTCCGGGGAACCCTGCTGAAAATCGGTGCGGCCGCAGCCGCGGATGAGCAGGCTGTCGCCGGTGAATGCCAGGCTGTGGTCGTCCAGCACGTAGCTCAGGCATCCGCTGGTGTGCCCGGGGGTGGCGCGCACCTCCAGGCTGCGCGTGCCGAAGGTCACCCGGTCGCCATGCTTCAGCAGGCGATCCGCGTTGGCCGCGCCCGAGTTCTCAGAGAGCAGGATCTGGCTGCCGCAGCGTTGCTTCAGCAGCCAGGCGGCGGTGACGTGGTCGGCGTGAACGTGGGTGTCCAGCGTGGCGACGAGTTGCAGCCCCAGTTCTCGCAGCAACGCCGAGTCGCGCTGTTCGTGCTCAAACACCGGGTCAATCAGCACGGCCTGCCCGCTGTCGCCCAGCAAATAGGTGTAGGTGGACGACGCGGGGTCGAAGAGTTGGCGAAAAATCAGCATGGTGATGGCGTTTCCAGATGAACTGACTGCACTTGAACTTATCGCGCCGCCGGTGTTGGCGGAGCCACTTTGCTAGGGGCTACCAGGGGCCAGCGGCGCCGGGCCCATTCGCTCATGCCGCCTTGGACGTACTGCAGGTTCGTGTAGCCGCGCTGGCGCAGTGCGTTCAGGGTGGCGCGCGAGCGGTTTTGCGTGTTGCAGATCAGTAAAACCGGCCGATCATTGGGCAGTTCCGTCAGGCGGCTGGGAAGTTGGCTCATGGGTAACAGACGCGCGCCCGCGGCGACGCCGGTGGCGTGTTCGTCAGGCTCTCGGATGTCCACCAGCAAGGCGCGGCCAGCTTCAGCGTCAGCCCGCGCCTGGTCCAGCGTCACCACGGCCGATTGGGCCTGGCTGCGAGACGACGCGATCAGCAGGGCTGCGCCAGCGGTGCCAGAGAGAAACAGCATCATGAGCCCGCGCCTGCTGCGGCTAGACGGGTCTGAAAGCGATTGAGCGGCCATCATGCTTTCACCATGAACTTGTCGTGCACCACCATGCCCACCAGCATGGCCGCCACGAAGATACCCGCCTCGCCCATACCGCTGCCCAGCGCCACCAAGGCCGGACCGGGGCAGAAGCCACCGATGCCCCAGCCGGCGCCGAACAGCACGCCGCCCAGGATCAACCGGGTGTCGATGGTGCGGTTGGTGGGGATCTCGATGCGCGCGCCTGTCCACGACAGTTCGCGCCCCTTCGCCCGCGCAAAGGCAACGACGCCGAGGGCAATGGCGCCGCCCATCACCAAGGCCAGGCTGGGGTCCCAGGCACCGGCCAAGTCGAGAAAGGCCTTCACTTTCAGCGGCTCCGTCATGCCCGCCAGGATGAGACCCAGGCCGAAGATCAGGCCGCTAAGGAGTCCGAAAAGATTGCCCATATTGCACCTACAGCACGTGCCGAAGCACGAAAACCATGACAAAGCCGGCACCCATGAAGGCCAGCACATTCACCAGCGAGCGGCCTGAAAACCGGCTGAGACCGCAGACGCCATGGCCGCTGGTGCAGCCATTGCCCATGCGCACGCCCACCCCAACCAGCAACCCCGCCGCCACCAGCCCCACCGTACCGACATCGACGGACGCCGCTGGCATGGGTGCAAACACACGCCATACCCATGGCGCGACCAGCAAGGCCAGGATGAAGAGCAGGCGGTTGATGTCGGGCGCCAGGCTCTTGCCTGCCAGCAAGGCGCGCAAAGGACTGGCCACGATGCCTGCAATCCCGGCGACACGCCCGTTGGCCAGCAGGTAGAGGGCAGTCGCCAGGCCAATCACCAGGCCACCGGCCAGCGATGCCCACGGCGTGAAGTTTGCAAAGGCTATGTTCATGAAGTTTCAATGGTGAGCGAGCGCGAAACACTTTTTGCCCGGTGTGACGCCATCAGGTCAGTGCCCGGTAGGCCTTCAAGCCGCCAGCGATGTAGCGCGCTTGCCGGTAGCCCATGCTGCGCAGGGTGTCTGCTGACAATGCGCCCCGATTGTTGGCGTTGCAGTAGCAGAGGATGACGGTGTCCAGGTTCGGGATGACGCTTTCGATGTTCATCTCCAGCTTGCCCCTGCTGACGTGCAGTGACCCTGCTATGTGATCCTGCTCGTGTTCTTCCTTGTCGCGGATGTCCAAGGCCACGGCACCCTGAGTCAGCAGGTCGTTAACGCTGCTGGGCGCGACGCCTTCGACGCGGGTCATGGCCGCATCGGCCAGGGTCTGGAATTTCTCGGTGTAAGCCATGGTGGCGTCTCCTTGCTGGTTTATCAACGGGGGATGAATGGGGTGCGAGCGAGCGAGCGAGCCTGCACCGCAAGTCGCGAAGGCTGTGTGGAGGAATCGCGTCAAGTCTTGAGCGTGAGGCCACAGCGATGGGCGAAGGTCGTGCCCACCCTCCACCAGCAAGAGCTGGGTTTGCGTGCCCGCGTTCAGCAGGCGTCGTGCATCTTCGACAGGAACGGTGTCGTCCTGCCGCCCATGAACCAGCAGCACAGGGCAACGAATCTGGCGCAGGGTGAACACCGGCGCGATCTCGTCGAAGCTTGCGCGGATCACGCGCTGCACATGGCGCAGGACGTACCAGCCGACCAAGAAGTAGGGCAATCGCCTTTCTGCCAGCCAGCGCCGCATCACCTCGCCCGGGTGCGCAAATGCCGACAGGCTGATGACGGCGCAAACATCGTGGCGCGCCGACGCATGCAACAGTGCTGCCGCAGCGCCCACCGAATGCCCCAGCAGCGCCACACGATCGGAATCGATCTCGGGCTGCGACCGCAGGAAGGCCAGTCCCGCAGCGATGTCTTCAGCGAAGCGCGGCAAGGACGTGAAAGCCTCGTCGTCACTGCGACCGTGACAGCGTGCATCGAGCAGCAGCACCGCAAAGCCGGCAGCGCACAGAGGCGCCGCGGTCGTGGCCATCATGGCGGCATTGCCGCCCCAACCGTGCATGACCAGCACCGCGGGCACCGGCAGCGTGGCGCCAGATGCCGGCACCACAAGCCAGCCGAACAGGCGCTTGCCGCCAGGGCCAGGCAGCTGCACGGCCAGCCCAGCGCGGCCGATGCCAGCCAGCGCCACCGGGGCCTCGTCGTAGCGCACCCGCGGTGCGCGCAAGCTGCGCAAGATCGCCGCATGGACCAGGCTGCGCATGCCCCAGCTCAGAGCAACGGCCGCAACGAGCAGCCAGAGCGTCACAGCTTCTTGGTCGAGAAGTACCAGTTCAACATGTTGTAGTCCTCCCCAGCGCGGTGCCCAGCAGCTTTTGCCGCTGGCTGTCCAGGCCGAGCTTGGCCTCGAGCCTGGCATGCACATCGACTTCGCTGACGACGCCCGTCTGGTCTGCGGCAAGGGCGGCGCGCAAGGCGTCGGTGGCGGCTGACAAAGGCAGGGGCAGGGACAGTTCGATGGCGAAGCCGTAAGGTGTGGTCATGTCGGATTTTCGGCGTGCGAGTGAGTCAGGGTGGTTGATCAAGCGTGCAGCGCGACCGGCGCTGTGCCCTCGGCCTGGAATGGCGGCAAGGTCGCCACCCGCGCCAGGAACTCATCGCGGCCGGCAGCGCCGAACCAGGGGTGCCAGCGACGCTGTTCCATCACGTTGGTCACGGTGCGTGAGCGCTGGGCGTGGCCGCAGAACAGCAGCGTTTCGGCCGGCAACGTGAACACCTGCTGCGTCACGCTGTCCCACAGCGCTTGCGGCAAGGCCGGGCGGGGCTGGAAGGGGCAGGCGTCCACCACCAGCAGGCCGCCGCAGAACAGGCGGTCGCGCCACAGAAAACTGAGGCAGCCTGCGGTGTGGCCTGGGGTGGCCAACACGCGCAGGTGTTCGTGGCCGAAGGCAAGCACGCCGTCTTCCAGCGGCGGTGCCTGGTGTTGCACGCGGGTAGCGCCCAACGCATCCAGGGCGCCCAGCGCGATGGCCTCGCCGCGCTGCTGGTCATCGTGCTCGTGCGTGCGCAGCAGCCACCTCAGGCGCAGCTGCTTCTCGTCGAGCATGGCCAGCAGCAGCGGCACATCGTTGCCGCGCGGGTCCACCAGCACCGCGTCGCCGGTGTCCAGATCGGCCAGCAGGTAGCTCACGGCCCCGGTGGCATCGTCGTGCAGCAGTCGGAAGTACATGGCGGGTCCTGTTTTCGCGGGTAGGGCGGTCGAGATCGGTCGAGATCGGTCGAGAGGGGTCGAGAGCGGATTCGGGTGCTGGTCGTGCGCTCAGGCCACGGGGTCTTCGCCGATGAGCAGGCGCGTGTCGCTGGCGTAGCGGTGCGGCGGAATTTCCAGATTGGTGGGTGCCGGTTTGTTCTTGTAGACACGGCCCGCGCCGTCGAAGGTGGAACCGTGGCAGGGGCAGAAGAAGCCGCCCGGCCAGTCGGCGGGCACGCTGGGGTTGGCCGTGCCCTTGGGTACATCGTTGGGTGAACAGCCCAGGTGCGTGCAGATGCCGATGGCTACGAACACTTCGGGTCGCGCGGCGCGGGCGGCATTGCGCGCGTAGGTGGGCTGCTGATCACGCGCCGATTGGGGGTCGGCCAGATCCGCTTCGCGGCCTTGCAGCGCGGCCAGCATCTCCGGCGTGCGCCGCACCACCCACACGGGTTTGCCCCGCCATTCCACGGTCTTGGACCCGCCGGGGAGGATGTCGCTGATGTCGACCTCGACCGGACCGCCTGCAGCCCGCGCCCGCTCGCTGGGCGCCAGCGTCGAGACGAAGGGCACGGCGGTGGCGATGGCGACTGCGCCGCCTGCCGCGGCGGTGGCCAAGAGCCACACCCGACGTTGCGGGTCGCCGGGCTGCGAGACAACGCTGAGAGCTTGAAGGCTGGGGTTCATGAGGGCTCCTGGCTGACGGGGTTCCCTCTCTCTGTCTCAAGACGCGTGCCATTCGCGCCGAAGTTGAAAATCCTTTTTTGATCAACGACTTAGGTCGATACACCGAAGAGCACCGCCAACGGCACCAGCACGTGAACTGCCGCATGAGTCACTCGACTGCCAGCGCTGGCATATGCTCATCGCCCATGTCTGAGGGCAACCCCGGCAGGTGGACGTAAAAACATCAGCCAAAGCTGATGAAAGCAATTCGCAACGATGGAGCACTAACGCATGGCCAGCGTGTTGCCTGAACTCGTGTCGTACCTGGAAGGGCTGCCCGAGCCGCACATCCTGTTCGACAAGCAGTACCGCATCGTCGCGGCCAATGCGGCCTACCGGCGGCAGTTCAGCCCGCAGGCGGCCGTGGTGGGCCGCACCTGCTACGAGGTGTCGCACCACTTCAGCGTGCCCTGCGACCAGGCTGGAGAAAGCTGCCCGATGGCCCGTGCGCGTGAGAGCGGCCACCGCGAACGGGTGCTGCACCTGCACCACACGCCGCAAGGCGAGGCCTACGTCAACATTGAACTGGCGCCGCTGCGCGACGCCACGGGCGAGCTGGCCTACTTCATCGAGAAGATGGAGCCGCTGCGTGTGGCCCAGGGCCAGCCTGCGGCGCAGGGCTTGATCGGTCGTTCATCGGCCTTCCAGCAGATGCTGGAACTCGTGGCGCGAGTGGGGCCATCGAGTGCCAGCGTGCTGCTGCTGGGTGAATCCGGCACGGGCAAGGAACTGGTGGCGCGGGCGGTACACGAAGCCAGCGCCCGCGCTGCCGCGCCGCTGGTGGTGGTGGATTGCGCCAGCCTGCCGGAGGCGCTGTTCGAGAGCGAACTGTTCGGCCACGAGCGTGGCTCGTTCACTGGCGCCCATGCCAACAAAGCTGGCCTGGTAGAGGCCGCCAGCGGCGGCACGCTGTTTCTGGACGAAGTCGGCGACATCCCGCTGGCCATGCAGGTGAAGCTGCTGCGCCTGCTGGAAAGCGGCACCTACCGGCGCGTGGGCAGCACCGACTTGCGCCGTACCGACGTGCGCGTGGTGGCAGCCACGCACCGCGACCTGCAGACCATGGTGGCCGCGGGCAGCTTCCGCGAAGACCTCTTCTACCGGCTGTCCACGTTTCCGATCCACCTGCCCCCGCTGCGTGAACGCGTGGAAGATATCCCCCTGCTGGCCGTGGCGCTGCTGGCCCGGGTGGCACCCGAGCGGCGCTTGAGCTTGTCGAAAGACGCCCTGTCCCGACTGACGGCGCACGCCTTCCCGGGCAACGTGCGGGAGCTGCGCAACGTGCTGGAACGTGCGGCCCTGATGACCGACGGCGACAAGATCGAGGTGGACGCGATGGCGCGGGCGCTGGCCGTTCATGGCACGGCGCGCGCTGCGGCACCGGCCAAGGCACTCGCTTCCGATGCACCTGTTGAGGGTGCCCTGGCTGACGGATCGGCGGGCACATCGGTCTTGCGCGACGCTGAGAGCGCGGCCATCCGCGCGGCCGTGCTCAAACACAAGGGCAGCCGTGCCGAATTGGCTCGGCAGCTCGGCATCAGCGAACGCTCGCTCTACCGGAAGCTGCGCGACATCGAGGGCTGAGACCCCGCGGTTCAAGCTTGCAGGCTGGCCTTCTGCGCGGGTGGTTGGATCACCTCGGGCGTCAGCGCCTGCACCGCCTGGAACTGGCTGATGAAGACTTGCCCGCGCAGATGCTGCAGCAGTTCGGTCGTGCGCAGCCGGTCCATCACCGGCCCTTTCACTTCGGACAGGTGCAACAGCACGCCCGCGTCCTTCAGCCGCGCGTCGATGGCTTCCAGGCTTTCCAGCGCACTGGCGTCGATGTCGTTGATCGCCGAGCACTGCAGCACCACGTGGCGCAGTTCGGGCCGGCTGGCCACGGCGTCGTTGATGCGGTCTTCCAGGCTGCGCGCATTGGCAAAGTACAGGCTTTCATCCACACGCAGGCTCAGCAACTGCGGGCTGGTACGCACCGGGTAGCGCAGCACGTTACGGAAGTGTTCGGTGCCGGGCAGCAGGCCCACTTCGGCCATGTGCGGCCGGCTGGTGCGGAACATGTACAGCGCCAGCGACACGCCCACCCCCACCACCAGGCCGGTTTCCACCCCCAGAGCCAGTGTCGCCAGCAGCGTGGCCGCAACAGCCGCGAAATCGGGCTTGGAATAGGCCCAGGTGCGCTTGAAGATGCTGAAGTCCACCAGCGACAGCACCGCCACGATGATGGTGGCCGCCAGCGTGGCTTGCGGCAGGTAGTACAGCGCCGGGGTCAGGAACAGCGAAGCCAGCAGGATGCCCCCCGCCGTGTACACGCCGGCTGCCGGCGTTTGCGCCCCGGCATCGAAGTTCACCACTGACCGTGCAAAGCCACCTGTGACGGGAAAGCCCCCGCTGAAAGCCGCACCCAGGTTGCTGGCGCCCAGGGCCACCAGTTCCTGGTCGGGTTCAATGCGTTGGCGGCGTTTGGCGGCCAGCGTCTGCCCCACCGACACCGATTCGACGAAGCCGACAACGCTGATCAACAGCGCAGGTACCGCCAGTTCGCGCCACAGCGCCAGGTCCCAGCTGGGCGCTGTCAGGGGCGGCAGGCCCTGGGGAATGCTGCCCACGATCTTCATGCCCTGCGCTTGCCAGCCCAGCCACCAGGCCAGGCCCGTGGTGACGGCGATGGCTGCCACTGGGCCGGCCTTGGCGATGACGTCGGCCAGCCGGGGGCCGAGGCCCCAGCCCACCAGAAGCGGCTTCAGGCCCTTGCGCACCCAGAACAAGAAGGCCGTCGTGGCCAAGCCCACCCCCAGCGTCAGCCAGTGGGTGTGTGTCGCCTGGCTGGCCAAGGAGCCGAGTAGCTCAATGAGGTTGTGGCCTTCGGCCTTCACGCCCATCAGCGTTTTCAACTGGCTGGCCGCGATCAGCAGACCCGATGCCGAGATGAAGCCCGAGATCACCGGGTGGCTCAGGAAGTTGGCCAGGAAGCCCAGGCGCAGCACGCCCATCAGCAGCAGCATCGCACCCGACAGAAACGCCAGCGTGATGGCCACCTGCCAATAGGCTGCTGTGCCCGCTGCTGCGTGTTCGCCCACGGCCGCCGCCGTCATCAGCGACACCACGGCCACCGGCCCCACGGCCAGAACGCGGCTGCTGCCGAACACCGCGTACAGCAGCAGCGGTGCCACGCTGGCGTACAGGCCCACCTCGGGCGGCAGGCCGGCCAGCAGCGCGTAGGCCAGGCTCTGCGGAATGAGCATGATGGTGACGATCAGCGCTGCCACGCCGTCGCCCACCAGCGTGTTGCGGTTGTAGCGGCGGCCCCAGTCCAGTACCGGCAGACTGGGCAGCGGAAGGGCAGACAGGCGCTGCGCCCAGCTGCGAGCGCCAGAGCTGCTGTCGCTTCCGGTACCCATGCTGCCTTGCGCCATCAGCCCACCATCTCAGGCTGGGCCAGCCATTCGCGGCCCTTGAGCATGCCGTCCCAGTACAGCGGCGGCATCACGCGTTCCTTCAGCAGCCAAGCCAGGGTGGAAGGCCGTGTGCCGTCGATCAGCCACTTCGGGAAGCTGGGCGCGAGCTTGCCGCCGTAAGTGAATTCGGCCAGCACGATCTTGCCGCGCGCCACCGTCAACGGGCACGAGCCGTAGCCGTCGTACTTCGCCTCGCCTTTCACGGCCCCACGCAGGGCCAGCAGGTTGTGCGCCACCACGGGCGCTTGCTTGCGCGCGGCAGCGGCCGTCTTGGCGTTGGTGGTGTTGGCCACGTCACCCAGCGCGAAGATGTTGGCGTGGGTCTTGTGGCGCAAGGTGCTGGCGTCGGTGTCGACCCAGCCTGCGGCGTCGGCCAGGGGGCTGACGCGGATGAAGTCGGGCGCGCGTTGCGGGGGCACGGCGTGCAGCATGTCGAATTCGCGCGTGACCAACTCTTTCTTGCCATCGGTACCAGCCACGCTGAAGGTGGCCTTCTGTGCAGGGCCGTCCACCCCCACCAGCGTCTGACCGAAGTTCAGCCCGATGCCATAGGCTTTCACGTACTCCATCAACGCGGGCACATAGTCGGCCACGCCGAACAGCACGGCCCCGGCATTGCAGAACTGGATGTCGATGTTGCCCAGCACACCCTGGCGTTTCCAGTGGTCGGCCGACAGGTACATGGCCTTTTGCGGCGCGCCGGCGCACTTGATGGGCATCGGCGGCTGGCTGAAAACGGCGCGGCCGCCCTTCTTTCGCGCCAGCTCTTGCACCAGCTGCCAGGTGTAGGGCGCCAGGTCGTAGCGGTAGTTGCTGGTCACGCCGTTGCGGCCCAGCGTGTCGGCCAGGCCTTCGATGGCGTGCCAGTCCAGCTTCAGCCCGGGGCACACCACAAGCTGCTGGTACTTCACCACGCGGCAGCCGTCCAGGATGACGGCGTTGCGCTCGGGCTCGAAGGCGGCCACGGCCGACTTGATCCAATGCACGCCGCGTGGCAACACGCTGGCCAGCGTGCGGGCCGTCTGTGCGGGCTTGAAGATGCCCGCACCCACCAGCGTCCAGCCCGGCTGGTAGTAGTGCACGTCGGCTGGGTCGATGATGGCGATGTCCAGCCCTGGGCTGCGCGCCAGCAGGCTGGAAGCCACCGCGATGCCGGCCGCGCCGCCGCCAACGATGACCACGTCGTGCGAAGCGTCGGCCACTTCCACGGGTGTCTTGCCCCCGTTGACGATGCGCCGCACCACACCCTTCAGGTCGAAGCCGGCCTTGGCGGCGGTATCGATGATCTGTGGCAGCGGCAGGCTGCCAGCCTGGGACAGCGCCCACATCGTGGTCGAGCGCATGCCGGTGCGGCAGAAGGCCAGCACGGGCTTGGGCAGCTCGGCCATCAAGGTGCCGAAGGCCTTGCCCTGTTCATCGGTAACCTTGCCTGACTCAGCAGGCAAGTAGCGCATCTGCAGCCCGTGGCTCAGCGCTGCGCGTTCAAGCTCGGCCACCAGCGGCTGATCCGCGCCCTCGCCGTCGGGCCGGTTGCAAATGACCGACCGGAAACCACGTTGCGCAACGGTAGCCAGGTCGGCCGCGGCGATCTGGGCGGCCACCGACAGTTCGGGGGTCAGGGTCTTGATGTCCATGGGCTTGTCTCGAATGTGTTGCTGTTGGCGCGGTCTGTGCCGCGGTCGATGCCGATCTTTCAGACCGCGTTCAGCGGAATCTTGATGTACCGCACGCCGTTTGATTCGGGCTCGGGCAGGTGCCCCGCGCGCATGTTCACTTGCACAGACGGCAAGATGAGCGTGGGCATGGACAGCGTGACGTCTCGGGCCTGGCGCATCGCGACGAAGTCGTTCTCGCTGATGCCGTCACGCACATGCACGTTATGCGCGCGCTCGTCGGCGACGGTGCTGACGTACTGCACATCGCGGCCCCCGGGCTGGTAGTCGTGGCACATGTACAGGGTGGTCGCAGGCGGCAGGCTTAGT
Organism: Rubrivivax sp.; assembly: GCA_027485165.1. Classification (GTDB taxonomy): domain Bacteria; phylum Pseudomonadota; class Gammaproteobacteria; order Burkholderiales; family Burkholderiaceae_C; genus Rubrivivax. Next base: position 255,406 of record JAIXRN010000075.1, read on the forward strand.
ACCTTCTGGATGGAGCGGTAGAGCGTGCGCGCATCGCCGCCAGGGAAGTCGCAGCGTGCGGTGCCGTAGTCGGGCATGAACAAGGTGTCGCCCACGAAGGCGGAGATGTCAGGCTTTGCGCTGACCTCATCGCTGACCAAATAAGTCATGCAGGCCGGCGTGTGGCCCGGCGTGTGCAAGGCGGTGGCGGTCAGTTCCCCGATCTGAAAGCGCTCGCCGTCCTGGAAGAGGTGGTCGAACTGCCGGCCGTCGCGGGCAAAGCCTGGCTCGGCGTTGAACAGGTCGCCAAACGTGCGCTGAACGGTGGTGATGTGGTCCCCAATGCCCAGCTGCCCGCCGAGCGCTTGTTTCAGATAGGGCGCGGCAGACAGGTGGTCGGCATGCACATGCGTTTCCAGGATCCACTGCACGGTGGCGCCCAGTTCACGAACGCGGGCGATCAATCGGTCCGCGCTGTCGTGCGAGGTGCGGCCTGATTTGGCGTCGTAATCCAGCACGCTGTCGACCAAGGCGCACTGCCGGGTGCGGCGGTCCATCACGACGTAGCTGACAGTCCAGGTGGCGGGGTCGAAGTGGCCTTCGACCAGCAGATGGCTTTGCGCGGGCATGGGGGTTGCTCCAGTTCAGGTCATCCAGCGTGAACGATGCGGGGCGCGCAATGCGGCCGATCGCTGGTTCAGCGCTTGTTCAATGAGCAGGTGTTGATGCCGAAGATCGAATACACCGGACAGTTGCCTATCGCGCCCGTCAGCAGCGGCACGACGCCGATGTAGCCCCACAGGCCGACCTTGCCGGTGGCAGCTAGACCGATGAGGACCAGACCTGCAACAACGCGCACGGCGCGGTCCAGGGTGCCTGAGTTGACTTTCATGAAGCGTCTCCTTGTGGGTGTGGGTTAGGAGCTGGGCGGGAAGCGCCAGCATGAACAACACACCTCAAGACGCATGCCAGGTTCTGCGGCGTCTCTTCGGCGCTTTGCAAGCCCTTGAATCGCTTGGATTAATTGCCCAGCACAGGGACCGAGAGACCGCTACCGCCGCTTGCCTTGGCAGCGCGGTACCAGCGGATTTGGCAGTCATACTGCCGCCCGTGGCAGCCTTGGCAGGCTTGCGCTGTCAAGCGCCATCCATCGGACACAGGCCGTGGAATTGCGGGTCTGGTGACTACCAGTACCTGCGATTGGTCCATGTTGCAGGCTGGCGGGTCGCGGTTGAAGCCGCACTGTCGGCGCCGATCCGAATCGGAGCCCGTGGGCTCAGTGTTCGGTCGGCGCCAACAGATCTGCACCCTCGCTTGATGACCAGATCTTTTAGAACTTCAAGTCAGGGCACCAGAACAAAGCCTGCCTTCACTCCACCGTCACGCTCTTCGCCAGGTTCCGAGGCTTATCGACGTCCGTGCCGCGCGCGCATGCCGTGTGATAGGCCAGCAGCTGCAGCGGCACCACGTGCAGGATGGGCGACAGCGCGCCATAGTGTTCGGGCATGCGGATGACGTGCACGCCCGGGCCGCTGTCGATGTGGGTGTCGGCGTCGGCAAAGACATACAGCTCGCCGCCGCGGGCGCGCACTTCCTGCAGGTTGCTTTTCAGCTTTTCCAGCAGCGCGTCGTTCGGCGCCACGGTCACCACCGGCATGTCGGCCGTCACCAGGGCCAGCGGGCCGTGCTTCAGTTCGCCGGCGGGGTAGGCCTCGGCATGGATGTAGCTGATTTCCTTCAGCTTCAGCGCGCCTTCCAGCGCAATGGGGTAGTGCAGACCGCGGCCCAGGAAGAGCGCGTTTTCCTTGCGCGCGAAGTCTTCGCTCCAGGCGATGACCTGCGGTTCCAGCGCCAGCACGGCCTGCAGGGCCAGCGGCAGGTGGCGCAGGGCCTTCAGTTCGGCAGCTTCCTGCGCGTCGCTCAGGCACCCGCGCGCCTGGGCCAGGGCCAGGGTCAGCAGGTACAGGCCTGCCAGTTGGGTCGTGAAAGCCTTCGTGCTGGCCACGCCGATTTCCACGCCCGCGCGCGTGATGTAGGCCAGCTTGCATTCGCGCACCATGGCACTGGTGCTGACGTTGCAGATGGTCAGCGTGTGTTCCATGCCCAACGCGCGGGCATGTTTGAGTGCGGCCAGGGTGTCGGCGGTTTCGCCGCTCTGGCTGATCGACACCACCAGGGTGCGCGGGTCGGGCACGCTGTCGCGGTAGCGGTATTCGCTGGCGATCTCCACCGTGGTGGGAATGCCCGCGATGCCCTCCAGCCAGTAGCGCGCTGTGCTGCCGCTGTAGAAGCTGGTGCCGCAGGCCAGGATCAGCACGCGGTCCACTTCCTTGAAAACGCGCCAGGCGCCGTCGCCAAACAGTTCGGGGCTGATGCCGGCCACGCCTTCCAGGGTGTCGGCCAGGGCGCGTGGCTGTTCGAAAATCTCCTTCTGCATGTAGTGCCGGTAGGGGCCCAGTTCGGCCGCGCCGCTGTGCGCCTGCACGGTGCGCACCGGGCGCTGCACAGGCGTGTAGCGGCCGGGGCGGCTGGTGTCGGCGGTGCTGATCCAGACCTTGCCCAGCTGCAGGTCGACGAAGTCGCTTTCTTCCAGATAGACGTTCTGGTCTGTGACGCCGGCCAGGGCCATGGCGTCGCTGGCCAGGAAGTTCTCGCCCTCCGCCACGTTGCCCATGCCCAGGATCAGCGGCGACCCCTGCCGTGCACCCACCACGCGCTGCGGTTCGTCGCGGCAGAACACCGCAATCGCGTAGGCTCCGCGTAGCCGCGGCAGCGCGCGCTGCACGGCGTCCAGCAGGTCGCCGTCGTACAGGAAGTGCACCAGATGGGCGATGACCTCGGTGTCGGTCTGGCTGCTGAATTCGTAGCCGCGGCCCTGCAATTCGGCGCGCAGTTCGTCGTGGTTTTCGATGATGCCGTTGTGCACCAGGGCCACGCGGCCGTCGGTGCTGGCCGACGACTTCGGCCCGCTGCTGAAGTGCGGGTGCGCGTTGTGCACCGCTGGCGCGCCGTGCGTGGCCCAGCGGGTGTGCGCGATGCCCGTGCCGGCGGCGATGCCGTCGGCCGCCACGCTGGCGGCCAGTTCAGACACACGCGCCGTGCTGCGGGCCCGCTGCAGCTGACCGCCCTGGTGCACGGCCACGCCGCAGCTGTCGTAGCCGCGGTATTCCAGCCGCTTCAGGCCTTCCAGCAGGATGGGAACGATGTTGCGTGCGCTGACGGCGCCGACGATGCCACACATGGGATGTTCTCGGGTTGGGGTGGCGGGATGCTAGGCCGGCGCGTTAGAAATTAGTCATCGAAATCTGGATAGACATTTTATATTTCTTGCATCAAACACCTTGAATGATGGAATATTGCAAAGCATCCACCAATCTGACGCATTGATTCATGAATCTAGACCCAACCGATCTGCTGCTGCTGAACCTGCTGCAGACTGACGCGTCGCTGTCCAACCTGGCCCTGGCTGAACGGGCGGGTACCTCGCCGGCCACGGCGCTGCGCAGGGTGCGGCGGCTGGTGGATACCGGTGTCATCGAACGCCAGGTCGCACTTCTGAACCCCGAAGCCCTGCCCGCGGGGCTGACGGCGCTGCTGGAAGTCACGCTCGACCGGCAAGGCGTTGAACATCTGGACGCCTTCGAAGCCCGCGCCGTGGCGCAAGCCCCTGTGCAGCAGTGCTGGCGCGTGTCGCCGGGGCCTGATTTCGTGCTGGTGTGCTGGGTGCCGGACATGCCGGCCTACCAGGCCCTGGCGCAACGCCTGCTGACGCAAGACGCCAACGTGCGCAACGTGAAGACCTACTTCAGCGTGAAGCGGGCGAAGTTCGACCCACGGATCACGCTGCCGCCTTCAGCAGCGCCAGGCCCTTGAGGTATTCGCCCTCGGGGAATTCGATCGTCGTGGGGTGGTCGCAAGCCCCTTCCAGGCGCTGCAGGATGGCAGCGTCCACGCCTGCGTCCAGGCCGGCACCGGCCACGATCTTGTGGAACAGGTCGGGGCCGATGCCGCCGCTGCAGCTGAAGCTCAGCAGCAGACCGCCGGGCTGCAGCAGGCGCAAGGCCAGGCGGTTGATGTCCTTGTAGGCGCGCGCTGCGCGTTCGGCATGGGCCGCGGTGGGGGCGAACTTGGGTGGGTCCAGCACGATGGCGTCGTACACATCGCCGCGCTTGAGCGCGTCGCGCAGGAACTGGTTCACGTCGGCGTCCACCACCGTGCTGCGCGCGGCGTCGAAGCCGTTCAGTGCCACGTGGGCCTGCACCCGCGCCAGGGCCGGGGCCGATGAATCCACGCTCGTGACATGCGCCGCCCCGCCGGCCAGCGCCGCGACGCTGAAGCCGCCGGTGTAGCAGTAGCAGTTCAGCACGCGCTGCAGGCCGAAGTGGCGCACCCAGCGGCCCAGCAGCGCGCGGTTGTCGCGCTGGTCCAGGTAGAAGCCGGTCTTGTGGCCGGCGGCCACGTCCAGGCCTAGCTGCCAGTCGTGTTCGGTGATGGTCACTTCGGCGCTGCCTTCGCCGCGCAGCCAGCCGGCCACCGCGGGCAGGCCTTCCAGGCCGCGCACGCCGCTGTCGGACCGTTCATAGATGCGCGTGCAGCCGCTCGTGGCGATCAAGGCGTCAGCGATGGCCTGCTTCCAGCGTTCGGTGCCGGCGGCGTTGAACTGCACGCTCAGCAGGTCGGCATAGCGGTCCACCACCAGGCCGGGCACGCCGTCGGCTTCGCCGTGCACCAGGCGCACGCCGTTGCTGGCCACCGGCAGCCGCGCGCGCAGCGCCAACGCGCGGGCCATGCGGCGCTGGAAAAAGGCGGCGTCGATGTGTTCGGCTTCGTTGAAGCTCCAGGCGCGCACGCGGATCATGCTGCTGGGGCTGTAGGCACCCCAGGCCAGGAAGCGGCCGTCGCTGGCTTCCACGCGCACGGTCTCGCCGCTGTCGGCCGCGCCCTTGGCGATGCTGGTGTGGAATACCCAGGGGTGGCGGCGCAGCAGGCTGCGGTCCTTGCCTTCACGCAGGCGGATGGTTTTCATCCCCACATTTTGTCGTCGCGCGGCCCAAGGCCACAGCCAGGGGATGGCAGGGTCCACGCCAGGCCCTCAAACTGTCGGCTTTGCTTGCTCCACAGGCCTGCCACGACCCGTTGTACCGCCCCCCGCCGTTTCATTCGCACTCCGCAGGCCGTCGCGCCCGCCTGCGCTGGCCAAGGGCCAGACGACGCAGATCGAGGCCGGCAACGCCAGCATTACCGAAGCCGAACTGGGCCTGCCGGTCTACCCCGGCGCGAAGATGAATGCGGGCAGCGCTTCCCGCGTGACCATGCCTGAAGGCACCATGGTGTCGGTGTCGATGCACAGCAGCGACCCGCCTGCCAAGGTGGCTGCCTTCTACCGCGACCTGCTGCGCGCCCGCGCCCAGGGCAAGCAGTTCATGGACACCAGCACGGGTGAAGGCGCCCTGCTGCTGCTGAACGACGAAGCCACGCGCAGCGGCGTGCAGATCTCCATCGGCCAGGCCGATGGCGGCACCGACGTGCAGCTGCAGGTGATCACCGGCAAGCCTCGCTGAATGCAAGGCACCCAACCCAGCCACCCGCCGCGGAACCGGCTTTGCCGGGCCGCCGGCGGGGCCTCCCCCTCGGGGGGTAGCGAGCGCTAGCGAGCTGGGGGGCTTTTTTTCGCCCGCGGGTGCGCCGCGTCGTAGACCTTCGCGAGGTGCTGGAAGTCCAGCTTCGTGTAGACCTGGGTGGTGCTGATGCTGGCGTGGCCCAGCAGTTCCTGCACGGCGCGCAGGTCGCCGCTGCTTTGCAGCAGGTGGCTGGCAAAGCTGTGGCGCAGCATGTGCGGGTGCACGTGCGTGGGCAGGCCGGCGCGCTGGGCCTGGGCCTGCAGGCGCGCGCGCAGCTGGTTGGGCACCAGGCGCGTGCCGCGCTGGCTGACGAACAAGGCCATCTCGCCAGCCGCGGCCAGCTGCGGGCGCAGCGCCAGCCAGGCCCGCAGGGCCGCCAGCGCCTGCGTGCCCACCGGTACGCTGCGGCGCTTGCTGCCCTTGCCCAGTACATGGGCGGTGGCGTCGGGCAGGTCCACCCAGCCGGCAGCGCCAGCATGGGCGGCCACATCCAGCCCCAACAGTTCGGCGATGCGCAGGCCGCTGCCATAGAGCAATTCGACGATGGCGGCGTCGCGCGCGGCCAGCGCCGGGGTATTGGCGCGGCCGGCCACGGCGGGGTCGGCGGTGGCGCCGGGGTGGTCGGCCAGGGCCATGGCCTGTTCGACCGCCAGGGCCTTGGGCAGGGGCTTGGGCGCTTTGGGCGGGCGGATGCCGTCGACCGGATTGGCCAGCAACAGCCCCTGCCGGCCCCACCAGCGGAACAGGCCGCGCCAGGCCGCCAAGGCGATGGCGATGCTGCGCGGCGCCAGGCCACGCCGGCGCAGCTGGCCCACCCAGGCGCGCAGCTGCAACGGGGTGGCCGCGGGCAGGGCCACGCCGTCTTGCTGCGCACTGGCCTGCAGGCGCAGCAGGGCTTCGGTGTACATCGCCAGGGTGCGCGCAGCCAGGCGCTTTTCCACCTGCAGGTGGATGATGAAAGCCTGCAGCTCTGGCGCCAGCACGGGTGCGCTGGCGGGGTCGGCGCTGGCTGCCGCTTTCACGCCCGCTTCACGCCACTGCGTTGGGCGCCGGCAGCAGGCGCGACAGCGCCGCGCTGGCCACTTCGCCGATGCGCTGCAGGAAGTCGGTGCCCATGTCGGCCGAATAGCGCGTGGGGTCGGGCGAGCCCAGCACCAGCAGGCCGAAGCAGCCATCGCCTTCTGGCGCGCCTTGTTCACGCGTCTGGCGCAGCGGGATCATGGCCATCGACGCCACCGTGGCACCGTCGTCCAGCCATTCGCTGGCTTCGAAGCCGCTGTTCACGCCGCAGTACGGCAGCGCCAGGCTGCCGCTGAAGGCTTGCAGGTCGTTGCTGACGGCCTGGGCAAAGGGGCGGTCGGCGAAGGCCGACGCCGCGCCCCACAGCCGCACGGCGGCCTGTGGGATGAGGAACTGGTGCTTCATCGCGTCCACCATCACTTGCGGCAGGTCGGCCGGGTCGACGGTCAGCAGGATGCTGCGCGTCCAGCGGTGCAGGCGGTCGGCGATGGCCACGTTTTCCTGGCTGTGGCGGATCATGTCCATGATCCGGCTTTCCAGGCCCTTGATGCGCTCGCGCAGCATTTCCATCTGCCGTTCCTGCAGCGAAACGGCGCGCTGCCCGTGCGGGCTGGTCAGCTGCACGCTGGCCAGCAGTTCGGCGTGGCGTTCGAAGAACGCCGGGTTGTTGGCCAGGTAGTGCGCGATGTCGCTCTCGGTGATGCCCTGCAGGGGGCCTGAAATGCTGGTCACAGCTCGATCTCTCCTTCAAACACGGTTTCGGCCGGGCCCGTCATCAGTACCGGTGCGTCGTCATTCAGCCATTCGATCAGCAGCTGCCCGCCTCTGGCTTGCACTTCCACGCGCCGCGCCAGCCAGCCCAGGCGGATGCCGGCCACCACTGCGGCGCAGGCGCCGGTGCCGCAGGCCAGGGTTTCGCCAGCATCACGTTCGTGCACGCGCAAGCGCACGGCGTCGCGCGACAGCAGCTGCAGAAAGCCCACGTTCACGTGCCGCGGAAAGCGCTGGTGGGTTTCGATCAGCGGGCCCAGACTGGCCACGGGCGCCGTATCGACGTTGTCCACGCGCAGCACGGCATGCGGGTTGCCCATCGACAGGATGGCCAGAGGGTGGTCGCGCAGGCTTGCGCCGTGGCTATCGCCCTCGATGCGCCACTGCTCGAAGCCGCCCAACGCTTGCGGTTGCAGGCCTGTGGCGTCGAAAGGCACACGCGCCAGGTCGAAGACCGGACGGTTCATGTCCACCGTGACGCGGCCGTCAGGCTGCAGCTGCAAGCTGAGCAGGTTGTTCAGCGTTTCCACGCGCAGGGTGGTCTTGTCGCTCAGGCCGCGGTCGTGCACGTAGCGCACGAAGCAGCGTGCGCCGTTGCCGCAATGTTCCACCTCGGCGCCGGTGGCGCCGTTGAAGATGCGGTAGCGGAAGTCCACGCCCGGCGTGCTGCTGCGTTCCACGGCCAGGATCTGGTCGGCGCCCACGCCAAATCGGCGGTCGCCCAGGCGCTGCAACTGGGCCGGGGTCAGGCGGATGGGCGCGGCGGTGCCGTCGAGCACGACGAAGTCGTTGCCCGCGCCTTGCATCTTGGTGAAGCGCAGTCGCATGGCAGCGGATTATCCGCGCCGCGCGCGGGATAGCCCGCGTTTCAGCGGCGGCGCAGCGCTCCTGCCAACAAGCCCAGACCAGCCAACAGGGTCAGCGCGGTGGCGGGCTCGGGCACGGGCGTGACGCCAAAACCGAAACCGTACCGGGCCACGCCGACGCCTGTCTCCTGCACCCAGAAGCTGTAGCTGCCAGCCGGCAAAGGGGTGCTGAAGCCGCTGGCACCCAATTCAGGGAACAGGCCCATGGGTTCCAGGATGTCGTTGCCGATGTCGTTTTCGCTGTAAAGGCGGAAGCCCAGCATGCCGGCAGCGCTCTGGGCGTCTGGCGGCACCGTGAAGCTGCTGCCGCTCATCATGCCGATGAAGCCGACCTCGACCAGGACCTCCGTGCCTGGCAGCACCGTCAGCGACGACAGCACAAAGCCCGCTGGCACGGTGATGGTGAAGTAGTCACGGTCCACCGGTCCACCGGGCACGGCGCGGCCCGTCAGGCCCGACACCGTGGTCTGGCCCGAGGCCAGGGTGACGAAGGTGGGCAGCAGGTTGTTGCCCGACAGGTCGCCGTTGACGGCTTCGTTCCAGCCCGGGGCCGGATTGCCGGCCTGCGCCGCCGCGGCCAGGGCCAGCAGGGATAGGGGCAGCGCGGCAAGGCGCAGCAGCGGGCGGATGTGGGCTTTCATGCGGGTCTCCAGACAGGCGGCAACGACAGGCCCTGTTCTACCGCAAGCCGCTGCGGCCCAGCGCCTGCACACCCCCCTGATCCGGGGCCCGCACCGATGTCGGTCTTCAGTCGTAAAGCGCTGGCTGGCCTGGCGGGCGCGTCTTGAAGCGCTTGTGTACCCACAGGTACTGCGCCGGGCACAGGCGGATCTGCGCTTCGATGAAGCGGTTCATGGCCGCGGCGTCGGCTTCGGCGTCGTCGCTGGGCCAGTCGGTCCAGGGTTCGTGGAAGCGCACCACGTAACCCTGCCCGCCGGGCAGCATCTGGGCCGTGAGCGGCTGCACCACCATGTTCAGGCCGCGCGCCATGCGCGAAGGAGCCAGCAGGGTGGCTGCCGGGTGGCCGAAGAAAGGCACGAAGGCCGCGTCGCGCGGGCCGAAGTCCATGTCGGCCGGGTTGAAGAAGGCCAACCCGCGCTTGATGGCCCGCACCACAGCGCGGGCGCCGTCCTGGCGCCGGTAGAACTCGTCATGCCCCAGGCGTGAACGGCCGCGCAGCAACGCGGCGTCCAGCACGGCGTTGCTCTGCGGGGCGTAGATGTCCACGCCCGGGCGCGGCTGGAAGAGCTGCACCGCTGCCCCCGCCACGTCCACGGCCAGGAAGTGCGGCACCAGCCAGAGCGTGGGCCTTTGCTGCTGCTGCCACACACGTTCGGCCAGCTGGGCGTCGCCTTCCACGCGGATGAGCCGCCGCAGCCGCGCCGGCGACGCATGCCACAGCAGCGAACGTTCCAGCAGGCTGCGCGCCAGCCACTGAAAGTGCTCGCGCGCCAGCGCTTCGCGCTCGGCTGCGGTCTTCTCGGGAAAGCACAGGGCCAGGTTGCGCAGGGCCACGCGCCGCCGCGCGCCCGCCAGCCGGTACAGCAGCCGCCCCAGGCCACGGCCCAGCGCCGCCAGCAGGCCCAGGGGTAAGGCGTGCAGCAGCCACACGCCCGCCAGCAGCAGCCGCGCCAGCCCGTTCATCATCAGCGCCTTCATGCACCGGCCTCGGGCTGGCGCGGCTGCTTGTAGCGGTGGTAGCCCCACAGGTACTGCGAAGGCTTGGCCAGGATCATGCGTTCCATGTTGCGGTTCATCGCCGCGGCGGCGGCGCTCAGGTCGCCAGCAGCGCCGGCCTGCGGCATCGGTTCGGCCAGCGGTGTGACGTGCACCACATAGCCAGCGCCGCGGGGCAGCCTTTCACCCCAGATCAGCAACGGGGTGGCCCCGGTCTGCAGCGCCAGCCGCGCGCCCAGCGTCATGGTGTAGGCCGGCTGGCCGAAGAAGGGCACCCACACGCCCATGCCTTCGGGCGGCACCTGGTCGGGCAACAGGCCCAGGGTTTCGCCGCGCTTCAGGGCCCGCATCATCTGCCGCACCCCGGCCAGCGTGGCCGGGGCGGTGGCCAGCGCGGGGCGGGCACGGGCGGTTTCTTCCAGTTCGCGCAGCCAGGCCTGACGGGCTGGCCGGTAGAGCACGGTGATGGGCTGGCGCGCGCCGAAGCGCTGCGCATAGGCCTGCGCTGCGATCTCGAAGCTGCCCATGTGCGGCGTCAGCAGCACGATGCCGCGGCCCAGGCCCAGCGCCGCTTCCACATGCTCGGCGCCCTGCCAGTGCACGGGGTCGGCAATCGCTTCATTGGGCGGACGCAGCCACAGGCGCGGCAATTCCAGCGTCAGCTTGCCGGCTTCGGCCACAGCGGCGCGGCGGTCGGCCTGGCGCACGCCGGCCAGCGCCGCGTTGGCATCCAGCCGGCGGCGATAGCTGGGCGAACCCAGATAGGCCAGCCAGCCGACAAAGGCGCCGATCGCGTGCAAAAGCCGCAGCGGCCATCTGGACAGGGTGTGCAGCAGACGCGCAAGCCACCAGGGCATCATTTGTATACTTCGAGCGTCGCCGAGTTAAAGGACAACTTGCGGGGCGACTGTAGGGCCGGGAGCATACCCAGCCCTGCCGGGCCAGACGCCAGACTGCCACCCCCAGGGGCCGCAGCGTGGTGCCGGCTCAACAAACCCGCTAAAGCGTTCGCCGCGGCTCCCCCGCACCGGCGACGCAGCCAGTGCAACCCCAACCGGAGCTATTTCCATCGTGGCGAACGACTTCCTCTTCACTTCCGAATCCGTCTCCGAAGGCCACCCCGACAAGGTGGCCGACCAGGTGTCCGACGCGATCCTGGACGCGATCTTCAAGCAGGACCCGCGCAGCCGCGTGGCCGCCGAGACCCTGTGCAACACGGGCTTGGTGGTGCTGGCCGGCGAGATCACGACCAACGCGCATGTGGACTACATCCAGGTGGCGCGCGACACCATCAAGCGCATCGGCTACGACAACACCGACTACGGCATCGACTACAAGGGCTGCGCGGTGATGGTCTGCTACGACAAGCAGAGCAACGACATCGCCCAGGGCGTGGACCACGCCAGCGACGACCACCTGAACATCGGCGCCGGCGACCAGGGTCTGATGTTCGGCTATGCGTGCAACGAAACGCCCGAGCTGATGCCCGCGCCGATCTACTACGCGCACCGCCTGGTGGAACGGCAAGCCCAGCTGCGCAAGGACGGCCGCCTGCCCTTCCTGCGTCCCGACGCCAAGAGCCAGGTGACGATGCGCTATGTGGACGGCAAGCCCCACAGCATCGACACCGTCGTGCTGAGCACCCAGCACAGCCCCGACCAGAGCGAGAGCATGACGAAGCTGAAGCCCAGCTTCTACGAGGCCGTGATCGAAGAGATCATCAAGCCCGTGCTGCCCAAGGAATGGCTGAAGGACACCAAGTACCTGGTGAACCCGACGGGCCGCTTCGTCATCGGCGGCCCGCAGGGTGACTGCGGCCTGACCGGCCGCAAGATCATCGTCGACACCTACGGCGGCGCCTGCCCGCACGGCGGTGGC